>NZ_BNDS01000003.1:271886-386509 GCF_014656545.1 Neobacillus kokaensis
AGTCTTGATATTGCCCGAAGTGTGGTGGAAAAGGTGTTCCGCGGTAAGAATCAAGTCTTGATATTGCCCAAAGGAGGAGAAAAAAGAGCTCGACGGTAAGAATCAAGCCTTGATATTGCCCAAAGGAGGAGAAAAAAGAGCTCGACGGAGTCAAGTCCATATTATTGTGTAAAAGTGTCAGCAATGAAACTTCGACATGCCAAAATTATGATAAGTGAACAACACTTATTTCGAATTTACATTGAGGGGCGGGCATGATAGCCTGGAGGGCAAGCCAGGGGTTGTTAAACTCCTGGCTTCCTGGCTTTCCATCATGCCCGCGGAGGCTCAATGTCAATTCGAAATTAGGCCATCCTCTATACCCTAAAACTACTTTACTTCTACTTTTTTTGGGAAAGGGGGGCTCGTAAATTTGGTTCCATCCCAAGTCATTAATGTTTCGTCTCTTAGAGACTACTCTTTTCCTACCGCAATTTTTTTATTTGTTTGTTCTTCTGCAATGTCCATTAAAACTGCTCCAATTAATCTGAAAGCTGATTGTGTATTGGGGAAAATTCGTATAACTTGTTCCCTTCTTCTAACTTCTTGATTTAATCGTTCCAAAGAATTTGTACTACGAATAAATTGGTGATATTTAGATGGTTGGTTCAAGTATTGAATGGCATCTTCGAAGCCATCTTCCAATGTTTCTATTGCATTTTTAAGTTTAGGATTTTCTCCAAAACTCTTTAAAAATTCCTCTTTAAATTTCCTGGCATCTTCAATTTTTAAAGCCTCAAAAATTCTCTTTAAACCTATTTTCACATCGCCTATATCTTTTTTGGGTAATTGGTTAAAGATATTGCGTTTAAAATGTACTGTGCAGCGTTGCCAAGTAGTCCCTACAAACTCCTCAGCAATGGCCTTTTTTAAGCCTTTATGTGCGTCTGATATGATTAATTTTGGTGATTGTAGCCCGCGTGATTGTAAGTACTGAAAGAATCTTTGCCAGGCCTCAAAACTTTCAGAGTGATCTACTTTTAATCCCAAGATTTCCCGACGATTGTTTTCATTAATCGCAGTTGCAATATAAACTGCCTTAGACACTACGCGATGATGTTCCCTTACTTTGATATACATGGCATCTGCAAAAATGTAGGGATAGTATGTTGTATTTAGTGGCCTGTTAGCCCACGTGTTAACAATTGGATCAAGTTTTTCTGTTAGGGAAGAAACAAAGGACTTTGAAACATTCTCCCCGCATAATTGTTGAACAATATTTTTTACTTTGCGAGTAGATACTCCATTCACAACCATTTCAAGCATGGAAAGGACAAAAGCTTGGTCACACCGGGAGTATTTTTCAAATATGGATGGTGAAAACTCTCCATTACGCGTACGAGGCACCTTTAGGGATATTTTCCCAATACTCAAAAGCAACTCCCGTTCATAGTAACCATTCCGGTAGTCAAGACGATCAGATGTACGTTCGTAAACCCCAGCGTGTAAATAGTCATCACGTTCTTTTTCCATCACTGAATTTAATACTAGGACTAGAGAAGCTTTAACAACAGTGTTTAAATCAGAGTTCATGACACAGTCTTTTAAATCTTCTATATTTAGGTTAAACTGAATTTGAGTCAAATTTAATTCCTCCTCATTGTTTTCGTCGCTGATAACATTGTTGACAAGAGGAATTAATTTGACTCCTTTTCTTTTTACACAATTATATGGACTTTATCCTCGACGGTAAGAATCAAGCCTTGATATTGCCCAATGGAGGGGAAAAAGGAGCTCGACGGTAAGAATCAAGCCTTGATATTGCCCGAAGGAGGAGAAAAAAGAGCTCGACGGTAAGAATCAAATCCTGATATTGCCCAAATTGAGGTAGAAAAGAAGCTCAACGGTAAGAATCAAAGTTAAATTTTCATTAGAAGAAGATAAAACATAAAAAGAGGGTTAGTTTTCACATCTAAAGCTAACCCCAAAAAGGAAATCCCTATTTAAATATGAAATATCGTACTTTTGTGTGTCCCACCGAAATGCTATGCTTCTTCAATATCCGCCGAATTGTTTTATCCGACTTTACAACCTTACACCACTCGTGAACCCTAACCGTTGTTATTTTAATTCCCGGAAACAACAGCTGTAATTCCCTCACATGTCGCAGCACAGCGGATTCAACTGGTTCGCTATGCCCGCATTTTTTACAAATGATGAATTGCCCTGCCTCATCAGTCTCTAGGGAAAGACATAATTTACAAATAATCCCCTTATCAAGACTCTCATATTCATAAGAAGGAAGCTACATATTTGATGACACCGGTTTATGCAGCGAAAGTAGTTGCTGCGCGAGCATCTCAAGTGACTTGTTTAATTTCGAATGAATCCTGTTCAATGTTTTAATAAAACGATTTACTTGGGTCGGATAAACAATTGGATAATCGCGTGGAGCTTGCATGAGGGTAAACTCGGGGTTGATAAAGACTAAGCGGGCCTCAACACGAACATTAAATCCAAGTTCTTGAAGCAATTTGATAAACAACGTTTCACATCGTTTCAACTGAGAAAGCAGGTCTTTGGCGATGTTTCCATTTGAACGATAAAGCTTGCCAGCTTCGTAGTAGTAATCGCCTTCATAATTTTTTACATCAAAAAGATAAATAACTCCTTGAAAAATAATAGTAGTATCAATTTGGAATTCATTTCCGTCCACTTCCAGTAATAGCCCTTTCAAAACGATACACTCACTTTCAAGCTTATCGGTCAACATGTCAAACTGCAGTTCGCCTTCAAAGCCTTTTTCAAGTCCATAATAGTTTCGTTGATCTTGTTCTGATAAAGTCATGCGGGCGTTTAATGACCTTAAACTGATTAAATTAATTGGCGGTATGCGCGGCTCACTCTTCATGTTTCCACACCCTTTCTTTTGTAAAATACAATACTATTTTAATAAAAAATACTACTCCGCCACTATCTAATTTTTAAACAATTCATGAACAAAAGCAGCTCACGACGGCTTTCAATCAAGTCCATGAATACCCGCCTCGAAAAAACAATTAAAATCTGTTCACAGTAAAAAACTACCGGTCACTACCCAAATTTTCATGAAAACCGACATATTTCTCGGGAAATCATCAGAAAAAGTCGATAACTTTTAAAAGGAATTCCGGGTCCATTACTGAATAATTTTTAATAACTGATTAAGGAACCGGAGTGATAAAAATGATAGAGGTAATCCTCGATTTCGTACATGCTTTGAAAAATCAAGCACATATCCTACCATTAATTAAACATGCTGATTTGCAGGTAAACATTGAAGCAAACGGCATAGGGGCGATTATGGTGTTCTATAATGGTGAAATTTCGGTGCAGGCAGCTGAAAAAGAACAACTGGCAAGATATAAGATAACCGGTAGCCAAGATGCTATAAAGCTGCTTTTAGAAGGAAAGGAAAAATTACGAGAGCTAGAGCAATCGGGCAGTTTAAAGGTAAATACACCGCTCAGAACATCCTTATTGCTTGAGTCCTTATTTTATTTAACAAAACCTGACCATTATTTAGAAAAAATAATTTAATCAAACCTATTGACTCGGAATTGGACAAGGTGTATGATACTTTTAAATATTCAATCAATAATCACAATTCAATAAAGATTCTTATCAAGAGCGGCGGAGGGAACTGGCCCCATGATGCCCGGCAACCGGTTTTATACACGGTGCTACATCCAGCAGGGCGAATGCTCTGAAAGATAAGAAGAGCGGGGATCCCTCTTCTAATAAGTGGATCCCCTTTTTTAAATCCCATAATGGGCAGTTATCCCCTGATGATTGAATTTCCACTTTATTGATTTGTATAAAAAGGAGCGAGTGTAATGGCTGAGAATCAAAAGAAGTACCGTTTTGAAACATTGAGTGTTCATGGAGGTTTGTCGCCGGATCCGGTAACGGGTGCACGGGCAGTACCGATTTATCAAAATAACGCATACCAGTTCAAAAACACCGAACACGCAGCAAACCTATTTGCGTTAGCTGAGCCTGGATATATTTACACAAGGATTCACAACCCAACGACAACTGTTTTTGAAGAAAGGGTTGCGCTGCTTGAAGGCGGCGTTGGGGCACTTGCGGTAGCAAGCGGAATGGCCGCAATTACACTTGCTATTTTAAATATTGCGGAAGCAGGCGATGAAATTGTCGCTGCATCTAATCTATATGGTGGAACTTATAATTTATTTGCAGTAACCCTACCAAAATACGGCATCAATGTAAAATTTGTTGATCCGAAAGATCCGGAAAATTACCGAGCTGCTATTACTGAAAAAACAAAAGCAGTTTTTGCAGAGACAATCGGAAATCCAAGCTTAGCAGTATTGGATATTGAAAAGGTCGCAGAGGTCGCACACGATGCAGGCGTGCCGTTAATTGTAGATAATACATTTGCAACACCATATCTTTGCAGACCAATTGAACATGGAGCAGATATTGTTGTTCACTCTGCAACGAAGTGGCTCTTAGGTAATGGAACCTCAACAGGCGGGATTATTGTTGATGGTGGGAGGTTTGACTGGAATTCGTCAAAGTTCCCAGGCTTCACAACACCTGATGCGAGCTACCACAACTTAGTTTATGCTGAAGCAATTGGAGCAGCGGCTTATATTATTAAAGCGCGTGTACAGCTTTTGAGAGATATGGGACCTGCTTTAAGTCCGCAAAATGCCTTCCAGTTCGTGCTTGGACTTGAAACCCTTCATGTACGAATGAAGGAGCATGTTGCGAACACTCAAAGAGTGGTAGAATACTTATCAAATCACCCTGCAGTGGAGTGGGTAACCTATCCAGGCCACCCGTCACATCCAGATTATGAGCTTACAAAGAAGTATCTTCCTAAAGGTGCAGGTTCAATGGTTGTATTCGGTATTAAAGGCGGTAGAGATGCAGGGGCGAAATTAATTGATTCTATTAAAATTTGGGCACATGTTGCTAACGTTGGAGATGCCAAGAGCTTGATTATCCATCCTGCAAGCACAACCCACCAGCAGTTAGATGCAGAAGGGTTAAAGGCAGCGGGCGTGTCTGAGGATCTAATACGTCTTTCTATCGGTATCGAAAATGTGGATGATTTAATTGAAGATCTTGAGGATGCAATCGAAGCGTCTACAGGGTTGGTCTCTTTAAAAACGAAAGCTTAAGAATAGGCCATAAATGTGATAGAAATTCATTGACACCTTTTATTATCCGTGTTACGATTTCTTTTGTATTTTAAAAAATACTTTCATACTAATTGTAACGTAAAAGTGAATATAGGATTGCTTTTAAGCTCTTATCAAGAGAGGTGGAGGGATGTGCCCGATGAAGCCCGGCAACCGTCAATTTATTGAAATGGTGCCAATTCACACAAAGCTGTGGCTTTGAGAGATGGGAGAAAGGATAGATTTGTTATGCCTTTCTGCCTACGCAGAAAGGCATTTTTAATAGAACAATAAAATGAAAGTACCTTTTCTTCAAAAAATAGAATCTTTCCTTAACAAAAATCAAACCCTATATTTTATTAGGAATAAAGAAGCAGGTGATTTGATGATTTCAATCAAAAACGTCCGAAAAATATTCCCATCCAAACAGGGGCAATTAAAAGCCGTTGACGATGTAAACTTGGAAATAAATAATGGAGAAATTTTCGGTGTCATTGGATATAGCGGTGCTGGAAAAAGTACATTAATCCGAATGCTAAATGGGCTTGAACTGCCAACAGAAGGAACGGTAACTGTTGCTGGACGGGAAATTTCGAAAATTAAGGGTGGCGAACTCAGGAAAGCACGCCAGGAAATCAGCATGATTTTCCAACATTTTAATCTATTATGGTCAAGGACGGTTAGTGAAAATATCGCCTTTCCATTAGAGATTGCCGGTGTAAAAGGTCCACAAAGAAAAAAACGAGTCGATGAGTTGATTAAGCTTGTTGGACTGGAAGGAAGAGAAAATGCTTATCCTTCACAGCTAAGCGGAGGACAAAAGCAGCGTGTTGGGATTGCCAGAGCGCTGGCCAACAATCCCAAAGTCCTTCTTTGTGATGAAGCGACTTCCGCTCTAGATCCACAAACAACGGATTCCATTTTGGATTTATTAGTGGATATCAATAAACGGCTAGGACTGACAATTGTGTTAATAACCCACGAGATGCATGTCATTCGAAAAATTTGCCACCGGGTAGCAGTAATGGAGAGCGGCAGAGTGGTTGAACTCGGTTCAGTGTTAGAAGTATTTAAAAATCCACAGCAGCCTATCACCAAACGTTTTGTACAACAAGTGACTGAACCTGAGAAAACGAAGGAAACTGCTGAGAATTTGCTTGAGCGCTATCCTCATGGGAAGGTTATTCAACTGTCGTTCCTAGGGGAATCAACTGAACAACCTTTAATCACAAATGTGATTCGGGATTTTAATGTAGTTGTAAACATTTTGCAAGGGAATATTTCTCACACGCAAAACGGATCATACGGAACATTATTTATTCACTTGGATGGGCAGCAAAATGAAATTCAAAAAGCCATCGATTATATTCACTCACAGCAAGTGGGCGTGGAGGTGATCAGTAATGGCTGACTTTTTGGAAATGGTTAAGTGGGAAGATTTGTTATTGGCAACACAAGAAACTATTTATATGACATTTATTTCCGTCCTTGCTACATTTATTTTAGGGTTATTACTTGGATTGCTGTTATTTTTAACAGGTAAGGGTAACATTTGGGAAAATCGATTTGTTAATGTGATTATTGCTGCGTTTGTTAATATATTCAGGTCAATTCCATTTATTATCTTAATTGTTTTATTAATTCCTTTTACCAAATTATTAGTTGGTTCGATGCTTGGTGCTAATGCTGCACTACCGGCACTGATTATTGGGGCCGCTCCTTTTTATGCCCGAATGGTGGAGATTGCTCTAAGGGAAATTGATAAAGGAGTAATTGAGGCGTCACAATCCATGGGTGCAACACATGGACATATCATTTTTAAAGTATTAATACCGGAATCTCTCCCAGCATTAATTTCGGGGATAACAGTCACTGCTATTTCGCTTGTGGGCTTTACAGCGATGGCAGGAGTTATTGGAGCTGGCGGTCTTGGTCATTTTGCCTACCTGGAAGGGTTTCAGCGTAATAGACCAGTTGTAACGTTAGTGGCTACGATTGCGATTTTAATTTTGGTATTTATCATCCAATTTGTAGGAGATTATTTCACAAAGAAAACAGATAAACGTTAACAGGAGGAGTTAAATTATGAAAAAAGTAGTTAGTTTAATTTTCATTGCATTAGTAGCATTTGCCCTAACAGCATGCGGCGGTGCAAAAAATGATACGGCAGAAAAGGATGGAAATAAGAAATTAGTAGTAGGAGCATCTGCAGTACCTCATGCGGAAATTCTAGAACAGGCAAAACCGTTATTAAAGGAAAAGGGCATTGACCTTGAAGTAAAAGTTTTTCAAGATTATATCCTTCCGAACGTAGCTTTAAGGGATAAAGAACTCGATGCAAACTATTTTCAAACACCAGGGTATTTAGATTTGCAAATGAAAGAGAATAAGGATTTTGATTTTGTCAGTGTTGGCGGCATTCATAAAGAACCAATCGGGATTTATTCTAAAAAATATAAAAGCTTAAAGGACCTTCCAAAAGGTGCAAAAATTATTATGAGTGATTCGTTAAGTGACCATGGGCGTATTTTACCTATTTTTGAAAAAGAGGGTTTAATTAAGCTTAAAGAAGGCGTTGGAGCGAATGCAAGAGTAGAGGACATTGTTGATAATCCTAAGAACCTTGATTTCTCAACATTAATTGAAGCGAAATTATTAGCTTCTTCTTTCGACAGCGGTGAAGGGGATGCTGTTGTTATTAACACGAACTACGCATTAGAAGGCGGTATTGATATCGGTAAATATGGAATTGCTTTTGAAGGTGATGATGTAGTTCCGGCAAACCTAGTGGTTGTTCGTTCCGAAGACAAGAACCGCAAGGAGATCAAAACGCTTGTAGAGGTTCTTCGCTCGAAAGAAATTCAAGATTTCATTAAGGAAAAATACAAAGGTGCTGTTATCCCAGTTACTGAGTAATTAAAAGGGTAATAAAGAAGAAAGTCAGTGTCTCATTCTGGCTTTCTTTTTTTATTACATGAAAATAGAATTGTTGGTAAAAAATAGATTTTGAATACCCATAGCAATTATGTCGAAAAAAGAGTATTATGTTAATCGAGTTATTTTTACATAATTCTTATCTGAATTTTCGCAAAAATACAACCTTCATTCTCAATTGGCACTGCTCCAGTGAAAATACAGGTTTAGTTATTACTGCATAAAGGTTGCTAATACATTTCATATGTTATAAGATTGTAATGAGAATAAAATGAGAATAAAGGGTACAGATCATTTCGGTCTGCAAGATACAAAATATTTTCGGAGGTATAAATATGGCTGGATCAACTTTAACAATCAAGGACCTGCATGTTGCAATTGAGGGGAAAGAAATCTTAAAAGGTGTCAACCTCGAAATTAAAGGCGGAGAAATTCATGCTATCATGGGTCCAAACGGAACTGGTAAGTCAACTTTATCTTCTGCTATAATGGGCCATCCAAAATATGAAGTGACAAGCGGAAGCATCACTTTAGATGATCAGAATGTTTTAGAAATGGAAGTAGATGAGCGTGCTCAAGCTGGTCTATTTTTAGCAATGCAATATCCAAGTGAAATCAACGGTGTGACAAATGCGGACTTCTTACGTTCAGCTATTAATGCCCGCCGTGGTGAAGGCAATGAAATTTCATTAATGAAGTTTATCCGTCAAATGGATAAGCAAATGGAATTCCTTGAAATGGATTTAGATATGGCACAGCGTTATCTAAACGAAGGATTCTCTGGCGGAGAGAAAAAACGCAATGAAATCCTTCAATTAATGATGCTTGAACCAAAGATTGCTATTTTGGACGAAATTGACTCTGGTCTTGATATCGATGCCTTAAAGGTTGTTTCAAAAGGGGTCAACCAAATGCGAGGCGAGAACTTTGGCTGCTTAATTATCACTCACTATCAACGTCTGTTAGATTATATTACTCCTGACCATGTGCATGTTATGATGCAAGGCCGTGTTGTTAAATCAGGCGGACCAGAGCTTGCACAACGCTTAGAAGCGGAAGGTTATGACTGGATTAAGCAAGAGCTTGGCATTGAAGATGAAACAGTTGGGCAAGAAGCTTAAGTGTTAAGTTAGGAGGATTAAGATGACAACTGAAATAAAATTACCATTTGATGAGGCGTTCGTTAGCTCTTTTTCGCAGGAAACGAATGAACCTGCTTGGTTTGCGGAGCTTCGTCTTAAGGCATTAGAGCAGTTTGAACAATTGTCTATGCCTAAACCGGACAAGACAAAAATTGAAAAATGGAATTTTACCCAATTCCAACAGCATACAGTTAAAAGTCAGGCTTATTCGTCTCTTGCGGAACTTCCAGAGGAAGTCAAGGCATTAGTAGATGTCGACGCCAGCAATCAAAACCTCTATATTCAACGGAATCAGACGCCTGCATATTTGAAATTATCAGACGAACTGAAGAATAAGGGCGTTATCTTTACAGATATTTTCACAGCTGCAAAAGAGCATGGCGATATATTGAAAAAGTATTATATGACACAGGCAACCAATGCAGATGAACACAAGCTGACAGCATTGCATGCAGCACTTGTTAACGGCGGCGTTTTCGTTTATATACCAAAAAATGTGGAAATTGCTGAGCCGATTCAAGCAGTATTTGTTCAAGATGATTTGGAAGCTAATCTGTTTAACCATGTCATAGTTGTAGCCGATGATAATAGTTCTTTAACATATGTTGAAAACTATATTTCCACAGTGGAAGAGTCTAATGCACTAGCTAATATTTTAACTGAAGTAGTAGCGAATACTAATGCACGTGTGCAATATGGAGCGGTTGATAACTTGGCAAAAGGAATCACCTCCTATATAAACCGCCGCGGTGTAGCTGGCAGAGATTCTCAAATCGATTGGGCTATTGGATCAATGAACGAAGGGAATACCATTTTCGAGAACACAACTAATTTACTTGGTGATGGTTCTGTCGCTGATACGAAAATGGTTGTTGTCGGACGCGGTGAGCAAACACAAAACTTTACGACTAAGGTTGTTCACTTTGGTAAACACACTCAAGGGAATATTTTAAAGCATGGTGTTGTCAAAGAAAGTGCCACAACTATTTTTAACGGAATTGGTCTAATTGAACATGGTGCTTCAAAGTCTGATGCACAACAAACATCACGTGTTCTTATGCTAAGCGAAAAAGCTCGAGGGGACGCTAATCCGATTCTTCTTATTGAAGAGGATGATGTTACGGCAGGACATGCTGCATCTGTTGGACGTGTAGACCCGCTTCAGCTTTACTATCTCATGAGCCGCGGAATTCCACAGTCTGAAGCAGAGCGCTTAGTTATCCACGGCTTCCTTGCACCGGTGGTAAATCAGCTTCCGATTGAGAAAGTTAAAACACAATTAACGGAAGTCATTGAAAGGAAAGTTCGATAATGAACATCCAGGATATTCGCAGCCAATTTCCGATATTAGACCAAGAAGTTAATGGAAAACCACTTGTTTATCTAGATAGTTCTGCAACTTCACAAAAACCTATTCAAGTAATTGAAGCTGTTGAAAAATACTACCGTGAATACAATTCCAATGTTCATCGCGGTGTGCACACACTAGGAACAAGGGCTACTGATGCTTACGAAGGAGCACGTGAAAAAGTTCGTAAGTTTATCAATGCGAAATCAATTCAAGAAATAATTTTCACAAGAGGAACGACAACTTCTCTAAATACGGTGGCAGCTAGTTACGCTGCTGCCAACTTAAAACAAGGTGATGAAATTGTTATCACCTATATGGAGCATCATAGTAATATCATTCCGTGGCAGCAGGTGGCAAAACGGACTGGTGCCGAGCTAAAGTATATCCCGCTGCAAGAGGATGGAACAATCTCCCTTGAAGACGTGCGTGCAACGATTACGGATCAAACGAAGGTCGTCTCTGTGATGCAGGTATCGAACGTCCTTGGCTCGATCAATCCTATTAAGGAAATTGCTAAAATCGCTCATGACCATGGTGCAATTATGGTGGTGGATGGTGCCCAAAGTGCACCGCATATGAAAATCGATGTTCAAGACTTAGATTGTGACTTCCTTGCCTTTTCCGGTCATAAAATGTGTGCACCGACAGGTATTGGTGTTCTTTATGGCAAAAAGCACTTGCTGGAAAATATGGAGCCAATTGAATTTGGCGGTGAAATGATTGATTTCGTTCATTTACACGAATCAACATGGAAAGAGCTGCCTTGGAAATTTGAAGGAGGCACGCCGATTATTGCTGGTGCTATTGGTCTTGGAGCCGCCATCGACTTTTTAAATGACATCGGCTTAGATAATATTGCCCAGCATGAGCATAAGCTTGCTGCTTACGCACTTGATAAACTGTCCTCTGTCGAAGGCATTACGATTTATGGTCCGCATGATGGAGATAAGCGTGCCGGACTTGTAACATTCAACTTGACAGATGTACACCCACATGATGTGGCAACCGTTTTGGATGCAGAAGGAATCGCGGTACGCGCTGGCCACCATTGTGCACAGCCTCTAATGAGATGGCTGAAACAGTCGGCGACGGCACGTGCAAGCTTCTATCTGTACAATAACGAAGAAGATATTGATAAACTTTGCGAAGGGCTTGTCAAAACAAAGGAGTATTTCAGCGATGTCTTCTAATATAGATTTAGATGCACTATACCGAAGAGTGATTATGGACCATTATAAAAAGCCGCGCAACCGCGGTATTTTAGAGGATGGCAGCCATACAATTAATATGAATAACCCGACTTGCGGTGACCGGATTCAATTGACTTTTAAAGTCATTGACGGAGTTGTCGAAGATTGCAGGTTTGAGGGAGAAGGCTGCTCCATTTCAATGTCATCAGCATCAATGATGACACAGTCGATTAAAGGAAAAAAAGTAGAAGAGGCATTGAAATTGTCTAAGGTTTTTTCCGACATGATGCAAGGTAAAGAAATTGATGAGGATCTTGATTTAGGTGATATTGAAGCACTTCACGGTGTTTCTAAATTTCCAGCACGCATTAAATGCGCTACATTAGCGTGGAAGGCGATGGAAAAAGGGCTAAACGAAGGGGAACAAGAATAAAACGAATAGGACAGGGAACTTTATGGTCCCTTCCATCCGTTTATGAAGGAGGAATACGACGATGGCAAAAAAGATGCCTGAAATCGGTGATTATAAATACGGTTTTGCCGATAAAGACGTTTCCATATTCCGGTCAAAACGTGGTCTGACACGTGAGATTGTTGAAGAGATTTCAAAGATGAAGAATGAACCACAGTGGATGCTTGATTTCCGCTTAAAATCACTTGATATCTTCTACAGCAAGCCAATGCCGCAATGGGGCGGAGATTTAAATTCTTTAAACTTTGACGAAATTACGTATTATGTTAAACCATCTGAGAAGTCAGAGAAATCATGGGATGAAGTACCAGAAGAAATTAAAGCAACCTTTGATAAATTAGGTATTCCAGAAGCAGAACAGAAGTATCTTGCTGGTGTTTCTGCTCAGTATGAATCTGAAGTTGTTTACCACAACATGAAGGAAGACCTCGAAGAATTAGGTATCGTCTTTAAAGATACAGATTCTGCTCTAAAAGAAAATGAAGATATTTTCCGGGAGCACTGGGCAAAAGTAATTCCGCCAACTGATAATAAATTTGCAGCGCTAAACTCTGCAGTATGGTCCGGCGGCTCTTTTATCTATGTTCCGCCAGGCGTGAAGGTAGATACTCCATTACAGGCGTATTTCCGAATCAACTCTGAAAACATGGGACAATTTGAAAGAACTTTAATTATCGTTGATGAAGGCGCAAGCGTGCACTATGTAGAAGGCTGTACAGCACCAGTTTATACAACAAATTCCCTTCATAGTGCGGTTGTTGAAATCATCGTTAAAAAAGGCGGCTACTGCCGTTATACAACGATTCAAAACTGGGCTAACAACGTTTATAATCTAGTAACGAAGCGTACTGTCTGCGAAGCAAATGCAACAATGGAATGGGTTGACGGTAACATTGGTTCTAAATTAACGATGAAATATCCGGCTGTTATCTTGAAGGGTGAAGGTGCCCGCGGCATGACTTTATCAATTGCGATTGCTGGTAAAGGTCAAGTCCAGGATACAGGTTCTAAGATGATTCACTTAGCACCTAACACATCTTCGACAATTGTTTCGAAGTCCATTTCTAAGCATGGCGGAAGTGTAAACTATCGCGGCTTGGTACATTTTGGCCGTAAAGCAGACGGCGCTCGCTCTAATATCGAATGCGATACGTTGATTATGGATAATCAATCTACTTCGGATACGATTCCATACAACGAAGTGTTGAATAACAACATCTCACTTGAGCACGAAGCGAAGGTATCCAAGGTTTCAGAAGAGCAGCTCTTCTATTTAATGAGCCGTGGTATCTCTGAGCAGGAAGCTACTGAAATGATTGTAATGGGCTTCATCGAGCCATTTACAAAAGAACTTCCAATGGAATACGCTGTTGAAATGAACCGTCTGATCAAGTTCGAAATGGAAGGTTCTATTGGTTAATATTTTTGAAATTAAACCCGCTTGCCGAGCATCGGCAGGCGGGTTTTTGTATGGATGCCCCATTATTATCGGGTAAGCACCTCCAACTGTTCGATACCCCTTTTTAATTGTCGAGAAAGCACCTCCAACTGTCGGATACGCCTTTTTAATTGTCGGGTAAGCACCTCCAACTGTCGGCTCCCCTTTTTCGGGTAAGCATCTCCAACTGTCGGATACGCCTTTTTAATTGTCGAGAAAGCATTTCCAACTGTCGGATACGCCTTTTTAATTGTCGAGAAAGCATCTCCAACTGTCGGCTCCCCCTTTTTAATTGTAGGGTAAACATCTCCAACTGTCGCACACTCTTTTAATAAGTAAAAAACTCCTTTTTTAAAAAACGGTTATGCTATTATTAATAAATGGAGGTGAGTTTATTGATCTACATTGGTGTTACAGGATGGGGAGACCATGACAGCTTATATCCCAATCTAACTTCATCCCGGGTTAAGCTGAAGGAATATGCTGGCCATTTTCCAATTGTCGAAGTGGATACCGCATTTTATGCGATTCAGCCGCAGAGAAATGGCTTAAAATGGGTCAATGAAACGCCTGAATCCTTCCAATTTATTGTGAAAGCCTATCAAGGGATGACTGGGCACCAGCGCGGGGAAATCCCGTTTGCATCGAACCAGGAAATGTTTCAGGCATTTAAAGAATCCCTCGAACCATATATCCAAACTGATAAATTAGCAATGGTATTGTTTCAATTTCCGCCGTGGTTTGATTTACGAAAAGAAAATGTCAATTATTTAAGATGGTGTAAGAAGGAAATGAACGACATTCCTTGTGCGCTTGAGTTCCGCCATCAATCATGGTTTATACCGAAGTACCGGCAGCAAACCTTAAGCTTTATGAAAGAGGAACAATGGATCCATAGTATATGTGATGAGCCTCAATCTGGCGAGGGTTCGATTCCAACAGTTCTAGAAACAACATCTTTCGAAAAAGTGCTCGTTCGGTTTCATGGAAGGAATGTTTACGGCTGGCAGAAACGGAATGCTGAGAATTGGCGGGAGGTTCGCTACCTTTATCGCTATAACGAGCAGGAACTAGCGGAATGGGGTGCTCACGTCCGTACATTAGCGGAATCGACTAAAGATGTGTATCTTCTGTTTAACAATAATTCAGGCGGCGATGCAGCTGATAATGCGAAGCAGATGATGGAGCTTCTACATATTGAATACGAAGGACTTGCACCGAGGCAGCTTGATTTATTTTAACAATGGTATGCCGAACAGCAAGAAACCCTCAACTTAGACTATAGAAAGGTGAAAATATGGAATGGATAGTATTGGTTTTAGTTGGAATTGCAGCGAGTTCCTTAGGATCGCTTATTGGTATGGGAGGGGGAATTATAGTCGTTCCTGCCCTGCTATATTTATCTACCTTGGCGACATTCAGTCATCTTACCCCGCAGGTAGTGGTAGGGACATCGCTGTTCACCATGATTTTTACAGGGCTATCCTCAACATTAGCCTACATGAAGCATAAAACGGTCGATTATAAAAGTGGGTTGATTTTCCTTATTGGAAGTGGTCCAGGCAGTATTCTTGGTGCTTGGGTAACGGAAAAATTAAATTTGCACTCTTTTAGTATTTATTTCGGTATTTTTATTCTACTTGTCTCCCTTGTCATGGTAGTAAAAGAAAAATTAAAGCCTCTTCCGTTCAAGAAAGAAAAGGGGATTGTTCGCAGCTTTACAGATAACAGCGGCAAGACCTTTGAATATGGTTTTAATCCCATTCTAGGTGTTTTCATTTCTTTTATTGTTGGCTTTTTGTCCGGTATTTTTGGTATTGGCGGCGGATCTTTAATGGTTCCAACGATGATTCTATTATTTTTCTTCCCGCCGCATGTGGCTACGGCAACATCAATGTTTATGATTTTACCCACATCTATTCTTAGCTCAATCACACATATTACATTAGGGAATGTAAATTGGCTCTATGCATTAGCATTAGTCCCTGGTGCATGGGTTGGAGCGAAAGTTGGGGTATACTTAAATACAAAGCTTAAGAGCAAAACGATTGTTTTGATTATACGAATCATTTTGGTTGTTGTCGGTATACGACTCATCTATCAAGGAATTATAGGGTAGTGTTAATATGGAAAAAATTCATCTTTATCATACAAATGATGTTCATAGCCATTTAGAACAGTGGCCGAGAATCCAGCAATTTTTAAAACAAAAAAGAGAACAGCATATTCAAGCAAATGAAGAGGTTTTCCTCTTTGATATCGGTGATTTTATCGACCGCTGGCATCCCTTAACAGATGCCACAATGGGGAGAGAAAATATCCATCTCCTAAATGAAAGCCAATATACGGCCATAACGATCGGGAATAATGAGGGGGTAAATCTCCCGCATGTTGCATTGAATCATTTGTATGATAATGCTCAATTTGATGTGCTGCTGGCTAATTTTTATCATAAAAATGGAGAAGTTCCGGAATGGGCACAGCCATATAAAATATATCAAACAAAAGCCGGAACAAAACTCGGCGTCATTGGGCTGACGGCAAACTTTTCACATCTTTATGATTTGCTTGGCTGGAAATGTACAGATCCTTTTACAGAGTTGAAAAAGTGGATTGTACATCTGAAGGAACAAGCAGATATTATCATCCTGCTTTCGCATCTTGGCCTTCCCGATGATGAACGAATGGCCGATGAATTCCCAGAATTGGATGTGATATTGGGAGCTCATACCCATCACATGTTCGAAAAAGGAAAACTTAGCAATCATTCTCTGATTGGAGCCGCAGGAAAGTTTGGTTACTATGTCGGTCATATTACATTAGATGTTAATCAGCAAAAAACGATTCAAAACAAAAAGGCTGTCCTCTATGATTTTGAGTCACTTCCTATCGTAGAGAATGAAATCGAACAGATTCAGTTATTTCTCGAATCTGGTAAAAAGATGCTCCAAAGTAAAGTAACAACATTGGATAAACCATTGGAGAGCAGCCTCTTTCAGGCGACTGAATTCTCACAGTTATTATGTAAGGCAGTTAGAGAATGGAGCGGAACAGATTGTGCGATGATCAATGCCGGGCTGTTATTAGGGCCACTATCAGGCGATGTTACTGAGTACGATTTGTTGTCCATTTGTCCTCATCCAATCAATCCAAGTGTAGTGGAACTAACAGGAGAGGAACTAGCTAAGATATTAGCTGAATCCATGAACGAAACGTTGCATCACCGCCAAATTAAAGGTCTGGGCTTCAGAGGGACTGTGTTAGGGGTCTTTGTTTATGATGGAATTCAGTTTCATTCTGGCAGCATTTTTGTTAATAATAAGAAATTAGATTCAACTAAGACTTATACTTTAGCTCTTCCTGATATGTTTACCTTTGGTCATTTTTTTAAGGAAATATTACTGCATAAGCAGAAAAAGTATCTTCTTCCAGAATTCCTCCGTGATATTTTAAAGTGGAAGCTGCAAAACTAGTCTTTATGCCTAAGACACGATTTTCCTTTACTGACATAGTGTGTTAGTAGGGAAAGGAGTGTGAAACCCTTTGATTGATTTATCACCAATTGAAATTAATGGCCATACATTTTTGGCGGTTTCTGTATTGCTTCCAAAAACAACCTTGCTAGCAATAACGAGTGATAAAGGCTATATCATGTGCGGTGCCTTGGATGTCGGTTTGTTAAATGATAAGCTTAAGGACAGAAAAATTATTGCCGGCAGGGCAGTCGGGGTGCGTACGATTGAGCAGCTGTTAGATGCACCGCTTGAGTCAGTAACAATGGAAGCAGAAGAACTAGGGATCCATAGAGGAATGATTGGCAGGGACGCCTTGCTCAAAATGATATAAAAAAGCTTGCTTAAATAAGCAGGCTTTTTATGTTGATTGAAGTGAAAAGCAATGCAGAGTAAGGTGCCAAGTTTTTGGGCTAGTTCACCTTTTTTTAGCATACACATAGCAAGAAGGGGTGATGATTCTGGCTAAATTTCGTAAAAGACGTCTGCGGCGGGGAGCGCTGCCATTCCGATATGTCATGCTGCTATCATTCGTTTTTTTTCTGTTGTCAACAGCTATTGGGGTATTACTTGTCAATAGAGGGATTGAACCAACATTAATGCGTTATGCTGAATCTGAAACGCGAAATATCGCTTCTATCGTGATCAATAGAGCCATCACCAAACGAACAACGAATGTCGGAGAAAGTAATGATGTCATTATCGTAACAGCGGGAAAAAATGGAGCAGGTCAAAATGCCCAGCTCAATACGGATTTGATTAATCGGGTATTGGCGGAAACAACGGCACAAATTCAAAAAAACATCAGAGCAGCTAAACAGGGAAAACTCGCCTCCTTAGAGCAGCTTACAGATGTGGAAATAGAGACGGAAGATTCATCAACTAATAATGCAATCCTCTGGTATGTCCCATTAGGCAGGGCAACGAATATTGCTTTATTAGGTAATTTAGGTCCAAAAATTCCTGTGGAATTCCAAGCAGTTGGTGAGGTAGAACCGGATGTAAAAATTAAAACAAAAGAAATGGGAATTAATAATACTTGGATAGAGGTATCTGTAGAAATTGAAGTTTCTGTTCAAATTATCACACCGTTTGCTACTGATATTACGAAATTAAAGCAAAGTATTCCTGTTGGCAGTACACTGGTGGAAGGTGAGGTTCCGCAATTTTATAATAGCGGCGGCGGATTAATACCGTCAGTGCAGGTTCCCATGGAGGAAAAAGCAGACAAAAAATCCAAGAAGAAAACGGAATCAATGGAATCTAATAATTAAAAGGACTATCCACATGGACAGTCCTATTTTTTCTTTCTTAATTCGATCCTTTCAAGCTGTTTCCATCTTGCTAAGTGTGGGTAAGGGTCAAAAGACCATTCGGTTTTCCCATTATCCTTATACATGCCATAATGCAAATGAGGCGGGAACTTTCCTGAAGTTCCCGGTGGTCCATAGCCAGTGCTTCCTACACCGCCGATTACCATTCCCGGCTCGACAATTTGACCGACATGGATGTCTTTAGCAAAACCGCTGAGATGTGCAAAGTAATGGTACGTATTATTAATATCACGTATTCCAATTCTCCAGCCGCCAAACTTATTCCATCCTTTTATTTCCACAACCCCGTAGCATGTGGCTCTTACAGGAACGCCATAGTTAGCAAAAATATCGGTTCCCTCATGAATCCGCCGGCCGCCCCAGCCGCGCCTGTCGCCCCATGTGCTGCGATAGCTGTGGTTGCTATACAAAGGAACTGGGAATACGCGCTTGTCTAAATCAAGCCTGCCAAAATGTCGGTATAGTTTTGCATAGGTCGCAATGCTTCCGACGGTACGATCATGTTTATAATAGTTCCATAAACCAATTTTAATATTGTCATGATCGACTCCGTAAGAAAGCAGATAATTGGCCATGGTATACAAGACATCTTCATCGCTTTTTAAACTGGCCTTTCCGTCACCATTCCCATCAACTCCGATTCCGTTAAAAAATTGAATAATTGCTGGGTTTTCCTCTGACGGATTTGGATTTGCTGCTCCTGCCCATACCTCGGGACGAAAATAAATCCCGAGTAATCCATCAGGTTTAGGCAAATCACGGCGCACAAGGCGAATATTTCTCTCGTATTGATCAATAGCGGCTAAATAGTACCAAGGGACTTGAGTAACCGCTTCGACCTTCTCGTAAAGCCGCATTCGATCTTGATATGGAGTAGGAGCAGTCTCTTTGGCATGAACCCCTTTACCGGGGGAGACAGTTGTGAAACATAATAGAATGGCACTGATAATTAGAGCAACTCGCAAAGGAATCTCTCCTTCCGATTAAAGTACAAGTTTAGTTTATGAATTATAAGAAATTTCATTATCGCTAATAAATGGTAAGTGATAAGCTTGCTTGTCGTTCCGGGTGAGAGTATGTTAAAGTGACAACAGAGGCACTTATTTTTTAAAAAATAGGGGGACGAAAATGAGCAAAAAGGAAGAAGTTCTCAGGAAACCGGAATGGTTAAAAATAAAATTAAACACGAATGAATCCTACACAGGATTAAAAAAATTAATGCGTGAAAAAAACTTACATACTGTTTGTGAAGAAGCTCGCTGCCCGAATATTCATGAATGCTGGGGAGCCCGCCGGACAGCTACCTTCATGATTCTGGGGGACACATGCACGCGTGCATGTCGTTTTTGTGCGGTTAAAACGGGTTTGCCGACAGAATTAGACTGGGCAGAGCCGGAAAGAGTCGCTGATTCTGTTCAATTAATGAATCTTAAACATGTTGTTGTCACTGCGGTTGCCCGTGATGATTTAAAAGATGGCGGGGCAGCCGTTTTTGCAGAAACCGTTCGTGCAATCCGTCGGAAAAATCCGTTTACAAGCATTGAGGTCCTTCCATCTGATATGGGAGGTAAGGAAGAAAACTTAAAGACATTAATGGATGCAAAACCGGATATTTTAAACCATAATATTGAGACAGTAAAACGTTTAACGCCAAGAGTTCGTGCACGTGCTCAATATGACCGCTCACTTGAATTCCTACGCCGGGCAAAAGAAATGGAGCCGAGTATTCCAACGAAATCAAGTTTGATGATTGGTCTTGGTGAAACAAAGGAAGAAATTATTCAAGTTATGGATGATCTGCGGGCTAATCATGTAAATATTATGACGATTGGACAATACTTACAGCCAACAAAATCACACTTAAAAGTACAAAAATATTACAGTCCTGAAGAATTTAATGAACTGCGGGAAATTGCAATGAGCAAGGGCTTTAACCATTGTGAAGCAGGACCGCTTGTG
Source organism: Neobacillus kokaensis (assembly GCF_014656545.1). Classification (GTDB taxonomy): domain Bacteria; phylum Bacillota; class Bacilli; order Bacillales; family Cytobacillaceae; genus Neobacillus; species Neobacillus kokaensis. The sequence goes on from NZ_BNDS01000003.1 coordinate 292,390, forward strand.
CGTTCCTCATATCATGCTGATGAACAGGTAAATGCTGCTGCGAAGCATAAACAAATGCTTGGAGAACAGAGTGCACAGGAAGCTTAAAAAGAAAGGAGTTCGGACCGAATAAACGGTCTGAACTCCTTTTCTTGTTTAGCTTATTGCATCCTTCCACGGTCTTCTTTCGATAGCCCGTTAGCGTCCTCACCGGTGTTAACGATGTTTCCTTGTGGGGATTTCTTCATTTTATTGATTACATAATTCACCTGATCCCGGGCTTTACGATTTGTAGAATCAAGGCTTGCAAGATTTTCAACATCTTGAATTAATGTCTTATTATCAGTGACATAGACATGAAAATACCTTGGGACAACGGACATTGCTGTTCTTTTTACTTGGTCTGCCGTCATATTGCGATCTTTCGAATCAGTATCATAAGCCACTAAGACTTCTTTATCGGTAACAAGTGTCGCAGCATCATTAACATTCGGAAGATTCACACTGTATTTACTGATAAGATGGGCTAACTGTTCACGGTCGATGGCAGTCCGATGATCATTCGTTGTATTATCATTCATCACCGGACTCTTTTGATGACGAACGAAACCGTAGTCATTACTTACATTGCGGATTCCCTGTCCAGCGCCTTCACGATATAATTCATGCCGTTTATTATTGACATTGATGGTATTGCCGGACTCCTCATATACATCACGGTTTCCCATATCCTTTTGACAGCCTGTTAGTGCAGTAATAGCACACAAGCCAAGTGTGATAGCGATTTTTTTCAAATCAAACACCTCCTTTTATTAGAATTACCAAATGCAAATTTTTTTTTCTTAGTAATTGATGGTTTATCGGTTATAATGGGAAGTAGACTAGGGGTGGCAAAATTAGAGGTGAAATAGCATGGTGACGATTAATAACACTACATATGAGCTTGTCCAGGAATATCGGAACGGTTTTAATGAAGATGCCTTGAAAGCAAGGTATAGCGATATTTTATCCAGGTATGATTACATTGTGGGAGACTGGGGTTATGGACAACTGCGTCTAAAAGGATTCTTCGATGACCAAAATCAAAAAGCAACCTTTGATACGAAAATCAGTACACTAAGTGAGTACCTATTTGAATACTGTAATTTCGGCTGTGCTTATTTTGTGTTAAAAAAGGTGAAAAAGTAAAAGGGTGTCAGGCACCATGTGATTTATTCACATGGTGCCTGACACCCTTGTTTGGTTTTATTGGTGTATCTCATCGTACGGCGGCTGTTCGTCTGTTTTAGGATCATCATGGGGAGGGTGAGCCCCTTCCATTTGCCTTGGCAGATCCTGGTGTAGTGATTTATTCTCATAATTAAAGGCACTGTAGCGCCGCTGTCCTTCCTTCCATGGCGTGCTCTTTAGCTGGACAGGCTCGTTTTGTCTGATCGGTGACCCTAATGGTCCGTCGGGAAATTCTTCTGCTGTTAGATAATTCCGCTGTTTCTCAACATTAGAAAGATCAAAATATTCTCTCTCAGTATCTTTGTCAGTCATGTCTTTCACTCCTTTTCCATTATTATTGCAAGGAGAAAGAAAAACATGTGTGCGAATAAAACTTAGACAATTTCCATTAAAAATGAACGCAATTCCTCAGCATCTGCTTCATTTAATTGAAAGGCAAATTCTAAATAGCCTTCCTCCTCTAAATCATCTTGTCCGATAATGGCAAAGCGGTTTCCCTGCATATCAAGTACAAGGTGCTTTCCATAATGACGCCCTGTTTGAATGATTGCCAAATCAAACCGCTGGTGTTCTCCAACAAAGCTTATAAATCTCGTTGTGGTATTTTCCTTATCATCATATAGAAAAAAACGTTCTGTCATACGTGAATGTCTCCTTTGTACACTTTTTTCACATCCTCCTAATAGTAACAAAAAATGAAGGATAATGGGAATATTAATACAATCGGAAAATGGGACAAAAATAGGTTCAGGAAATACGAACATTGTCATATTATGTTACAATATAGCTAGAATGGATAAGGAAGTGTAGCAAAATGTATTTTGTTGACCGTGAAAAAATTGAAACCATATTACAGTATTTAGAAGGACAAATTCGGCTTTTTTCAAGCAGAGAAGAGTGGGAGACTCCGTTGGAAAAAGCGGCCTTAGAACGCGTGACGCAAATGTGCGTGGAGTCTGTTTTGGACGTTGGCAATAGCATGATTGACGGATTTATTATGCGTGACCCGGGAAGCTACGATGATATTATTGATATCCTAATGGATGAAAAGGTCATTTCTTCAGAAACAGGGGAAGCGTTGAAACATCTAATTGGGTTTCGTAAATCACTTGTTCAATTTTATACAGAAATTGATTATCATACACTATTGGAGCAGTTTACGAAACATCTTCCAGCCCTATCTATATTTGCGGTAAATGTACGAGACTACCTAGAAAATGAACTAGGGCCAGTTTCAGCATTCAAAAACTAATTGGACCGTATTTTACGGTCTATTTCTACTTTGAGAACTGTCTAGCTTCAGCGCCTTAGCAGCTGGTTTCCTTCGCTCTCCGCCCTACGATAAGTCAAGCACGAATGCGCCTCCGGCTCTTCGTGTTTCCTTTATCTCAGTTGGAGAGATTCCAGGCCATACGCCGCAGCGCTTACGCATTTCTAATAGGGGTGATTTTGTTTGAAAGAATATAAAGGGTATTTAATTGATCTAGATGGGACGATGTATCGAGGATCTGAACGGATTGAGGCTGCTTCTGATTTTGTGAAAAGGTTAAAGAAAAAGGGAATTCCTTATTTATTTGTTACCAATAATTCATCGCGGACACCGGCACAGGTTGCGGATAAGCTGCTTCAATTTGATATACCTGCTGAAGAAAAGCTCGTTTTTACAACCAGCCAGGCTACTGCTAATTACATATATGATCAAAAACAAGATGCCACAGTGTATGTCATTGGGGAGGATGGATTAAAGAAGGCTATAACAGAAAAAGGATTTCATTCTGCTGAAGAACATGCTGATTTTGTTGCAATGGGAATTGACCATTCAATTAGCTACGAAAAGCTGGCTATTGCTTGTTTAGCGGTAAGAAATGGAGCGACATTTATTTCTACGAATGGGGATATTGCGATTCCAACTGAAAGAGGTCTGATGCCAGGAAATGGATCGTTAACCGCTGTCATCTCCGTTTCTACACAAACAAAACCTATTTTCATTGGCAAACCTGAATCAATTATAGTGGATCAGGCGTTGAAGGTTCTAGGGACGACAAAGGAAGAAACGCTGATGGTCGGGGATAATTACGATACCGATATTTTAGCTGGAATAAACGCAGGAATGGATACACTATTAGTTCACACAGGAATAACAACGAAAGAGCTATTATCAGGATATAGCCGCAAGCCAACATATACAATAGACTCCTTAGACGAATGGGCATTTTAAAACAAAAAACAGGATGGGGTTAAACACACCACATCCTGTTTCTTTTTAGTCCTTCCGATCGACTCCTGCTGCCCTGTGAGCGAGCCTGCTAGATGCAGCGGCAGCAATAGCCCCGACAATATCATCTAGAAATGTATGACATTCCCCAGTTGATTTATCATTTAAACGAGCCAATATTCCAGGCTTTTGTTTATCAATATACCCGTAATTCGTAAATCCAATTGATCCATAAACATTGACAATTGAAAAGGCAAGAATTTCATCTACACCGTATAAGCTTTCATCCGTTCCAATAATTGTTTGCAGGGGTTCTTCAAGCATTCTTTTTTCCGCCAGCATATCAAGCTGAATTCCAGTAATAATCGCATTTTGAACCTCACGTTTTGACAGTACACGTTCTACATTGGAAATACAATCTTCCATTTGTAAGTTTTCATGATACTTTTCCTGCAAATAAAACACTAATTCCGCAATATCCTGGATTTTGACGCCTCTTTCCTTCAGCCATCTGCGGGCAGTTTCTTCTGTTAGATTAATTTGCTTGTTTTCCGCCATCCCTTTTATCACCTTTTCTGTATTTTTTAGCTAATCCTATACTCTATTAGTTTATAATATGCAATTTCATGAAAAACAATCAACTAAAATACCCTCATTAGCCATTAATTTTAAAAATCAAGAAGGCAACAAGTTTTGTATAGGAAAAACATATACATGAATTTAGAAGAGAGTGGAAAGAAGAGGTGAAACAAATTGTTATATAAAATGTTAGAGACCCATTATGGTATTGTGGCAAAAGAACAAATTAAAATTAATACTTTTGATGCCTTCAAAAGGGATGGCTGGGTTTATATTATTGCCAATCCACGAGGACGTGAAGAGGAAGATGTAAAGGAATTGAGCAGCCTCTCCCAGCATCTCAGAGGGCACGGTGACCAACATGTACCTATTATCATGCCAGCAAAGGATGGGAAACTTATAATTAATTGGGAACAACAAAACTGTTGTGTATTAGCCGTTAGAGAGGTTGAACGACAGCAGCGACAGACAAAATTAGGCCGAAAGCTGGCGAAATTTCACGAGCGGGGAAGAAGGGTGCCGTTTCAAATTGAACGGTCCAGTAGAATTGGGCAATGGAAGGTACTATGGGAAAAACGCCTTGAACAGATGGAAAAGGTATGGAATGGGTTGTTGTTTCAAACCCCAGAAGATGAATTTGAAAGGATGTTTATTGAATCGTTCCCTTATTATATGGGATTAACTGAGAATGCCATACAATATTTAGTGGACACGGAGCTTGATGATGAACCGTTAGAAATAGACAGCGGCACCGTTTGTCATGAACGTTTTGCCTTAAACACGTGGGGAGGTACTTATATTATCAAAAATCCATTTGATTGGGTTTTTGACCATCGAAGCCGTGATTTGGCTGAGTGGACAAGGGAGAGGTATTTTCGTAATAACCAAACATATGATGTGGAATTAAAGCAATTTTTTGCCGAATACCAAAGTATTGCACCGTTGTCACCTTTTTCATGGAGGCTTCTTTATGCGAGGCTGATTTTTCCGTTACATTATTTTGACTGCATTGAGAATTATTATACCACCCATTCAGAACAGGAGAAAAAAGTATTAGAGGACAGTCTAAGTAAAATCATTAGGCAGTCATCAGAAAATGAACGGTTTTTGGCCGGATTTTTTCAAATTAGCGGAGCCCCCATTAATCGAATCAATCTGCCTCAGCTAGAGTGGCTGTATCATTAACCATTGACAGGAAGCGTATGGTAAAATGGACAAAATAGGGATATAGAAAGGGATATAGGATGAGACCATACGCTTATATAACAAGGAAGCTTCCAGAAGCGGTAATTGAACCACTCAAACAGCAATTTATTGTAAATATGTGGGATTCCGAAGACATACCAGTTCCAAAGGATGTATTACTGGCTGAGGCAAGGAAGGCGGATGCATTATTAACCATGCTGACTGATCCGGTTGATGAAAGTCTTCTCTCAGCTGGAGAAAGATTAAAGGTTGTTGCCAATATGGCTGTCGGTTATGATAATGTCGACCTTAAGGCGGCCAGCAAGTATGGCATTGCGGTTTGTAATACACCGGATGTATTGACGGATTCTACGGCTGATTTAACCTTTGCGTTATTGATGGCAACAGCTCGGAGAATGGAAGAAGCAGCACAATTTGTGAAGGATGATAAATGGAAAAGCTGGAGTCCGTATCTTTTAGCCGGTCAGGATATCCACCATAAAACCATTGGAATTGTAGGGATGGGAAAAATAGGTGAAGCGGTTGCCAAGAGGGCAGCTGGCTTTGATATGAATATACTGTATTATAATCGCTCTCCTAAACCAGAAGTCGAACAAAGGCTTGGGGCTGTTTATACCGCTTTTAACGAGCTTGTGGCACAGGCGGATTTTATTGTCTGCTTGACGCCGTTAACATCAGAAACGAAGAACTTGTTTACCATCGAAGTTTTTAGAAAAATGAAGAAAACAGCCATTTTTATCAATGCATCCCGCGGCCCGGTGGTGAATGAGCAGGATTTATATGAGGCATTGACGTTAGGTGAGATCGCCGGTGCAGGGCTTGATGTTTTTGAAAAAGAACCAATCGGCAGGGAGCACCCATTGTTAAAGCTGAAGAATGTTATTGCACTGCCACATATCGGAAGTGCTACAATTGAAACGAGAACGGCTATGATGACACTCTGCGTCGAGAATATCGAGGCCATTTTAATGGGAAGTCCCCCTAAAACATTGGTCAATAAAGATTGGAAGCCTTCCTAAAGAAAAAGCGATTGCTTACCTGCAGCAATCGCTTTAATCATTTAAATTAAAATACTTGCTCTACTTCGACTACGCCAGGAACTTCTTCCAAGAGTGCCCTTTCAATACCTGCTTTAAGTGTGATTGTTGAGCTAGGGCAGGACCCGCATGCACCTAACAAGCGCAGTTTCACAATACCATCTTCAACATCAACTAATTCACAATCTCCGCCATCGCGAAGAAGAAATGGGCGTAATTTATCTAATACTTCTGAAACCTGTTCAAACATTTCTTGTTCTGACATTTTACTCGACTCCTTTCCTAATAATATTATACTGTTACTAGCAATAAAAATCCATTATCAGAAATTGGACGCTTACCTAAAAAGTATTTTCTTAAGTTTACCCTAGGAATATAGTAAAATAAAAGAAAAACGTTAGGAATGATTTTATGGACTTTACAATGGTTGAAATTGTTCTTTATGGTGCTGAGCAATTATGTCCAAGCTGTGTGAACCTTCCGTCTTCGAAGGAAACATATGAATGGCTGGGAGCGGCAATCGCTAGGAAGTTTCCGGAACAGCCATTTAAAATGAGTTATGTTGATATTTATCAGCCTCCGGAAGACAATGAAAAAGGTGAATTTGCTAAAAGGGTCATAGAAGAGGATATGTTTTATCCGGTAGTTGTTATAAAGGAAAAAGTGGTAGGCGAAGGCAACCCACGCCTTAAAACTATTTTTGCCGAACTTGAGAAATACGGCTATAAAGCAGAATAATGAAAAGAGGTACGGTGTCAGGCACCATGTGAAATTTTCACATGGTGCCTGACACCGTTATAGATTTTTTGTATCATCCATTATGAAATTTGTACAACCAAAGGACACCGGATTTTAACAAGCGGGCGACGCGGCCTGTGATGGCGTGGTCTGCCATCATTCCGAAGCCTTGCTTCTTGCCAAGAGAACCAAGTACACCTTTTAGTTTAATTGGCGGGAATTCGGAAGGCGGTTCCTCCCCGTTCCATCGTTTTCGTAATACCTCAACAATTTGCACACCTTGTCCTTCCGCCAGCTGGGCGCTTGGAGCGTGCGGAAGGCTCGCGCAATCCCCGACAATAAAGATATGTTCATCATTTGGCAAGTGATGTCTTGGAGTAATGACTAATCTTCCAGAACGGTCCTTTTCCGCATTCATCTCGCGAACAACCTTGTTTGCTTGAATTCCAGCCGTCCAGACAATCACATCGCATTTCACTGGTACGTCATTGTTATAAAGTGTATTTTCTTCCACTCTGGTGATATTGGAATTATTAATTATTTCAACATTATGCTTTGTAAACCAATTTTCCACATATTTACTTAAACGGTCTGGGAACGCAGAAAGAATATGCTTCCCACGATCAAATAACTTAATGTTTAAGTCGTTTCGGCTTTCACTTAGCTCACTGGCGAGTTCCACTCCGCTAAGGCCTGCTCCGACAATTCCAACAACAGAACCTGGTCCTAAATTATTTAATGCAGAATATGTTTTGCGGGATTTTCCAATGCTTTGAATACTATAAGTGTATTGATCGGCACCAGGCACATTATGATATTTGTCCTCACAGCCTAATCCGATGACTAAATCATCGTAGCTTATTGGTTCTGCATCTTTCAATAATACTTTTTTCTCCTTTTGGTTTATACCAGTAACTTCACCATATTTCACAGTTAGTTGTGGATGCTCAGGAAAGTCAACACGCACCTCTTTATCTGAGATTGTACCGGCTGCCAGAGCGTAGTATTCTGTTTTTAAGCAATGATACGGAACACGGTCAACTAATGTGATTCTTACGTCCTCGGGCAAGTTATTTGGCAGAAGTTCACTAAGAATCTTCATGCCTCCATAGCCGCCTCCAAGTATAACAAGATTTTTCATTTTAATTCCCCTTTTTAAAAGCAATAAAAATTTTTATATTTATTTTGTTCAAATAGCCGTTTTTCAATATGAAAGTTATCTTGGGATATTATTGTAATATGTACTCTCCCTATTAACACACAAATATGAGTATATCGAAGATGTGTCAAAATAACAACACTTATAGCAATTTATCTTGACAACTATGCCAGGGACATGGTAATTGACGATGCTTGTGAAAAATAGTAGGATAAGTAGATGTGGAGAGGTGAAAGTATGTTTAAACCGATCATAGAATTCTGTGTCAGCAATCTTGCAGAAGGTTCACAAAAAGCACTGGAAAAATTAGAAAAGGATCCAAATTTAGATATTATTGAATATGGCTGTCTCGGTTATTGCGGAATTTGTGCAAGAAATTTATATGCACTCGTCAATGGGGAAGTTGTAACTGGAGAGACACCAGATGATTTAGTCGATAATATTTATCAATACTTGGAAGAGAATCCAATGTTTTAAATAGATGGGGAGCTCTTAAGCTCTCCTTTTTCGATATCGTTCATATACTGTTAATAAGGTTCAATTTTTTTGAGTAGTTACTAAACGATGCTATACTATAAGAAAGACTTAAATTAAAAGGAGGGGAATTTTCTTGAGTAAAGACATTGTTATCTTAACGGAATCTGCGTCACTGCAAATAAAAGATATGATGAAGCATAATGAAGAAGAAGGCGCCTATCTACGAGTAAGTGTAAAAGGCGGCGGGTGCAGCGGTTTATCATATGGCATGGGGTTTGACCATGAAGTTAAAGAGGATGATCATCAATTTGAACAGTTTGGAATCCAGATTTTAGTGGATAAAGAAAGTGCCCTCATTCTCCAAGGAACAAAAATTGATTTTAAGCAATCGATGATGGGCGGCGGCTTTACCATTGACAATCCAAATGCCATCGCATCATGCGGCTGCGGTTCATCATTCCGCACGGCAACAGCGACGGGAACACCGGAAGAATGCTAGTAAAAATACAGAATCTAAAAAAGGCGTCCAATTGGGCGCCTCCGCTTTTCTAATTATCAAACATAGAAGAACTGTGTAATGGCTGTATTTTTGCTTTTGGATCCATGAATGACTTTGCATTATTTACAGCGGTTGGGGCCTCACCGAAGCCGGAAGCAATTAATTTTACTTTACCATCGTAAGTACAAATATCACCGGCAGCATAAATTCCAGGAATATTTGTCTCCATTTTGGAGTTGACCATGATGGAGTTCTTTTCGATTACTAATCCCCATTCCTTGATTGGGCCGAGGGAAGACACGAAGCCATAGTTACAAATAACTGCATCCACATCAATCGTTTCCTTGCTTTTATCTGTAACGCTTTCGAGTACTACCTGCCTGATGCCGCTTTCATCACCAATAAGAGCTGCAGGAACAAAAGGCGTTTTCACATCCACTTTTGAATTTAATAGGTTTTCAACACTATGTTCATGAGCGCGGAATTTATCGCGGCGGTGGACAATCGTTACTTTTTCAGCAATCGGCTCAAGCATTAATGCCCAGTCAACGGCAGAATCTCCACCGCCAAATACGATAATTTTTTGACCTGCGAAAGACTTAAGGTCATTGATAAAATAATAAAGATTTTTTCGTTCATATTGTACTGCGCTTTCAAGATCTAAACGGCGCGGCTGGAAAGCACCATTTCCAGCAGTGATAATAACTGTTTTTGTATAATGTATTTCTTTATTTGTGATCAATTTAAATGTGCCATCTTTTTGTTTTTCAAGCTTTTCAACCGATTGTTCGAGTGCTACAGTGGGCTCGAATTTTGCCATCTGTTCCTTAAGGTTATCAATCAATTTCTGAGCACGAACCTTTGGAAAGCCAGCAACATCATAAATATATTTTTCCGGGTACAGCGCAGATAATTGTCCGCCAAGCTGAGGCAGGCTTTCAATTATTTTTACAGATGCCTGTCTCATCCCCCCGTAGAAGGCAGTAAATAAACCGACGGGGCCGCCACCAATAATGGTAATATCATACAGTTTTTGATCTTCCTGCATTATGTATCCCCCCAATTAGTAGTTACAATACACTCACTATCATATCATAAAAAGAATATTCTAACATCTTTCCGAGAAATAATCGATTAGTTTGCATTTTTTATTAAAATGCTGATTTTTCCCTATAATTTAGGTAAATATTTTGTTTAAATTGCTTGAAATTAAGTGGAAAGTAGCATAAGATGTATTAGAGAATATTGTTAAGATTTTGTGACAAATTTAGTACATTTTTATGAAAAAACAGGATGATAATCCTTTTTTTAACAGAAAGATGAATCGGTGGACTTTCCAATGTCCGGAAAACCGGTTTATTTCTTTATGTTTGTTCGTGAATTTTATCACATACATTTTCTTGTTTTTATAAAATAAAAATGTACGCTGCAGTGGAAGATAAATAAAAAAGGGTGGAAGTGATTAAGTTGAGAAAGCCAAAAATCGTTATCCTTGGTGCCGGTTACGGCGGATTGTTAACGACTGTACGCTTGCAAAAGCTTATCGGGGTTAATGAAGCGGATATTATTCTAGTTAACAAAAATGATTACCATTACGAAACAACCTGGTTACACGAAGCTTCAGCTGGTACACTTCATCATGATAAAGTGCGCTATGAAATTAATAATGTAATCGACCGCAGTAAAGTTAATTTTGTTCAGGACACAGTTGTTGAAATCAAGAAGGATGAAAAGAAAGTCATTTTAGAAAAAGGCGAAGTGGAATATGACTACCTTGTCATTGCACTTGGCGGTGAACCAGAAACATTTGGTATTAAAGGCTTAAAAGAGTATGCGTTTGGAATTACGAGTGTCAATTCCTCACGTCAATTACGTGAGCATATTGAATACCAATTTGCGACTTATAACATGGAAGAAGAGAAAGACGAAACTCGACTATCCATTGTAGTTGGCGGCGCTGGTTTCACTGGTATTGAATTCCTGGGTGAATTAACAAACCGTATTCCTGAACTATGCCATGAATACGATGTTGATCAAGGGAAAGTGAAAATAACTTGCGTGGAAGCAGCTCCAATGGTTCTTCCTGGCTTTGATCCAGAATTAGTAAATTATGCTGTTTCCCAATTACAAAGTAAGGGTGTAGAATTCCTAATTGGTACAGCTATTAAAGAAGCAACTCCAGACGGTATTTTGGTGGCTAAAGGCGATGAAGAGCCATGGGCAATTAAAGCTGGTACTGTAGTATGGGCAGCTGGGGTACGTGGAAATTCCATCATTGAAAAATCAGGTTTTGAAGCTATGAGAGGCCGCGTTAAAGTACAGCCGGATCTCCGTGTGCCTGGCTTTGATGATGTATTTATTATTGGTGACAGTTCATTAATTATCAATGAAGAAATCAATCGTCCATATCCGCCAACTGCTCAAATTGCTATGCAGCAGGGGGAATTAACAGCCCGTAATATTGCAGCCTTAATCCGTAATACGCCACAGCTTGAAACATTCAAGTTCGACAACAAAGGGACGGTTTGTTCTTTAGGTGAAGATGATGCGATCGGTGTTGTTTTCGGCAAGAAAATTACTGGTTCAAAAGCGGCATTCATGAAAAAAGTAGTTGATAACCGTGCTCTTTACATGATTGGCGGCGCAGGACTTGTTATGAAAAAAGGTAAATTAAATTTCTTTTGAGAAATAATGAAATAACAGAAGGGACAGGTCCTAAATCCTGTCCCTTTTTCTTGTCTTTACCAGCACTTTTAATTTTAATTGCTGTTTAACTATTTTATTGACTCACTTTCATCCATTCAGTACACTAAAGGTTGATGTATAAAGGGGGATTTCAATGAATATTGTCGTCTTGTTGATATCGATATTATTATTTTTTGTTTTATTTTTTGGCATTGGCTTTATCTTAAATATGATCTTGCGCATGACTTGGGTTATGGCGATTATTTATCCTATTGTTGCTATTTTAATTATAGATAGAGTACGTTTTCTTGATTATTTTACAAAAAGTAAATTTGCCTTTCAGGAATTGGGGACTAAATTTAGTAATTTAGCGACAGCGGACATCATCATTTTGTTAAGTGGACTTGCTGGGGCAATTGCTTCAGGCATTACCATCAAGCTTTTGCGAAAAAATGGATATCAAATGTTTTAAGGACCTTTTTGCCATTGGCAGAGGTCTTTTTTATTCCTTTTCATTTTTACACCTCTTATTTGAATATTTCCTGCTATCTTGGGAATGAATATTTTGGGAGGAGTGAAAATTTTAATGAATAAAATGAAAATGTGGACGAAGCGGTTTTCGATGACCTGTCTTTTTATAATGGCATTATTTGTAACCTTTCAATCTCTATCAGGCGTGAGTGCTAAAATGTTTATCAAAGGTTTGACAATCGCGCTTTCAAAAAGTGAAAATGTATCTGGAACACCTTCTTTGGAAGATGCTTTTGATTGGTCCAAGTACCCTAAACATACTGTTACCGCAACAGGTTATACAGCAGGATTTGAATCAACAGGAAAATACAAGGACCATCCGGAATATGGGATTACCTATTCGGGGGTAAAAGTAAAACGTGACCTATTTTCTACAATTGCCGCGGATTTAACGGTTTTCCCAATTGGAACTATTCTATTCATACCCGGGTATGGTTATGGTGTAGTTGCCGATAAAGGGGGAGCAATTAAAGGAAATAAATTAGACCTTTATTATGAAACTGTGGAGGACGTATACCGCTTGTGGGGAAAAAAACAGGTTGAAGTTTATGTCATTCAAAAAGGGGATGGCAAATTAACTGAAAAGCAGCTGCAAGCCTTGAATGAGGATAAAACCATGCAAGTGTTCCGTCAAGCATATATTAAATCAGAGAAAAGATAAAACAGGCCTAGGGTGCCTGTTTTTTGCGTTGCTGTTTGCTATTACTTAAAATAAAAGATAAGCATTATGGAAGGGCGGGAGTCTGGATGGAAGATTATCCAATCGAGTATTATGAGTTTTTTGTTAGTTTTAATGAAGGGGATTACTATACATGCCATGACCTGCTTGAAGAAATGTGGATGACAGATAAGCAGAATTTGTTTTTAAAGGGCCTATTGCAAATGAGTGTGGCGATCTACCATTATGAATATGGAAATGTAAAAGGTGCGAGGATGATGATGCTGACTGCCTATTACTATTTGCAGGATTATCGACCGAAACATTGGGGCTTAGATTTAGAAAAGGTCTATCCGTTTATTGAGCAATCCTTGATGACCTTCCCAACAGATATTGACAGTATTCCATATGAAAGAATTGACGAACTGCCTAAGCTCCCAAGTTTAGTACTTTATTTAGAAGATGATTAGAGGATGCTTTTTCGCTATAATTAGACACGAATAATATGGAGGTGAACCTGGATGTTTTATGTTAAAAAAGAGTTGGACTTAGACGCTGAACATAACGGATTGGTAGTCGGACTGTTTGATAAACCGGAAAAGTTTTCAGGTCTGTTGGCAAAACTGGATCAGAGTTTTAATGGGCAATTAACAGAGTTGGTGAAATCCGGGGATATTTCAGCTAAAGTAAAAAGTATCAGTAAAGTACATAGTTTAGGAAAAATCGCTGCAAAACGAATCTGGTTTGTCGGTCTTGGGAAGGAAAAAGATTTATCTTTTGATAAGCTGCGAGAGGCATTCGGCAAGCTTTTTAAAGAAGTGAAAGGAAGTAAATTAGAGGAGGCTGCTGTTTATTTAGATTCCTTTGTCGCAGAAGAAATCGAGGGCTTAGATGCAGCCCATGCGCTAAGTGAAGCATTCGCACTAGCCTCCTATCAATTTAGCGGCTATAGGCAAAAATCTAATGAACCGGAGCGAAAGCTTGAGAAGCTTACCATTTATAGTGAAGCAGTGGAGGAAGAGGACATTCTGGCATCATTGTCTGTAGGCTATGCATTTGGGAAAGGAACCAACTCTGCAAGGACGCTGGTCAATACCCCGGGTAATATGCTGACTGCATCCGATCTGGCAAACTATGCAGAGGAACTTGGAGCCAAATACGATTTTGAGGTAGAAATTTTGGAGAAGGAAGATATTGAGAAGCTTGGTATGGGAGCTTTCCTGGCAGTTAATAAAGGTTCCGCAGAGCCGCCAAAGATGATTGTCCTTAAATATCAAGGAAAAGAAGAATGGAAGGACGTTATCGGCCTAGTTGGTAAAGGAATTACTTTTGATACTGGAGGTTATTCGATTAAAACAAAAGCTGGTATTGTCGGGATGAAAACTGATATGGGCGGAGCAGCTGCAGTTCTTGGGGCAATGGAAATCATTGGGGAAATCAAACCGGAGCAGAATGTTGTCGCTGTTATTCCGTCAACCGATAATATGATCAGCGGCGCAGCTTTTAAACCAGATGATGTTATTACTTCGATGAGTGGTAAAACGATTGAGGTATTAAATACGGATGCTGAAGGGCGTTTAGTATTGGCCGATGCCATTACGTATGCAAAGCACCATGGCGCAGAGTACTTAGTTGATGTAGCAACCTTAACCGGCGGTGTGATTACCGCACTTGGACTCCACACAACCGGAGCGATGACTAATTATGAGCCGTTGTATGAACAAGTATTAGAAGCATCGATGGAAGCTGGCGAACAAATGTGGCAATTGCCATTATTTGAATCTGAAAAGGAGCGGGTACGAAATAGCAAGGTTGCTGATTTAAATAACTCGCCAGGCAGTGAAGGACATGCGATCGTAGCAGGCGCCTTTATTGGTGAATTCGCTGAAAATACCCCATGGGTTCATTTAGATATTGCGGGAACTGCTACTTCCTCAAAAGCCTATAACCTTGGTCCTGCAGGTGCTACAGGTGTAATGGTTCGTACACTGGCATTGTTCGTAGAACGATTTGAACCGATTGAAAAATAAGCTAATTGTCTAGCTCCAGCACCTAGCCCCTCGAGATCACAAGTCAATCCGTCAAGAAGGCTAAAAAGCAGCCTTCTGGCCGGCTTGTCTTGTGCTTGTCGGGGCTGATCGAGGCGCTTCCGCTTTTCTATTAGCCCGCCCACTCCAAAAGCCTCCTTTCTGCATATGAAATAGTATAGGCAAATATAAAGGAGGTAAGGCCTACATGTACCCGTATTATCGAAGTTCCTATCCAGTTGCTGACCAAAGGTTTTTTGGCCCTTGGGGCTGGCCATTATTGGCAGTTGGCGGGCTTGGCTTTTTAGGCGGATTAATCGGTGGTGGGATCGGAGGCGCATGGGGGGCTTCCGCTGCGCTTCGCCCCCCATTCGGCTATGGCTATCCGGGCATAGGCTATCCAGGCATAGGCTATCCGGGCATAGGTTATCCAGGATATTATTAATTGATGAAAAAACAGCTGCGGCTGTTTTTTTTATATTAAAAGAGGAAAATGGTGAGGGAAAAAAGAATACATGTAAATAAGATTACATACAAGATGGAGGAAAGAAAAATGATAGAAAACACCTTAATTGCAACGTTAGGAATGGAGATAACCCATTTAGGAGAGGGAAAGGTTATTGCTACAATGCCAGTTGATGAGAGAACCCGCCAGCCATTTGGCATTTTGCACGGAGGTGCGTCTGTTGCTTTGGCTGAAACAGTTGCGAGCCTAGGTGCCTACGAATTAGTCGATAAAGAAACAGAAGCAGTAGCAGGACTTGAAATAAACGCCAACCATGTACGTCCGAAAGCCGATGGAGTTGTTACTGCAGTGGGAACGGTGCTGCATCGCGGCAAAACAACAATGGTGTGGGACATCAAAATTTCCGATGAACAAGAACGTCTGGTATGCGTATCTAGGTGTACAATGGCCATTATTAAAAAGAACAAATGATCTTAAATCTGGATGGGGAACTCCCCATCCATTTTTCATTTTATTGTAGAAAAATTTAAAAAATTTACGGCAAAATCTGTTATAATGAAAGATATAAAAATAGAAAAAAAGCACAGTTTTTTGTACAGGTTTCTCAATATAATGTAATAAGAATCTATTTTTGAAAGGTGGTGAATTTGATGAGAGCGAAGCGGCAGTATTTGTTTATTGATTTCGAATTTTCCATGCCGGAACGGAATGTTCGCGTGAAAGATTTTTTTGCGGAAATTATTGAGGTTGGTATTGTCGCCGTGGTAGATGACCAGATTGTTGAGCAATTCTCTTCTTATGTGACCCCTCTTAAATTCCCAAAATTATCCGAACGTTGTAAGTCATTCTTACATATTACACAACAGCAAGTGGACTCGGGGTTATCATTTTATGATTTTATCCGTAAGCTAGAGGAGTTTAATAAAAGTAATCTAGAAACGACAATTGTTACGTGGGGAAATATGGATATGAAGGTACTGCGGCATAATTGCTTGAAGGCGGGGGTTAAGTTTCCGTTCCAGGCTGCTGAATTGGACCTTTCTATGGAATATAAGCGTTTCTTTGGCGACCAAAACCAAACAGGTCTTTGGAAAGCGGTTCAAGAATATGGCAAGGAAGGGACA
Organism: Neobacillus kokaensis; assembly: GCF_014656545.1. Classification (GTDB taxonomy): domain Bacteria; phylum Bacillota; class Bacilli; order Bacillales; family Cytobacillaceae; genus Neobacillus; species Neobacillus kokaensis. Next base: position 309,000 of record NZ_BNDS01000003.1, read on the forward strand.
GGCAGGCATCACCGAGCACTTGATGATGCATTGACTACCTACAATATATTCAAGCTCGTTGAAAAGGATAAACGTTATTTAGAAAAACCGAAACCAACGACGATTGGGGATCGGGTTGACTTTTCAAAATTATTAAATGAATTTGCTTAAATGGCCAAATCAATTAATCCGATTTGGCCATTACTAATTAGGCTTTAAAATAATCTTTTTCTAAGGATCGAAACATTTGCAGACTCTTCTCAGACCATTCCGAAAAATTCCCCTCTAGTTCCAGTTTTGCTTTATTCACCGCTTCTTTTAATGAATCCAAATAGTTAGGGACTTCCCCTTCAAAAGGTTTAACCATTTGTTTAGGTATATTAGTCTGTTCTCTAAATGCAAGCGCGCGACGCTCATGGAAAATTAACACATCAACATCTTTCGGACTATGCAAATCCCCCTGCATCGGATGTTTTAATACGGCAAGCACTCTGACCAAATAATGCTGCGGGCGAACATCCGTGATTTCTCCAATATATTTTCCTGTCTTATAAATTCCTGTGACAATTGAACCAATTTGTAATCCCTCCATCAAAAACACTCCCAAATAAATAGTTTATTACTTCCATTTTAATATGAAAACGTTAAAATGAAAAACATAGTGTAATAAAGTGAAAATTGGAGGAAAGATAAATGAGGAAGAGCTTTTTAAATCTATTCACTCTTTTAGTCGTTATTGCTGTACTGGCAGCATGCGGGACAAGCAATCAAACAAAATCGGAAAAGGATAAAAGTCCTGCACCCAAAACTGAACAAAAGGAAGGAGAGCAAAAAGTGGCAAATTCTGTTTATCCTCAGCTGTCAAATGATGTAGCTGAAAAAGAAAGACTGGTCGAAATGGAAACATCAATGGGCAATATTAAAATTAAGTTATTTCCTGAGTACGCTCCAAAAACGGTGGAAAACTTTGTAAAGCATAGTGAGGAAGGCTATTATAATGGATTGATTTTTCACCGAGTGATCAAAGATTTTATGATTCAAGGCGGGGACCCTAATGGTAATGGAACCGGCGGTACGAGTATTTGGGGAACTCCGTTTAAGGATGAGTTTACGCCAAATCTGTTTAATATTAGAGGTGCCTTATCGATGGCGAATTCTGGTGCCAACACGAATGGAAGTCAGTTCTTTATTGTGCAAAGCAGCAGACTTGATCCTTCTATGAAGGAACAGATGGAAAAAGCGGGTTATACACAGGAAATGATTGAGGCATATGATAAAAATGGAGGCACGCCTTGGCTTGACCATCGTCATACTGTTTTTGGACAAGTAATTGAAGGAATGGATATTGTTGATAAGATTGCAGATACGCCAGTGGATGATAAGGACAAGCCGAAAAAGGATGTTGTCATTCAAAAAATAAAAGTATTAAAATAACTGGTTTGTTTCTTGGAATGAAATACTTTTTACTGATATAATTAATCTCTGAATAGGTCCTTTAAAGGAAAGGAAGTAAAAAGATGTTTCATCCATTAGTGTTGTCATTGTTTTTATATTTTCCTGAAGATAAATCAGAATATATCCCAGCTTCCATTAGTTTCGTAATTTTTTTAATTGGTGCCTTTATTACCATGAGAATAATTTTAAAACATTCTAAAAAGGAAGCTGAGAAAGCGAAGAAATTAGAAGAGCAAATTTTAAATAACAAGGCGTCTGATAAGAACAGCTAACTTTCTGCTGTTCTTATTTTTTTTGCTTTCTTCCAATATTAAATATCGTTTAAGTGAACAGGATTTTGCCTATACTAATGACAAATTGTCGATTTTGGGGGTTGTACTTTTGAAAAAAATATGGGGTATTATTCCACTTCTGCTTTTGTCAGGCTGCATGGAAAAGGAGATTACGAAAGCAAATGTAAACATGTATAATGCAGCCGGGGACTCGCTTGGAACGATTAAGCTGCAGGAGCAATCAAGTGGTGTGAAAATGGCTGTAAATTTAAAGGGGCTGCCTCCTGGTGAACATGCGATACATATTCATGACAAAGGAAAATGTAAGGCACCGGATTTTAAATCGGCGGGTGATCACTTTAATCCGGAAAACAAGGAACATGGTCTCCTTCATCCAAAAGGTGCGCATGCTGGTGATTTGCCAAACTTGATTGTTGAGGACGATGGGTCTGTAAATGCTGAATTGATGGCACCAAATGTATCATTAAAAGATGGTAAAAAATCGTTATTCACGAAAGTAGGAACGTCAATTGTCATTCATCAAGGGAAGGATGACGGTATGACTCAACCGGCAGGAGATTCCGGAAAGCGGATTGCTTGTGGGGAAATCTCCAACGATAAAAAGAAACCAGGTCAAAAGGAAGCGCAGAATGATTAGAAAAGTGAAAGCGCCTGTCAGCGAACTAAACTAACTAGAGCAATACACTGAAAAAGCGAATGTTTTAAATATAAGGGTTCTTCCGTTGTGAAGTGCCCTTTTTTCTTTTTTTAGGTAGGAACCTAAGCTTATCCGAAAATTTGTACATACACTACCATGAGATTGAATAGGAGGGGTTTACATGGAAAAAAGACAATATGGCGGTTACCCAGGACAATTTCTTCCCCAAATGGGTTATCCACAAATGGGCTATCCACACATGGGGGGGTACCATGGTTATCCAATGAGCGGATTTCCGCAGCAAATGGGAGGTTTTCCACATTATCCGCAAACAGCTGGCGGCTACCAGCAGTATCCACACATGGGGGGCTACCATGGCTATCCGCAAATGATGGGTGGATTTCCACAAGGATATCAGCCGCAAATGATGCCTCAAAACGTTGGCCAACGAAGCAAGAATAAGAAATAATCTAAATCTATCCTTTGTGAGGAAGAAAAACCTGTTACTATGTGAACAGGTTTTTTCCATGCTCAAAACTTGATTTATTCCCATTTTTTATTAACAATAAGTTTAGTATTTATCCAGATAGGAGAACTTGTGATGAACAATAAATTATTTTATATAGACCCATACATAAGAGAATTTACAGCAGCCGTATCGAAACAAGCAAAAGATGAGCAAGGAGGCTGGTATGTCGTTTTAACCCAAACCGCCTTTTATCCAACTGGCGGTGGGCAGCCTTTCGATACTGGAAAAATCGGCAGACATAATGTAATAAATGTGGAAGCAATAGATGGAGAAATTCGTCATTACATTGAGGAACCACTGGCGGATATTGAAGCTGAAATAGAGTGTAGGATTAATTGGGAAAGCCGCTTCGATCATATGCAGCAGCACACAGGACAGCATATTTTATCAGCAGCGTTTGAGCAATTATTTGATTATAAAACAGTTGGTTTTCATTTAGGAAATGATGTGGTTACGATTGATTTGGCGACAGAAACATTAACAGATGAAGAGGCGGCAAAAGCAGAGGAACTGGCAAATCAAATTATTATTGAAAACAGGCCTATTGAGGTAAAATGGGTAACGGAAGAAGAGCTGTCCGACTATCCGCTGAGAAAAGAGACGAAGGTAAAGGAAAATATCCGCTTGGTTATTATCCCTGATTTTGATTATAACGGCTGCGGCGGGACACATCCACAAGCAACTGGAGAAGTATGTGCCATAAAAATATTGGCTTGGGAGAAACAAAAGAAGAATGTCCGGCTTCAATTTGTTTGCGGCAATCGGGTGATCGAACAATTAGGGCAAAAACAAAAAGTATTACTCGCTTTAACAAAGCTTCTTAATGCACCGGAAACTGACATGGTGCAGGCAGTTACCCGTCTATTAGAAAACGGCAAATCGCTGGAGAAGTCATTGGAGTCATCCCGTGACCAACTCCTGCAACATGAAGCAAAGGAACTGTTAACAAATTGTGTAAAGACGGACCGAATGATTAGCAAAGTCTTCTACAACCGATCGATACAGGAACTGCAAAAGTTGGCCCGCTCCATTGTGATGGCGGATGACCATGCTTTAGTATTGGTTGCGGCTGAAAATGAAAATCGGCTTCAGTTAGTTTGTGCGAGAGGAAGCGAACGAACGGAGAATATGAAAGACCTTATTAGCAATGCCTTATCCTTGATAAATGGTAAAGGCGGAGGGAATGCTTCATTTGCACAGGGCGGCGGAGAATTGCGTATATCTGGTGAGCAAGTCATTGAACACCTGTTTACTCTGCTAAGAAAAGATCCTTTACATAAGTCTTGAAAAAGCTAAGCAATTTGCAGGATGAACACCTTTATAAGGTAAATAATAATATTAAAGATTTAACACCAGAGAGGATGTATCAGATGAATAAACAACAAATTGGTGTGGTTGGTGTTGGGGTTATGGGGAAAAGCCTTGCATTAAATTTTGAAAACAAGGGATTTTCAGTTTCCATATATGACCTTTCAGAAGAAAAGGTAAATGAAATTCTAGAACAAAATGTCGGTAAAAATATAGTGGGTACCGCAAATATTGAAACCTTCATTCAATCGCTCGAGAAACCAAGAAAAATTTTATTAATGGTAAACGCGGGAGTGATTACTGACAAAGCTATTGCATCGCTGCTCCCCTTTTTAGAACAAGGCGATATTCTCATCGATGGGGGAAATACTTTTTATCAAGATACTATCCGTAGAAATAAAGAGCTGGCAGAACAGGGTATTCTTTTCATCGGAGCAGGTGTATCCGGAGGAGAAGAAGGTGCCCTTAAAGGTCCGGCAATTATGCCAAGCGGGCAAAAAGAGGCGTATGAGGCAGTTGAACCGCTTTTAACAGCCATTTCAGCGAAGGTAGCAGGTGAGCCGTGCTGTACATATATTGGACCAAATGGAGCAGGCCATTATGTGAAAATGGTACATAACGGAATTGAATACGGGGACATACAGCTAATTTGTGAAGCTTACCATTTAATGAAGTCGATGCTGGGATTATCCGCTAAGGAACTTCATGATGTCTTTAAGGAATGGAATCAAGGGGAACTCAATAGCTATTTAATTGAAATTACCGCTGATATTTTTACCAAAATAGATGAGGAGACCGGAAAGCCATTAGTAGATGTGATTCTTGACCGTGCAGGGCAAAAAGGAACTGGAAAATGGACCAGCCAAAATGCCCTTGATATTGGAGTTCCATTAACCATGATTACCGAATCCGTTTTCTCACGCTTTTTGTCAGCGATGAAAGAGGAGCGCGTGAAGGCGAGCAAGGTATTAAAGGGACCGTCTAAGAGTAAATTTATTGGGAATAAAACTGAATTTATCGAGCTAGTCCGAAAAACGCTTTATTTTAGTAAAATTATTTCCTATGCTCAAGGTTTTTCACAATATAAAATCGCTTCTGGCGAATATGGCTGGGATTTAAAGCTCGGAGAAATTGCGAAAATTTTCCGCGGCGGCTGTATTATCAGAGCAGCATTTTTGAATAATATAACGGAAGCCTATAACCGCTATCCTGATTTAGATAATCTGCTGCTGGATTCGTATTTTCAATCAATTACAGCGGATTACCAGGATGCGGCTCGTGAAGTAGTGGCTATTGCGGTCAAGGCGGGAATTCCTGTCCCAAGTATTTCAAGTGCTCTTGCGTATTATGACAGCTATCGTACTGAGGTTCTTCCTGCTAATCTGCTCCAAGCACAGCGGGATTATTTTGGTGCACACACCTACGAGCGCACCGACAAACAAGGAATCTTCCATACAGATTGGCTGGAAAAATAACAGCTAGATTCCAGACGTGATTTCCCGTCTGGCTTTTTATTGAATGGGTACTACTGTATAATTGAGTAATAATGTAGGGGGTGCTAACGTGGGTTTTTTGGATGGATTGATGGGAAATGCTTCAGAAGTAAATGTAACAGAAATTCAAAAGGATTTTGCTAAAATTTTAGCTCCAAGCGAAAGAATTGAACGGGGTTATAAACTGATTCGAGATTTATTTATCTTTACGAATAAACGCTTGATTTTAGTAGATAAGCAGGGTGTAACCGGTAAAAAGGTGGAGTACCATTCGATACCGTATAAAAGTATTACCCATTTCAGTATTGAAACAGCAGGAAGTTTTGATTTGGATGCTGAATTGAAAATTTGGATATCTGGCAATGCACAGCCGCTGCAAAAACAATTTAACAAAAACCTAAATATTTATGAGCTGCAAAGCGTGTTGGCAGAATATGTTCTGAAATAATAATCTTTAAGGGTTTGACCTCACAATCAAACGATATTTATGAAAAAAATAGTGGGGTCAGCCCATTTTATTAATTAAATGCTTTTTTTTAAAATGTAATAATAGAGGTTACGAAAATGAGAAAAGAAGTACACACAAACTTAAAGTTTTATGATTTATTAACAGAATGGAACCCATTTCAATTGAAGAATGAAAGTTACGAAACAGAAATTGCCGATGTGATTCAGGCTGTTCATATGTATGACCACCCATTAAACTTGGCCAAGAAAATTCAAAGTGTTTATGAGTTTTCTTTCGAAAAGATAATCCCGCTGGAAAGCTGTCTGGAAATAGCAGTCGCATTATTAAAAGTAAAGAATCAAGCTTCCTGCTCTCTTTAATTTCCAAAAAAAGTGGACAAACCAATAGGTTGTCCACTAAAAAAGGGGGGAATACTAGAAAGCTTATGTCATCATATTGGCCAAATTTACCCTGTCATATACATAAAAAAAGAAAAAAGCGGTTAAATTGGCCGCTTTTTCAATTAATATTTTGCTGTTTCGTTGTTTTTTAGCTTATCTAGAAGATCGGATGCTGCGATATCAAGAACAGTAGACAACTTTAAAATCGTTTGCGTACTAGGAATTTGTTCTCCAGTCTCATAATTTTCAATTGTTTGCGTACCTACTCTAACCTTCTGAGCTAATTCCTCTTGTGTCATTTTCCGCATTTCACGAGCCATTTTGATTGTTTTACCAATTGTATTCATACTGTTCACCTCTCATTGAAATAATATTTCTCATTATAAGTTTATCATGATTTTAAATTTTTTTCTTATTCTTAATTGAAAATTATGTTACGATTTTCTGACATTGTCAATTTTTTGCTAAAACTAGCATTCTTTGTCCATGTTAGTTTTTGATTTCCAGGCCTTTTTTGTGATATAATTTTATACTGCGTATATAGGTGTGTAAATAATTATCAAATTAGGAGTGTTTTCATGACTGGAAATATTGAAACTGGCAGTATCATAACGGGTAAGGTAACAGGAATTCAGCCATATGGAGCATTTGTTGCAATAGACGAAAATACACAAGGACTTGTCCATATTTCTGAAATTACACATGGTTATGTAAAGGATATTCACGAACACCTGAAAGTGGGCGATGAGATTAAGGTGAAGGTGCTTTCTGTTGATGAGGAAGCTGGAAAAATCGGCCTATCCATTAAGGCAACAGAGGAGTCTCCTGCTCAAGCGGTCCGTGCGAAAAAGCCGCGCAGACGTCAGGCTGCGGCGATTATTCCTGAAGGAGAAGGACAACAAGGCTTTAACACGCTAAAAGATAAGCTGCAAGAATGGATTGACCAATCCCAAGGTGAGGATTTAATTAAAAAATAATTTGTGCAGGAAAAAAGCCTATGATTCTGTTTTGAATGGAATCATAGGCTTTTTTGTAATTTACGGGAACAAACCATTGTTAAAATTTTGCTAACATTCTTTTCCTGCTCTAAGGCTACAATAGTAATATATGGACTTTTAGGAGGCGAGGAATAAGAGTGAATACGAATATAAATTCGCAAAAAATCATTGAACAAACGGAGAAATATGGCGCCAAAAACTATCATCCGCTGCCAATCGTTGTTTCCAGAGCAGAAGGGGTATGGATTGAAGATCCGGAAGGCAATAAATACATGGATATGCTTAGCGCCTATTCCGCTGTAAACCAAGGCCACCGCCATCCAAAAATTATTCAAGCGTTAAAGGACCAGGCCGACAGGGTTACCTTGACATCACGCGCATTCCATAATGATCAGCTTGGTCCTTGGTACGAAAAAATTTGTCATTTAACTAACAAAGACATGGCGCTTCCGATGAATACAGGAGCTGAGGCAGTTGAAACGGCCTTTAAGGCTGCGCGCCGCTGGGGCTATGATGTAAAGGGAATTCCCAATAATCAAGCGGAGATTATCGGCTGTATCGGGAATTTCCATGGCAGAACCATGACAGCTGTTTCATTATCATCGGAAGAAGAATATAAACGCGGATTTGGTCCGATGCTGCCAGGAATAAAGCTTGTGCCATATGGGGATTTAGAAGCATTGAAACAAGCGATTACGCCAAACACTGCAGCTTTTTTAGTTGAACCAATTCAAGGGGAAGCAGGAATTGTGATACCGCCTAAAGGATATATCAAAGCAGCATATGATTTGTGTAGGGAACATAATGTTTTATTTATCGCCGATGAAATCCAGGCCGGGTTAGCACGGACGGGTAAAATGTTTGCCTGCGAGTGGGAAGGCATTGAACCGGATATGTATGTACTTGGCAAGGCGCTTGGAGGCGGAGTATTTCCAATTTCCTGTGTCGCAGCAAACAAAGACATTCTTGGTGTTTTTAACCCTGGCTCACATGGTTCCACTTTTGGAGGGAATCCAATGGCATGTGCAGTTTCTATTGCTGCACTGGATGTGTTAATTGATGAGAATTTAGCTCAAAAATCGTTAGAACTAGGGGAGTATTTTATCAATAAATTAAAGCAAATCAGCAACCCTGTTATTAAAGAAGTTCGCGGTCGGGGGTTGTTTATTGGTGTGGAGCTAAACGAAGAAGCACGGATGTATTGTGAACAGTTAAAAGCAGAGGGACTGTTATGCAAGGAAACACATGATACGGTTATCCGCTTTGCCCCTCCGCTTGTGATTACTAAAGAAGAATTGGATTGGGCGATAGAGAGAATAAGCAAAGTTCTAGGAACATAAGTGTTGAAATACCGAGTTACAAGATAACCGGGAATAATTCTCTCCCGGTTTTCTCTATTACGTTTTATTCACCTCAGATTCGACTATATACTCCTCCCCTTGCTTAAAGAATAAACCAAGATTCACCAGGCCAGCTGCTCCAATTAAGCCATAAATAATTTTGGCAAGTTCATCATTTCGGCCGCCAAATATACTTGAGATAAGATCAATCTGGAAATTAGCAAGTAATCCCCAATTAATGGCGCCGATTATAGTCAGCATCAGGGCGATGCGTTGAATAGAATTCACCAGAGCCTTCCCCCTTTATAAAATTTTATGTTTAGGATTAGACGATGGTAAGGAATCTATTCAAACGGCAAACTAGTTTTTTGCAAAAAATCTCATATTACATAATAATGATAATGAATTGGAGGGAGTAATTTGCAAAACTTTACATTTTATAATCCGACAAAATTAATTTTTGGAAAAGGAGAGCTTGAACAATTAAAAACAGAGGTACCGAATTATGGGAAAAAGGTGCTGCTCGTTTATGGCGGCGGCAGCATAAAGCGGACGGGCCTCTACGAAAAAGTAACGGGCTTGCTTCAGGAAATCGGTGCAGAGGTATATGAACTTCCCGGCGTTGAACCGAACCCAAGAATTTCAACGGCTAGAAAAGGGGTTGAAATTTGTAAACGGGAAGGAATTGAGTTCTTACTCGCAGTTGGCGGGGGAAGCGTGATTGACTGTACTAAGCTGATAGCTGCTGGAGCCAAATATGACGGCGACCCATGGGATTTAGTCATTAAAAAAGCATTTGCCGCCGAAGCACTGCCATTTGGTACAGTTTTAACGATTGCGGCTACCGGATCAGAAATGAATTCCGGCTCTGTTATTACAAATTGGGAAACAAACGAAAAATACGGCTGGGGTAGTCCGGTTGTTTTTCCGAGATTCTCTATACTAGATCCGGTAAATACCTATACTGTGCCAAAGGACCAAACTATTTATGGCATTGTAGATATGATGTCGCATGTCCTTGAACATTATTTTCACCTTGAAGAAAACACTGATTATCAGGATCGCATGTGTGAGTCGTTACTTATCACCATTATGGAAACTGCGCCAAAGTTACTTCAGGATTTGGAAAACTATGATTACCGCGCAACAATTCTTTATGCGGGTACAATGGCATTAAACGGTACTTTAAATATGGGATACCGCGGCGACTGGGCTACTCATAACCTAGAGCATGCCGTGTCTGCCGTGTATGATATTCCGCATGGAGGCGGGCTTGCGATTCTCTTCCCGCACTGGATGGAGCATAATCTAAAGGTTAAGCCTGAGCGCTTTAAGCAGCTGGCAGTGAGGGTGTTTGGAATTGACCCAGAAGGTAAAAGCGATGAACAAACAGGTCTAGAGGGAATTCGTAAATTACGGGAGTTTTGGACCAGCATCGGTGCACCAGAACGTTTAGCAGATTATGATATTAATGACAGCCAAATCGACCTTATGGCAGACCGGGCAATGGCCAACGGAGAATTCGGCAACTTTACAAAATTGAACCGTGAGCATGTGTTAGCCATTTATAAAGCCTCGTTATAAAAATGGAGCGCAAGGTGTCACCATGAGAAGTTTCCTCATGGTGATAGCTAATAAAATTGGCCGCGCTTACATAATGAAGGTTTCTTGATAATCTATCTGGCATAGGTTAAAGTGATTATTGAAAATAAAATATTGGAGGATCAGGGATGACACATGTTCGTTTTGATTACTCAAAAGCACTAGCATTCTTTGGTGAACATGAGCTTACTTACTTACAAGATGCAGTAAAAGTTGCTCATCATTCATTACATGAAAAGACTGGGGCTGGCAGCGACTTTTTAGGCTGGATTAACCTCCCAACCGATTATGACAAGGAAGAATTTTCGCGGATTCAAAAAGCAGCTGAAAAAATAAAGGCTGATTCTGATGTCCTTCTTGTTATTGGGATTGGAGGCTCTTATCTTGGAGCAAGAGCTGCTCTTGAAATGCTGAACCATAGTTTCTATAATGCCTTGCCGAAAGAAAAACGCAAATCACCGCAAATTATTTTCGTCGGAAACAACATAAGTTCTACATATATAAGAGACGTAATCGACCTTCTAGAAAGTAAAGATTTTTCTATTAATGTTATTTCTAAATCAGGTACTACGACAGAACCAGCGATTGCCTTCCGAATTTTCCGCAAACTGTTAGAAGAAAAATATGGTGTAGAGGAAGCTCACAAACGAATTTTTGCTACAACCGATCAAGCTAGAGGTGCGTTAAAAACATTAGCTAATGAAGAAGGGTACGAAACCTTCGTCATACCTGATGATGTTGGCGGCCGCTATTCAGTTTTAACAGCAGTAGGTTTGCTTCCAATTGCAGCGAGCGGTGCAGATATTGAAAAAATGATGGAGGGCGCTGCCAAGGCTCAAGAAGAATTCAGCCAATCGGAACTTCAAGAAAATCAAGCATATCAGTATGCAGCTGTTCGAAACATTTTATATAACAAAGGTAAAACAATTGAAATGCTTATCAATTATGAGCCAGGCCTGCAATATTTCTCAGAATGGTGGAAGCAATTGTTCGGTGAAAGTGAAGGGAAGGACCAAAAGGGAATTTATCCTTCCTCTGCAAACTTCTCCACTGATTTACATTCGCTGGGACAATATGTCCAAGAGGGACGTAGAGACCTTTTTGAAACCATCGTCAAGGTAGAAAATCCTCGTTATGAATTAACCATTGAAGAAATGGATAATGACTTAGATGGATTAAATTACTTAGCTGGAAAAACAGTTGATTTTGTAAATAATAAGGCATTTGAAGGGACCATGCTGGCTCATACTGATGGCAGCGTACCTAACTTAATCGTTACAATTCCAGCGATGGATGAATATACATTCGGCTACCTTGTTTATTTCTTTGAAAAAGCATGTGCTATGAGCGGTTACCTGCTAGGGGTTAACCCATTTGACCAGCCTGGTGTGGAGGCTTATAAAGTTAACATGTTTGCCTTATTAGGCAAGCCAGGTTTCGAAGAAAAGAAGGCTGAACTTGAGAAACGTTTGAAATAATAATAAACGGGTACTTTTTTTGAAGGGTATCTTATATTTTAACAAAGGAGTTTGAATAAATATGGCAGAAAAACAATTTACGGTTATTGATGAAACTGGAATCCATGCAAGACCTGCAACATTATTGGTACAAACAGCAGGTAGATTTAATTCAGAAATTAATATGGAATACAAAGGAAAAGCAGTGAATTTAAAATCGATTATGGGTGTAATGTCACTCGGAATCCCTAAGGGTGCAGAAATTAAGATTACTGCTGAAGGCAGCGATGCGGACGAAGCCATTAAAGCACTTGAAGAAACACTAGTAAATCAAGGCTTGGCAAATTAAAAAAAGGGTGTTGCCATGTGAATTTTTCACATGGCAACACCCTTTTTGCATCTTATTTAATAACAATGAGTTCATCATGATTTTCTAGTTTATATGAATGTGGAGGATTAAGAATGGTTTCCTCACCTCTTTTTATTCCGATGAGGAGTTTATCTTTTTGTTGAAACTCGAAAAACAATTCAGCTAACCCTTTTTTTAAATCTGCTTCACTTATAGAAATAGCAGCAAGCCTGCTCTCTTCAAACTGTTGAATAACAGTAGATAAAAGCCCATCCCCGTTCGAGTGAAGGCTGTTCATCATAAACACGCTTGTTAATTTATTTGATTGAATCACTTCATCTGCTCCTGCCCTGCAGGCATTAATAACTTGCTCGGCAGTTAGTATTTCCACAATACATTTTACATTTGGACAAAGTCCTTTAATTGTAAGCAGTGTAAGGATACTATTCATATCCGCTTGGAGCTCATTATTTCCTCGGTCTGCTGTTATCAAAACCTTCTCCGCATTGGCAATATCACTCTTCATCATTGTGTCATCAACATGGGGCTTTCCTTGGACAAAATGAACAAATTTGGATTTCACCGGGTTCGATTCCAACGTTTCGTCAACTAACACAATCATTTGTGGTTTGCTGCGATAAATCAGCTTCGACACTAACTCCCGTGAACGCTCATTCCAGCCGACGATCACAATATGTCCATTTCCTTTAAAAGGCAGCTTCCCTTCTAGATAGGCATCCTGTTTAGTAACAGCGGCTGCTGCCAAAGTTCCAAAATAGGATGAGACAATACCTGCCCCTAATAGTATTAAGATTAATGCCGTCAGCCTGCCCCAAAAGGAATGAGGGACATAATCCCCGTAACCAACAGTGGAGGCCGTAATAATCGCCCACCAGATTCCGTCAAAAATAGTGGGAAACGTAGCCGGCTCTAAAAAATGTATGGAAACTCCAAAGGATAAAAAGACAATAATCGCCATAAAAAGGATACGAAGTAACAGCGGCATTCGCCAAAATCGGATATATACTCTGTTTGTCAATTCCCTTCACCTCTTTCCGGTATACTTTTTATTGTTTACCAAAAGAGGATTCTCATGAAAAGCATGTTGTTATTTTCATAAAGTCATCAATGAAGAATAATTTAATGCCAATTAGCAAAGTTTATAGGAAAAATGACTGATTCATAACAGGATTTTAGAGGTGTGAAAAAGTAATGATGGAAACAAGACAAGAGCGGAGATATGTCATCTTTGCTTTAATTGTTATTGCAGTCTATCTTTCGCCGCTGTTTATTTTACAGGAAAATGCCCATATCCGAGTCCATGACAATTTAGATTCAAATCTTGCCTGGTATAAGGTACTGGCAAGAAGCGGCGAACTGTTTGGCGGGATTAACGGGGCCATACCCCAAATCATTAATGGACTTTTATCTAGAAATGCCTTTGGAACTGAATATAGTGTCATCGTCTGGCTGTATGCCCTGTTTCCAACGATGATTGCCTATGGTTTCAGTCAGGCATTAACTAGAATTGTGGCTTTTTTCGGGATGTATTTATTATTAAAAAAGCATTTGCTCCCTGGTGAAAGATGGGTGACACTGAACATTGCCGCTGCGCTTGCTTTTGCCCTCACGCCGTTCTGGCCATCGGGAATGCTAAGTACTTTAGGAATGCCGCTAGCATTATGGGCCTTTTTAAATATTCGAAATGGCGAAGGATCATTAAAAGATTATCTCGTACTGACATTATTACCGCTTTACTCTAGTATTGTCTTAGGTTTTTTCTTCTTCTTAAGCGCGATGGGAATCATTTGGCTTGTTGATGTGATTAGGGGCAAAGGGTGGAATTTTCGCTTTTTATATTCGATTGCCTATATGACCGTAGTTTATATGCTTGTAGAATACCGATTGGTGTATTCATTTCTGTTTAAGGGAGAGCCTAACAGCCGTGATGAATATTTCCATGCTGAATTATCCTTTTGGCGTGCAGCACGCCTTACCATTAAAAACTACGTACTCGGTCATACTCATGTCATGACAGTGCATACCTTATTCATCCTGCCTGCGACGCTAATCGCCATCTATTTTGTATATAAAAAGAAGCTGTGGAAGCAGGAAAAGCTTTTTGTTTTTTTATTTTCTTTGAACTTTTTATTGTCTCTGTGGTATGCCTTTTGGTTTTATGAGGGCTGGCTGCCCTTAACAAAGAAATTTCACTTTATGGATACGTTTAATTTTGCCCGCTATCATTTTTTAAGGCCGCTTGTGATCTATGCCAGCTTCGCCCTTGCGTTAAAAGTGATCTCCCTCCAAGGATTTAGCTGGGCAAAAACAGCTAAGTGGCTCGCTGTCATGCAAATATTGCTGCTAGGATTATTTAATGACGAAATTATTTATCGAAAAAAACCAACTGTAAAACAATTTTATGCGGAAGAATTGTTTCAGGAAATAAAAGAGCATATCGCGCTGCCGCAGAAGGAGTATCGCGTCGCCAGTATCGGCATTCACCCAGCCATTGCGCAATATAACGGTTTTTATACGCTTGATACATACAATAATTTTTATCCATTACGCTATAAACACGAGTTTAGAAAAATAATCGAAAAGGAATTGGCAAAAAATAAAACCATCCGCCGGTATTACGATAAATGGGGCGGCCGCTGTTATATTTTTACTGCACAGCTCGGGAAAAGGTACATGATTAAAAAAGACTCCAAACGGCACTTGAAGGATTTACAGTTAAATACGGATGTTTTCAAGGAATTGGGCGGCACGTATATTTTTGCAGCGCTGCCAATTGATAATCCGGAAGAAAATCAGTTATCGCTGGAAAAAGTATTTGTGTCAAAGCTTTCTGCATGGAAAATTTACTTGTATAAGACATTGTAGACATCGGGGGTATGCAGCATGAGGGGTACAGTCCTTACTATTGTGGTACCATGTTACAACGAGGAAGAAATTTTGCCAGAAACAATCATCCGTCTGCACGAGCTATTGGATAAGCTGATTGATGAAGCGTTAATTTCGGACCGTAGTAAAATTCTGTTCGTTGATGACGGGAGTAAGGATCGAACATGGGAGATTATTTATAAAGAAGGATTGAAAAATAAATATGTAAAGGGTCTGAAATTAGCGCGAAATGTCGGTCACCAAAACGCGCTGATTGCAGGACTCCAAGCGGCCGGAGAACTTTCAGACTGCGTTGTCTCGATCGATGCTGACCTTCAGGATGATATTCAAGTGATTCGGAAATTTATGCTTAGGTTCCATGAAGGCTGCGAAATTGTTTATGGGGTGCGTAAAAGCCGGGAGACAGATACCTTTTTTAAACGCAGCACTGCACAGGGCTTTTATAAGCTCATGAGAGGCTTAGGTGTTGACCTTGTTTATAATCATGCGGACTTCCGGTTAATGAGTCAGCGGGCAATTAAAGAGCTCGAACGATTTAAAGAGGTGAATCTCTTTTTAAGAGGGATTGTTCCGCTTCTTGGCTTTCGCTCGGATGTGGTCTACTACGACCGGTTAGAACGGAAAGCTGGCGAAACAAAATATCCGTTGAAAAAGATGCTTGCTTTTGCTTTTGACGGCATTACCTCCTTTTCAATTTCACCGATTCGATTTGTTCTTGTTGTTGGCTTTGTATCATTTCTTATGAGTCTTGCTTTTGGCAGCTACTTTTTAATGCTGAAGTTTTTAGGGGCGACCCAGACAGGCTGGACATCGCTGATCACCTCTATCTGGCTGATTGGCGGCTTGCAGCTTATTGCTATCGGCTTAATTGGTGAGTATGTTGGAAAAATTTATAAGGAAACAAAGCAGAGGCCAAAGTTCGTTATAGATATTGACACGTTTAACCTCCCGATACCAAAGCGTCAGCTGCAGATGCCGGGGGAGGAGGGGGTTGTTTATCCTAAAGTATCTGAAACCGGTAAATAATGATTTTATCCGCTTTCTTCTTGTGGGCACCGTAAATACTTTTGTCGGCTTAGCAATCATGTTTTTTCTCTTAAATGTTTTAGGTATCTCCTACTGGGTCTCCACTTTTACAGGAAATACAGTCGGAGCTTGTGTCAGCTATTTATTAAATCGATCCTTCACGTTCCGAAGCAGCGTATCTTTGCAAAAAGGACTGCCTCGATTTTGTGCGATAATCTTCATTTGCTATTTTAGCGCTTATTTTTGCAGTGAAAAAATCCTTCAAGCAGCGGGTCATTTGTTTCCGCTTGACCAGAGCTTTATACAAAATAGTTCGATTCTTTTAGGGAGCGGGTTATATACGTTAAGTAATTATTTAGGTCAAAAGTATATTGTATTTAAGAAAATAACACCTGCCTAAAGGGATTTATTTCGGGTTTAGTTCTCATGAACAATATATGAGTACAAACCCGATTGTTTTTTGTCGTACAACCTCCTAATGCTGAATAAGAATGTGTAGACAGGCTTTTTTACAGTAGGGGGAGAACTTAAATGAATGTGTTTATTAGCTATATTTTATTAGGATTGTCGCTTGCTGCTCCGATTGGCCCTGTTAATGCAGCTCAAATCGATCGTGGAATAAGAAGCGGGTTTATGCATTCCTGGCTTGTTGGCGTGGGGGCGGTTGTGGCTGATGGAATTTATATGCTGATTGTTTACATAGGGGTTGTTAAGTTTCTACAAACGGAATTTATGCAAACCTTCCTTTGGCTGTTTGGTTTTTTTGTTCTCATCTATACAGGTGTGGAAACCATAATGAATGCCGGAAAAGTTCATTTAGAGTACGCAAGGTCAAAGGAACCTTTATACAAATCGTTTTTTACCGGTTTTTTCATGTCCATCTCCAATCCGTTAACAATTTTATTTTGGCTTGGGATTTACGGCTCCGTTCTTGCAAAAACGGCAGCGACCTATGAGACCCCTCAATTAGTACTTTACAGCAGTGCTATTTTTATTGGATTATTAATATGGGATATTACGATGGCAAGTGTGGCAAGCAGTTTTCGAAATTACTTAACCTCCCGGCTATTAGTAACAATTTCACTCTTTTCCGGTGCTTCCTTAATAGGTTTCGGGATTTATTTCGGGATTCAGGCGTTTCAAAATTTATTTAGTTAAAAAGGCCAGCACCGTTAAGGACGCTGGCTTTCCTTATGCAGTTGGCCACGGGTATAACACTCGTTTCCGTTTCTTTTTCCATTTTGTATTCATAATCAGGGTGATACCGCCGATAATTCCGATAAATGCTAAGCTGATAAAAAATCCCGGTCTGCTTGTCTCATGAAAAAGCGTACCGCTGACAGCAATTAAAATAAAAATGGTTCCAATGAAATATTTTATTTTATCCATTGTTTTTAGTTTCAGCAGTTTTCGTGGACTTGCGAGAATAAACATCCAATTATAAAGCAGCATCAGTCCCGCAGCAGTTGTAATATACTCGTATACTTTATTTGGCATTAACAAGGCAGAAATAACCGACGAGGCAATGCCAAGCATAGTTAGAATCAACGTCGGAAGAGGGACCTTTAACTTCCCTGTTCTTGAAAAACTAACCGGTGCATCGCCTTCCTTTGCTAAGGTTACCAAAACGCTTGTCACACCATATAAAGAAGCAACCATTGTGGAAAAACCGGCGATTATCAAGGCACCATTAAAAATATGCGGTACGAATGATAGATTATAGGCTTCTAAAGCGATGACAAATGGGCTTTCTTTATCATTAAATTTATGCCAGGAGACCATCGTGACGGCAAGCCCGATAGAGAGAGCATATATAATCATAAGGGAAAACAACATAACCCTCCCTGCTTTAGGTGCATCCTTAGGGTTTTTTAATTTAGTGGCCATCAATCCCAATATTTCGATGCCGCCGAATGCATAATACGCAAAAATAACCGCCGACCATAATCCAAGGATTCCTCCCGGAAGAAGTTCCTTTTTGCTGTTTGGGTATTCGATAGGGCGATTGCCATCAATAACCCCAAAGATAGCCAAGGCGGCAATAATGATGAACATTAGGATAGCGGATATCTTGATCACCGCTAAAATATTTTCTAGCTTGTTTAATAAACCTACACCGATTAAAATGACGACAAGTCCTAGTACAGCATAGCCGGCAGCAAACAGCCAAAGCGGAACTTTGGGAAACCAAAACCTGGAAAAAATTGAAAGGGCAGTCATTTGGCTTCCCATGATTAGAACCTCTGATACCCAATACACCCAGCCGCTGCTGAAACCCGCCCAGCGCCCGTATGCCTTTTTCGCATAGGACCTGAATCCGCCTTCTAATGGTTCTTGGGCGGTCATTTTTGAAAGGGCATCAAAGACCATGTACGTACCCACAGCGGCAATAACATAGGCAATTAACAAAGATGGCCCCGTCATTTTGATCGCTAAGCTTGAGCCAAGAAAGAAACCTGTGCCAATCGTACAGCCAACCCCAAATAAGGACAGCTGCCACCATTTCATATTGTTTTCCTGAGCTCTGGACTTAGATTTACCCATCAAACTGCTCCTTTATGAACGACCTGCACCAGGTGACTTATCCGTATCGCTTTGATTATTATAGTCTTGGTCGTTTAGTCCGGGTTTTTGGTTTCTGTCGGTCCCTAAATACTCCGGCTCGTGTTTTTTCTGAGCTTTTCTAAATTTGTCAAAATCCGGATTTATCAAATGAATCTCCTCATTTCGTAAGGAATTTACTCCTTTTTAAGATATACTGCAGGCTGTTACTTATGCGGAAAGTTTACTTGGTTTTTGATGGAATTAAATATTTAGTACATAATCAGCTGCAAAACAATTGAAAATAAGGAAGAGCTATATAAATTTGCAAATAAATCTGTTGAAAATAGATCTTTGAAAACGTGTTTTTCTTTGAAAGGGGCAGTTACAATGTTATCTACAGAAAAGCTAGCCGATTTACGGCTCCAGCTATTAGCTGAAAAGGCGGAATTACAGGAGAACCTCGAGCAAAATGATCATTTTGATTATGAACGAGGCTTCTGGCATGAGTCTATGGGGGAGTTATCAAGCTACGATAACCACCCCGCAGATGAAGGGTCATCCCTTTTTGAAAGGGAGAAGGATAACGCCTTGCTCGAGCATTATAAAATTCAGCTAAGCAATATCGATAAAGCATTAGAGGCAATGGAAAATGGCACGTATGGAAAATGTGAGGTCTGCGGAAAGGAAATCCCGTTCGAACGACTTGAGGCATTACCGAATACTACCTATTGCATCGAGCATACTCCAGACAAGGTCACTTCTCATAATCGGCCAATTGAAGAGGGCGTCTTAATGCCGCCATGGGGGAAATTTGCTATGGACGAAAAGGATGAAGATGTTGCCTTTGATGCAGAAGACTCCTGGCAAACTGTCGCCCAATGGGGAACATCCGAAACTCCGTCAGATCTTGCTTTCCCGCAGGACGATTTTCAGGATATCTATATTGAAGCTGATGAAAATATCGGTTATGTGGAAGATTACGAAAACTTTGTCGGCAACGATATGTATGGTAATAATATAAAAGTATATCCAAATCCGCAGCATGAACGATATGAAGATGAACTTGATGAAGAAGGCATCATGACAAGCTTTGGGGATCTACCGGCATTTGAACACGACCCTTATGTGGATGATGATAAGTGATCAAAAAGAAAACAGCTTTTGAGTAAAAAGCTGTTTTCTCTAGTTTTTATCCTTGATCGCTGCTGTTAAGCGGGATTTCCTGACCATCTTCAGTTTCAATAACAGCGCCGATTTCACCTTCAGCATAAACGTCACTCACTTGCTCATGCGTTTCGGCAAGTCCTGAGGAGAGAGTATCCTTTTCCTGATAATAACTTGGATGAAAGAAACTACCGGCAACTTCTTTTTCAGGGTTGGCTTTCTGTTTTTGTTTGTCCAATGTAAACACTCCTTTGAAAAATGGATTCAACGGTATTTTCGTCTTTTTTCATGCGTATTACTCATAAAAATAAAAGGGAGCTGACAATATGAATAAAAGAAATGAGTTTCCAACTCGCGAGCAACTGGATGAGGCATTCCATTTCCTCCATGACCAAATAAACAAAATCTCTATTATCGAGGATATAGAAATGATGAAAAAGGAAAAAGAAGGGGAAGACGAAAATCTTATGTGATTTTGCTCAAAAGTTGATACGGGCGGGTGTTATTGGACAAAATAAAGCGCTGAGATTGTTCGAATAATCCAAGGGTCCCCCGGTCAAAATAAAGTGTTTCTGTTAAGGTTGTTTTGAGTCACCATTTACGATATAGTTGCTATTGTTCTAAAGGATTATTAAAGGTGGTTTACTATGGTCATGAGAGAAGCCCTGGCTAAGAAAATAGCTTGGATTAGTGTAATAAGTAATATCATTCTCACATTAGGAAAAATTTTTATTGGCTGGTATGGTAAATCCGACGCCGTTTTTGCAGACGGGATCCATTCGGCAGCAGATGTGTTTGCATCAGTCATCGTCCTGCTGGTAATAAAAATTGCCAATAAGCCTGCGGATAAGGAACATCCTTACGGTCATGGAAAAGCAGAAGTAATTGTCTCCGAGATTGTCGGAATTCTACTCCTCCTCGTATCCATTTATGTGGTTTATGAAGGCATTTCCGGTTTCTTTCATAAAGTCGAATCACCAAGCATTTTAGCAATGTGGGTTGCGCTTATTTCATTTGTGGCAAAGGTGATTTTATACCGCAGTTCTTTACGGGTTGCCGAGCAGCATAGCAGTAAAGCCATTGAGGCAATTGCCTATGATCATAAAGCAGATATTGTGGCTTCCATTGCAGCCGCTATTGGTGTGCTGCTATCGATTATTGGCGAACGCTTTGATGTTTATTTCTTACTTTATGGTGACAAGGTTGCAAGTATTTTTGTTGCCTATTTAATTTTTAAGATTGCCAAAGAGATGTTAACTGAAGCATTTGATATTTTACTTGAGCGGAACATTAACATCGAAACGATTTCGGAATATATTACTATCATTAAGGAATTTCCTGAAGTAAAGCGAATTGATCGCATTAGGGCGAGAGAGCATGGTCATTATGTCTTAGTGGATCTTAGAATATCAATTGATCACTTTAAAACAATAAAGCAGGGGCATGACCTTGCGAAAGCAATCAAAGGAAAACTAATGGAACAGAACGATAATATCCATGAAGTACTAATTCATTTAAACCCTTATTTTCCTGAAGAAAAATAAGGCATTAAAAAAACAGGGTTTGTGCTTTCAGGGATTTGGGTTTATGATAAGATAGGAAATAGTATTTTATTTCAGCTTGCTAATACGGCTGCATATTTAAACGAGATTAACGTGCAAAGGAGTTGATATTTTTGAGTTATCCCATAGATCCGGACCCTAGCAGTAGGCGCGGGGAAGTCAATGTTTTCTTTGAATTGTCTAGCTCCAGCGCCTACCCCCTCAAGGTCACAAGCCAATCCTCCCAGAAAGGTAAAGAGCACCTTTCTGAAAGGCTTACCTTGTGCTTGACGGGGGTGAACAAGGCGCTTGCGCTTTTCGGGTTGATAATCATGAATATCAGCTCTCGAAGGGTTGTTGGCTTCCTCCATTAAAGTAAGTGGGGAGGTTTTAACATGTTAGAAATTTTTAAAAGCACCGAAACTAGAGTGTTAGAAACGGTTGATGCCATTTCTAAAGGCTGCTGGATCAATATGTTTGCTCCAACAGCAGAGGAGATTCATAAAGTGTCAAATGCTGCCCAGGTTGACGTCGATATCATTAAAGACGCACTGGACGATGAAGAGCGCCCAAGGATTGAACGGGATGATGGCAGGGTGTATATCATCGTCGATTTCCCTTATATCGTTCATGATGAATCCGGCATGGCCGTGTACGAAACGATTCCAATTGGCATTATTCTGACCAATGATAATATTATTACCGTTTCCTTGAAGGATTCCCCGATTATCGATGAATTTCGCAAAAACCGCGTAAAGGAATTCTTTACCTTTAAAAAGACACGCTTTGCTTTACAGCTATTGTTTGTCATATCATCCTATTACCTTCGCTATTTAAAGCAAATTAACAAGAAAACAAATGAAATTGAAAAGGTTGTCCATCAATCTTTAAAAAATAAAGAACTCTATGCATTTTTAGCATTAGAGAAAAGCTTGGTTTATTTTACGACCTCTTTAAAATCAAACAAGGTTGTTCTAGATAAAATATTACGTTTTAATTATTTAAAAATGTACGAAGAGGATAAGGACTTATTAGAAGACGTGATTATTGAAAAAACACAGGCCATTGAAATGGCGGAAACGTATCACACCATTTTAACGGGAATGATGAATGCTTTTGCTTCGATCATTTCAAATAACTTGAATATTGTGATGAAGTTTTTAACCTCCATAACTATTATTCTTGCATTACCGACGATGGTCGCAAGTTTCTACGGGATGAACGTGGATATTCCATTTCAGCATGTTGCGTATTCATATGTAATCCCACTTGTCATTGCAGGCTTTTTTGCTTTTTTAACAGCTTTTATTTTTTGGAAAAAGAAATATTTTTAAGATACCAGTCCATTTGGGCTGGTCTTTTTTTCTTATTTTTATGAAAAAACTATTGTTTTTACTGCAAAAAATAAAATTTTCCCAACTTTTTAGAATGATAATTATGTACTTTCACCATTGAATTTTGAATAAGACTAGTACAGCAGTGTACGGCTGTGAATTTTAGGTGGAGGGAGTTTTGAAATGAAAAAGGGGAAAATTTTTGGTTCTGCAGTACTGAGTGTGGTAATAGGGGTATCAATGTTTGCTACAGCGGCATTTGGGCAAACTGCCAAACAGGAATCTTATCGTGTTCTGATTCAGGGACCAACTGCAGAAAAGGCCAAAGCAAAAATAAATTACGGCATGCGCTGGGATTTTTCGGATAAGGGGTTCACCACCACTGTTAATGCTAAACAATATCAAGCACTTTTAAAAAATAAGAACTTAAAGATTGAAAAATTGCCCGAACTTCAGCTCAATGCCAACCCAGATAAAAAGGCAAAACCAGGCGTAGATGCCAAGGCGGTTCCAAGTGATCAAACACCATGGGGAATTGAGGCCATCTATAATGATGCCGTAATTGCAAAGACCGCGGGCGGCAGCGGTATAAAGGTAGCTGTCCTCGATACGGGTGTTGTCAATCACGTGGATTTAGCTGGTAATATTGAGCAATGTAAGGACTTTTCACAAAATAAATCACCTTTAATTGAAGGCAGCTGTTCTGATGGCAACGGACATGGAACTCATGTATCAGGTACTGTGCTAGCTAATGGCGGCAGCAATGGCAAAGGGATTTACGGGGTTGCTCCAGAAGCTAAGCTTTGGGCTTATAAGGTGTTAAATAACCGTGGCAGCGGGTACTCAGATGATATTGCCGCAGCCATTCGGAAAGCTGCTGATGAAGGTGTTCTCACTGGGTCGCACGTCATTATTTCAATGTCACTTGGTTCAAACTCAAAGGATTCGCTCATTTCAAGCGCAGTTGATTATGCCTACAGCAAAGGTGTACTTGTAGTAGCAGCGGCGGGAAATGATGGACCTAATGCAGGTACAATCGATTATCCAGGGGCTCTTCAGAATGTAGTTGCGGTTGCAGCGTTAGAAAATGTTCAGGAAAACGGAACGCTTCGTGTAGCTGATTTCTCATCGAGAGGTAATGCCGCAACAGCAGGGGACTATCTGATTCAAGAGCGGGATGTTGAAGTGTCGGCGCCAGGCAGAGCCGTTGAATCAACCTGGTATAACGGCGCTTATAATACAATTAGCGGCACATCAATGGCAACACCGCATGTTTCCGGACTGGCAGCCAAACTTTGGGCGGAAAATAAATCATGGTCAAATGTCCAGCTTCGAACAGAGCTGCAAAACAGAGCGAAAACCAATGATATTAAAGGCGGTATTAGCGCAGCCGCTGGTGATGATATAGCCTCAGGCTATGGCTTCCCAAGGGTGAAGTAATACTCAGAAAGGTCATCTGGGCCATTTGCCCAGATGACCCAAAAAAATAGAAAGGAATCTAAAAAGTCTGACAGGAGCGTGTCTTTTAGTGTAAAATAGAAAGAAATGACAGACAAGCCGGGTGATAAAATAATGGAATTTGGAGCCCTTATTAAATTCTATCGGACTCAAAGAGGAATGACCCAAGGAGAGCTTGCGAAGGGGATTTGCTCAGTTCCTCATTTAAGTAAGATAGAAAACAATTCAAAAGAAGCAAACCAGGAAACGGTCTCCCTCCTGCTTGAACGATTAAATATTAATATGAAGGAAATGGAAGAGAACGAAGAGCAAATTAAATTCCTTTTAAGAGAATTCAGCAGCCAGATTAACTTTTATTTAAAAGATCAAGTTGAAGATACTTTTCAAAAATTAAAAGACATAGAACACTTCATACCCTTCTCTAAGTATATCTATATTTGGGAACTTTATAAATATAGATACCTATTATTTAAAGGTTTACTTGAAGAAGCAGAGGCACAACGTGAACTTTTACATAAGCAAAAGAAAAATTTTTCCCAACATGAAAACTATTTATTTCGTTACTATAATGCGGTATTTTTAATATTGAAGGGTCAGTTTAAACAAGCCGATGAGATCCTTGAAACCCTTTATACTGAAAAAGAACATGATACATCCAGTGGAGAGTTTCTTTATCATCGAGCACTTGCTAAGAGTTCGATGGAACAATCAGGACACGCAATCCATTTTGGAAAGCTGGCACTGCAAATCTTTATGAATGAACATAACTTTCTTAGGATTCTTTACACCCTTATGTTATTAGGAATTAATTACACTCATTCCAATATTTTTGAAGAAGCAGAAGCATGCTTTCGCCATTTAATACGGAATGCCGAAATAATAAGGGATAAAAAACTATTGCCGCAGGTTTTCCATAATATGGGCTATTTACAACAAAAGATGAAGAATTTTATGCAAGCACTTTATTATTTTAAAAAAAGCTTAATGTTACAACCAAACCATAATCACGACTATTTAGTAACTTTATATGTAGTTGGAGAACTTCAATATTCTTTAAATTCGTTTGAAAAAGCTAAGGCTTGCTTTGAACAAGTTAGTACTTTAGCAAAAGATTTGGGAAATAAAAAGTTCTCTCTTTTAGCAGAGTTTTATTTACTCAAAATGCTCTCGGCGGATAAAGGATTTAAGTACTTAGAATCAAAGGTAATTCCTTTTTTGGAAGGGGCAAATGAGCACGCAGATGATATCACACTTTTTTATAAAATGCTTGCCGATTATTACAACCAGAAAGGCTTGGTTGTGGAGGCAGTTAAATATTTAAATAAACTTACAGAATAATTAAGGGGGCAAAAATTCATGAGGAAGTTTGCAGTATTATTATTTTCATTATCACTAGTTTTTCTTTTTACAACTAATAAGGGGGTAGAAGTACAAAAGTCTTCTGATGTATTTGCTTTAAACAGCACACAAGCATACCCAATCCAACCACCGGTAGGTTGATAAAAGAATCCCTGTTCGTCAGGGGTTTTTTATTTTAATTTAGAAATGTTTCACAATGAAATAGGGTATACTTTAATCATGTGTTTGCTAAAATAGCTGTAGAATCAGGAGGATGTTCAATGAAATCATTTGTGGTTAGTTTTCATCAAGAAGATAATGTGGATACAATGCAGGTTCAAAAATTAAATCAAGAGGATTTTACTAGAGCAACTGAAGGTGGGACAAGGCATTTATTTGAGCTTGATACGAACATCGGCTTTTTCGTCTTTTTCGATGGTGCCGACAAGGATGGCGATATTTCCTACATGGTGCTGCAATATGAGGAGGACAATGAAGAACCATCTGCCTGCTATGCCTTCCAATTAAGCGATTTTTATGAGTTTATGGCCTTGTATTTGAATGATTTGGAATTTAATGAGGAGATAGAGGAAGAGGAAGACGAGGAATATGGTCCGATTCATCAC
The DNA here is from genome assembly GCF_014656545.1 of Neobacillus kokaensis. Lineage (GTDB taxonomy): Bacteria > Bacillota > Bacilli > Bacillales > Cytobacillaceae > Neobacillus > Neobacillus kokaensis. Next base: position 335,227 of record NZ_BNDS01000003.1, read on the forward strand.
CTTGCTCATTTATTGTTCCACATTGTTGAAGAAGGCAGAGATCTTGAAGTATAAAAAACAAGCACTGGCCCTATTTATAAGGGTTCCAGTGCTTTTTATTATTCTTTTGCTGTTTGTTTTTTGACTACAATGCGGGCTTTACCCATGAAAAGGATGGTGATTGCCGCGAGAGCAATAGGAATTAAAGCCAGCAAGAAAGTTTGCGTAATCGAAGCTGACATTGCATGAATAATTTTATCCAAGATAACAGGGGGAATTTTCGCCCTTTCGCTAGCTTGAAATATCTCACGCGGATCTCCCATTTTAAATGTTTGTCCTCCTGCCCCGCTCATGCCCTTAAAGGCTTCTTTTAACTGATTTGTAAAGACATTGTTCTGGATTGTGCCAAAAATTGTAACTCCAAGCGTCATGCCAAATGAGCGCAGAAAGGAGTTAGTTGAATTAGCTGTACCCCTGAATTGCGGTTCAAGATTATGAATGGAAGCTGTTGGCAGCAAGGAGAAGGAAAAGCCAACCCCAAAGCCTACTAGAATCATATATACAGTTAGTAACGATCTTGCGGTATCAACGGTCATTGTTCCGAGTAAGTACATACCAATTACATAGGAAATGATGGAAATAACCATCAAATTTCGATAAGAGGTTTTCGTAGAAAAAATACCCCCAATTGCACTTCCAGCAACGGATCCGAGCATCATTGGCGTTAAAATGAAACCCGCATTTTTTGCGGTGCCGCCATAAACAGCTTGCACGTAAATCGGAATAAACACCGTCAAAATTATAAACGTTCCGCCATATAAAAAGGCAAGGATTTGCGAGGTGGCAAACAATCTCCGTTTAAACAGCCATAGCGGCAAAATCGGTTCTTCTGCTTTTACCTCTGCAATGAAAAACACAACAAAAAGAATTAGAAAGCTTGTAATTAAGCTAATGATAGGTGTAGAATCCCACGCGTATTCCTTACCGCCCAATTCTAAAGCAAACATAAGGCTGACGACGGAAACAACCAATGTAATTGCACCAAGCCAATCAATTTTTTGCTTAGAATGCTGCAATGATTCATGGTAATAGCGGGTAATTAAAATAATAGAAACTAACCCCAGCGGGATATTAACATAAAAAATCCAGTGCCAGCTAATGGTGTCCGTAATATAGGCACCTAAAAGCGGACCTAACACGCTGGATGTACCGAACACGGCACCTAGCAGTCCTGTCATCTTGCCGCGTTTTTCTGGCGGGAAAATATCAAACACAATCGTAAAGGCAATCGGCATCAGCGCACCGCCGCCAATCCCTTGAATCGCCCGAAAAATACTTAATTGTACAATCGTCTGTGCAATACCGCATAAGGCGGAGCCAATTAGAAAAACAATTAATCCAAAAATAAAAAAGCGTTTCCGGCCATACATATCGGACAGTTTGCCGAAAATCGGCATACCTGCCATCACGGCTACCATATAGGCGGATGTAACCCAGACAAATTTGTCGAGACCGCCAAGGTCAGAAACAATCGTACCCATTGCCGTAGCCACTATCGTGTTATCCATTGCTGACATGAGAATAGCCAGTAACAATCCAGCAACCACGGGCTTAATATTACTATCTTTATTGATCATGAACAGTCTCCTTGATAAGAGGAAGTTTTTTGAAAAACATAAAGAAATTTTAAAGGGAAGGAGGAGAACTGTCAATATAATTGTTGTGGGAGAACGTGTCAGGCACCATTGCTTTTAATGCTTATGATTTTAAAATGTCATGGTCAACATAGCGTTCGCCATTGATTTCGCTAATGATGTTAATGGCAACCTTTGCACCGTCACCTGCGGTAATAATGGTATGCATGCTTACGCCCGCAATAGTTCCCGCGGCCCAAATGCCGTCAACATTGGTTTTTCCACTAGCATCTACATCAAGAATGGTTTTGACTCTTGGCTCGGTTCCAGGTTTTGTGTTAAGGCCTGCTTTTTCTGCAAGGTCAGCAAGCATTCCTGTCGCCACAATGACGTGTTTTACTTCATATTGATCACTATCAGTTTCAACTTTAAAACCGTCATTAGTTTTACTAATATTCGTTACGGTAGCTTGGATAATTTCTGCACCAAATTTCCGTGCTTGTTTTTTGCCGATTTCAACAAGGTCTGGACCGGTGATTTCTTTTACACCATAATGATTTTCAATCCAAGCTCTTTTAGTTACGCTTTTGTCATTGTCAACTACAAGTGTCTTCTTGCCAGCTTTTGCGGTAAAAAGAGCAGCACTTGCACCAGCAGGGCCAGCACCAATTACTAAAACATCAAACATATTATGAACCTCCAATTAGAATATTTTAACACCAATATTATCGTCCATCGAATATTAAAAGTAAAATAAACTGCTTATTTCAAAACTTTAGAAAAGCGAAGTAAGTTATACTTGAATTTTCCCTAACTTCCATTTACGGTAAAATAAAGGGAATTAGGTGATATCATGATTGAAATAAAACCACTTGGTGATAAGGCTATCAAAGTTTCTTTTGGCAAAGAAATTAGTGAAATGATTCATCAAAAGATTAAACAGTTCATTACTCAGTTGGAAGCCGCTAACATCATAGGGATTATTGAATTGGTGCCTGCGTATAACAGCGTTGCGATTTATTATCAACCGGAATTCATTTCTTTCAACGTGTTAGTGAATCGAATTAAAAAAATATATAAAACTTTTGGCATAGAGGCTCCTGTTCAATCAATTGTTTATGAGATTCCGGTTTATTACGGCGGGGCAACAGGACCTGATCTATCTTACATAGCAGACTATCACAAAATGAGTAAAGAAGACGTCATAGAGCTCCATTCCAGCCAAGAATATCTCATTTATATGCTAGGGTTTGTCCCGGGATTTCCGTACCTTGGAGGACTTCCCAAGAAGCTTGCAGTTCCTAGGCTGGAACACCCTCGGCCAAGTGTTGCTGCCGGCTCTGTTGGAATCGGCGGGAATCAGACAGGTATTTATCCATCTGTTGTTCCGTCTGGGTGGAGAATTCTAGGGGTTACACCTGTGACGCTTTTTGATATTAAGAAAACTCCGCCAAGTCTTTTTTCGACGGGGAATTATATTAAATTTGATCCTATTGATGGGGATGAATTTACTAGAATTAAGCAATTAGTAAATGAAAGAAAGTATACCGTAAAAACTTATAGAAAGGGGTTAGGAGAATGATTGATTTAAATAGTGACCTTGGTGAAAGCTATGGTGCGTTTAAAGTTGGAAATGATCATGAGGTTTTAAAATATATTTCATCAGCCAATATCGCCTGCGGCTACCATGCCGGCGATCATAATGTCATGTTTGAAACCGTGAGACTAGCGAAAAAGCACGGGGTAAGAATCGGTGCTCATCCTGGCTTTCCGGACCTAGCGGGATTCGGCAGAAGAGAAATGAAGTTAACTCCAAGGGAGATTTACCATCTAACTGTCTATCAAATTGGGGCATTGAATTCAGTATGTAAGGCTTGCGATGTGTCACTTTCCCATGTGAAACCGCATGGAGCATTGTATAACATGGCTGCAAAGGATCATATAATAGCAGCAGCCATTGCCGAAGCGGTGGCAGATTTTGATTCTTCCTTAGTATTGTATGGTCTTGCCAGCAGTAAATTGGTGGTTGCCGCAAGAGAAAAGGGACTTATGGCTGCCGAGGAAGTATTTGCTGACCGCACGTACCAGCCTGACGGAACATTGACATCAAGGCAGGAGAAAAATGCTATGATTCATGATCCTTTACTGGCGATTAAAAGAGTTGTTCGAATGGTGAAGGAAAGTAAAGTCGAAGCAGTGGACGGAATGGATATCGCAATAAAAGCCGATACAATTTGTGTCCATGGTGACGAACCACAGGCGCTTGAATTTGTCGCAGCCTTACAAACAGCGCTAAAAAATGAAAATATACCGATTAGAAAAAGCTGGGGGAATAAATGAAAACCGCAATTTTTAAAGTGGTGAAATCGGGGCTGCAAACGACTGTGCAAGACTTAGGCAGGGAGGGCTATCAGCAATACGGAATCAGTCCTTCTGGAGCCATGGACCATTTTTCGATGCAAATCGCTAATATTTTAGTTGGAAACAGGCTAGGAGAGGCGGTGCTGGAGGCTGCGTTTGTCGGCCCGGAATTAGAGGCACTATGCGATATGACAGTGGCCATTTGCGGCGGGGAATTTTCGCCTATAGTTGATGGTTGGAAAGTTCCAATGTGGAAGAGTTTTCTTTTGAAAAAAGGCCAGCTTTTATCTATTGGTCCATGCGGAAGTGGGGCAAGAACCTATATTGCAGCAGCAGGGGGATATGATGTTCCGTTAGTATTAGGGAGTAAGTCGACTTTTTTAAGCAGCAGGTTTGGGGGATATGATGGACGTGCGCTGAAAAAAGGGGATATGCTATCTGGTTTTCCCTTTGTTCAAAAGCCGTTTAAAAGGCTGCCTCTTAGTCTAATTCCACAGTATACAAAGCAGCTGAATGTCAGAGTTATTCTGGGACCACACGAGGAAAGATTCGATGAGGAAAGCATCAAGCGATTTTTTACAGAAAAATATTTGGTTACCCCACAATCCAATCGAATGGGATATCAGCTAAAAGGACCAAAGGTAGAACATATTACAGGCCCGGATATTATCTCAGACCCAGTGCCATTTGGCGGCATCCAAGTTCCAGCAAGCGGCCAGCCAATTATCCTCATGGCAGACCGCCAAACAACCGGCGGCTACACAAGAATTGGCACCGTGATTTCAGCTGATCTTCCGCTGATTGCTCAAGCGGTGCCTGACACCAATATTACGTTCTCCATGGTATCTATAGAAGAAGCACAGCGTCTATATTTGGAGAGACGCATGCTGTTGAAGCATTTGGCTATAGCAGCAAAAAACCAAGAACCATCATTTTCAAAGTGAAGTTGATGATTCTTGGTTTTTTAGTTTGTAATTTTAAATTTCCTGTACTTTTGATTGCTGTAGATCGTTCTCAACCTTAATCGAAGCTTTTCTTTTCTTCGTATGAAGGAAGTAATAGAGAACTATTCCGATTAATACGTAGAAAGAAAATAAGAAATACAATGAGCTGTAATCCATTTTTGCTGCGATTAAGCCGACCACAAATGACCCCAGAGCCATCCCTGTATCATAAATGGATAAGAAGGTGGCGGTAGCCAATCCTCTTTTTCGCGGCTCGGCATCTTGTATCGCAATCGTTTGGAAGGTAGGGAAAAGTGTCCCCCAGCCTAGTCCAATGATTCCGGCGGATAGTAGAAACGTGAATGCACCGCCGCTTTTGCTTAAAATAAACATTCCAATGGCGAACAAAACAAGACATGGATAGGTAATCACATTTGGACCATAGGCATCTAGCCATTTTCCAGTAAATGGCCTTGAAAGCAGAAGAACTATCGCGTAAACCACAAAGAAGAGACTGGCTACATTTGCTACATGAATTTCCGTTGCGTAAATCGATATAAACGAAAGCAGTGCAGAATAGACAATGGCTAGAAAGCTTCCGACAATGGAGATTGGAACTGCTGAAGCCTCAAATAAGCCTTTGATTGAAAATGAGGATAGTACTTCAATCTCGTTATTTTTTTTCGGCTTTTTGATTTTGACACTAAGTGCTGCAAGCAATGAACCTAAGGAAACAATTCCTGCCAAAGTGAATAAAGTTTGTGATCCCCATTGTTGAATTGTCATTAAGCCAATAAAGGGCCCTAGTACCATGGCCATGTTTGTCGATAAAACGAAGTAACCCATTCCCTCACCACGGCGTGACGCCGGAATGATATCAGCAACAATTCCCCCCATTGCGGTGGTTGCCATTCCAAATCCGATACCATGTAAAAGACGGATGATTAAAAAGCCAGAAATGGTTGTTGGAAAAAAGTAAAAAACCGAAACGCCGGCAAAAAGAATGACTGCAGTAAGCAGCACTTTTTTATTCCCGGCCCGTTCAAGCCATTGACCGGCAAGCGGGCGGGTTACAATAGCCGAAAGCAAAAATATCGTCGTCATTAATCCTGCCTGAGATGCACTTGTATGTAACTCATCCAACGCAAAGGTTGGCAGTGTGACTAACAGAATATAAAAAGAAAAGAAAACAAAAAAGTTACTTAAAGAAATACTAATAAAATTTTTCGTCCATAATTTTGGTTGACTTTGACTCATTCAATCCACCCCTTTTAATAGCTGTTGTAACCAGTTGTATTGTAGTGTAACAAGTTCCTCCTGTGCGGATTGCGGGAGAGATTTAAGCAGTTCCTGGTTCATTTCATTTACTGCATTTTCCCAATTCGAGTACTCCTGTAATGCTTCATCTGTTAATTGAATATGTCTTTCCCGTTTGTCCTGACCCGGAACCTGCCGGACATAACCTTGTTTCACAAGGCGCTGAATCGTCCTCGTCATTGGCGGGGCTTCTACAAATAGGTAATCGCAAAGTTCTTTTTGTGTTAATGAGCCTTTCTGTTTTAAAACAAAAATAACGGCCCATTGTGAACCGTATAATCCCATTGGTTTTAGTGCTTCATTGAGTTTGTTGGTAAGGTGTCGTGAAAGCTGATGAAGTGTATGGAATAGTTGATGGTTAATCATGATACGCTCCAATCCGAAATTTAGTTACCTAGGTAATTATATAGGTGATACAAGAAATTGTCAAGAAATGTTCACAAATGTAAGCCTGGAAACGGTTCGCGAAATTCTGTTTGGAATTGGCGAAATAAATCGGAAAGTCCGCGAAATTCCGTTCGAAATCGGCGAAATAAATTTGAAAATCGGCGAAATCCCGTTCGAAGTCGGCGAAATAAATGGACATCGGCGAAATACAGTTCGAAATCGGCGAAATAAATCGGAAAGTCCGCGAAATTCCGTTCGAATATAGGCGGTATAAATTTGAAAATCAGCGAAATTCCGTTCATAAATTGGAAAATCGGCGAAATTCCGTTCGAAGTCGGCGAAATAAATCGGAAAGTCCGCGAAATTCCGTTCGAAATCGGCGAAATAAATTTGAAAATCGGCGAAATTCCGTTCGAAGTCGGCGAAATAAATGGACATCGGCGAAATACAGTTCAAAATCGGCGAAATAAATCGGAAAGTCCGCGAAATTCCGTTCGAAATCGGCGAAATAAATTGGAAAATCGGCGAAATTCTATTCAAATCCCGCGAAATAGAAAAAAAATAAAAATAAAAATCCCACGGAATCCAATCTAGATTCCGCGGGATGCACCCAAATCTATCTCAATACATTAAAATACCTAGCTTCCGGATGGGCAAATACAATCGCCGATACCGAAGCTTCTGGTTCCATCATACAGCCATCAGTTAACTGAACACCAATTTCCTCTGGATGAATCAAGCCAAACAGTTTCTTTTGATCTTCTAGTTCAGGGCAGGCAGGATAACCGAAGGAGAAACGCTGCCCTTGATATTTTGCTGCAAACCGTTCCTGCATTGTAAACTCAAGCGGATCTGGGAAGCCCCAGCGGTCGCGCATCTGGCGGTGGATAAACTCAGCAAGGCCTTCCGCACTCTCAAGCGCTAATGACATTAGGGCGTGGGATTCAAGGAAGCGGCCTTCCGCTTTTAACTGATCTGCCACTTCACGAATGCCACTTCCGCAAGTAACGTTAAAGAAACCAACATAATCCATCACACCGCTGTCAACTGATTTTAAGAAATCAGCTAAACAAAGGTGCGGTGCTGAATCTTGACGTGGGAAATCAAAGGTTTCAATTACTTTACTATGGTTTTCTGGGTCATAGATATAAATTTTATTCCCATCAGACTGTGCAGGGAAAAATTGATACAAGGCACGCGGTGTAATCCAATTGTTCGCAATGGAATCGGCGATTAGCTGGTCCACCATATTCTGTACCTTCCATGCCTTTTCATCCTTCTCGGCAAGTAATCTAGAGATTTTCCCTTTTACGCCAAGATGATGTCCAAGCAGCATTTGCATATTAATATATGGTTCAATATGGGATAAGGAATATGATTTTATTACATGTCGCTTTGTATCCTTTGGAACAAACACCTGAACATCCGTTGATACGGAAGGTTTAGTTTTTACAGCTACAGAACCGGAAGAACGTACAGGCAGGTCAATAGGTACACTTGCCTTAGCCAATTTTTCCTCTTTTTCTGCGAATAGCTTTTCCTGTTCACCTGGCGTTTGAAGTTGATTAGCAAGTGATAAGCCATTCATCGCATCCTTTGCATAAAGAACAAGTCCGTCATATTCCTTTGAAATTTTTGTATCAGTAAATTTCCGTGACAGGGCAGCACCGCCGACAAGAATTGGCAGAGAAATTCCCGCTTCTTTCATATCCTGCGCAGTTAACACCATTTGCTGTGCTGATTTTACCAACAGACCGGAAAGACCGATCATATCTGGTTTTTCCTCACGAATCGCTTTAATCAAATCGGCTGGGGCAACCTTAATCCCTAGGTCGCGGACATCATAGCCGTTATTGCTCAAAATAATGTCTACAAGGTTTTTTCCGATATCATGGACATCACCTTTAACCGTTGCTAATAGAACTTTACCTTTAGATGCAGAAACATCACCCTTTTCCATATATGGCTCTAAATAAGAAACGGATGCCTTCATGACCTCGGCACTTTGTAAAACTTCAGCAACAATCAGCTGGTTGTCATTAAACAAGCGGCCAACTTCTTTCATTCCGTTCATTAATGGACCGTTGATAATGTCAAGTGGAGCCGGATATTCGGCAAGGGCCAATTCCAAATCTGGTATCAAACCTTCTTTTGTCCCTTCGACAACATAATAGGCAAGACGCTCTTCAAGGCTTAGATTGAGAACAGTCGTCTTTGCTTCTTTCTTTTTACCTCGATAAAAGTCAGTAAATAACGCTAGTGTTTCATCGGTGGTTTGGAATAACAGATCTTCCGCTAATTTAACTTCCTCTGGTGCAATGGAAGCGAATCTTTCAAGCTTCTCAGTATTGACGATGGCATAATCAAGACCGGCCTGGGTACAGTGGTACAAGTATACGGAATTCAAAATCTCTCTGCCAACCGGTGGCAGCCCGAAGGAAACATTACTAACACCAAGGATGGTTTGCACGCCAGGCAGCTGTTCTTTGATAAGCCTGATTCCTTCTACCGTTGCGTTAGCAGAGCCGATATATTGTTCGTCACCGGTACCAACAGGGAATACCAATGGGTCAAAAATTAAATCCTGTGGCTTTAATTTGTATTTGTTGACCAATATGTCATAAGAGCGTTTGGCGATTTCAAGCTTCTTTTCAGCCGTTACTCCCATGCCTTTTTCGTCAATGGTTCCGACGACGACAGCAGCACCGTAGCGGTGAATCAATGGGACAACCGCTTCAAAACGTTCTTCGCCATCCTCAAGGTTAATCGAATTAATAATGGCTTTCCCTTGTGAATATTTAAGTGCTTTTTCAATGACTTTCTCATCAGTGGAGTCAATGACAAGCGGAACTTTTACTTTTTTCACAACTTCTTTTATAAAGTTTTCCATATCTTCAAGCTCATCGCGGTCAGGGTTTGCTAGGCAAAGGTCGATTACATGAGCGCCGCCTTTTACCTGGGCGCGGGCAATTTCTGCTGCCTCTTCAAATTTCCCTTCTACAATTAAGCGTTTGAACTTCCGTGAGCCGATAACATTCGTCCGTTCGCCAACAAAGATTGGTCTTAAAGTCGGATCATCATAAATGAATGGCTCAATCCCAGAAACCATGTGAGTATTAGATTCCCCAAATTCTCTCGGTGCAAAATCCTTCACTGCTTCAACCATTGCCCGGATATGATCCGGTGTTGTACCACAGCAGCCGCCGACAATATTAAGCCAGCCATGAGCCGCAAAATCAGATAATTTTTTCGCTAATGTTTCTGGTGTTTCGTGGTAATGTCCTTCTTCATCCGGCAGACCGGCATTTGGATAACAGCTGACTGCTGTTCCCGCTAAGCCTGCCAACGAACGGATATGGTCCTGCATGAATTCAGGACCGGTGGCGCAGTTAAGTCCGACAGCAACAGGATTCATATGCTCAACGGAAATATAGAAGGACTCGATCGATTGCCCCGCAAGCGTTGTACCCATAGGTTCAATCGTTCCGGAAATAAACAAGGGCAGTGTTTTTCCTGTCTTTGCAAAGGCATTTTGAATGCCGACGTAACCAGCTTTAACATTCAGCATATCCTGGCTTGTTTCGAGCAGCAGCAGGTCAACGCCGCCATCAATTAGTCCAATTGCTTGTTCTTCGTAAGACGCAGATAGTGCATCAAAGGTAGTTCCACCAGTGACACTCAGCGTTTTGGTCGTCGGCCCCATTGAACCGGCAACATAGCGCGGCCAATCAGCCGTAGATATCTGGTCTGCTTCCGCAACGGCAATTTGAGCTGCTTTTTTGTTGATTTCATAGGCTTTAAAGCCAAGCTCGTATTCATCAAGGACAATGCTGGTTGCACCAAAGGTATTGGTTTCGATAATATCAGCGCCTGCCTCCAAATATTCGCGGTGAATCCTCGCAATCACCTCTGGAGCTGTTAGGTTTAAGTTTTCGTTACAGCCGTCATATTGTTCTCCGCCAAAGTCTTCTGCGGTAAGATCAGCCTGCTGGAGCATCGTTCCCATTGCCCCGTCCATAACAAGGATGTGTTTTTTCAATTGGTCAGTAAATGGTCGTTTCGACATAGCTGTTCCCCCTCTGTTCACGTGCTCGCTCTTTAGTATAAAGGGCCAGTTCAAGCGTCAATTCGTATCGTAAAAATGGTGTGATTAAATAGATTCCATTGAATAAATCCAGGGCAGTGTCAATTAATTGCTTCGTAATTTCAACTCCTTCACGCGCTGCTTGAAGCGGGTTATCGTTGAGTGCAAACATCCGCTCGCGAATGGAATCAGCAATTTTGATTCCCGGCACTTCATTATGAAGGAACTCTGCATTCTTACTGCTTGTTAATGGCATTAAGCCAATATAGATTGGTGCTGCCAAATGTTTAGTAGCTTCATAGACTTCAAGCAGCTTTTCTTCAGAAAAAACAGGCTGGGAAATAAAGTAGTCAGCTCCATAGCTGATTTTCTTCTCCAGACGCTTTACCGCTTTCTCAACTGAGCGGACATTAGGATTAAAGGCAGCAGCGACACTGAACGCTGTTTTCTCTCCTAAATCCTTTCCGGAAAAAGATAGGCCCTCGTTTAGCTGCTTAATCATTTGTATTAATTCAAATGATGAGACATCGTAAACAGAAGACGCCCCCGGGAAATCTCCTACTCTTGCAGGGTCGCCGGTAATGGCTAAAACGTCATTCATACCAAGCGTGTGAAGTCCCATTAAGTGAGATTGCAGCCCAATAATATTTCGGTCACGGCAGGCAATATGAATGAGAGGCCGCATTCCCAGCTCTTGTTTTACTAAATAGCCTAACGATTCATTTGAAATTCTAACGGTTGCAAGAGAATTATCTGCAAGTGTTAACGCATCAATCCCGGCTTCTTTAAACGCCCTTGCCCCCTCGAAAAATTTATCCGTATTCAGCTTTCTAGGCGGATCTAATTCTACAATAACAGACGGGCGCTTTTTAACAATGTCCTGAAGCGGCTCATAATCCCTTTTTGGTGCATGTTCTTCAATGGATATTTGCTTCCGTTCTAATTTTACCACTTTTTCGACAACTGGTGTGCGGTCCTTTAATCCGGCGGCGAAAGCTCTAATATGCTCCGGCGTTGTTCCGCAGCAGCCGCCGAGCAGCCGAACTCCTTGATTACGGAAGCTTTGTGCAGACTTTCTAAAGTAATCGGCGTCGCCTTCATAATGAAATTTTCCGTCCGTGTAGGCAGGAAGGCTGGCATTTGGATAAGCAGAAAGATAGGCACGCTTCGGCAGTTCAATTTGTTCCAGGGCTAATAACATATGATGAGGTCCCAGGCGGCAATTGAGTCCGACTACATCGGCACCAAGCTCTTCAAGCCTTTTTAAAGCATCATTGGCTGGAGTGCGATTTTGGAGCACACCCGGCTCCTGCATCGAAACTTGAGCAATAATCGGCAGTTTTGTTTCCTTCCGGGCTATCGTCAAGACCGTTTCAAGCTCATCCAAATCATAGAAGGTTTCCAGCAGCAAGCCATCAACACCCTCTAGTAAAAGACAATACAGCTGCTCACGAAAACTGCGTTTGATTTCTTCTATTGTAATGGAGTCAGGTTTGACCCCGCGGTTACCTCCAAGTGTTCCAAGCACGAAAGCATTCGTTTGCGCTGCGGCTTTAGCATGGCGAACTGCCGCACTGTTAATTTCTTTTACCGAATCTTCTAAGCCATAGCGCTGCAGCTTTAAGTAATTTGCGGCGTACGTATTCGTCTGAATCACATCTGCACCGGCATCGATGTAAGCACGATGAATCGATTGAATTTGCTCAGGCTCGGAAAGGTTAAGTTCCTCAAAACAGCAATCTGTTCCATATGAATAGAGCAGAGTTCCCATCGCACCGTCAGCGATCAGAATTTCATTTTTTAATTTATCTAATAAATTCATCATCATTCTCCTTGCTGCAGTACCAATTCATTCTGACCAAGCTGTTCCAAGCTTTGAGAAAAATCTTTGATTAAGTCATCCGGGTTTTCAAGCCCGACAGATAACCTAAGCAGACTGTTTTTGATGCCGCGTTTTTCTCTTTCCGCCTGTGGCATGGCAGCATGAGACATTTTTGCCGGATAGGATAAAATTGATTCAACCGCTCCAAGGCTGACTGCAAAGACAGGAATCTTAACGCCCGAAACAAATGTCCTTAATGCCGCTTCACTTTTTAGTTCAAATGATAATACCGCTCCGGCGCCTTGTGCTTGATCTTGCTGCAATTGATAATGCGGGTGGTCATCAAGTCCAGGATAATAGACTCGCTCAATGAGCGGATGTGATTGTAAAAATTCTGCTATTTTTAGAGTTGATTTTTGTGAATGCTCCAGCCGGACACTTAACGTTTTTAATCCTCTAAGAACAAGCCATGCATCTTGAACGCCAAGGATTGCCCCAAAAGAATTTTGTAAAAATCCAAGCCGTTTTGCTAAATCTTCATCCTTTACAACCGCAAGGCCGGCCACAACATCACTATGTCCTGATAAAAATTTCGTTGCACTATGGAGCACAATATCAGCTCCAAGTTCTAACGGCCGTTGCAAAGCTGGTGTCAGAAAGGTATTATCGACAAAGGTCAAAGCGCCGATTTCCTTAGCCATGCTGCTAATAGCTTTGATATCCGTAACTTTTAATAAAGGATTTGATGGGGTTTCCACATAAAATGCTTTCGTATTCGGCTTAATGGCCTGTTTCACTTGTTCTAAATCGGTCATATCAACGAAAGTGTGTTCAACTCCAAAACGTGTTAGGACCTCTGTGACCATGCGGAATGTTCCGCCGTACACATCATCGGTAATAACTACATGATCTCCGGCTGACAGCAGGAGAAAGGCTGTTGAAATGGCAGCCATCCCTGAAGCAAAAGCAAAACCCTTCACACCGCCTTCGAGTTCTGCAATAACATCTTCAAGCGCTTCCCTAGTTGGATTTAAGCTGCGTGCATAGTCATATTTGCCGAACTGGTCAACATCAAACTGGTGAAATGTAGAGGCATGCTGGATTGGCACACTTACTGCACCTGTTACAGGATCCATTTTATGCTGGTTATGAAGCAGCCTTGTTTCAAAACAAAATTCTTCCTTTGTCATTATAATGTCACTCCTTCACTAACTTTGGCCAATGCATGGCTTAGGTCGTTCATTAAATCTTCCGCATCTTCAATTCCTACAGAAAAACGTAATAATCGATTGCAAACACCTTGCTGGATACGGATTTCTTCCGGTATATCAGCATGGGTTTGTGTCGCAGGATAGGTGATAAAGCTCTCCGTACCGCCTAAACTTTCCGCAAAGGTAATCAGCTGTAAATTTTGTAAAAACGGATTTACCCCGGCTTCGTCCTTGATTCTGAAGGAAAGCATGCCGCCGCGCCCAGGATAAAGGACATCCGTTATACCATCATGGTTTGATAGAAACTCAACAATAGCTTTCGCATTTTTCTCATGTCGTTCCATTCTTAGTGATAAAGTCTTCATCCCGCGCATTAATAGCCAGGAATCAAACGGGCTTAGAACTCCGCCGGCTCCATTATGATGAAATGCAAGTGATGTACATAGCTCTTCACCTTTAGCAACAATCAGTCCGGCAAGCACATCATTATGGCCGCCTAAATATTTCGTCGCACTATGGATCACGATATCGGCACCCAGCTTGATTGGCTGTTGTAGAAGCGGTGTATAGAAAGTATTGTCAACAATTAATAAAATTCCGTGACGTTTGGCAACATCAGCGATTGCAGAAATATCTGCCTGCTGCATAAGTGGATTTGTCGGCGTCTCAAGGAAAATGGCCTTTGTTTGTGGCGTGATTCTACTCTCAACTGCTTCCGGGCTGCATGTATCGACATAATGACAGTTCAACCCCCATTTTTTGAACCCCTGCTCCAATAAACGGTAGGTTCCGCCATATAAATCCTCACTGACTAACCATTCATCACCAGATTGGAATAAGGAAAGAATGGTAAAAATAGCAGCCATCCCAGAACTGCAGGCGAAGCCTTGGTCACCGCCTTCAAGATCGGCAATAGTTTTTTCAAGAAGTTGGCGCGTCGGGTTCCCTGTGCGTGAATAATCAAACCCTGTTGATTGGCCGATTCCTGCATGGCGATAAGCTGTTGAAAAATAAACAGGGGGATTTACCGTACCCGTTGCTGTTTCACTGCGGTTTCCTATTTGAGCTAGTTTCGTATCAATTTTGTACATGACGCACACTCCTTTAAATAAATAAAAAAAAGTCTTCTATAAGAAGAAGACTTTTGTATGTATGAACCAATTGTCATTCTTCTTATCTTGCAAATTAGTCATTTGCAGGACTTAGCACCTTTTCAATGAAAAACCATTGAAGGTTGCTGAGGTTTCATCGGGCCCTTCCCTCTACCTCTCTTGATAAGAATTTAATATTTAGATTATTTATTAAATTTACTACAGTAAAGCTGTGGTGTCAAATTAATTCTCCTACATTCTGTTTTGCGTTATTGCTTTTTTAACCGATTTTTGTTCCTTTTAAAGAATAAATTTCTACATTTTTTTCTTTTTTAGTCGAATAAATTAGATAGAAATAGGATTTTTTTTCTTGTTCAAAAGAGTTATAATGTTCTTAATAAAGAAATTAGCTGTAAGGAAATTAGAAATATGAAATAATTGGTTGTTTTTTTTTAGTCTAATTGTTTCATATAATGAACAAATTGTCTTTTAAAGTGTTATTTATGGTGATGTCTCCTTGCCAATATCTAAGGAGGCACTCGGTCACGCTGTGGGTTGAAATATACCTTAGATGCAAGTCGTCAAGAGTGTGATGTGAGGAAGGGTTAGATGCCCTCTTATTATTAAGGATTTTGATTAGCTGGGCTTAAAGAAGCCTGATAATCAAAATCTTTAATTATGCATATATGGAGCAGTACTTTTTAAAGGGGGGAGATTATGAGCTATCTACAAAGGCTGTCATTATTTTTTCTTGCTGATTCATGCATTGTCCTAACAGCCATTTTTTTTAGCAGATTTTTAGTTGACGCCACAACTAATGTTGTAACTATACCGATTATCGTCACTTCCTTATCGATCCTTTTATGTCATCATATTTTTTCATTTTTCTTCAAACTTTACAAAAAGGCATGGGAATATGCCAGTGTTGGAGAATTAATCATCATTTTCAAGGTTGTCACTTTTTCAATTATTATTGCTGCTCTTTTGCAGAAGGTAATTTTTGCTGATATTTATTTTAGACTTCTGGCGGTCACCGGGGCACTTCATATTTTGTTAATTGGCAGCTTTAGGTTTTGTTGGCGCATGTATAGCGATTCTATTAAAAACGAGAACTTTAATAAAAAAAGAACATTGATTATTGGAGCTGGATCTGCGGGGACTATGGTTGCTAGACAGCTATTAAATAATCGTGATGCAGATTTATTTCCAGTTGGGTTTATTGATGATGATATTCACAAACAAAAACTTCATATTTTAAGTGTTCCAGTTGTAGGAAGTGTCAATTCTATTAAACAAGTTGTTAAACAGCTTGAAATTGAAAATATTATAATCGCTATTCCTTCATTAAGTAAAAAAGAGCTAAAAATTATTTTTGAAGAATGTACAAAAACTTCAGCTAAAACGCAAATTTTGCCAATGCTGGAGGATCTGGTAACAGGAAAAGTATCCGTTAATCAATTTCGCGATGTACAAGTGGAGGATCTTTTAGGCAGAGAACCAATCGAGTTAGATATTGCCACTATTTCTAAATCTGTAACCGGAAAAACGGTTTTGGTGACAGGGGCAGGGGGCTCTATAGGTTCGGAGATTTGCCGTCAGATTGTTAAATTTAATCCAGACACTTTAGTTTTATTAGGACATGGTGAAAACAGCATTTATTCAATTGAAATGGAACTAAAGGAAGAGTTAAAAGAAAGCTCGGTTAAGATTTTTACTGAAATTGCCGATACGCAGGATGCCGAAAAGATGAATTGTATTATAAGAAACTATCTTCCAGATGTGATCTACCATGCTGCTGCACATAAGCATGTACCTTTAATGGAACGAAATCCTGATGAAGCTGTGAAAAATAATGTCATTGGGACAATGAATGTAGCGAATGCCGCAAATTGGCACGGGGTTAAAACCTTTGTCATGATTTCTACGGATAAAGCAGTTAATCCGACTAGTGTTATGGGAGCAACCAAAAGACTTGCAGAAATGATTATTCAGTCAATGGACAAAGAAAGCAAAACGAAATTTGTTGCCGTTCGCTTTGGTAATGTTCTAGGAAGCAGAGGCAGTGTCATTCCACTGTTTAAAAGACAAATTGAAAAGGGAGGTCCCATTACCGTCACCCATCCAGATATGGTTCGTTATTTTATGACCATCCCTGAGGCATCAAGACTTGTCATACAGGCAGGTGCTCTGGCAAAAGGCGGGGAAATCTTTGTTCTCGATATGGGGGAACCTGTAAAAATCGTTGATCTTGCCAAAAATTTAATTCGTTTATCAGGTAACACCGTTGAGGAGATTGGAATCGAATTTACCGGCATGAGACCAGGAGAGAAGCTTTACGAAGAATTGCTTAATGAGAATGAAGTAAATGAGGAACAAATCTATCCGAAAATTTATGTAGGCAAAGCATCAGAGCTTTTTATGCAAGAAATCAATTATTTACTATTAAATTTTGAAAATCTTGAGAAAGAAAAGCTAAGGGAAATGCTGTTAATGATTACTAATAGGAATATTCATTCAAAGATAGCCTTATCCGTTTCTATTTAATCCTATCAGCCCAAAAGCAAAAATCCTGGAGGTGAAGATGTTGCCACAAACAACCGTGGAAAAGAGGATTCTTCTTTCCCCTCCCCATATGAGCGGAAGGGAAATGCACTATATTAATGAAGCAATCGAAACAAATTGGATTGCCCCATTAGGTCCTAATGTAGATGCTTTTGAAAGTGATTTAGCCGAGTTGACGGGCATCAATGGAGCAGTTGCGGTCAGTTCGGGAACAGCTGCGATTCATTTGGCACTTTTATTATTAGGGGTAAAAAAAGGAGATCTTGTTTTTTGTTCAAGTCTAACCTTTGTGGCCTCCGCAAATCCTATTCTTTATCAAGGAGCGGAGCCTGTTTTCATTGACTCTGAGCCTGAAACTTGGAATATGTCACCTTCCGCACTGGAATGTGCCTTTCTGGATGCATCTGCTGCAGGCAGGCTGCCTAAAGCCGTCATTATTGTTAACCTCTATGGCCAATCAGCCAGAATGGAAGAATTAGTTTCCATTTGTAATCAGTATAATGTGCCGATTATTGAAGATGCCGCGGAATCCCTCGGTGCATTGTATAAGGGAAAGGCAAGCGGGACTTTTGGGGAGTTTGGCATCTATTCGTTTAACGGCAACAAAATCATCACAACTTCTGGCGGTGGGATGCTTATTTCCAATAATGTTGAAGCATTGAACAAGGCCCGTTTCTTAGCAACTCAAGCTAAGGATTTAGCACCCTATTATCAGCATAGCAAGCTTGGATTTAACTATCGTATGAGTAATATTTTAGCTGGAATCGGCAGAGGACAGCTTAAGGTTTTGGATGAGAGAGTGATGGCTAGAAGGACGATCTTCAACAGATATCAAGAAGAATTAGCCGATATTTCTGCTATTTCTTTTATGCCGGAGATGCCACAAACGTTTTCAAACAGATGGCTGACCGCCTTAACCATCCATGAAGAGACCGCCGGTTTAACTGCGGCTAAAGTACTCGAGGTACTAGAATCAGAGAATATTGAAGCTAGGCATGTGTGGAAACCGCTTCATCTTCAGCCGCTGTTTGAACAGTGTAAGTACTACCTGCATAACGGTAACGAAAACATCTCTGAAAAGCTTTTTCAAACAGGGATTTGTTTACCATCAGGATCCAATATGACAAGGGATGATCAAATGAGAGTGATTCAATGTATAAGAAATTCACTAGGAACTGGATAAAACGAAAAAATGTCTGAATTTAAAGAGGGACTCAGATGATTGGAGAAAGAATAGCAGAAATACGAAAACAAAAGGGTTACACCTTATCTGAATTAGCAGAGAAGACAAATATATCTAAATCATATCTTAGCAATATGGAGCGTAGTTTGAACAAGAATCCTTCTCTCGCCATTATGAAACGAATTGCCAAAGTGCTGGATGTCGATTTGATGACATTGTTAAAGAAAGGAACAGATCAAAATTCACATCTTTATATCGATGAGGAATGGGCTCAGTTTATCTATGAATTAAAAGACATAGGGGTGGAGAAGGAGCAATTAAAGCAATATAAAACCTTGATTGAGTTTATTAAGTGGAAGAACCAGAATGAGGAGCAGGGAAGATAACGGCCCCATTTTATCAGGAAATAAAATTTGGAGGAAATTATGGAGAGTACGGTCAGTTTAATAGATATATTTAAGATTCTTATGAAACGCTGGAAATTAATTAGTCTCTTCATTATTGGTGCCGGGTTAATCAGTGCGGCAATTACCTTTTATTTATTGAAACCTGTTTACCAGGCTAAGACGCAAATCCTTGTTAGTCAAAAAAATACGGAAAACCAATTGGATCTTACTATGCTGCAAAGTAATGTAGATTTAATCAGCACATATACTGACATTATTAATAGTCCTGTTATTTTAGAAAAGGTAATAAACAGACTTGATCTGACTGAAAATGTAGATGAACTGACTAAAAGTATTATGGTTACCAATAAAGAAAATTCACAGGTTTTTACCTTAGTAGTTGAAAATCATGATGCTGAAAAGGTAGTAAAAATTGTTAATGCTCTTTCGGAAACTTTTCAACAAGAAATTAAAGGGATCATGAATGTTGATAATGTAAGTATACTTGCGAGGGCTGAATTAAAGGAGAATCCAATTCCAGTTAAGCCTAATCCGTTATTAAATATTTTAATTGCTATTGTAATTGGATTTATGAGCGGTATGGGCCTGGCGCTCTTGCTAGAACTTATGGATAGTACATTAAAGAATGAACAGGATGCGACAGCATTCCTTGGTCTTCCTATACTAGGATCAGTTCAAAAAATGTCAAAAGCTAATAAAAAGGATAGAAGTGATACCTTAGCACAAACAATGGGGGGGGAAACGTATGTCTCGTCGGTTGAGAAATAAAAATAAAAAAGCAGTAAGTTTAATTACAAATTTTAATACAAGATCACCAATTACTGAACAATATCGGCTGATCAGGAATAATTTACACTTTTCTTCAGTGGATAAAGATATCAAAACAATTGTTATTACCTCACCAGATCCATCAGAAGGGAAATCAACAACATCTGCTAATTTGTCTATCATTCTGGCACAGCAAGGGAAAAAAGTATTACTGGTGGATACTGATTTAAGAAAGCCAACTGTACATTTCGCCTTTAAGGTGAGCAATATCTATGGGTTGACCAATATCCTAACAAAGGATATCAATCTAGAACAGGCCATTACCAAAACGTATGTTGCCAATTTAGATCTATTAACAAGTGGTCCCTTACCACCAAATCCTTCCGAACTATTAAATTCAAATGCTATGGAATTAATAATAGAGGACCTAAAAGGATTGTATGACTACGTTATTTTTGACACCCCTCCAATTCTTGTTGTGACGGATTCGCAAGTAATGGCAAGTAAGTGTGATGGCGTAGTCATGGTCATAGCCAGCGGGAAAACGAAGAAGGATCGGGCAATGAAAGCAAAGGATTTTCTAGAAAAAGCAAACTCTTTGCTGCTTGGTGTAGTCGTAAATGGTGTGGACTATAAACAGAAGGATTATTATGGCCACTATGGCTAAATTGTAAAAAGGGGAGGGGGCGTACATATGATTGATATCCATTGTCATATCCTTCCGAATCTTGATGATGGCCCTAAAAAAATGGATGATTGTTTAAAAATGGCTGTTGCAGCAGTTGACGCAGGTATTACCGATTTATTTGCTACGCCTCATCATATGAATGGACAATTTGAAAATTCAAAGATTGTTATTTTAGAAAGGGTAAACGAGCTTAACCAGTATTTATCGAATGAGAAAATCCCCTTAACAATACATCCGGGCCAGGAATTAAGACTGCATCGAGAAATATTTCATTCTATTGAAATTGAAGAGGTCGTGACACTTGATAATAAAGGTAAGTTTTTATTACTAGAACTTCCTTCGAGTGAAGTCCCAAATTACACCCATGATGTTATATATGAGCTGCTGCTTAAAGGAATCACACCGATTATTGTCCACCCAGAAAGAAATAAGAGATTGCTTGAGGATCACAATCTCCTTTTTGAAATGGTTCAGGGAGGGGCATTAATCCAGATTACTTCGGGTAGTATTATTGGTCATTTCGGCAAAAAAATTAAAGCCTTTTCCGAAAAAATAATTGAACATAATTTAGCACATTTTATCGCCACAGATGCCCACAACACTAGTTCACGCGGCTTCACATTGCATAGAGCATATGAGGCTATTACCAAGAAATTTGGAATTAATTGCACTTATTATTTCAGGGAAAATGCAGAATTGCTGTTAAGCGGGCAAACTGTTATTAGAGAGGTACCTTCTTCTATGGTGAAAAAAATATTAGGTTTTTATTGGTTGTAAAAAATAGTTGATCATCAATATCTTCTATAGTTATTTAGGGGGATTATATCTTTTAAGTTGCTAATAAAGGAGATTAAAATGAAAATTGAGGTTTTAGTATCTACCATGAATCAAAGGGATATGTCAATTGTGGAAAAAATGAATATTTTTGGAGATGCAATTATCATAAACCAAAGTAATTTTAATGATTATATTGAAATAAATGATAACAAAAAACATGTCAAAATGTACTCATTTAATGAGAGAGGTATTGGGTTAAGTAGAAATACTGCATTAATGAGAGCGATGGCAGATATTTGTATTTTAGCTGATGATGATGTAGTTTACCACAAAGATTATATAAATATTATTTTAAATGCGTTCGAACAAAATCCTAATGCTGATTTAATTATTTTTAATGTTCGCAGCTTAAATACCGATAGAAGTGGTCCTGTTGAAATTAAAAAATGTACTTCGGTTAATTACTTTAATTTTATGCGATATGGAGCAGTTAATATTGCATTTAAAAGAGAAAGTATAATAAAAGCTAATATTTTTTTCTCTTTATTATTTGGCGGAGGGGCAAAGTATAGTTCTGGCGAGGATACATTATTTCTTTTTGAATGTCTTAGAAAGGGACTCAAAGTTTTTACTAATCCTGCTGTTATAGGGACTGTGAGTCAAGAAAGTTCCACTTGGTTTAAGGGGTACAATAAAAAGTATTTTTTTGATAAAGGTATTTTTTTTGCAACTCTTTCAAAAAAAATGTCTCGTTTATTAATTTTACAATTTGCTATAAGAAGGTATAAAATGTTCAAACATGAAATGGGATTAATAAAAGCAATAAAGTATATGAATGATGGACGGAATAATTATTTTATGTAATTTGAAGAAGGGGCTTAATATGGTAAGGAAAAGGATTCTAATTGTAAATAATAATCTTTCTGTAGGAGGAGTTCAACGTTCACTGGTGAATTTGATTAATCAAATAAAAGATGATTATGATATTACTCTATATCTATTTAGTGATTGCGGAGAATATAGGAAGTATATACCACCAGCAGTAAAAGTAATGACCGGACCGCCCTTAATAATGTTACTAGGTTTGTCCCAAAAGCAAACCAAATCTTTGGGGTTAATATACTTTTTTATTAGGGCTGTATTGGTTGTTTATACGAAATTTTTTGGGAATCAATTTCCATTAACGATTCTTTGTTCCACTCAGCGCAGGATTCACGGGTTTGATATTGCTATTTCTTTTTTACACAATGCTCATGAAAAAACATTTTATGGTGGATGTAATGAGTTCGTCCTTAAAAGAGTAAATGCAAAACAAAAAATTACCTTTGTACATTGTGATTTTTTAAATTACGGAGGAAATACAGCCCGAAATAGAGAAGTGTATAATCATTTTGATCGAATAGCAGCGGTTTCGGAAGGTTGCCGAGAAAGTTTTATTAAAGCAATTCCTGAATTAGAATCTAAAACCTATTGTGTTTATAACTGTAACGAGTTTTCTGAATATAAGGTTAAGGCTGATATAAATCCTGTTGAATATTCTAAGGGAGGTTTAAACATTGTAACTGTTGCACGGTTATCTGAGGAAAAAGGCATTTTAAGAGCAATTAATGTCATCAAGAGACTTGTAGATGAAAAATATAATATATGCTGGCATATAATAGGAGATGGTGCGCAAAGAAGTGAAATTGAAAAACATATTCAAATGGCTAAGATTTCGGAAAATGTTATTTTATATGGAAATCAGGAAAATCCATATCGCTATATTAAAAATGCTGACATTTTCCTTTTGCCTTCAAATCATGAAGCTGCGCCAATGGTATTTAATGAGGCAAAGTCATTAGGTGTCCCAATAATTACTACGAATACAACTTCAGCAAATGAAATGGTTAAAGATAATTATGAAGGGATCGTATGTGGAAATAGTGAAGAAGAAATATATAACGCATTAAAAAGAGTCCTTGAAGACTCTTTTTTTATTTTGAGATGCAAAGATTACCTAAATAAACAAATATACTCAAATGAAATAGCTGTTGATCAATTTTTTAAGTTGATTTCCGAGGAGCCATTTAAAAATGATTTTAGTTAAGAAATTCAATATACCGTTATTAGCTATAAATTTAATAAATGCATTGTTCCTTTCAATTGGTCACGCATTCAATCATCAATTTTTGTTATTGGGAAGCTTGCTATTATTTTCGGGAATAACTCTGTTTTCAAAAAAAAAATATTTTTTACCAATAATGTTATTTTATCTTCCTTGGTCTCCAATTTTAAAAATGAATCCGGGGAGTCATACCCTTTTTACACTTATTGTTCCCGTAGTCTTTATACAAATTTTATTAAATGGTTGTATTAAAAAAACAAAATTTGAGATTTCAAACATCTTTTTTCCACTATTATTAACTGTTTATACTCTTTTTGTGAAATTGTTAAACGGAGCTTCTTATGAACCGACATATTTGTTTTTTATTATGATGATTTTCTTCATTCCAATTTACTTTAGAAAATATAAGGACGAAATAGACTTTGAAACGTGTATTTTGTTTTTAACTACAGGCGTTTTAGGTGCTGCCATTTCGGCAAAAATACTGACAAATTTTCCACATATGCTTGAATATATAAATATATATGAGTGGAAAAGAGTAGGTTTAATTAGATTGAGCGGCTTTTATGGCGATGCAAATTTTTATTCAGTACACATTCTTGTGTCAATTGCTTCTCTTATCATTACTCTTAGAAAGACCTCTCAAAAGAAATGGGCTTCATTACAAATTGTTATGATTATGGCGTTATTGTATTTTGGTATGTTATCAGTATCAAAGATGTTTATATTCTGTATTGTTTTAATGGCTTTAGTGTGGGTGCTTTGTTTTCTTATTGAAAAAGGAGATATTTTCAATAAACTCAGAACGATTTTGACTTTTTTTTTAGTTCTGGTAGTAATTTCTGCAAATAATTTATTTTCTAAACAATTAAATTTATATTTTATTAGATTCGGAATGGTTTCCGATACCCAGACATTGACTACTGGAAGAATCGATTTAGTGGTTATGTATTTAGAGTATCTTTTTTCGAGCATTAAAGGCTTATTTTGGGGGATAGGGCTTACACCTGAATACTTAAATGGAAGCAGTTCACATAACACTTTTGTCCAAATATTATATCAGGTGGGTATACTTGGAACAATTATAGGTATTTTATGGTGTGGAATGGTTTATTCAATAATTTCTAACAAAATCAAGCTTGGGATTTTTGAAAAATACTACTTATTAATTTTAGTATTTTCTTTTTTTCTACCATGGTTATCATTAGAAATGCTATTTTTTGATGAGTTTTTCTATCTAACTGTCTTGGTACTACTGGCAAGAAATTATTTAGCTGGAATACCAAATGGGGGACGAGTGATATGAAAGATATATTAATTGTTGCACACTTCAGTCAAATGCCTGGAGAAAAAGGGAACGGACGTTTTGTATATCTTGCAGAAATGTTAGAAAATAATGGATACAAAGTAGAAATTGTAACGACAAGCTTTTCTCATGCTACAAAAAAGCATAGGAAATATAACGAGGAACATTTAAAACAAAATAAATATAAATTCACACTACTGGATGAAATTGGTTATTGTAAAAATGTATCACTTCGGCGCCTTTTTAGTCATTATCTATTTGGTAGGAACCTGGGTGTCTATTTGAACGAAAGGAAAAAACCCGATATTATTTACTGTGCTGTTCCTTCTTTAGACGCTTCGTATATTGCAGCAAAGTATGCAATTCGGAATAAGGTGAAATTTGTAATTGATATTCAAGATATTTGGCCAGAGGCATTTAATATGGTATTTAACACTCCGATTATTAGCAAAATAATTTTTTTACCGATGAATAGGAAAGCAAACTTTATTTATAGTGCAGCTAATCATATAGTAGCTGTTTCTGAAACATATGTTAAAAGAGCGTTAGATGTTAATAAAAAGTGTAAAAAAGGGTTAAGTGTATTCCTAGGAACGGAACTTTCCAATTTTGATAAGTTTGCTGAAGAGAGCAAAGTTGTTAAGCCTAAAAACGAAATATGGATTGCTTATATCGGGACTTTAGGACATAGTTATGATTTAACAAGCGTAATTGATGCATTTAGTATTTTAAGGTCAAAGGGTTATAGAAATTTAAAATTTATTGTAATGGGAGATGGGCCCCTTAAAAAAGATTTTCAAATGTATGCAATGCAGAAGGGAATTCCCTGTGAATTCACAGGAATGTTAGATTATTCAAAAATGGTCGAGATTTTAGTTAAGTGTGACATAGCTGTTAATCCTATTACCAGAGGGGCTGCTGCAAGCATAATTAATAAAGTAAGTGATTATGCGGCAGCCGGTTTAGCTGTAATTAATACTCAAGAATGTCAAGAGTATCAGAATTTAATAGACAAGTATTACGCTGGAATAAATTGCAGAAATAACAATTCGAAAGATTTATCGGAGAAAATCCAATTTTTATACAATGAAGTTGAAATTAGGAAGGAAATGGGGAGAAACAATAGAAAATTGGCAGAGGAAAAATTTGATAGACATATAACTTACCAAAGGATACTCGATTTAATATCTATTGATAAATGAGGTGAGAGGTATAATAAATTCAAAAGATACCTCACTAAAGCAAAAAACTATTAAAGGTTTATTCTGGACTTTTGGAGATTTAATAGCAAACCAAGGCATTCAATTTTCAATCCAAATTATTTTAGCACGATTATTGCTTCCTGAATACTTTGGGGTATTGGGTATGATTTTGGTACTTATTTCAATCTCTTATTGCATTATTGATGGAGGGATAACTCAAGCTTTAATTCGTGAACAAGATGTGTGTCAATCTGATTATTCCACTGCATTTTTTTTTAATTTAATTATTTCATTAGTAATGTACGGTTTACTCTTTGTTTCTGCTCCCATGATTGGGGCTTTTTTTAATGAGCCAAGGATTATCTGGATATTAAGAATTCTTTCTCTAACGCTTGTTATTAGTTCAATAAGCATAATTCAAAAAACTCAACTTATAAAAGAATTTGATTTTAAGACTCAGACTAAAATAAATATTATAGCTGGGCTTTTTTCAGGCACAGCTGCAATCATTTTCGCAATACTTGGTTTCGGGGTTTGGAGTCTTGTTGTGAAAATTTTGTCCTTACAAATAATGCAATCAGGACTAACATGGAAGTATAGAAAGTGGAAGCCATCAATTGTATTTAAATACGAATCGTTTAAAAGATTATTTGGATTCGGATGGAAAATAATGTTCTCTGGGTTGATTTCTACTATCTATTCTAATATTTATTTTATTTTAATAGGTAGAATGCATACTGCTGTACAACTGGGGTATTACACAAATGCTGTTAAATTGAACGAGGTAGTCTCCGATTCTATAGCATCAGCAATCCTGCGCGTTACTTATCCTGTTCTTAGCAGCATTCAAGATAATGAAGAAAGGCTTAAATACGGCTTTAAAAGAATCATTAAGACTACAAATTTTATAAATTTTCCTTTTATGGTCGGATTAGCTGCTATTGCCCAGCCACTCATTCTTTTAATATTTGGGGAACGGTGGAAGCCTATGGTAGTTTATTTTCAACTTTTATGTTTTGCGGGTATGTTATACCCTTTAAACGCAATTAATTTAAATATTTTTCAAGTAAAAGGGAAATCGGATTTATATTTAAAGTTAAATATTGTAAAGAGAGTAATTTTGACTATATTAATTACAGTTGCAGTTTATTTAGATTTCGGCATTTTGGGTTTAATTGGGGTATGTGTAATAGATTCCTATATAGGGTTTTTAATAACTAGTTTTTTTTCCGGTAAAGAGGTTTCTTATTCTTTAATTGAACAGATTAAAGATCTTTTGTTTTTTTATATAATTTCTATTTTTATGGGAGTAATCGTTTACCTATTTGGGATCTATGCACCTATAGGTAATTTTTTTACACTTATTTTTCAAATAATCATTGGATTTGTAGTTTATTTAGGGATTTGTATGATTGCCAAGGTTCAAGAGATATATATAATCTGGGAGTTAATTGCACCGATATTAAAAAGAATCAAGACTAAAAGATTTAATGATAAGGATTTAAATTATTAAATGTATTAATTTATGATACTGAATGCGAACAAAAATCGATATTAATTAAAAATTCTATTGTCTTTGTAATGTCATAAAAAATTAGCACATATTAATTATAAGCAGACAGCATAACGTTTGACATAAGAACGGTAGGTGAATACCAATTAAAAGATTTATTGATTTTATAATAGCCTTCTGTGCTTTGATTATCTTTGGACCGATTATTTTCTTGATCGCAATTCTTATTAGGAGAAGATTGGGGTCTCCAGTTCTTTTTAAACAAGTTCGTCCAGGATTACATGGAAAACCTTTCGTAATTTATAAATTTCGGACAATGACGGATGAGCGAGATAGCTATGGTGAATTATTACCGGAACATTTAAGGCTAACTTCCTTTGGCAGTTATCTTCGTAAATATAGTTTAGATGAACTACCTCAGCTAATAAATGTTATAAGGGGAGACATTAGTCTAGTAGGCCCAAGACCATTAAAAATGGAATATCTTTCATTATATACTCCATTTCAAGCAAAGCGACATGATGTTAAACCGGGTATAACGGGATGGGCACAAGTAAATGGAAGAAATATGATAAGTTGGGAAAAAAGGTTTGAGTTAGATGTATGGTATGTTGAGAATAGGTCAGTCCTTTTAGATTTTAAAATATTAGTAATGACTTTTAAAAAGGTTATAAAATCTGAAGGAATAAATCAAGAAGGCCATGCTTCGATGCCAAATTTTACGGGAACCAACAAAGGAAGAGAATGCTAGACTAAAATTTTTTTGTATAAATGTGAGTATATACAAACTAATTCGTTACAAGGGGGAGTAATAAGTGAATATACTTATTTGCAGCGTTGGCAGAAGGGTTCAATTGATAAATTATTTTAGGGAGGAGTTTAATAAAATTGGCGGTAAAGTAATTGCGGTAGATTGTGATCCAACTGCATCAGCGCTGTATCATGCGGATGGCTATGAAATCGTTCCACGGATTGAACACCCAGAATATTTTTCAATAATTAAAAGTTTATGTAAAAAATATAAAATTAATGGCGTTTTGTCACTAATAGATCCTGAATTAGTATTATTAGCAGGATTAAAGGGTGAATTTGGAAAGGAAAATATTCACATCATTGTCTCCGATAAACATATTGTAGAAATAGCCTACGACAAATATTTGACATATAAGTTTTTACAAGAGAATAATTTACCTTCGGTGCCCACATATATAAATTTCGATAAAATTAAGCAAGATTTAAAAGATGGTAAACTAAGTTTTCCTTTAATTATAAAACCGAAAAATGGAAGCGGTAGTGTAGGTATACAAAAGATAACAAACTTTTACGAACTTCAAATGATTTGGGAGAAACATAATAACTTTATAGCTCAGCCTTATATCGATGGAACTGAGTTTTGCGTAGAATGCTATATTGACTTGATAAACAACGAAATTACGAATCTATCTAGTAAACGAAAGATCAATATGCGTTATGGGGAAACAGATAAATCAATTGCAATTAAAGATCCTAAATTAAATGAACTAACATATAAGTTAATCAACGCTTTACAACCTAGCGGGCCAGTAGATATTGACTTTTTTAGGACTAAAGATGGATATATTATTTCCGAAATTAACCCAAGGTTCGGAGGGGGATATCCATATGCACATCAAATGGGGCAAAATTTCATAAAAAGTATTATTAATAACTTAAAAGGAATCTCTAATCCACCGAATGAGAAATATTTGGGGGAATATACAGAAGATAAAATAATGGTTAGGTACGATTGTTATTTAGTTCTATGATCTCTCAGAACTACTTGGAAAAATGGAAAAGGAAGTAAAATGACTAACCCAACAGGATAAGCTTAAGCTTATCCTGTTGCTTTTATTCACTTGTAAAAACCAATCAAAATCCTTATACATGAAGAAATTTTATACAAACCGGATAAGGAACCGCAATATTAGAATCAATCAATGTAAGCCTTCCCGACTCCTCATCCCTTCTATATAACACAAGATTCCCTGATTCCTGGTTAGAACCGACCATAAACTTTTCAGTTGGATCCAATTGAAAATCCCTCGGCCAGTCCCCTTCTGAAGAAACGATTTCAACTAGGTTAAGTTCTCCTGTCGTTTGATTCACACTGAAAACGGCAATGCTGTTATGGCCGCGGTTTCCGGCATAAATAAACCGGCCATCCGAAGAAATATGAATAGCACTGCCTTGGCTGTTATCCTTAAAGTCTTCGGGAAGAGTAGAAATATATTGTTTCTCAATAAAATGACCATTTTCTTCGTTGTAGTCCAGCGCGATTACTTCTGAACTGAATTCGGTCATAATATACGCAAATCTCTTATTTGGATGAAAGACTAAATGACGCGGACCGCTGCCGGCTTTTAACGGTAACAGCTTAACCTTGGTCAATGTAGCATCCTCAGCTACCTTATATGTAATTAATGCATCAATTCCCAGTTCAACAACCGCAAGATATTTTTCATCTGGGGTTAGTTCGGCATAATGGGACCGCGGTTGGTCCTGCCTAGGGTCTGGACCACGGCCTTCATGCTTCATCGTAGAAGCTGCCGGCAGGACAGATCCGTCTTTAGGGTTAAGAAGATGTGATTCTACTAATCCTTTGTGGTAATTGGCGCTGAATACATATCTATTCTGACTGTCTACACTTACATAGCACGGAGATGCACCTGGCGACATTTGCTGATTCATTTTTAGTAATTCACCGGTTTGTCCAATGGAAAATGAGGCTAAACCTCCATTTTTCCCATCTTTTACAACCGAATATAGATAGCGGTTGTCTTGGCTGATCGCTAAATAAGTAGGGTTTCCTAACTCGGCTGCAACGTGGATATCTTCGATTTTCTCCTCTTCGGTACTTAAAGTAAAGGAATAAATCCCTTGGCTTTCTCCTTTTGTGTAGGTTCCGATAAAGCCTTTGAATTTGTTGTTTTCTGGCATGATTTCATTCTCCTCAAGATATTGTTTGTTATATTTTATCAAACCTGCGGGATTTTATAAAAAAATAGCCTTGCAATATTCAATTTTGAAAGTAAGAACCTTTTATTTGCAATATTTTCGGAGATAGGTAATATTTAAACTATCTGAGACAAAATTTTGTAGTACATATTAGATCTTTTAAAAGGAGCTTGGATATGGCAAATAAGAAGAAAAATTCAAAGCAAGCAGCTAATTCTTCATCAAAATTTGTTTTTTGGATGATTGGGTTAGTGGCTGTCTGCTTATTGGCGTTTATTTTTTTAAGCAATCAAACCGACAAGAAGGATGAAGCAACGACGAAAACAAATGAAATCGATTATTCGAATCAGCCGTTTATTGGGGATAAAGATGCACCGGTTTCTATTATTGAATTTGGTGATTACAAATGCCCAATTTGTAAGGAGTTCACCCATAATGCCGTACCATATATTCAAAAAGAGCTAGTGGATACGGGAAAAGCAAAATTTTACTTTATGAATTATTCGTTTATTAACATTGATTCAGTACGTTCCGCTCAATTTGCTGAAGCCGTTTATCAAGAGCTTGGAAATGATATGTTTTGGAAATTCCACGAACTTTTATATCAAAAACAGCCAGAAGATACGAAATATGAGAAAATTGATCTTTTCACAGAAAAATTCTTGACCGATACATTAAAAGAAGTTGCCAGCGATCAAGAAGTAGACAAGGTAGTGAAAAACTTCCAAGGAGAAAAATCGATGGCAGCTTGGCAAAAGGATATGGATTATGTTAAACAACTTGGGGTAACCGGAACACCGACGATGTTTGTAAATGGAAAGATGTTTACAGGAAAAACGATGGATGACTTGAAAGAAATGGTAAAAAAAGCGGCAAAGGAGAAGTAATATGAACAAATCCCTGCTGCTATCTTGGATTGCCGCTATTATCGCAACACTCGGAAGCCTGTATTTTAGCGAGGTCATGCATTTTATCCCATGTACACTTTGCTGGTATCAGCGAATCCTTATGTATCCGCTGGCGATTATTTTAGGGATGGCTGTTTACCGCAATGATACTAGTATTAATATGTATGTTCTCCCCATTTCAATCATTGGCCTGTTGATTAGTGGATATCATATATTGCTGCAAAAGGTTCCTGCATTAAAGCAGTTTGAGATGTGTACAACAGGCGTGCCTTGCTCAAAAGATTATATTAACTGGTTTGGTTTTATTACCATTCCATTGTTAGCGTTTGTTGCATTTGCAATTATCACAATTTGTATGGTAATTTTAGCTCGGAAAAATAAAGAATAGCACCTTTCTTGAAAAATACCACAGTCTAAAAGACGCTGTGGTGTTTTTTATTTTCGGAATAAAGAAGAGTCAATATTCCCCTTTAAAACAGTGAACAAATAGTGTAACGTAGAAATCAAAAACAACCATAAAACTAGAGGAGAGGCCATGAATTCATTATCTAAGACCACCCAGTTCTTAGCAGGGCTGCAGTGGCTGTTTTTTATGTTTGCAAATACTGTGGTTATTCCCTTGACAATCGGGGATGCATTTGATTTATCTTCCGTCGAAGTTGTCAGTGCACTGCAAAGGTCATTTATTTATACAGGTGCTGCTTGTATTTTGCAAGCTGTTTTCGGACACCGGTATCCGCTGATGGAAGGACAGTCAGGTTTATGGTGGGGAGCGATTCTTAGCCTTAGTGCGTCTGCAGCTTCAGCTGGAATCAGTGTAAATGAACTTGGCGGAGGGCTCGCAGTCGGGATAATCTGTTCAGGGGTGTTAGTCACAATTCTGGGGGCACTTGGAATGGGGAATTTCTTGAAGCGTTTATTTACTCCGGTTGTCATGAGTACCGTGTTGTTTTTACTCGCATCCCAATTAATCATTATTTTTACAAAAGGAATGCTGGGACTTGCTACAGAAAATAAAATACATA
Organism: Neobacillus kokaensis; assembly: GCF_014656545.1. Lineage (GTDB taxonomy): Bacteria > Bacillota > Bacilli > Bacillales > Cytobacillaceae > Neobacillus > Neobacillus kokaensis. The sequence continues at coordinate 367,473 of NZ_BNDS01000003.1, forward strand.
TTCCTACCTCCAGTTTATCAATATTTTTAATCCTTTTAACAATCTGGATTAATATAAAGGGGCCAAAGGCAATTCGAAATTTTTCCATACTGATTGGAATCGTTATAGGCTGGATTATTTACGTACTATTTTTTCCGTCTGCTGCGGCAGATGAACAAGTTACAGTAAAATTATTTAATCTTTTTCCATGGGGGACACCGACATTTAGCCTTGGTCTTATCATTATGGCTGTTATTACAGGATTAGTGAACACAACGAATACCATCGCAGCGGTTAAAGGGGTTGAGCCGCTGCTTCAAACAACAACGTCTGATAAGCAGTATCGCAAGTCATTTGTATTGACTGGAATTAATTCCGTTTTTTCTGGTCTATTTGGGATGGTTCCTTATGCGCCGTATATATCGTCGCTGGGCTTTTTACAATCAACTCTAATATTTGAGCGGCTGCCGTTGATTATTGGCGCTGTCATGTTTATGATTCTAGGCTTAGTGCCTTCCTTCAGCCATCTGTTTTCCACTTTGCCTATCAGTGTGGGGGATGCAGTGTTATTTGTTGCATATTTACAATTATTTAGCGGGGCACTTAACAACTTAGAAGGGATTCGTTTTTCACCAAAAACAATCTATCGAATTGCTGGTCCTGTCTTATTAGGAATTGCCATAATGAACATTCCGGCTGAAATGTTCAGTTCTATTCCTATGCTTGTCAGGCCGCTGATAAGCAGTGGATTATTAATGGGGATCATTCTAGCAATTGTGCTGGAAAATACGATTAACTGGTCTAAGGTGGAGCAAATAGAAACCGCAAAAAAAGTAAAAAGCAGAAATATTGGATAGCATGCGATTACTGTCGATTAGGTGTTAATTATCGAATAACGAGCACTAACTGTCGAATCGCTCTCCAATTGTCGCAACTAAAAAGAGCTTCCCTCTTTAACTAAGGGAAGCTCTTAATGTTTAGCTATATTGCGGTCTTAATGTTTTTCGTTTATTAACATGCTGCTCTGCTCCAAGAGCGGCGATTGCGCCATCAGCGGCAGAAATGACTGCTTGTTTAACCAATGTTCTACGGGCATCACCGCCGGCATACACACCGTCAACGCTTGTCCGAAGATTTTCATCCACCATGACATAGCCTTCCTCATCTCGCATTACAGCGCCTTTTAAAAATTCTGTTCCTGGTTTCAGGCCGCCAAGGTATAGGAATACGCCGTCGACCGACCAAATTTCTTCTTCTTTTTTATCATTAAGCACTACAATTTTTTCAACACTATCAGTTCCTTGAATATCTCTGATGCGGTGGCGTTTATAGATTTCAACATTTGATTTAGCTTCTAATATAGAAAGGTCAACTTCGCCTTTTAGTTCTACAGTTGGTATTAACAATTTTACTGTTTTACAATACTTTGCAAGTGTTTCAGCCTCATGAACCGCCTCCTCGTTATCACCCATTACGGCTACAACTTGATCTTGATAGAAAGCAGCATCACAGGTAGAACAATAGCTTACGCCGCGGCCGGTGTATTCTTCTTCGCCCTTAATTTTGCTTGATGGAGCTTTGGCGCCCACTGCAATAAAGACGCTTTTGGCTTTAATTGTTCCTTCCGCAACCTCAATCTTTTTAATTTCCTCGGAAAAATCAACTGATAGAACGTTTGAGCGAACAAATTCTGCACCGAAATCCTTTGCTTGCGCTTGCATTCTCATTAACAGTTCAAGTCCGGTCAACTCTTCACGAACACCTGGATAGTTGGCGATTTTATGAGTAATGGCGAGAGTGCCTGCTTTAGGTGCTTTATCAATAACAAGAGTTTTCATCTTGCCGCGGGCTGCATAAACAGCAGCAGATGCACCAGCGGGACCACCTCCAATTGCAACAAAATCATAAACTTCTTCAAGGACTCCGTCGGTTACTGGTTTAAAAATAGAATCGGCAGTTTCTTCGTTGTTTGTCGGCTGGGAGGCAGCAGCTGGCTTAGCTTCCTCTGAAAGGCCAAGAAGCTTGATGAATTTTTTCTCCTGGAAGCCTAGCACGAGTTTTCCGTTAATCAATGTAGCAGGAGTTCCGTAAATTTTACGTTCTTTCAATTGGTCAAAATATTCCTTATGTATAGAAGCGTTACGCTCTTCATATTCAAAGCCGTTTTCTTTCAAGTATGTCTTAACCTTTTCACAATAGGGGCAGCCTGTACTGCTATATACAATAATTTCGGGTTGGGTCATTTTTAAAACCTCCTAATCCTCTTCTTATTATTAATAGTAATATAATTACTATATAAAAGTCAAACCTTTTTAATAATAATTCTAATTTAATTCGATATAAAAAGCCCAACTGGGTATAGTTGGGCTCCTTAATGATTTTCTTCTATTATATTGCTTTTCCAAGAAACGCTGTCAGCATCCATACATGTTTTTCTAATCCTGAATGAATGGCAAGAAGCATGTCGCCTGTCGTTTCATCATTTTGTTCTGCAGAAAAGCTCATGCCTTCCTTTAATTCGCCAATAATGATTGAGAAATCATTGATGACAGACTGAACCATTTCACTTGCTGCTTCATTTCCAGTAGCTTCTTGAATAGAAGAAATTTCAAGACACTCTTTCATGGTGGCTACTGGGCTTCCACCGATTGCCAGCAAGCGTTCAGCTAATTCATCCACATGGGTTCCAGCCTCATTGTAAAATTCCTCAAATTTAGCGTGCAATGTAAAGAATTGTTCACCTTTCACATACCAGTGGTAGTTATGTAATTTCATATACAGGACAGACCAATTGGCGATTTGTTTATTTAGAACATCAACTAACTGATTGCTCATCTTAAAAAACCTCCTTTTTTGTTTTCTCTTTTATAATTACCTAATCATCGATGGATATCCTTCCTCGATTCAATGAAATCCATGACAAATTAGTGAAGGTCGCTTCCATTTATATTCCAAACTGTATGTTACAGCGTTGAAACAAATTGTAATAAAGTATCCTTAATTATCCTCTAATGGAAAAATACTAAAATTAAAATGGTCGAGGATAAAAATTCCAAATGCAAGATAAACGTTATCATATTAACTATGAATCTTTCATTTTTATACTTACCACTTTTTGGCTAATGATTAAGTATGTTACAACTGATAGCCTTGAATGTAGAGAGACGAACGAAACTAGGAGGTTATCAAATGAATAAATTTAAAAAACTATTAATTTCAGCCGGATTAATTTTATCAATGTCCGCATTCACATTAAACGGGACGACAGAAGCAGCAACTACTACTCATAAAGTTCAATATGGTGAAACATACTGGAAACTCGCGGTAAAGTTTGGTGTACCTGTAAAATCATTAATGCAAGCCAACAATGCAACAAGTTCATATCTTTATGCAGGTAAAACTCTAGTAATCCCAAATTCTTCAGTTACTGCAGCGGAGAGAGACTTAATGGCTCGCCTAGTTCATGCAGAAGCCAAAGGTGAACCTTATGCCGGAAAAGTAGCGGTAGCAACAGTTGTTCTAAACCGCGTTGCTAGCGCTGATTTCCCAAACACAGTCCGCGGTGTAATCTATGAAAAATCTGGTGGTCACTTTGCATTTACACCAGTTATGAATGGTGCTATTAATCAACCAGCAGATGCAGCTTCTAAGAGAGCTGTAAATGAAGCACTTGCATTTAGAGGCCAAGGCAATGGATCCCTATTTTTCTATAACCCTAAGACAGCGGTAAGCAAGTGGGTAGCAACACGTCAGGTTACTGTAAAAATTGGGAACCATGTTTTTGCAAAATAATGCATCTATTTTATAGGATGCTAAAAAACGCAGATTCTATACAAAAAAGCAGCGAATCCATTGATTTTGATGTTCGCTGCTTTTTTGTATATAAATTGTTGGTGCATTTTTTATGCAAATGAGAGTAAGTTATGCAAAAATACATAATCTTTAACGGCATTTTTTATGAAATTAGATTATATTGGTTGGCATGGAAATTGCAATTATTTAAAATAGTTAGTCAACTTTTTTGTAACGAAAGGAGGAGCCTAATAATATTAGCAAATTAAAGATGATATACAAATCTAATGTAAGGGCTTACAAGTGGAAGAACGAAAAGTAGGGGGCTGATAAATTTGGGCAATACTACGCTTAAACGTTCATTAGGGTTATGGGCAATTGTTGGTCTTGGGTTAGGCTATATGACACCCACCATCGTGTTTGATACTTTTGGAATTGTCTCAGAAGAAACAAATGGAGTCGTCCCGCTTGCTTATCTTACTGCACTGCTTGTTATGCTGTTTACGGCAATCAGTTATGGGAAAATGGTGCAGGTTTTTCCAAGCGCTGGTTCGGCATACACGTATACAAGGGAAACGATGAGTCCGCATCTCGGCTTTTTAGTAGGATGGGCAGCATTGCTTGATTATATTCTTCTGCCAATGGTCAATGCTCTGATTATTCGGATTTATATGGTTTCTGTATTTCCTGATGTACCAGCATGGATTTGGGTGGTGACCTATGTTGCGGCAGTTACTGCTATTAATGTTTGGAGCATGGGTAAAACATCGAATTTAAATTCACTGCTTGTTGTGTTTGAACTTGTGTTAATCGCTGCATTTATCGTCCTAGCTATTTTAAAGCTTTCCCAAGGCATGGGGCAAGGTACTATTTTTACGACGGAACCGCTTTTTCATTCAAACGTACAGCTTAGTGCAGTTCTAACAGGAGCAACTGTAGTTTGCTTCTCTTTTATTGGCTTTGACGCCGTAACTATGTATGCGGAAGAAGCTGTTGATCAAAAAACATTGCCGAGGGCTATTATGTTAACGGTCTTTATCGGTGGAGCTATCTTTTTCGTTGCAGGATATTTTGCCCAAGCATTATTTCCTGATATTTCTGGCTTCAAAGTGACGGACGATACGCTCCCGGAAATTGGTCTGTATGTAGGGGGACAGTTTTTCCAGCTTATATTCCTAGCTGGAGCCTTTGCAGCAACGGTTGCATCCGGTCTTGCTTCCCATGCCAGTGTATCCCGTCTTCTTTATGTAATGGGACGAAATGGAGTCCTCCCAAAACGGATTTTCGGTTATGTTCATCCGAAATATCGGACCCCAGCTTTTAACGTTATACTCGTAGGCTTTGTTTCACTTCTAGCGATCGCTCCGAGCTTAGAATTAATATCTTCGTTTATTAACTTTGGTGCATTGATTGCCTTTACATTCGTAAACTTGTCCGTTATTTCCTATTTTGTCTTCCGCCATAAAAGGTATAAAACAGGGAAAGATATCTTCTCCTTTTTAGTAATGCCACTCCTTGGGGCTGGCTTAACAGGGATTCTGTGGGCTAATCTTCAGGCTGATGCCCTTATCGGAGGAATCATTTGGATTATTGTTGGGTTTGTCTACCTTCTTTTTCAAACTAAATTTTTTAAAATCAAAATGGGTGATTTTGCTTTCGAAGATGCTGATCGCAATACATCGCTTTAAAAATAGCGGAGGAGCTGTAACCTGCTCCTCCGTTTTTTATTGAAAAGGGGAGCCTCTAGAAAAAAGTATGGCATAAAACTTGCAGGTAAATAAATTGAATTTTTAAAAAAGGAGAGTTGATACTATTTGGAGAATGTTACCCTTAAACGTTCACTTGGCTTATGGGCAATTGTTGGCCTTGGATTAGGTTATATGACACCGACCATTGCGTTTGATACTTTTGGAATCGTATCCAAAGAAACCAATGGTGTTGTTCCGCTGGCGTATATTACAGCGTTAACCGTTATGCTTTTTACCGCGTTTAGTTACGGGAAAATGGTACAAGTTTTTCCAAGCGCCGGTTCGGCTTATACTTATACAAGAGAGACGATGAGTCCGCACCTGGGCTTTATCGTCGGCTGGGCTGCATTGCTTGACTATATCCTGCTCCCAATGGTTAATGCGTTAATTATTCGGCTATATATGGAGTCGATATTTCCGGGTGTTCCTGCCTGGCTGTGGGTCATTAGTTATGTTGCGATTGTAACTTTAGTCAATATTTGGGGGATAGGAAAAACATCTAATTTAAACTCACTGCTTGTTTTGTTTTCCATAATTTTGATTGTAGTCTTCATTGCCCTAGCCTTTATTAAGCTATCACAGGGTATGGGGCAAGGAACTATTTTTACAACTGAGCCGCTTTTTCATGCAAATGTCCAATTAGGGGCTGTATTAACAGGGGCGACGGTGGTTTGTTTTTCCTTTATCGGCTTTGATGCTGTTACAATGTATGCAGAGGAAGCAGTAGATCAAAAAATAATGCCCAAAGCCATCCTGCTTACGGTGTTTATTGGCGGGGCAATCTTTTTTATTACAGGTTATTTCGCACAAGCTCTCTTTCCCGATGTTTCAAATTTCAAAGTAACGGACGATACACTTCCTGAAATTGGGTTATATGTCGGCGGAACGCTATTTAAGCTGTTTCTAATTGCAGGCGCTTTTGCTGCAACCGCTGCATCAGGACTGGCATCCCATTCAAGTGTATCCAGACTTCTATATGTAATGGGGAGGAATGGAGTGCTTCCTCGAAAGCTGTTTGGATACGTTCATCCAAAATTTCGAACCCCTGCCTTTAACGTGGTCCTTGTTGGGATTATTTCATTGCTGGCAATTACTCCAAGTTTAGAACTCGTTACTTCAATTATCAATTTTGGAGCACTGATTGCTTTTTCTTTTGTTAATTTGTCTGTAATTGCACATTTCGTATTCCGTTTAAAAAAATATAAAACGGCTAGGGAAATCTTTTCTTACTTAATTATGCCGCTGATTGGTACGGTATTAACAGGGGTTTTGTGGACAAATTTACATATTGATGCCCTGATTGGCGGGGTCGCCTGGATTGTGATCGGTATTCTATATATGGTATTTCAAACTAAAATTCTTAAAACAAAAATAACAGATTATCATTTTGAAGAAGTTGGATAGAACATCGTCAATAAAGTAGAAAGCGCATTCAAAGGAATGCGTTTTTTTAGTATCAGATTATTTATTCAAAATTGCATAATATAATCATTTTTTCATAAGGTTTCTAGTCATTTTTGCAATATTTGATTGGAAGGTCCTAAAAATTGTAGTTAATTAACACCTTTTTATGTTGGCACGGAAATTGCTAATTATGTTAATAACAATAAAAAATGAGGTGTTAATCATGGCTATCAAATCACTTGATGTCAAAAAGGATAAGATTTTAACAGAAAAGGATAATGCGCTTCTTGAATTTCAGGAAACGCTCAAGGAAGCGGTTGAAATTATGAATTATCCGAAGCAGGTATTTGAAGTTCTTAAGAAGCCGATGAGATTTTTGGAGGTAAGCATTCCGGTCCGAATGGATAACGGACAAACCGAGGTTTTTCAAGGATACCGTGCCCAACATAATGATGCTGCCGGGCCAACAAAAGGAGGAATTCGCTTTCATCCCGATGTGACAGCGAATGAGGTAAAGGCTTTGGCTGGCTGGATGAGCCTAAAATGTGGTATTACCGATCTTCCTTATGGTGGTGCCAAAGGCGGGATTATCTGCGATCCCCGGAAAATGAGTCAGGATGAGCTTGAAAGGTTGAGCCGTGGATATGTCCGGGCGGTCAGTCAAATTGTCGGACCTACTAAGGATATTCCTGCTCCAGATATGTATACGAATTCGCAAATTATGGCTTGGATGCTTGACGAATATGATCACATTCGTGAATTTGATTCACCTGGGTTCATTACTGGCAAGCCGATAGCCCTTGGCGGCTCTAAAGGCAGGGAGACAGCCACCTCTAAAGGCGTATTGTATACATTACAGCGAGTTTGTGATTTACGAAAAATGTCTTTAAAAGATACCCGGATTATCATCCAAGGCTTTGGTAATGTCGGCAGCTATCTTGCTAAATATTTATATGATTTAGGGGCTAAGGTCATTGGCATTGGCGATGTATTGGGTGGTTTATATGATGAAAATGGTCTGGATATTCCATACCTGTTGGAAAATAGAGACTCCTTTGGCATCGTATCCAACCGTTTTGACAACTCCATTACGAATCAAGAGTTATTAGAAAGAGAATGTGATGTTTTAATTCCTGCAGCGATTTGCGGGGTAATTCATAAGCATAATGCCGAGAAAATAAAATGTCAGATCATTATAGAAGCAGCCAATGGTCCAACGACAAAGGATGCTTTAAAGATATTGGATAAACGCAATATTCTTGTTGTCCCTGATATATTAGCAAATTCAGGCGGAGTTGTTGTTTCTTATTTCGAGTGGTGCCAGAATAATCAAGGCTTTTATTGGACGGAGCAGGAAGTGGATGCCCGTCTGAAAGAAAAAATGAATATGAGCTTTGGAAATGTCTATAACACGGCGAAAAAATACAACGTCAATATGAAAATTGCCGCCTATATTGAAGGAATTCAAAAATTAGCCGAAGCTTCTAGATTGAGAGGATGGCTGAAATATTAATCCATTCAAGGGGGAATTAATGAATGAAACTGGAAATTTTATCTGAGCAAAAAGAGCGTCAGCTGTTACATTACTTTTGCCTTATTTCAAATAATCACCGCTATGATTTAGCGATTGGTTATTCAGAAAACTTTTTTGGAAAAGCAATGGTGACCTCGATTCAGACAGGGAAAATGGTCTTGCTCTGTCAAGACGATACCTATGAAGTTCACCATTGGGCAGACAGGCTGGGAATACAGGAAGAGGATATTCCTGAATTTCAAGAATTCTTTAGACTGGTATTACAATCACGTCCTTTTCAGGAGCAATATTAAAATGAGGATAGAAGGTGATTACATGTATTTTGGAGTCCTGCTTAGCCCTTGCTTTGGAAGAGTAGAAAAGATTCCAATCAAACATTCTGCTAGAATTTATGAATGGGAACCATTGTTCACGATTAGAAAAGAGGATGGCATGTTCGAAATGGTTCAAACATCGTTGAGCGGAAAAATTGAATCGATTGAGGTGCAGGAAGGTGATTATGTCATTCCAGGAATGGTCCTCGCTTACGTAAAAGAGGATTTATTTGTTACAGGCAGTGACTAATTGGCACAAGGGAAGATGTGGTGCATATGGGACCATATCTTCTTTTTTTTAGAATACTATTTTAAAGATTTAGAATTAAATGGTAGTATAAGAATGATAAGGTTACAGGGGGGAAGTAAAACATGTTTTCCGTCGAAAAGGAAAAGATAAAGCCGATTATTTCAGTTGCTGTCGATGAAAGTAAAGAAGTTTTTCGCTCGACCTTAAGGAACCTTAGAGAACCGTTTATTTTCTTAAAAAAACAAGATCAATTATTTGCTTATGCCGCATTGAATAAACAATTGCAGATGAAGCTTGAAAAGGAAGACTTTTCGCAAGAACTGCTGAATGAATACACAAAACCAATCGATAGCATTTGCTGTCTTAGCGAGCACATCTCATTTACAGATTTATTCCAAATTATTGGAGAACCTTTTGCCATTATAAGATCGGAGGATGGCAGCCCACAAGGTTACATAAGCCGCGAAGATGTTCTGGCAGAACTTTTTAAACAAGAAAATAAAAGCGTTGACCTGCTCAAAATTCTCCTTACATCTATTCCAATGGGGATTTTTGTCTTAGACAAAGAAAGGCATATTATTAATTGTAATGAATCCGGTTTAAAAATGATTAAATCGACTGCTGACAAGGTTTTAAACTCTCCGGCGGAAAAAATTTTTAGCGGAGAACACTTGAACAATGTTTTTTCTACAGGGAAAACACTGCTGAATCACCTTGAATTTACGAACGGTGTTGGTGTGCTTGTTGATTATAGCCCGATTGTAGGTTATGACCTTAGAGTGGAAGGGGCAGTAATTGTTGTTCAGGACTTGCCGATGGTCGAAGAAATGGCTATGGAAATTGAATATATTAAGGATTTGAATAAAGATTTAAATGCCATTCTTTCTAGTATTTATGATGAAATTCTGGTGGTGAATGCTAAAGGAGAGCTGATCCGCTATAGTGAAAACATTATCCAAGACTTTTGGCAGGTGGATTTACAGGAGCTAATTGGAAAAAATGTACTTGAACTCGAGGATCAGGGGCTGTTTACACCATCCGTTACGAGATTAGTGATTGAAAAGAAGAAAAAGGTGTCTGTTGTTCAGGAAACAAAAAGCGGCAGGAAAATTCTTGCTGTAGGTAATCCGGTTTTTAATGAGAAAAATGAATTGGACCGGATTATTGTGGCATCACGGGACATTACTGAAACTACTAGGTTAAAAAGCGAATTGCAGGAAATGAAAAAGATTTCCGAGCAATATAAGAAGGAATTAGATAATTTTAAAAGTAAGGATCGATTTTTAAAGAAGCTGATTTATTGCAGCCCGAAAATGGAAAAAATCATGAATCAGGTTCAAAAGATTGCGGAGTTTTCCTCTACGGTGCTGCTAAATGGGGAATCAGGAGTTGGGAAGGAGGTCATAGCCCAAGCGATTCACCATTTGGGCAGCCGCTCGCATAAGCCGTTTCTTAAATTAAATTGTGGCGCGATTCCGGAAAATTTATTAGAGAGCGAATTGTTTGGCTATGCCAAGGGGGCTTTTACAGGTGCCGATAAAAACGGCAAAGACGGCTATTTCAAACAGGCAGATGGAGGGATTTTGTTCCTCGATGAAATCGGAGAGATGCCTATGCATTTGCAGGTAAAATTACTGCGTGTGCTGCAGGAGCAAGAAGTCATTCCTGTCGGAAGTACAACACCGATTAAAGTGAATGTGCAAATCGTTGCCGCAACCAATAAAAAGTTATCCAAAATGGTCGAGGAAGGCACCTTTCGGGAGGACTTATTCTATCGCTTAAATGTCATTCCCATACAAATTCCGCCGCTTCGAGAACGGACAGAGGACATTTCCTTATTGGCATTTCACTTTTTGCAGCAGCTGAATGAAAAGTATAACCGCAATTATCATTTAACACCAGACGCTGTTAATGTCCTTGAATTCTATTCATGGCCTGGGAATGTACGGGAGCTGCAAAATATTATTGAAAGATTAGTAGTAACCGCTGACCATGCTGCGATCGATGCTGAGTTTGTCAGTCAATTTTTATCATTAGGCTATGAAAATAAGAAAATGAAGCCTGTAATTACCAGAGTGATTCCTCTCCAGGAGGCCATAGATCACGTCGAGGAACAGCTGATTATGCTGGCAATGAAACAATACAAAACGACGACAAAAGCTGCTAAAGCATTGGGGATCAGCCAATCTTCAGTAAGTCGTAAATATCAAAAAATCTTAAACGATAAAAATATGACTATTGAAATATAAAAAAATGAAAGCTATTTCATGAGAAGGTGTCAGGCACCATGTAATTTTACATGGTGCCTGACACCTTCTATTGTTATGCAGAAAGAAATAACGTTATGCAAAAATGAATAGATTTAATAGCTCTTCGTGTTTCCTTTATCTCAGTTGGAGCACTCCAGGCCATACGCCGCTGACCAGGCACTTCCGCTTTTCTAAGTTGGCACAGTTCTTGCATTGTTTAGTAGTGAGGTATTTAAAAGGGGGAATCGATAATGGTCGAAGTAAAAGCAAAAGTGATCAATCTTAAGATGTATATTGATGGTGAATGGAAGGATGCTGCAAAACAGGAAACCCGGCCTGTCATTAATCCGGCAACTGGAGAAGTGATTGCCTATGCTCCTGAAGGAACAGTCGAAGATGCCCGTGCAGCCATCTATGCAGCACGAAAAGCCTTTGAAGACGGTGTATGGTCAGGATTATCAGCACAAGAAAGAGCCTCCTATTTATTAAAAATTGCTGACAAAATTGATGAATATGCTGACGAGCTGACAGAACTTGAAACGATGGATAATGGAAAGCCATTAAGGGAAGCCGGCTTTGACGTCGCTGATGCAGCCGCATGTTTCCGTTATTATGCAGGATTGATTAAAGCGCCGGATGGTCAGACTTATCATGTAGGCGATCCAATGCAGGCCATGGTTGTCCGTGAGCCAGTTGGTGTATGCGGTCTTATTGTTCCCTGGAACTATCCGCTATTGATGAGTGTTTGGAAAATTGCTCCTGCACTTGCTGCCGGTAATACCATCGTCTTTAAGCCATCAGAAGTGACTCCAATAACACCGAAAAAGCTGTTTGAAATCTTTGAAGAGGTCGGCCTGCCAAAAGGTGCTGCCAATATGGTAATGGGTGCCGGACCAGTAGTTGGAAATGAAATCGCTTCCCACCCAGAAGTAGATATGGTTTCCTTCACCGGCGGGACAAAAACAGGAAAGCATATCATGAAGACTGCGGCTGACACAATGAAGAAGGTTTCATTGGAATTGGGCGGCAAATCGCCAAATATCATTTTTGCTGATGCTGATTTTGAAACGGCTGTCGATTATGCCTTATTTGGCATCTATGCAGGTGCAGGCCAGGTATGCTCAGCTGGGTCAAGAATTCTTGTTGAAGAAAGCATTTATGACCAATTTGTTGCCCGCTTTGTAGAAAGAGCGAAACAAATTAAGGTTGGTCCTGGCAATGATGCGGCTACAGAAATGGGACCGCTTGTAAGTGCACAGCATTTAGAAAAAGTACTTGATTATATCGAGCTTGGAAAACAGGAAGGAGCTAAAGTTGCCTGCGGCGGCAGTCGCATTATTCATAATGGTTTGGAAAATGGATATTTTGTTGAACCGACCGTATTTGTAGATGTTAAGCAAGATATGCGAATCGTGCAGGAAGAAATTTTTGGTCCAGTTGTAATCATCCAAAAATTTAAGGATGAATCGGAGGCAGTGAAGCTTGCCAATGGCACTGTTTACGGCTTGGCGGGAGCAGTTTTTTCTAATGATGGCGCCAAGGCGCTGCGGGTGATTAAAAAGCTGCGAGCTGGAATTACTTGGGTCAATTCCTACCATCCTACTTATAATGAAGCACCATGGGGAGGATACAAACAAAGCGGTATCGGCCGCAGTCTTGGCACATTCGGTCTCGAGGAATTTCAAGAAATTAAGCAGATTAATATTAATTTACAGGTTGAACCAGTTGGCTGGTTTGAAAACTAACCATTGTTGTGCTGTTTTAAGCGGACCTTTCCCGGTTTTAACTGAATTGTAGATATCGTTTTAAATCGTGTAGATATATTTTAAAAACTGTAGATATTTTCACAATTTGTGTAGATATTAGCAGAAAAAGTGGGGATATCCCCAGAATTTGTGTAGAAAAACCAAACGCAAACCCTAAAACACGATTAAAACTAATTTAAAAAGAGGAGCGATAATATGAGTATCGATTTATCACGAGAGACAAAAAGTGAACAAATGCAAAATGTGACCGAATATATTAACAAGGTTTTAAGTTTAGTAGAAAAAGAGCAAATCACGAAGGAAGATGCAGCATGGATTACAAAGGAAACGGTTGACGGCTTCCGTGAGCATGTCAATCCAGGCTTCCTTGAATACCGAAAAACCGTTACCGAAGGAGGCCAATTTGCAGCCGTTGAATGGTCTGATAATGGAGCCTGCTTTAAAGATGTAAACGGAAAAGAATACATCGACTGTCTTGGTGGATTTGGGATTTACAATGTTGGCCACCGCAATCCAAAGGTCGTGAAGGCCGTAACGGATCAATTGAAGCGTCAGGCGCTCCACAGCCAAGATCTGCTCGACCCGTTAAGGGCGATGCTGGCGAAAATTTTAGCAGACATTACCCCAGGTGATCTGAAATATGCTTTTTTCACTAATAGTGGTACGGAGAGCGTTGAAGCAGCATTGAAGCTTGCCAAAATGTACAGCGAGAGGACGACGTTTATTTCGACAACCCGAGCCTTCCACGGAAAGAGCCTAGGGTCCTTATCGGGTACAGCAAAGGGAATGTTCCGTAAGCCATTCCTGCCACTAATTCCAGGCTTTCGTCATGTTCCGTTTGGCGATATGGATATGATGCGAAAGACATTTGAAACGTGCTCGCTTGTCGGTGAAGATGTAGCTGCCGTTATATTAGAGCCCATTCAAGGCGAAGGTGGAATTATTCTGCCGCCGGAGGGATATTTAAAACAGGTACGTGAGCTTTGTGACCAATACGGAGCGCTTTTGATATTTGACGAAGTGCAAACAGGGATGGGACGGACCGGAAAAATGTTTGCTGCAGAATTATATGATGTGGTGCCGGACATTATCTGTCTTGCCAAAGCGTTTGGCGGCGGTGTGATGCCAGCGGGGGCTATTGTGGCAAGGGAGAAAGTGTTCAAAAGCTGGTTCCCAAATCCATTCATGCATACGACAACCTTTGGTGGTAATCCATTAGCATGTGCCGCAGCAATTGCCACAATTGGTGTCTTAATTGAAGAAAACCTGCCAGAAAGAGCGGCTGTTGTCGGGGAATACTTCCTTGAAGAATTGAAAAAAGCATCCAAAGGGCATGAGGACAAGGTGCAGGAAATCCGCGGCCAAGGCTTAATGATAGGGGTCGAATTCCATAAGGATGAAATCGGCTATGAAGTGTCCAAAGGAATGTTTGACCGAGGTATCCTTGTTGCAGGGACTCTAATCAATTCCAAAACCATTCGGATTGAGCCGGCACTAACGATCAGCTATGACGAGGTAGACAAAGTGGTAGGCACCTTCAAACAAGTATTAGAACTTGTAAAGGAAGCATAATTTAACAATTTTTTGGAAGCAATCGGGACTCTGCCGATTGCTTTCCTTCCTACTAAAATCAAAAATGGAAAATATATATATTTACAGGGGGAGTTCAAAAATGGACGATCGATTTGTTAAACAGGAAACGGCAATTCCAGGGCCGAGGTCTTTAGCGATATTAGAGCGGAGAAATAAGTATGTCCCAAGGGGAATCAGCAATAATTGCCATTCCTTTGTAAAAAAAGCACAGGGGGCGGTAGTTGAGGATGTTGACGGTAATTTCTATATTGATTTTGCTGGTGCTATTGGAACGATAAATGTCGGTCATTCTCACCCCAAAGTGGTCGATGCTGTTCAAGAACAGGCAAGTCAGTTCATACATACGGGATTTAATGTCATGATGTATGAATCCTATATTGATCTTGCAGAAAAATTATGTGAGCTTGCACCCGGTAATTTTGCAAAAAAAGCAGCCTTTTTTAACAGTGGAGCAGAAGCGGTTGAAAATGCCGTGAAAATTGCCCGAAAATATACGAAACGACAAGGGATTATATCTTTTACACGGGGATTTCATGGCAGAACGTTGATGACAATGACGATGACAAGCAAGGTTAAGCCTTATAAATTCGGCTTTGGTCCTTTCGCGCCTGAAGTGTACAAGGCACCGTATCCGTATGTTTACCGCCGTCTTGATGGGATGAGTGAAGAGCAATATAGTCAAATGATCATTGAGCAATTTGAGCAATTTCTTCTAGCTGAAGCTGCTCCGGAAACAATTGCTGCAGTGGTAATGGAGCCTGTTCAAGGGGAAGGCGGTTTTATCGTACCTGATATCGCTTTTGTAAGAAAGGTAAAAGAAATCTGTACAAAATACGGAATTCTCTTTGTTGCAGATGAAATTCAAACAGGGTTCGCACGAACAGGAAAGTATTTTGCCATTGATCATTTTGGCGTTGTCCCTGACTTAATTACAATTTCTAAATCAATGGGAGCAGGGGTGCCAATCAGCGGTGTTATTGGCCGAACCGACATAATGGATGCGGCGGAGACAGGTGAAATCGGCGGAACCTATTCAGGCAGTCCGCTTGGCTGTCAGGCTGCACTGGCGGTGTTGGATATTATCGAAAGCGAAAAACTTAATGAACGGGCACAAATGCTGGGTAGTAGAGTCATAGAAAAAATGAAACAGCTGAGCATGCGCTTTGACTGCATTGGGGATATTCGCGGTCTTGGAGCCATGTGTGCGATGGAAATCGTTAAAGATAAACAGACGAAAACTCCTGACAAAGAAGGGGTAGCAAAAATAGTAAAAGCAGCCGGTGAACGCGGGCTGTTATTATTAAGTGCCGGGCTATATGGTAATGTGGTCCGTCTTTTGATGCCGATTACCATCTCAGAAAAACAATTTGAAGAAGGATTCCAAATACTTGAAGAAGCCTTTGCTGTCGTTTATCATAAAAGTGAAACTATTTTTTTGGCTGGGAGGTAAGGAAATGGGTGTCGTGAACCAAGGGTATCAAATTTATCCAATGTATATTGATGGAAAATGGGTCGGCAATGATTATGAAATTTTCACCGAAGTGATCAATCCAGCAACGAAAGAAGTAGTAGGGGCCATTCCAACTGGAGGGGCTTTGGAAGCAGAACAGGCTGTTGACGCGGCGCATCGCGCTTTTAAAACATGGTCGAAAAAAACCGCTGAAGAACGCAGCCGTCTTCTTATGAAATGGCATCAATTGATAGATGAAAATAAACATGAGATTGCTAGAATAATGACGATTGAGCAAGGCAAGCCGTTGAAGGAGGCACTTGGCGAGGTTCTTTATGCCAATGGCTTCATTTCTTGGTATGCGGAAGAGGCAAAACGCGTATATGGAGAAACTATTCCAGCATCCCATCCGAATAAGCGGATCCTTGTCCGCAAGGAACCTGTGGGAGTAGTAGCTGCGATTACGCCGTGGAACTTTCCTGCAGCTATGATTACTAGAAAGGTAGGACCTGCGCTTGCTGCAGGATGTACTTGTGTAGTCAAACCGGCGAACCAAACGCCGCTCACTGCCTTGAAAATGGCCGAGCTTGCTCATGAAGCTGGGATTCCTAGTGGAGTTATAAATATTATTACTGGTAAGTCATCTGAAATCGGGGATGTTTGGCTGAACGATCCACGCGTGACGAAAATTACCTTCACAGGCTCAACCGAGGTTGGTAAAACGTTAATGCGCGGGGCTGCTGAAAATGTTAAAAAGGTATCGCTCGAGCTTGGCGGCAATGCTCCATTTATTGTCATGGATGATGCCAATTTAGCAAAAGCTGCAGCCGGACTAGTGCAATCTAAATTCCGTAACGCAGGGCAAACCTGTATTTGTACAAATCGAGTCTATGTCCAAGAGAGCGTGGCAGATGAATTTATTAAACTTTTCAAAGCGGAATTAGAAAAGCTGAAGGTTGGCAACGGGCTTGATGAAGGAGTAGATATCGGTCCTTTAATTGATAAATCAGCTTACAAAAAAGTTGAAGCGCTAGTCAATGATGCGGTTAAACATGGCGGAAAGGTTGCCTATACAGGCTCGAAGCCTGAGGAAGCAAATGGCTTTTTCTATGCACCAACGATTTTAACCGAAATAAATGATGAAATGGAATGTATGAAGGATGAAATCTTTGGACCGCTTGCCCCAATTTCAACCTTTAAATCAGAAGAGGAGGTTATTGGACGAGCAAATAATTCTCGCTTTGGTTTAGCAGCCTATGTCTATACCGAAAATCTAAGCCGCTCCTTTAGAATTACCGAGCAGCTGGAATATGGCATTGTCGGTCTGAATGATGCATTGCCATCAGTCGTGCAGGCGCCATTTGGCGGCTACAAGGAGAGTGGACTTGGCCGAGAAGGCGGACACTTTGGAATTGAGGAATTTTTAGAAGTGAAATATATTTCGATTGGTTTAGATTAATCTATTCATTAATAACAAAGCCGCGGCTGGTAAAGAGGTACAGCAGCGGCTTTTGTTGTACAAAAAAGGGGTAACTTTAAAGTTGTTTGGCGGAATAAATGAGAAATTCCGCGGAATCCTGGAGAAAGCTGGCGGAATAAATCAAAAGTTCGGCAGAATTATTTTGGAAACCCGCGGAATTCCGAAGCAAATCGGCGGAATCCTGCAGGGGCTCAGTTCAGGGAGGAGTATACAAATTAAGGTTGATGCTATTCATAAGATTATACTTTATACCACACCAATTACTGTGTTACGATAAAGTGAAAAAGAAATGCTTTTGAAATGGGGGCAGGGCTTTGATTAAAACGCTTTTGTTTGATGTTGACGGGGTTTTATTGAGTGAAGAGCGGTATTTTGATGCTTCCGCATTAACTGTTTGGGAAATGCTGATGAGTCCCAACTACTTGGGAATTTCCCCTGAGAAATTTAATACGAACCCTAGTGAAGAGGAAGTAAAGAAAATCAGGGAAACAGTATTCCAGCACGATAAAATTCTTAAATTTCAAAAATCCCGTGGCCTAAACGCCAACTGGGACATGATCTATCTATCCTTCAGCCATCAATTAATCCACCTGTTGGCTCAAATTAAGGATAAGGAGTTTGAGAAAATCTTCACATGGTGTCAGGCACCAATTGACCGAAGTGTATTAGTAGAAATCGGAAAGGTGCTGTCCCAATATGAATTTGAGCTTGATTTTTGCTCATTTGTGGCAGATTTTGAAAATTCGACAGCGATGAAGGATGAACTGCTTCAGCATCTCAATGTTCTTGCGAAGGAAAAGCTTGGGGTGGAGACTTCGATTTTTGAAAAGGGTGAGCTTTGGTTCGTCTGCGAGCATGTTTCCCAGGAATGGTATGTTGGCGACGAGCACGTTCTAGCCTCAACCGGACGGCCATCGGTACAAACCGGTAAACAGGGCTTTTTGGCAAACGAAACGACCTTAGCTCCAAAAGAGAAAATTGCCGAGCTGTTTCAGTTTCTAGCTTCTTCGGGATTTACAATCGGAATCGGAACAGGCCGGCCTGAACTAGAAACAATCCAGCCATTTCAACATTTACATTGGCTGCAGTATTTCGATGCCAAACGAATTGTTACGGCTGATGATGTTTTGAAGGCGGAAAAAGAAAACACTGATCAGTCTTCGTTGTCTAAACCGCATCCATTTACATATATCATGGGACTTAAAGGAAAGGGCACCTCTGTAAAGGAATGTTTGGAAACAGCTTTGCCGATTGAAAATGGTGAAACAGTTCTTATTGTCGGCGATTCATTAGCTGACCTCTTAGCTGCAAGACAATTGGGGTGCAAGTTTGCGGCAGTTTTAACTGGACTATCGGGAAAGGCCGCTAGAGCTGAATTTGAAGAACACAAGGCGGATTATATTCTTGATTCTGTACTAGAAGTGAAAACCATTTTATAAAAGAACTGGTCCTATGGTACAAAATACGTTAAATTTATT
>NZ_BNDS01000004.1:0-97152 GCF_014656545.1 Neobacillus kokaensis
AATTATTTTCACAGAAAAAAGGCCACTCCCTCCATCAAAGAAGGAAATGACCTTTTAAAACAGCACTGTAACTAGGACGCAGCTTTGATCGTATGCTCTTTTTTTACTAGAGAATGCTGCTTGGACCCAAGCAAATTAACAACGACAACACCACTAATGGCTACAACACCACCGATAATAGAAATGAAGCCAGGCAGTTCATGCAGCCAGATCCATGCAATTAAAATCGAAAATACCGGTTCGATATACAAGAGACTTGTAACAGAGCTGGCTTTTCCCGCGCCTGTTGCCAATGCCCATGTGACATAGCCAATCGCTGTTGGAAAAATAGCAATATAAATCACCGAAAAATTAGCTTCCATTGTCGCATGTTGAATATCAGAAATAATTCCCGGGAAGAAAATTACAAACGGCAATGTTCCAGCCCAGGTAAAATAGGCATTTAATTCCATTGATGTATATCTGCTTAAAAGCGGTTTTTGGAAAGCAAATAACATCGATGTTGCAAACGCAGCTATGAGTAATAGAAACACACCTTTCATATTTTGAATGGATGCTTCTGATGTTCCTAATGTAATAATGGCAATCCCGCTAAAACCTAACGCTAATCCAACCCAGCCGAACAATCCCAAGCGTTCCTTTAAAATGAACACGGCGATAAGGGCAGAGAAAATCGGCGTTGAAGCCACAATCATGGCTGCCGTACCAGCGGATACCGTTTGTTGTCCGAACGTAACACAAATATGATAAATACTTATTCCCACCCAGCCAAGAGCAGCGATTTTCAGAATGTCTTGTTTTCGAGGAAGTCGGAATTTAACTCCCGGCCACAAGGCATAAATCGCAAAAAGAGCGGATGCAATTAGATAACGAATGAGTACTAAGTGACCCGGAGAATAGCCTCCGTGTAATCCAGCTTGAATTGCCGGAAAAGACGACCCCCAAATCATGACCGTGATGAATGCCAAGATAAACGCTTTGGTGTTCAATTTTTATCACCTCTAACAAATTACACAACTCTACAAGAGTATCATGGCCGGAAAATAGTTTCAATAACTTGTTTTAGAAATTACATTTTCCCTTCTTGTACACATATAAGCACAAAAAAATCCTCAGCTGGTAGTTACCCAGAAGAGGATGTTTATGGTACCTGACACCATTATTGCTCGGAGGCACTGACAATTTCTTTTAAATATTCCATTACTTCTTTGCGTAATTCATCATTTTGGAGTGCGAAGTCAATGGTTGTTTTAACGAAGCCGATTTTTTCACCGACGTCAAAGCGCTTGCCTTCAAAGTCGTATGCAAAGACGCGTTGAATTTGGTTGAGTGCTTGAATGGCATCTGTCAGCTGGATTTCTCCGCCGGCACCTGTTTGCTGCTTATCAAGGAACATAAAAATCTCAGGTGTAAGGATATAGCGGCCCATGATCGCCAAATCAGACGGGGCAGTTCCCTGTGCTGGTTTTTCGACTAAATTGTTCACCTGGTATCTGCGGTCATTTTGCTGGGCAGGGTCAACAATTCCGTAACGATGTGTTTCTTGCATCGGCACCTTTTGAACCCCAATCACCGATGAATGCGTTTCTTCATATATATTGATTAGCTGTTTTAAGCACGGGGTTTCACTCTGGACAATATCATCGCCTAGTAATACCGCAAACGGCTCGTCCCCAATGAAATTGCGGGCACACCAAACTGCGTGGCCAAGTCCCTTAGGTTCTTTTTGCCGGATATAATGGATATCCGCAAGGTTAGTCGAATAACGAACCTTATCTAATAAATCCGTTTTCCCCTTTTCTAGCAAGTTTTGTTCAAGTTCTGGGGCAAAGTCGAAATGATCCTCAATCGCACGCTTGCCTTTACCGGTTACAATAATAATATCCTCAATTCCAGAAGCAATAGCTTCCTCTACGATATATTGAATCGTTGGCTTATCGACAATAGGCAGCATTTCCTTAGGCATCGCCTTTGTGGCCGGAAGAAATCTTGTCCCTAATCCGGCTGCCGGGATAATCGCTTTTCTAACTTTTTTCATTCAAGTCACCTTACCTTGTTTTCAATAATTATCGCAAATAGGAGATTCCTATCTCAAGTTCCCACTTTATTTTATCATTTTTTCCAAATAAAGCCGACTAATCTTTTAAATATTTCTAGGCTCTTGAACAACTTTTCCCCTTCCGAATAAGAAAGGACACTAATTCATATAGTTATGAATATAGCGGCCTGCCAAATTTACAGTACATGTTGCATGAAAGGAGGGAGTTTATCTTGAAATTTTTTTCTTTTAAAAAGAAAAAGCCAGAAAAGGCGGATAATATAAACTCCCTTTTGCTTACAAAATTAGACCGGTTAATTGAGCTGTTGGAAAAGCAGCAAAAGGATACTGATGGAAAAAATATTCATCTTGAACACGTCCAAATTGACCACCTCGAAAACATCGTCTTTCGCTTGGACAATATCGAAATTGACCAATTGAGCGGGAAGCTATTGATTGGAACAAATATTAGCGCCTCCGAGGAGTTTGCCGAGTCCCTAATTCAAAAGGGTGATAAGGAGAGCTTGAAAAAAGAAGCAATGTCTGAAGAACCGTCCGATGAATCATCTACGGAACCAAAGATAACCAAAACCTCAAAAGGGTATCGGTATCGCAATTAAGCTTTCCAATCAGTTTCTTAAGGTTTATAAAGCTAATAGACCTTAGTTCACTCTGCCTTTTTTACATTTGCAATTTTAATATCTCGATCATCTATAATAGCATCCAGCACATCCTGGTCATTATTTACATTGTAATTACCTAAGGAAATATTTCCGTTTCCATAGATACTTCCCTGGGGTTCATTAATCTTTTCATTGGCATCCATTCCCGTAACATGTCCTTCCCCAATTGATACTAGAGAATTTTGCTGCATCGTATTGACATTGACGCTCTCAAACGTGAGATTTGCTGTTTTTTCCTCCACTTGGTTTTCAAACGACATATGAATATCCCGGTCATCAATCGGAGTGTCAATAAGATCAGGATCATTTAATATCAGGACGTTTTCATAGAGCAGGTTTGACTTTCCGCTGATTCCTCCAATTACATTATTCGCTTTGCCATGGGCGCTCCAGCCAACTGCACTATTTCTCTCCCCAATAAAAATACCTGCTTGCCGGTCCATGGATTGGACATGGATATTCCCTGTAAATTTAAATTCAAACGAATGGGACATTGATCATTACACCACGCTGTGATTTAGTCTTTTATGCAGATTATGTTTTGGGCGGCGTTATTGTGTTAAATACCTATAGAAGATAAAGACGGGGTTTTGTGTCATTCGCCTAGTTTTTGAATAGGATGCTTTAAAAAGAGAAATCACTAGTTTCACAAAATTGGGTACAGATTTAATGATCAAGGGAGATTGATTTGAATGAAGCTTTCGCTCGGAGATATCACCGTTTCAAGTATTGGTAAGTCCTCTGGCATTTTTTTCGGTAAAAAAAATACACTGAAACAATTTGAAAACGAGTCCTTTATTAATGAGATAATCGGCTCGGTGGCAGGCACCGAGAATACGGTAAAACACGGGATTATGATAAAAAATAAGATGAAGAAAGGATGAATCCATCGTGGCCACCCCCATTCTTTCCCCTACTTTTCATATTGGCACCATCAAAATAGGCACCATTGAAAGTGCCTCCTGCTTTAGTATCGGTAATAATTTCATTGAGGATTTTAAAAGCAGTAAAAAGACCAACCAAGGATTGGGTAACATCCACGGCAGCCATAACGATTTTTCCAGCATGAGCGCAGGATTAACAAATTATGAAGATGAGAAAAAGAATGAGTCTGAGAAGCCGCCGGAATAATGAACCCTTTATGGTTGGGGTTTATTTTTTTTTGAATATGCCTGCTGTTTGAATTTTCTAACAAGTTTCTTGAAATCATTAATAGAAATGTTTAATTCTCCAAATATAGATTAAAATCTCTAATAAAAGAAAAAACCATCCTTAAGTAAGGTATGGTAGTTTCTCCTCTATACATTTGCACCAAAGTTCGGTTTGATATCTTGATCAAAGATTACCCCATCAATGCCATCTAAGCTATCTATATTATTACCTATATTGGCAGAAACGATATTAAACAAACCAAATGTACCCCCAAACGCCAAATTGTATTTCCGGTTGGCGTCCATCCCGGTAAGAATCGACTCTCCCACAGTGATTGCCGAGTTTTGCTGCGGTGTATTGACATTCAGTACTCCTAAATTGATTACCGAAGGCACAATGATTCCTCCTCTGCTCTCCCTCTCTGTACATCATTTTATGTTGAACATTTTTTTCGGTGAAACATCACATGCAGGTTCTAAATCAAATGCCTAATTCGCCAACTATCTTTGTCCCGTGGGCTTCAGTTACATTTAACTCACTGGCAATAGCCTTTACATTTTGATCGGTAATTCCGCCTCCAGGAAGAATGATAAGTTTCCCTGTAGCAAAATTAACTAATTCCTTTAACCGCGGCAGGTTGTTTCCAATATTAGTACCAGCCGGCCCGCCATGTGTCAGGATTCGCTGAACACCGTGATTCGCGAGCCATGTAATCGCATCAAACTGTAATTCAGGTTTGATTTCGTCAAACGCCATATGAAAGGTGACGTCGAGCCCTTTGGAAGCTTGCAGCAGTGTGAGCATTGTCTCCTCATCAATCCAGCCGCGTTCATTTAAGGCGCCGAATACCACTCCGTCTGTGCCCAACTGCTTTAGATGTACAATATCCTCCTTCATCATTTCAATTTCTGTTTGATTATAAATAAAATTTCCTCCTCGTGGTCTAACAATGGCCATCACCTTAATATTATTTTTGTGACAGTATTCAATCGTTTTAACGGCAACACCGTGACTGACTGTCGTGCCGCCCACAGCTAAGTTATCACATAACTCCACACGGGAGGCCCCGCGTTCGATTGCTTCTGGAATAATCGTAAAATTTTCTACACATACTTCTTTTATCATGAATAATTCTTCCTTTCGAATATAGATTTGCAAGTTTTCGCTATGACTCTTCCAAAAATAAGAGTCTAACTTCAACTATAAAATTATGGTATATTATCTTAGAATAATCGTTTTGAAAGGAACTTACTATGACACAGGAAAAAACAAGATCCATAGGCCTGCCGCTTATTATTTCAATTATAGCCATTTCATTTTCATCCATCTTTGTGAAATGGTCTGACGCACCAGCATCCATTATGGCGATGTATCGGATGGTATTTGCTAGTTTATTATTAACCCCAATGGTGTGGATTCACCGGCAGGAGCTGCGGAAAATAAATAAAAAAACAGCACTCTTTTTATTTTTCTCCGGCGTGTTTTTAGCACTTCACTTTGTTCTGTGGTTTGGCTCTTTAAAATTCACAACGGTAGCAAGCTCGACGATTATCTTAGCCCTTCAGCCAATTATATCGCTAATCGGCGGATTTTTCCTTTTTAAAGAACGAACCACCAGTTCAGCACTAATGACTATGGGCATCGCCATAATCGGGGCGATGATGATTGGCTGGGGTGACTTCGGTTTAAGTCAGGAAGCAATGTTTGGAGACCTTCTTTCCTTCTTCAGTGTAATCGCCGTGGTTGGTTACCTTTTAATTGGGCAGACCATTGTAAAACAATTATCGCACTGGATTTACAGCTTTTGCGTGTTTTCCTTTGCTTCTATCGTTCTCATTATTTTTAACTTTGCCACAAATGTGACGTTTACTGGTTATCCGGCAAAGGACTGGGGCATTTTCGTGCTGCTCGCTATCGTGCCAACCGTCAGCCATGTAATTAATAATTGGCTCATGAACTATGTAAACGCGACAACTATCTCCATGAGCATTTTAGGAGAACCTGTTGGATCGACCATTCTAGCTTACTTTATTTTAGGCGAACGGCTCACAACCTGGCAAATGGCTGGAGGCGTGATCGTTCTAATCGGTGTATTTCTATTTTTAACACAGAAACAAAAGAAACCGGCGGTGCACGAACCATATCCGATTGAAAAAGCAGCCCCGTAGACTTTAATGGTCTATGGGGATTTTTAATGGGCGGTTGCGGGAGCGGGACGGATTCCGCGGGATTTGAATAGAATTTCGCCGATTTTCCAATTTATTTCGCCGATTTCGAACGGAATTTCGCGGACTTTCCGATTTATTTCGCCAATTCCAAACTGAATTTCGCCGATGTCCATTTATTTCGCCGACTTCTCTGTTTATTTTGCGGAATTCTTAGTTTATTTCGCGGACTTCTTAGTTTATTTCGCGGACTATCCCTAGAATTTCGCGGAAATCTAAAATTATTTCGCGAAACAAAGCTCACTCTACGATTTTTGCAAACTCCTCCAATGTCGTCGAATATTTTACATAAATCCGCGGCAGATAATAGAGTTCGTCTTTGATTCCTTTTTCAGAAAACAGCTCTGGTGTCGTAGTAATGCCGAATTTGTAATATTTCTTCGTTTCCTCCACAACCTTTTTATTAAAATTTCCAAATGGATAGCTAAGGGCCATCACTGGTTTGCCGGAAATCTGTTCAATTTTTGCTTTAGAATCCTTTAGTTCGTGTACGAAGTCGGTTATTTTCGTCAAATCCGGATGTGTTGCAGTATGTGATTGGATGGAAAAATAACCTGATTCCGCGAGTCGTTTTAAATCTGCTGCGGTTAATCGATTGGAGCGGCCGATAAAGTCCGATATGACAAAAAGCGTGCCTGTTGGTTTAAATTGCGGAGTGCTCAATTTTTGAAAAATTTCAAAGACATTTAGGTTATTTTTATAGCCATCATCAAAGGTTAAAAAAATGGGCTTGTTCACTTTTTTACTATCTTCCCATCGTTCAAACGTTAATAATGTAAAGCCTTGATCTCGTAAATACGTCATTTGTTTTTCAAAGTTTTCTGGGGTGACATACAGTTCCTTTGAAGCGCCAGTACCTTTGTATTCATCGATTGAATGATACACCAAAATCGGTATTTTCTGGTGCGCGGAGGCCGGTGACGGGTAGAGCAAATAAAGAAGGCAAAACAATAGTAAGTACTTTTTCATTGGAATCCTCACTTTAAAACTTTTCTCTTTATTATTCCGCCATGTTTTGTAATAATTCCGCGGGTTTTCAAATTTATTCCGCCGATTCCCCTGGTAATTCCGCAGACTTTTTCATTTATTCTGCGGAATTCAGCAATAATTCCGCTCAAGCCCCCGGTGCCTAACCCAATTATATAAAAAAGACTCCTTCGCCATCGAAAGAGTCTCTTAACATCAAATAAACTTAATTTTTTGTCCGGGTTGAATCATTGATAGCAGTGGCAGGTCCTCTGCCACTACCCGCCCAATCACATTCACCCGTTCGTCTGCTGGTAAATCAGTAAAGGTAATCTGTACTTCACCGCGGTAGCGTCCGTAGCGGTCGTTATCCATGGTGACAGACCCTTTGACCCGCGGAATCGTATTTTCCGCTGGAACCTCCTCATTGCTGCGGGTGTCCATCAACCGAAGAACATCGCGGGCGAAATCAGGTCGAAGGCGGAATTCCCCTTTCAACTCACCGTCAATACGAAGAGGAACCACCTGATCCCGGTCGTAATCAATTAACCGTTCAAGCAGATTTTCGCTTACCTCTGGGTCGCCAACATACACATCCGTTACACCCAATCCATATAACTCAAGCGCTGCAGTGAACGGATCCACACCACGATGATTTTCCAACGTTGGCAGTCCTTCAAACAGCGGGCCGCGCTTCTCACCGTCACCAACAATATAGGCGCATACCGGAATACCAAACCGTTTGAATAAGCTATTCTGCGCTACAAAAAAACCTTCATCTAACCCGGTCTCCCGGCGCGGGTAAAAATTATGCCAGGCAATCAGCTGATCTGGCTTAAGCCCGCCGTCTAGAAGCCGCAAAACATCGTCTTCAAACAAGATGCTGGCATTTAAGGCGAGTTTAAACTCTTGCGCCAGACCCAAAATCAGATCATGATCGAAAAAGTCATCGAGCCGCAAGCCTATCACGCCCAACGATTTCAAGGAATATAAGCTCTCAACCCCTAAATGTGCAGGCGTCCGCAGCGAAACATCTGCAAACACTTCAATGCCCGAAGCCTTCGCCGTCTCCAGCAGTTTTTCCGCCCGAGCGGCCAAATTACCGGATTCTTCCGGGATGTGAAGCGAGGTAAACGCCCGCTTCACACCATGCCGGCCGGCAAGAGCAATTCTCTCTTCCGCCAAAGGGTCATTCAAATAAAAGGAAATGCCGATCAATCAAATTCACCAGCCATCTCGTCTTTAAAGCCAAACAGGTACGTAAACACAAAGCCTGCTGCATACGCGATTAACAGTCCGGCGAGATATAATAGAACCTGGCCTGTGACAATAATAAAGGCAAGCGGCAGGCCGGAAACACCTATGGCAACTGTTGCAATATTAAACGCGGCCTGGAACGCACCTCCGACACCTGCTCCAAGGCATGCTGTTAAGAATGGACGGCCAAGTGGCAGAGTTACCCCGAAGATGAGCGGCTCGCCAATTCCTAACATACCAGATGGGAGCGCACCGCCAATCGCATTTTTCAGACGTTTTTTCTTGGTTTTAAAATAAATCGCAAATGCGGCTCCAACCTGACCTGCACCACCCATGGCCAGGATTGGCAGAAGCGGGTCATTGCCGATAGAGTTGATTAACTCTAAGTGAATTGGTGTTAACCCTTGGTGCAAGCCAGTGACAACAAGCGGCAGGAAGGTTGCACCGAGAACAAAACCTGCTACAACTCCGCCCATATCAAGTACGGCAGTTAATCCTTTTGTAATCCCATCTGAAATAAAACCACCAAGCGGCATAAAGACAAGATAAGTTACAATACCGGTAATCAATAAAGCAACCGTTGGGGTAATAATAATATCAAGTGCTTGCGGAACATAGCGTCGTACTCTTTTTTCAACCAAAGCGATAAAAATAGCTGCAAACATGACGCCAATTAAGCCACCACGTCCAGGCAGCAATTCCATGCCAAACAATTTAATACCCGCTGCAGCAGGATTAATGATCAAAATACCAGCCAGCGCGCCGAGTGCAGGTGAGCCGCCAAATTCCTTCGCTGCATTAATACCTACTAAAATACCAAGATAACCAAATAGTCCGCCGCCGATTACTGTGAGGATCATTGCAACTTGCGAATCCGCTGCCAGCCAGCCGGCTTGAATAATGGCCTTTGAAATACCAGTAATTAAACCAGATGCCACTAGTGCCGGGATAAGCGGAATGAAAATACTTGAGATTTTCCGTAAAAACAGCTTGAATGGCGTAGCATTCTTTTTGTTAATTTCAGCCTTGTTTGCCGCTGCCTTTTCATTTAAATCAATCCCGCCCGATGCATCTATTAATTTACCAAACTCTTCGGTCACGCGGTTCACTTTTCCAGGACCGATAATAATTTGTAGTGTTTCTTCCTCTACCAAGCCAAGGACCCCGTCAATTTTCTTTAGTGCCGCCTTGTCAACCAGTGACTCATCGTTTGGCGTGACCCGAAGTCTTGTCATACAATGTGTATAATTGGCAATATTTTTAGCGCCGCCCAATTGCTCAAGGATCTTTTCCGCTAAAACTTTGTTCTCTCCAGCCATTGTTTTCCCCTCTTCTCTGTTGTTTTTTGAAAAAGAACACTTAAAAGGCTTTCGCACCACCTCCTAAAAGCGTCTATTTTCCTTGCTTTAAAAACCGGATGGCCTCTCTAGTTTTATCAATATACTCGACGGTTTGCTCATATTCCGCTGTAGCCATTGATAAAAATAAAATATCTATCATATACAGCTGGGCAAGCCGGGATGAGGTTGCTGCACTTCGAAACGGCGCCTCGCCGGAACCCGCGGTAAACAGCTTGATATCCGCAAGTGACGAAACTGATGACTGACCATATTTCGTTAAACTGATCGTTTTAACACCCTGCTCCTTCGCCAGTGCCATCACTTTAACGACCTCCGACGTCTCCCCGGAGTGGGAAATTCCAAATACTACATCATCTTTTCCGGCATTCGCAATTAATGTCGCAACCAGATGGGCATCCGAGAAAGCGGTTGCACCTTTATGAATCCTTAGCAGCTTTTGCTGCGCATCCAGCGCGATAATATTAGAAGCCCCAATTCCAAAAAAGTGAACATTCTTCGCCCGCAGCAAAGTTTGAACAGCCCGCTCGAGTTCCTCATAATTAATAATTTCCTCAGAATCGCGCAAGCTTTGAATACTATTGCTAGTTGTTTTTTGAACGATAGAGTAAAACGATTCTTCCTGCTCGATATCACGGTAGCCCTGCTCAACCGGTTTGACCAAATCGCTTGCAACTCTCACCTTTAAATCCTGAAACCCATTTAAACCAAGCGATTTGCACAGCCTGATTACGGCTGCCCCGCTTGTATTCGCTTGGATACCAATTTCATTAACAGTACTATTTAGCACTGATTGAGGGGTTTCGAGGATATATTCAGCTATTTTTCGCTCGGAAGTTGGAAGCTGCTCGAGCATATTTTGAATCATTTTTAGACCGCCTGCTGCCATTCACAACATCTCCTTTAGTTTCCAATAAGAATCTTTTCCTTATTTTTCAACATCCTCAATTGCTGTTCTTACATAACCATTGGCATCAGCCAATAACTTTTCGGCCTCTTCTTTAGTTTTACCTGTCTTAATCATAACAATCGCTGTTTTTGCTTGAAGGCCGGACGTTTCAAGCGCCTCTAGGGCTGTTTCATAGGAAACACCGGTGATTTTTTGAATAATGCCGATTGCCCGTTCCTTTAATTTTTCATTGCTGACATGAACATCGACCATTAGATTTTCATAGGCTTTTCCAAGTAAAATCATTGACGAGGTAGAAATCATATTCAGCACCATTTTATGGGCTGTACCCGCCTTTAGCCTGGTGGAACCGGTTAGCACCTCAGGTCCGACAATTACTTCAATACTTTGATCCGCCTCTTTACTGATAGCGGCATCTTTGTTGCATGACAATGCGACCGTTTTTGCCCCGATGCTGCGGGCGTATTTTAACGCCCCGATGACATAGGGTGTCCGGCCGCTCGCGGCAATACCGATGACCGTATCATCATTTGTCAGCCCGATTTGTTTTAAATCCTCTACTCCAAGCTCCGGACTGTCCTCTGCACCTTCAACCGCTTTCAAAAATGCCCCTGCTCCGCCGGCAATCAGTCCTTGCACCATTTCCGTACCGGTACTGAAGGTTGGCGGACATTCGACAGCATCGAGCACGCCTAATCTTCCGCTTGTGCCAGCCCCCATATAAATCAGCCGGCCGCCTCTTTGAAATGATTCAAAAACAAATTTGACTGCTGCCTCTATTTCCGGCAGGACCTCCTTTACAGCCAGCGCCACCTTTTGGTCTTCTTCGTTCATAATTCTTAATATCTCTGTCGGCCCTGCTGTATCAATCTTCATCGACTGTTCGTTTCGTGATTCAGTCGTTAATAGTTCGAGATGTTCTTTCATTTAACGGTATCCTCCTGTTAGTTTTTCCGAGATGTAAACGTTTCCCTGTGTCTTTATTATATTATTTATGAAATTTAATTTCAATATTTTTATTAAAATTATGAAATATTATTTTAAAATATTATGAGAGAAGATGCTGGTGAATTGCCCTTACCATTCCTGCTTCATATTAAATGGCCTTAATCGTTTCAGATTCGATTTAGTTTTCATCGGTAAATAATGTACCATCGAGATCGACAGCCAACAGTTGATACTTCCCTCGTCCTCTCTCCTTTGTTTTTCCATTTTTAAACCGATTATATTTTTTCTAAAGTGAAATATCAAAGAGAGTATTCCCTATTTAACGATTCGTTCCGCTATAATAACCTCATACGATTGGTGTCAGGCACCAAAGGAGGTGCTTAAACATGCTGTTGCATGAGCTTACGGAGAAGATTGTTAGGGAAGTTCGGATAATGATTGATGAAGAAATTATTTTAGGAAAAGACCCGACACGATCCTTGCTGGGACTGGCAATAATCACGCCATCCGTAAACCACCTCAACCGCACGCTAAAATGTCCCATAGAGCCTTTCTATGGGACATTTTAGCTGTTCAACAATTAAATTTGTCTTTTAGAAAACCACAATATTTACCAACCAAACCCATGATGATGGTGCCACGGATGGTGGTATCCGTACCCACCGTAGAATGGAAAGTGGTGATGATGGAAACCGCCGTATCCAAAAGGACCATATCCACCAAAACCGCCATAGCCAAAGCCCATCATCGGATAACCGAAACCGCTGTAAAATGGAGGCATACCGACACCTGCTTTCATTTATTTTTCTATACATCACAGACTATGTCAGTGACCTAATAAATGAGCATTTCTAATCATAAAATGGGCAGGAGCCTTCCTCAAAATGAAAGTCCGTGTATTATTTAAATTATTCCGCTGAATTCTAGCCGAGTTCCTCGCATTTATTTAATAATTCTGTCGTACCCACAAAGAAGTGGTGTCAGCCACTATGTGAAAAATTCACATGGTGCCTGACACCACTGACAATTACCGTTCCTTGATCGCTTCAATAGTTTTAAGGTACATTTTTTCTCGGTTTTCATCTGCTAGGAAGTAAAGACTGATTCGGTCGATTAGATATAGGGTACTCATGTCAAGTCCTGTTAACAGGAAATTGCTGCGCAGCGGATGGACGGTCCATAAAACGGCATCAGCGAGTTCGGTTAAAGGGGTTTCACCAAAAGCAGTAAAGGCAATTAGTTTCGCTCCTTGTGCTTTTCCCTTCCTTGCTGATTGCAGTAAGTCCTTCGTTTGACCGGAACGTGAAAAGGCTACGATTAGATCGCCTTCCCCCAGCAGGGTGCTTCGAATAATCATTAAATGTGGATCTGTAACAGCCTCGGAAACAAGCCCCATCCGGCTTAACCGATAATTTAATTCCTGGGCAGCTAATCCTGAGCTTCCCAACCCATAGATAAAAATTCTTTTGGCCTGTGTTAAATGAGTAATCACTATTTCAAACGGCTTTGGGTCTGTCAGCGATTGTACATCTGCCAGCATTTCTCGATAAGAAGCAACCAGCTTTTGCTCAATGCCATCGCCTTCCTTTACTTCAGAGCCGCCGGCAAGCTTCACCTTCATTTCTACAAAGTTCTGGCAGGATACCTTTTTAGCAAAACGGGTGATGGTACTGACCGACACTCCAGTTGCCTCTGCCAGCTCCTGAATATGACTGCGTGAGGTCTCTTCCGGATTGGACAAAATATAATCAGCGATGTTTTTCTCTTTATCGGATAATGAAGAATATATACTTTGTATCTCATTTAACACAGAAGCCATGAACATTCATCCTTTTTTATGAAACTTACGCCGCTTCCTTTTATCTAGGTAGCTGTTCCGCGAACCGTGCCGTGATTTGCTGGGGTCTCGTTATCGCACCGCCGACTACTACGGAAGAAACACCTAGTTCAAATGCCCTTTTGAGCATTTCCGGAGTCATGATATTCCCTTCTGCAATAACAGGAATGGACACCTGTTCCACGACACTTTTTAAAAAAGCAAAATCATCATCATATAATTTATGACCATCTGTTTCCTTTGTATAGCCATAAAGCGTAGTACCAACGCAATCGAAGCCAATTTTTTCAGCCTGAATAGCTTCTTCCAATGTAGAAATATCAGCCATCAGCTGAACGTTCGGATTTTTACTGCGGGTATAAGAAACTAACTCATCAATTGTTACCCCGCCAGGCCTTTTTCTCATTGTAGCATCCAGCGCAATCATTTCACAGCCGCTTTCTAAAAGCTCATCGATTTCTTGTTTTGTTGCTGTAATGAATACTTCACTGTCATCATAATCTCGCTTCACAATACCGATTACCGGAAGTGATACTTCTTTTTTAATGGCGATGATATCTTCTTTAGAATTAGCCCGAATTCCGGAGGCGCCGCCCTCTTTTGCAGCAAGCGCCATTTTTCCCATAATAAACGAGCTGTGCAGCGGTTCGTGGTCCAGCGCCTGGCACGAAACCACAAGTCCGCCATTAATTGTTTCTAACATCTTATTCACCAACCAATTCTTCTACTTCGTTTTTAATAATGGTAACTTCCGGTCCGTAAATAACTTGAACCCCATTTCCCTTTTTCACGATGCCCCTTGCCCCAGTCTGTTTCAAAACGTCATCGTTTACTTGGTCGACATCATTTACCGTTACACGTAAGCGGGTTGCACAGCAGTCAACATTCTGCAGATTGTCTTTACCGCCAAGACCTTCAACAATAGCTTGAGCACGTTCTGTTTTATTCGTCACATTGACAACAGTTTCACCGGCTTCTTCACGGCCTGGTGTTTTGAAATTGAACTTTTTAATCAAGAACTTAAATGAGAAATAGTAAACGAAGAACCATGGAATACCAATGATTGGAACCATAATCCAGTTTGTTTTTGCATTACCCTGTAAAATACCGAAGAGAATGAAATCAATAAATCCGCCTGAGAACGTTTGACCAATGGTAATTTGGAAAATATGAGCAAGCATGAACGCCAGACCATCCAAGAATGCATGCAGGACATATAACGCTGGCGCTATAAACAAGAATGAAAATTCAATTGGTTCGGTAATCCCTGTTAAGAAAGAAGTAAGCGCTGCTGATGCAAGCAAGCCGGCAACCTTCTTCTTGTTTTCTGGTTTTGCTGTATGGTACATCGCTAAGCAGGCACCGACTAAGCCGAACATCATTGTAATAAAACGACCAGACATAAACCGGGCTGTACCAATATAGAATTTATGTGTATCTGGGTCTGCAAGCTGTGCGAAGAAAATCCGCTGTGTCCCTTCGACAAGCTTTCCATCGATCGTAAGGGCACCGCCAAGGCTGGTTGTCCAGAATGGCATATAGAAAATGTGGTGCAAACCGAATGGTCCAAGCATCCTTAATACAAAGCCGTAAATAAATGTTCCAATATAGCCTGTTGCTTCTACAAGACCGCCCATTTGAAAAATTCCTTTTTGAATAAACGGCCAAACAAAGAATACAATTACCCCTAGAAAAATTGCCGCGAATGAAGCGATAATCGGTACAAATCGTGATCCGCTGAAAAATCCTAAAAACTGTGGCAGCTGCTTTTTGTTATAGCGATTGTGCAGCCAGCTTGTCATGATCCCGACAACTACACCGCCAAAAACGCCCGTTTCAAGTGTGTGAATACCTAATGTTAATCCTTGACCAGCAGCTGCTGGGTTTTCAGTGTTCATGGTCCCAGTAATCGTTAGTAATGCTGAAATCGTAGAGTTCATTACCAGGAATGCTAAGACACCGGCAAGCCCTGCTGTACCTTTGTCAGATTTCGCCAGTCCTACTGAAATACCAACCGCGAATAATAATGCAAGGTTAGCAAATACCACAGATCCGGCACTTGACATAATGGTGAAAATATTTTGAAGCCAAGAAATATCTAAAAATGGATAGGCTTTTACTGTGTTGGGGTTAGACAAAGCACCCCCGATACCGAGTAGTAGACCGGCAGCTGGAAGAACTGCGATCGGTAACATGAACGATTTACCAAACTGTTGCGCTTTCTCGAAGAAACTACTCATCAAACTTACCTCCTGTTTGAAAATTATTTTCATGAGTTAGTATAAAAGAAACCGGTTGTAAAATCAAGAAAGGGTTTGCTCTCTTTTGGCCTTAATTGGGATGTAAATATTGGTAAGGTAAAAAAGTGTCAGACACCATTTCTATGGTTAAAAAAAGAGTAACCATATTTTTATGATTACTCCAAAATTGGATTTTATTTATCTATTTTTTCTGGTGTCAGATACAAGCGCTCCTTTTCTATAAGATTTTTACCTATAATATACCAGCTGTCTTATTTTTTCTAATAACAATAATATTCTTCGCAAGGTTTGTATCAAAACGACAACTTTATCAAACTCTTCTAAAAAAGTATCTTCTGCACGCAAAACTAGTACAAAAAAAAAGGCACCATGAAAGGCACCATAATATTATAGCATTTTTTCAATGACCGCTTTGGCGGTGTATTCCTTGTTTAGAACTGATTCTTTGTATGTTCGTTTAAAGTATTCGGCATATAGCAGATCAAGCAGGTATAGTTGTGCTATTTTTGCCGAGAGGCTGCCGCCTTGCAGTGGCCCTTCGTTTGCACCGCAAAGCAGTGTGATATCGGAGTAATTGGTTAAAGGCGATTTAGCAAATCGTGTAATCGAAATAATCTTTACTCCTCTTTCATTTAGAATCTTTGCGACTTCAATCGTGTCTTTTGTGGAACCTGAATAAGATATAAGTACAGCAACATCTTTCTCGGTCATTAAGGCAGCTGACATGATCTGAAGGTGTGAATCTATCGCACATTCAGATTTATTGGTAATCCTCATAAACTTATTTTTACCTTCCATGGCTGTCATCAAGGATGCACCAACACCAAAAAAGTGAATTCGCTCTGCCTTTATCATACTGTCAATTGCTTTCGAAATATCCTGTTCATTAATAAGATTCAGTGTTTCTGTAAGCGCGCTGACTGTATTCGCAAGAATTTTCGCAGACAACTCGCCAATCGAATCCTGCATCGTAATCTCTCCAGAAAGCTGAGGCGTTTCTTCTTCTTTAGAGATACTATGTGCAAGTGCAATCTTAAATTCCTGATACCCCTTTAAATCCATTGTTTTACAAAATCGAAATACACTAGATTCCCCTATATGACAAGCATCAGCCAAGTCTGTGATCGACATGTAAATCACGTCCTGCATATTTTCGAGGATATAGTCAGCTACTTTTTTTTCTGTATTCGTAAATGCATTGTACCGTGAACGAATAAGCGAAAAAATATCTACTTTTGCCATGAAGCACCCCTCCTACTCCCATTATCTCAAATGCAGAGATACTGCACCAAGAACTCCTGCTTTATTCCCCAGTGAAGCTTTTATTATGTTTACGTCGGAAAAGCTTTCCATAATAAGTTCCTGTACTTTGACAGAAACCATTTCTACAAGCATTTTTTGCTCCATAACCCCACCTCCAACAATAATAGCAGGAGGATTAAAGATATGTATTAAGGAAGTCACGCCCAATGCCACTTCAAATACCCAATCTTCCAGAACTTTTTTCATCCGTGCATCCCCATGATGGATTTTATCAAAAATAACTTTCCCATTCACACATTCTAGATCAATGTCCTTGGCTTTTCTAACCAAGGCGGTTGTCGAAGCATATGTTTCATAACATCCTCTGCCGCCGCAGTTACAAGCGTTTCCTAGCGGATGGGTAATGATATGTCCAAATTCTGCAGCAATTCCATTATATCCCTTGTAGATTTTTGAATCTAGTATAATTGCACCGCCTATGCCTGTACCGTACGTAAGACAGAGAAAATCCTTAAAATCTCTCCCAGCACCGAAATACGCTTCCCCTAAAGCGGCTGCATTCACATCATTTTCCACTTTTACAGGAACCTTAAATTTATCCTCCAAAATATCCTTTAACCGTGTTCCTGAATAATCCGGAATATTCTCATTTGCGTAAATGATATAGCCTTCTTCACTATTTACCTGCCCTGCAGTACTAATCCCGATCGCGTCATAACCATCAAACTCAGATAGGATTTGAATGAGCTTTTCAACTACATACGGGCCGCCTTTTTTGCTTTCCGTATCATATTCTTTAAAAATCTCGAGATTTCCTTTTTCATCGGAGATACCTAACTTAATAGATGTTCCCCCAATATCAGCTGCTAACACTTTCACATGAATCACCCTTTACAATTATATCCACAGACAGATAAATCCCACGAGAACTCTCGAGGGATTTATCTGTGATTTAGCGGATCGCTTCAATAAATTTTTTTGTAATTTCCATTGGTCTCGTAATCGCACTTCCAACCACCGCTGAATGAATGCCTTTATCAAATGCAGCCTTAAGCTGTTCAGGTGACCAAATACCACCCTCAGCAATAATTGGAACAGAAATATCCTTTACCAATCGTTCCATCATGTCAAGATCCGGCAAATGCTTCCCTTTTGTATAGTCGGTGTATCCACTTAAGGTTGTACCGATACAATCGAATCCTAATTGATGAGCTTGAATTCCTTCTTCATAGGTGGAACAATCTGCCATAAAGAGCTGATTCGGATACTTTTCCCTAATAATCGGAAAAACTTCACTAATGGTCTTGCCATCTGGTCGAATTCTGCTCGTCCCATCAATGGCAATGATATCGACTCCTTCTTGACAAAGAAGGTCAATTTCTTCGAGGGTTGGCGTAATGAAGACATCACAGCCTTCATAATCACGTTTGATAATACCAATAATCGGCAAATCAACGGTTTTCTTAATTTCCTTAATATCCTCCACGCTATTCGCACGAATTCCACTCGCACCGCCGAGCATAGCTGCATACGCCATTCTTCCCATAATATATGAGCTATGCAGTGGCTCCTCTGGAAGTGCTTGACAAGATACTACCAGATTTCCTTTAATTTTATCAAATACATTCATCTAAGATACATCTCCAAACTGATGTTTATTATCCCTTTTCAGCACCAATGGACAGACCTTTTGTAAAATACTTCTGGAAAAAGATAAAAATTAACAGCATTGGAACAGCAGCAACCGTTGCTCCAGCCATCTTATAAGCAAAGTTTGGATTTAAATCCTGCATTAATGAAGCAATCCCTACCATTAATGTTTTAGTGTTTTCTTCTTGGCCGACAACCAGCTGCCAGAGATAGTCATTCCAAACTTGAACAAAGTTCAGAATAAATAAGGCACCAATTCCCGGTTTGACAATCGGCAGAATTATTTTATAGAAGGTATAAAACTCACCAGCTCCATCAATTCTAGCCGCTTCTCTTAATGAATCAGGTATGGTATCAAAGAATCCTTTTAACAGGAACACACCAAAAGCGGTAGCGACGTTTGGCCAAATCATACCATTAAGGGTGTTTACCATACCTAGATTTTGAATAATCCTAAATAAAGGAACAATCATAACTTCTTTTGGAACCATCAGACTAGAGATAAAAATGATATAGATAACATTTTTACCTTTAAACTTCAGTTTAGAAAAAGCATAAGCTGCCAGCGAGCTGACGATAATTACGGCGATGGTTGTTACGAGAGATACATAAATACTATTAAATGTCCATCTTAAAGCCGGCTGATTTTGGAATACATCTACATAGTTACTAAAGGTAAGGGTTTTCGGAAACCAATCTGGCGGCATTTTTAATACATCAGAGCTATTTTTTAATGAACTGGTAAAAAGCCAATAAAGAGGGAACAGATTTAAGATCGCAAAGAAAATGATGATCACATTTGCTATTACGTCCACCGGTTCTCTTTTTTTCTTATTTTGATTATTAAGCATTCTCTTTCACCTCTAATTCTTCTTAAACATTGACCTTAACTGTGGGAAAGATAAAACTAATGTTATCAGGAACATAATGACACCAACAGCAGAAGCAACACCAAGCTGATTATACTTAAAGGCATTATTATATAAGAAATACATTAGAGTGGTGGAGGCGTTGTTTGGTCCACCGCCTGTTAACAACTGAATAACGACGAATATTTTTAGTACGGCAATAATATTCATAATGATGATATAAACTGTTGTAGGCTTTACCATTGGAATTAAGATTTTGAAGATGATTGTTAATTTGTTTGCACCATCAACCTCAGCTGCTTCAAATAAATCCTTTGGAACACCAATCATAGAAGCAATATATAGAATGATCGCCTGTCCGACGTTTGTTGCAAATGTAATAAAGATAATAACAGGTAAAACCGTTTTTGGATTCCCTAAAAAATTAACAGATGATAATTCCATTTGTTTTGCAACATATGGAATGAGTCCATTTGCAGGATTTAGCAAAAAGCTCCATACCATACTCATAACAACCATCGAAACCATAACAGGAATATAATAGCTTCCTCTAATAAACGAAACATATTTTGCATTTTTATCAAAAACAGCTGCGGAGACAAAAAGTGCAAAAATAACCGTTAAAGCTACAATGAAAACAACGAATAAGACTGTGTTAAGCGTAGATTTGATAAATACGGGGTCTTGAAATAATTGTTGATAGTTTTCAAAGCCAACAAAAACTTGATTGGTATAATTAATTCTATATAAGCTTAACCTTATCCCCTCAATAATGGGATAAACAAGAAATATGAGAAACAGCAGCAACTGAGGGGCTATAAATAAATATCCCGTCAAATTCTCTTTTAAAACATGCCTATTCATTTTCATAGGAGTCATTACCTCTCTAAAACTTAAGCCCCGAATTTGGGGCTCAAGTTCTTAATATTTTCACAGAAGGTTACTATTCCTTAATTACCGAATTCGCTCTTGCATCTTGAATGACTTTATTACCCTTCTCTTGGTAGTCTTTAACTGCATCAGCAGCTGATTTCTGACCAGTATATAGAGCTTGTAATTCCGGATATAGTACTTGTCTTAACTGGCTATAACCTGGAACTCCACCAGTAAAGTTAAACATATACTTCGCATTTTTATCATAAGCAGCAAATAATGGATTTGTAGACTCAAACTCTTTTACGACAGAAGTTCTAACCGGAATACCATTTTTTGAAGCCTTTACAAGCTCAGGATCCGTTGAGAAGAATTTGACAAAATCCTTACTTACCTTGATTCTAGTTTCATCTTTTGTATTAAATATAGCTGCACCAGATACATACGTAAATGTTAATGGGTCGCCGCTTTCAGACGGAATGTTAGCAAGTCTGATATCAAACTTTGGCGCTTTGCCTGCCTCCATATCAGCCTTCGCATTGTTAAATAGTACTGAGTTTGTAAAGCTGATTGCGACCTTTTGGTTTTGGAACATAGATAATACATCGTTTGAAGATACCGACTCTGCACCTGGGTTTGTTAAACCAGCTTTATAAGTTTTCTTTAACCATTCTGCAGCCTTCACACCATTTGCATCATTAAGAACGATATTACCTTTTTCATCGAAAAACTTATTGCCAAACATTCTTAAATAAGCTAGGTTCCAAGTATCCCCTTGATTGTTTAGAGCAAATATGCCCATTGGATACGCATCCTTTGGTAATTTTTTCTTAAGCGTATTCAAAATGGTTTCATATTCATCCAATGTCCAAGTTTTGATGTCATTCTCTCCGCCAATATACTTATCAAGACCTGCTGCTTTAAACATATCGGCATTGTAGGCTAATGTTCCCGGCATATGAGAGAATGGATAGAAGTAAACATCCTTGCCAAAGGTAACGGTATCCCAGTAGTTTTGGGCAATGTCTTCCTTCGCTTTATCATCGACAATATCATTTAACGGTACTAACGCACCGCGGTGTGCATAATCACCCATCGCAAATGTATTTTCAAAGAAAATATCCGGCGGAGTGCCGCCATTTAGCTTAACGTTTAAAAGCTCATCCCTTTGCTCACTCGCAACTACTTCGACCTTCACTTTCACATCATAATCTTTATACTGTTTCGAAAATTTATCTGCTGCATATTTGAAAAAGCTGTCATAGTCGGCTCCCTTTTCTGTAGGGTCCATGACACCCTTCCACTGCGGTGTTAACATTAAAGATAATTCCACTTTTTGTTTGCCATCTTTCCCTTTTTCCGGTGTGCCTGTATCTTTATTCGCACAGCCTGCTAAAGCTGACAGGGCTAGGACACTGGATAAGGCTGTCGCTAGAAATCGTTTTTTCAACATTCTTTTGTCCTCCTTTATATCGGTATCGGTATATTAATTATTTTTATTACTTCACATATTTCTGGATGGCGTTATCGATCATCTGTTTAATGTCTTTAACCTTTTCCAGATCCTCACCAGTAACTGGTTCAAGCGGACCTCTTACACTTCCGATGTTGATGCCATTTAATTTTAAAACCTCTTTGATAACCGAGTACATAGAACCATTAAGCGAACATAAAGCAATAATGATATCGTTTATATCTCGTTGAATCTTACCAGCTTGTTCAAAATTTCCTGACTTCACAAACTCTTCCGCTTTTAAAAATAACTCCGGCATGGCGCCGTAAGTACCGCCGATCCCGCTATCTGCACCGATTAATCGGCCGGAAATATACTGTTCATCCGGGCCGTTAAAAACGATAAAGTTATCGCCGCCCTCTGCTTTAAAACGTTCTATATCCAATACAGGCATAGAGGAGTTTTTCACACCGATTACCTTTTTATTTTCCTTTAACTTTCTAAAAAGGTTGATTGAAAGGCTATATCCTGTTGTTTGCGGGATATTGTAAATAATAAACGGCAATTCTGTTGCATCCATAATTTCCGTCCAATAGTTGAAGATAGCGCTTTCCGGAAGTCGAAAGTAGATTGGCGGAATCGCTGATAACGCATCATACCCAAGCTCTTCAGCGTATTTTGCTAAAATAACACTCTCTCGGGTTGAAGGTGCACCTACATGGGCAATTAATGTTATTTTCCCTCTTAAAGTTTCTGCAACATATTTCAACGTTGCTTTTCTCTCTTCAAGGTTGTGGTAAATACATTCTCCTGAACTTCCACTTACGTAAAGTCCGTTAATACCTTTTTCATACAGATAATGACAAAGCTCAATTGTACGACTTTCTGAAATTTCACCTGCTTCATCATAACAAGCATAAAATGCAGGAAAAACTCCTTTAAATTTTTCTACGGTCATGTTTGTCCCCACCTGAAAATAATTTTTATGTTACCGTTTACAAAAAAAATATAACACATTCAAATTTCTTTGTAAATTATTTTCTCCATATTTTTAATTATGAAAAAAATTTCCACTAATTTAAAGTATTATTGAAATGCTAGCTGGAAATTATCATCCTTTAAAGAAACAAACAATCTCTTGTTATAGTCCTCATTCTCCGTCGGAAAGTCTTCACGGTAATGCGCACCTCTGCTTTCCTTTCTTTCCAGCATTGCTTGTAAAAGAATCGAAGACAGAATGATAAAATTCCTCGCTTTAAAGGCGCTTTTTTGTTCACTTCCATTATTTACAAAACTCCACATATCATACTTTGACTTTAATTCTTCAATTTTTCCCATTGCAGCTTGAAGGTTTTTTTCATCTCGAATAACATTCCCGTAAAACCACATAATTTCTTGAATCGCTTCAATTACTTCATTCGGGGTCAAGGAATGCTCCGCTTTTGCCGAAGCTTTCTGTATGACTTGATGTAACTGGCTGATTTCATCTTCCACATTGATATCAATAAAATTATGGCTGTTCACATACTCTAGACAGCTTTGCGCTGCTCTTTTTCCAAACACCATGCATGATCCGGTTGAATTTCCGCCAAGCCGATTAGCTCCTTCTATTCCGCCCGCCAGTTCACCGATTGCGTAAAGCCCCTGAACAGCCGTTCTTCCATAGCTGTCAATCTTTACACCGCCGTTAGAGGCATGGCCAAACGGAGCAATTTTAATGCGGTCTGTAACGAGATTTATGCCTCTTTCCTTAAGCCAATCCAAATAAATTGTATAGAAATCGCCTTCATTTTCATAAATGGATGGGTCATAGATCAGTTCAAATCCGGCTTCACTTTTTGTTCGAATAATTTCCTTCATCATGGCGATATCAAAATATTTGGATGGTAAAGAATTTGTAAACGGCCCATGGGTACTTCTGATTTTCAAGCACTCCTTTTTAGAAAGCCCTTCTGGAAGAACGCCATCTAAAATGCTGTTTCCCTCTTCATCGACAAAAT
Organism: Neobacillus kokaensis; assembly: GCF_014656545.1. GTDB lineage: Bacteria > Bacillota > Bacilli > Bacillales > Cytobacillaceae > Neobacillus > Neobacillus kokaensis. The sequence goes on from NZ_BNDS01000004.1 coordinate 23,744, forward strand.
CTTGGCAATAATTCAGCGTATGCTCACCCCATAGGGTTTTATATTTGGGAGTGGTAATTCCGGGAATAAACTGAATGAACTCCATATTTACAAGGCTTGCCCCTGCTTCGAGTGCAAGAATATGTCCCGATCCATCCACATCATGGGGATTTAGATTATGCTTATAGATATTCCCAAAACCGCCTGTCGCTAGTACCACTGCTTTGCTTTTTATCATAAAAAGATCATTATTTTTATCTAACAGAAACGCACCGGCCACCTTTTCATCCTTCTTGATTAACGAAATGACAGCTGATCTTTCCCACAAGGATAGATTAGGATATTCCACCAGAATGTCTCGAACGTTTTCGCGGATCTTGTTCCAATCTCGCAGCATGTAAATAGTTCTGGCGTGATTTGCAAAGCATGCCTTACGGTCCTCCGAAAGCTTATACGGATTTATCCCTATTTCTTCATACTCTTCAACCCGATCACGAATCTCCTCTATATAGATCTTTGCCATTTCTCGGTCATGCATATGATGACTGACATCCTCTATATCTTGTAGGAATACTTCCTTATCCGCATCATCCTTTGTGATTTGCGTACCAAGCGATGCCTTGAGCGGAAAAAAGCTGGATCCGGAACATAGCTGGGTTTTTGTCGACATGATGACCGTTTTTCCTGCCTTGGCAAGCTCAATACCAGACTTCAAACCAGCGAGTCCGCTGCCTACTACCAATACATCAGTCGAAATAACTTCTTTTATCTGCAATGGTTCCACATCCTATAACTTAACTTTAAAGACTGCTTTTCTGACCTTTTCCGGGCCATTTACCATAATTCCGGTCTTGTGAACATCTTGTGGATAATAGATGGCAAAATCACCTTTTTCCAATTTGTTCATTGATTGTAGCGGGCCATCCATTAGATAATAATCATCGTCTTCATGGTAAGCCTCTTTCATGCTCATTCTGTCAAACAGCTCATAACCGATAAATTCTTGACCTTCCAAAATAAGATGGATATCAACATATTTCTTATGTGATTCCCAAATACGCTCCTCTTCAGATTTGGTTTCATATTCAAATAAATTAAAGAAAAGCTCTTTTCCATCCAGTTCATAGGTGCCTGGCTCTAGTGTTTCAAAATCTGTTTGCTGGATATACGCAAAAACCTGATCAAATTTCTTATTCATCCCTCTGTAAAAATCAAAATGACTAAAATGATCGACAATCATACTTGAGGACTCCTTTATGGTCTAATTTTTGTTTAATGTATGCATTTTCAAAAAAATTATAGTATATTAAAAATTAACCGTAAATAATTTTCTTCATTTTTTAAAATATAGAAAAAAATTACCTTTAAAAGTACTGCTACTACGTTCAATTTCTTTTAGTCAACACCACTGTTCATATCACTGCCTGGGTTACTAAAATTTCATTTATAACTAGGGTAAAATGATTCATATATCTTCTCCAAAGCATTTTTTTCTTAAATAATAAGAAAAACGTCCGATCTTTTTCCACAAATATCCTAAAATATCCATTAATTTTCATATTTGTGCATTAACGCGGTACTAAAAGATATCGGTATTATTACCTAAGACTTCCTTCACTTACAGAAAAGTGGGATTTTTTTTATGATGTGGAAGTAAGACCTTAAAAAGGAAGAATTTTATTAAAAAATAGTAGAATACCACTAAAAAACGAAAGATATTTACTTAATAAAGAACGAATTAGTATTCGAAGCCATACTTTGACACGTCGTTCTCTACTAAGTGTATTATTGCCTAGTTCTTTTATGGGGGATTCCGCTTTTTTTCATGCAGTAAAAAAATACTATTTTTACCAGGATGGTGAATCGGTTTTGAAAAAGCAACAAACCCGTAGTTCAAAGAAACTATTATCAGCATCGTTAGCCGTACTTTTACTAGCTTCTCCCGGCTTTTTAGCGCAATCTGCCAGTGCAGCCAAAAAAGCGCCGCCGCAAAAGGGCGCTCCAACATCTCTTGTAGAATTACGCTTAATGGAAACAACGGACATGCATACGAATCTATTAAACTATGACTACTACAAAAATGCTGAATATTTAAAAGTCGGTATGGCCAGCACCGCTGCACTTATCAACGCGGCTCGTAAAGAAGCTGACAACAGTCTATTAGTCGATAACGGCGACCTGATCCAGGGAACGCCGCTTGGAACGTATGTTGCAAAAATTGACCCGCTGAAGGACGGAGAGGTTCACCCTGTTTTCAAAGCAATGAATCAAATGGGCTATGATATGGCGACATTAGGAAATCACGAGTTTAATTATGGGCTCGATTTTCTCGAGGAAGCCTATGATGATGCCAATTTCCCATTTGTCAATGCAAACGTCTATATTGATGACCATGACAATAATCCTGATAATGACCAAAATAGATTTACCCCATACAGAATCATCAACAAAAAGGTCGTTGATGAACAAGGGAAAAATCACGTTATTAAAGTCGGCTTTATTGGCTTCGTACCTCCGCAAATCAACGAGTGGGACAAGGCCAATTTAGACGGAAAGGTCATCACCAAGCATATTGTTGAAACTGCTAAAAAGTTCATCCCCAAAATGCGTGAAGAAGGAGCGGATATCATCATAGCGATGACACACTCCGGCTTCAGCGGCAATAAAGACAACACGGAAGATGTTATTTACAGCTTAAGTGAGGTACAAGGAATTGATGCCATTACCTTCTCGCATACCCATAAATTATTCCCGGCAGCAACGGACGCTGCACTTGATGGGCTGTTCAAAGGTCAAGACGATAAGCCTCTTCCTGGGGTTGATAATCAAAGAGGAACCATTAACGGGATTCCAGCCGTACAAGCAGGCTATGGCGGCGGTTCCCTGGGAATCATCGACCTAGACCTTGTAAAAATTAAAGGCAAATGGTCTGTTGCCGATTCACAATCATCTACACGCGAAATTTATGCACCAACGCAGGTAAAGCCTGTTCAATCTATTGTGGATGCTGTGAAAGCAGACCATGAAGCAACCGTAAAATACGTAAACACGCCAATTGGTAAAACAACCGATGACATTTACAGCTATTTTGCGCTTGTACAGGATGACCCTTCGATTCAAGTCGTCACAAATGCACAAAAATGGTATGTAGAAAAATATATCGCTCAAAGCAAGCCAGAATACAAAGACCTGCCAATACTTTCTGTCGGTGCACCGTTTAAGGCTGGACGTAACGGTGTCGCTGAATATACGGAAATCGAAAAAGGCGACTTAACTATCCGCAGTGCAGGCGACTTATATTTATATGACAATACCTTGAAGGCTGTCAAAGTTAAAGGTTCAGTGGTTAAAGAATGGATTGAAATGTCTGCCGGCAAGTTTAATACCATTGACCCTAATAAAACGGAGGAACAGCCGTTATTGAATCCGGGATTCCCTGTTTATAACTTTGACGTGATTGATGGGGTGCAATATCAAATTGATGTTACTGCTCCAGCGAAATATGATAAAGACGGGAAACTTGTTAATCCAAATTCAAGTCGTGTCGTGAGCCTAACCTATAACGGTAAGCCGGTCGACCCTAATCAGGACTTTATCGTTGTGACAAATAACTATCGCGCTGGCGGCGGCGGAAACTTCCCTGGTGTAAAGGGCAGTGAACTTGTTGTCGACTCGGCAGATGAAAACCGGCAAATTTTAATGGATTATATTTCTGAGGTTAAGGAAATCACACCTACAGCTGATCAAAACTGGTCGATTGCTCCGATCGTCGGCGATGTTAATGTAACCTTTACAACTTCACCTGTGGCAGAAAAATACCTTAAAGAAGGCAGCAATATTTCCTATACTGGAAAAACGGACAGCGCTGGTTTTGGAATTTTCAAATTAGACCTTAGCACTGACCCAGTGAAGGTTCAGCTTCTTGGCTTAAATGACTTGCATGGCCAGCTTGATACCGATACAGCAGTAGCTGGCAAGCCTGCTGGAAGCATGGAATATACTGCTGCGGCTGTAAAACAGCGCAAAGCCACAAATGAAAATACACTGCTGGTACACGCAGGTGATATGATTGGCGGAAGCCCGCTCATTTCCGCCCTTTTTCAAGATGAGCCGACTGTAGAAGTGATGGAAGCAATGGGATTTGATGTAGGTACACTTGGAAACCATGAATTCGACGAAGGCATCGCGGAACTGCACCGGATGATTGACGGCGGTGAACATCCAGACAGAAAAGGCACAAAAGGTTACGACGGGATGAACTTCCCAATTGTCGCGGCAAATGCTTATGACAAATCTACAGGTGAATTAATCACTAAGCCTTATGTGATAAAAGAAGTCGGGGGTGTTAAAATCGGTTTTATCGGTGTTATCACACAGGAAACACCTGAAATGATTGTGACCAAAGGGAATGAAAACCTTCAGATTACCGATGAAGCGACAGCCATTAACAAATATACTAATGTGCTAAAGGAGCAAGGTGTTAAAGCGATTGTTGTGTTAGCACATAATCCTGCAGCCCAAACTGGCTATACGGATAAATTTGATGCATCAAGGATTGCGGAAAATATTGATGATGAAGTCGATGTCATTTTTGCGGGCCATAACCATGTTTATAACAATAGAATGGTAGATAACAAGTTAATCGTCCAAGCTTATTCCTACGGGTCGGCCTTTTCAGATGTGGATCTTGAGCTAAATCCTGTAACAGGTGACGTTTTGAAAAAACAAGCAGAAATCGTCACAGTTTTTCAATCCGACTACATTCCGGATGCGGCTGTTTCAGCAATTATGAAAAAATATGAAGACTTGGTAGCACCGATGAAGGCAGAGGTTGTGGGGAATAATTTAACAGCTCTTGAAAAAGGGTATCCTTCAACTGCCAGTGAGTTTGGTGACAACGGTCTAGGAAATTTAATTGCTGATGGGATGAAAGCGGCGATGAATTCTGATTTTGCGTTAATGAACGGCGGCGGAGTACGCTCACCGCTTGACGCAGGTGAAGTCACTTTTGGTGATTTGTTTGCTATCCAGCCATTTGGAAACGTGTTAAATAAAGTGAATCTTAGCGGTGCGGATTTACGAGAAGTATTAAACAATCAAATTACCGAGCGCGGTCTCGACTTCCATATTGCCGGTTTCAAGTACACCTATACGTATGACCCTGTTGCGAAAACCGGGAAAGTGGTCGACATTTACCTACCAGATGGCAGCAAAATTGATTCAGCCAAGGAATATTCTGTTGTCGTCAACAACTACATGTACGGCAATGCTAAATACGGCATCGGTGCACTTTCAGAGGGATTAGAAATTGGACCAGAGGACCTCGAGGCAACAGTTGAATTTGTTAAAACACTACCGCGACCATTTGAATACAAAGCAGAAGGCCGAATTTTGAAAGTAACGCCTTAATTAGTGTCATGCTCTAATTAATAAGACCTGCCATACTTGGCAGGTCTTTTATGTTACTATAATCAGTATTGCCGTGCTGTTTTTAAGATACTTTGGTTATTTCGATAGGCCTCTTGAATTTCCGAATTTTTTGAGACCTCTGCATTTCCGACATTCCACCAGGCTTCATAGCCATTTGTCATCGTTTTTGGCAGGACCTTAATATCAATTAACGTTGAGACAGTTTGCTTTTTAGCATCCTCAATCGCCGTTCTCAAATCATCAAGCGTATAAACAGTATACGTCTTTGCTCCATACGCAGCCGCACATTGGGCAAAATCAATTTTTAGCAATGGACCGCTAAGCTTTCCGGTTTGTGGATCCCGCTTGCGAAACTCTGTGGCAAGACTGCCCATGCCATTTGACATTTGCAGATTGTTGATACAACCAAAACCAGCATTGTCAAAAAGCAATACATTGATCTTTTTCCCCTCTTGGATACTGGTAACGAGCTCGGAATGGAGCATTAAAAAACTGCCGTCCCCAACCATTGAGTAAACTTCTTTTTCTGGTTCAGCAATTTTCACCCCTAAAGCACCGGAAATTTCATATCCCATACAGGAATATCCATACTCCATGTTATAGGTGTTAACACTTTTTGAAATCCACATTCTTTGCAAGTCTCCCGGAAGACTTCCAGCAGCCCCAATAATAATCGCATCCTCATCAATCAGCCTATTGATTTCACCCAATACCTCGGTCTGTGTTAAAGTGCAGCCAATCGTTTCAGCATATTCAGGCAGTGTTTCATCAAGATGGCCTGCAATCTCTGGCTTAAAATGTTCTTTAGTATAGCGAATTTGGCATAGACGATTAAGCTCTTTTTCCCACGCTTTCTTAGCATCCTTAATTTCCAAACTGTAGCTGGATCGATAATCAGCTTCCTGTAATGCCGCTTGTAAGTCGAGCAGGGTCTTCTTTGCATCGGCTACTATTTTTACAGCATTAAGCTTTCCAGCATGAAACTCTGAAACATTTATGGTTAGGAATTCAACAGCCTCATTTTGAAAAAGCTGTTTCGAACCTGTGGTAAAATCAGTAAATCTTGTCCCGATACCGATAATTAAATCGGCTTCCTTCGCCACTGTATTTGCCGCTAAATTACCTGTCACGCCAATGCCCCCAAGGTTCAGCGGATGTCCGCTCACAATCGCACTTTTCCCTGCCTGTGTTTCAGCAAAAGGAATAGAAAACGTTTCAGCGAATTGCTTTAGTGCCTCTGCTGCTTCCGAATAACGGACACCGCCGCCGCAAATAATCAGCGGTTTTTTCTTCCTAGCGATTAATTGGAAAGCATCACTGAGTTCCTCATTTGTTGGTACTCTCCGCTCCAACCGGTGTATACGTTTTTTAAAGAATGACGTTGGAAAGTCAAACGCTTCCCCTTGAACATCCTGCGGCAAGGCAATTGTTACTGCACCGGTGTCAGCTGGGTTTGTTAATACCCTCATCGCATTTAGCAGTGCCGACATCAGCTGTTCCGGGCGATTAACTCGGTCCCAATATTTACTGACCGGACGAAATGCATCGTTGGTGGTGATGGAAGCATCATGAACTTGTTCAATTTGCTGCAAGACCGGGTCAGGCTGTCTTGAGGCAAATGTGTCGCCTGGCAGCAATAAAACGGGAAGATTATTTGCCGTTGCCGTTGCTGCAGCGGTAATCATATTAGCCGCACCGGGTCCAACAGAGGACGTACAGGCAAAAATCTGCCTGCGCAGTTTTTGCTTAGCGAACGCTGCAGCCGCATGAACCATTCCTTGTTCATTTCGTCCTTGGTAAATTTCCAGCTCACCGGGATTCTCCTCAAGCGCCTGCCCAAGCCCTAACACATTGCCATGTCCAAAAATTGAGAAAACCCCACGGACAACCCTATCTTCGTGTCCATCTATTTCAATATATTGTTGATTAAGAAACTTAACCAGCGCCTGCGCAGTCGTCAAACGTACTGTATCCATAAAACCACTGCCTTTCTATTAATATTCCTTATAAAAATACCGGACAGAACGATAGCGTTTTTCTGTCCGGCCGTGTTCCCTTTTTATGTCCAGCGGGTGGTAATCATTTTCTTTCTGGTATAAAACTCAACCCCATCTGAACCATTGGCATGTAAATCTCCGTAGAAGGAATCTTTATACCCGGAAAACGGGAAGAATGCCATTGGCGCTGGTACTCCGATATTAACCCCCAGCATGCCGGCATCAATCTTTTCACGAAATTGGCGAACATTCCCGCCATCTTTTGTAAAGATGCAGGCACCGTTAGCAAAGCGTGATTGGTTCGTCCACTCAATTGCTTCATCAAGTGTGCCGACGCGAACAACAGAAAGAACTGGGGCAAAAATTTCATCCTGCCAAATTTTCATATCTCGGGTGACATGATCAAAAATAGTCGGTCCGACAAAATAGCCGTCAGCCTTGGCATGCTCGTCCTTTCTCCCATCACGGAGTAATTTTGCACCTTCATTTACTCCGCTTTCGATATACGATAATGTCCGCTCTTTATGTCCTTCACGAATCACGGGACCTAAGAATACACTTTCTTCTAAACCGTTGCCAATTTCTAAATCATCAGCCGCTTTAACAAGTTTTTCAATAAGCTCATCGGCAATACCCTCTTGGGCCACCACAACAGAGCAGGCCATACAGCGCTCACCAGCAGAACCAAAAGCAGCTGCAATAATTTGATTCGCGGCAACATCCAGGTCAGCATCATTCAACACAATCGTGTGATTCTTAGCCCCTGCAAGTGCCTGAACACGTTTTAAGTTGGCAGAAGCTGTTTTAAACACATATTCTGCAACAGGCTGTGAGCCAACAAAGGAAATCGCTTTAACGTCTTTATGTTCAAGCAGGCCGTTAACCACATCATGGGCACCGTGAACAATATTTAATACACCCTTTGGCAGTCCTGCTTCCTCAAGAAGTTCCGCAAGCCGGCAGGCAAGGAGCGGCGTCCGTTCAGAAGGCTTTAACACAAAGGTGTTGCCACAGGCAATCGCAAGCGGAAACATCCAGCATGGAACCATCATCGGAAAATTAAACGGTGTAATTCCGCCTACAACCCCAATTGGATAACGATACATCCCCGATTCCAAATCGGAAGCAATGTCAGGAAGCTGCTTTCCCATCATAAGCGTCGGTGCTCCAGCAGCGAATTCAACACATTCGATGCCCCGCTGCACTTCACCGTAAGCCTCTTTGAAATTCTTTCCGTTTTCAATGGTAATTAATTTGGCTAATTCATCCCAATGGTCTACCAGTAGCTGCTGATATTTAAATAGAACACGCGCCCGTTTTGGTACAGGCGTTTCCTTCCATGTCTGAAAGGCTTCACTCGCTGCTTGTACAGCTAAATTAACTTCTGCTTTTGTCGAAATAGGTACTTGGGCAATTACCTCACCCGTTGCGGGATTATATACTGGTTCTGTTTTTCCTGCGGACGATTCGTGCCACTCACCTGCAATATAGTTCTTTACTACTTTCGTCACTTGCTTTCCCTCCCTTTCCTGCTTTTCAAATGACATTTTTCAAGGAGAAATTTGCTCTTCTTTCCGGCTGCCTGCAATAAACTCTACAATTTCTTCTACGGTTGGCATGGCATCAGAACAGCTATGTTTGGAGATGACAATTGATGCCGAAGCACTGCCAAACTCCATGGCCCGAACAATTGACCATCCCTGCATTAAACCGTAAATAAAAGCTGAAGCATAAGAGTCGCCAGCACCAAATGTTTTTAACACCTTTGTTTTAAAAATACTGCCCTTAAATACTTGACCTGTTTTCGTATAGGCAAACGAACCATTCGAACCATGTTTAATGACAACAATCTTAGCATTACAGCCAAACCACTTATTGGCCGTAACTTCATCATTTGACCCAGGGTTGCCGGTAAATTGCTCCATCATATCAAACTCTTCACGCGTTCCAATAATGACATCACATTTTTCGGCTGCCAAGCTGTAATAAATAGCAGGATCTGTAGTATATGCCCAGCTGTAAGGCCGGTAGTCCAAATCGAAGAACACCACCGTACTATGCTTTCTAGCATACTCTAAAGCTAGAAAAACAGCTTCCCTTGATGGGCTGGCAGACAGCGCCGTTCCTGATATTAACAGGGCTTTTGACTGTTTAATATATTCCTCTGACACATCACCAGGTGCTAATTTCAAATCCGCCACATTGTCTCGGTACATTAAAATACTGCATTCCTCCGGGCTCTTGATTTCAGTGAATGCAAGACCGGTTACGGCGCCCGTCCGGTCGACGGATATATTCGTTGTATCAATTTGATGATCTGTTAAATATTGCGTAATAAAACGTCCCATTTGATCATTAGAAACTTTACCGATAAAACCACTTTTTACCCCTAACCGTGCTGCACCGATTGCAATGTTTGCCGGGGAGCCGCCCACATATTTGGTAAATGTTCTTGTTTCCTCCATTGGACGATTAATCTCATTTGCATTTAAATCAATGCATAATCGGCCAATTGCGATAAAATCCATCTTTCGGTCAGCGGGAAATTGAATATGATTCACCTTACAAACCTCCTTCACCATGCACTTCAGTTAAGCATTAAATAACCACTCATGGTCCGGGTCATTTTGGAATTTCCAGGTTCGAATCGGACCTGCCATCACATTTAAATAATAGGACTCATAACCCGGAGGGGCTGAGACAGGATGGTAACCCTCCGGAACAAGGACAACCTCTCCGTCTTTTACAATTAATGCCTCATCCAGCGAACGCCTGTCATTATAAACTCGCTGCATGATAAATCCTTTTGTAGGATTAATTTTATGATAATAGGTTTCTTCTAAATAGGATTCCTTTGGCAAATTGTCCTGATCATGTTTATGAGGCGGATAGCTCGACCAATTCCCTGCAGGTGTAAACACCTCGACAACCAATAAGCTTTGAGCAGGTTCCAGCTCGGGCAGGATATTATGTACTGTCCGGGACATATGTCCGCTGCCGCGCTGCTCACAGCCAATTTCTTCAGGCTTGATTAATCTTGCTTCAAAATCACTATTTCCGGGAGCTAAACAAACTGCCAATTCTACATCTGTACAGGCCTGGACTTGATAGGAATCATTGCATGGAACATAAACCGAGAAAGGGGGGGTTTTTTCAAAGACGTTCATTCTTTTCCCAATTTGTTCGAATGTCTGCTGATTCGTTTTCACATTGGCGAGCCCGCTTAGTAAGACAAGGCAGGCTTCTTGATGATTCGTCTCCCTTGTTAACACTTCCCCTTTCCTCAATTGATAGACCTCAAATCCAACGTATTTCCAGCCCGCGGTTTCGGGACTTACTGATAATAAATTTCCTTGTTCATCTCTATTTTTTGGACTAACAATAAGTTTTGACATGTTCTCCCTGCCTCTCTAACTACTAGAAAGCTGCCTTCAAAAAGCTAAACGCTTAAAGGCCTAGCTTTTTCGCCATCTTTTCTAGATTCCTAAGGCTTGTTTCTAAACTATCAAAGGGGCTTCCAGGACAATAATCTTGTTCGACGCAATAATACTCGACACCGTTTGCTTCACCCCATTGAAGAATCGGTTCGAAGTTGATGCTGCCTGTGCCGACCTCTGCAAAATATTGTCTATCATCATTGGTCATATCTTTAAAATGTAAAATAGGCATGCGATGCGGATATTTTTTAATATATTCAAGCGGGTCTTCTCCGCCTTTTTTAACCCAATACGTATCAATCTCCGGAATGATAAATTGGTTGCCTTCTGGCTTTAATAAATAGGTAAGGGCATATTCTCCGGCAATTTCCGTCTTGAATTCGAAGTCATGGTTGTGATAGCCAACCCGATAGCCTAATGGCGATACTTTTCTGGCGACTTCAAGCAGTTCACGCTTTGCCCGTTTGTACCCTTCAATATTTTGATAGTCTTCCTCCAGGTAGTGGCAAAAGAAATCGGTAGTTCCAAAAAGGTCAGCTTCTCTTAAAACTGATTTCAGTTCATTGTTCATCCGGTCAAGGCTGATATGCATGCCGGCTGCCTTTAAACCCGTTTCTTTCAATACAGCCGCAATTTCCTCTGCCTTGTAGCCAAATAGACCGTCAATTTGAACAGCTTCCCAGCCCATTTCTTTTAATTTTCTTAAAACACCTGGAAAGTCCTGCTGAAGTTCATTGCGCAATGTATAAAGCTGTGCCGCAAATTTATGCTTCATCTCGCTCATCATCCCTTTTTTGATTTAAGATTAAGATTGTAATAGAACCGGTTTTGCAGCTGATTTTAGATCAAGCCAATTCACTAAATCCTGGTCAAGCGCTAATCCTGCCCCCTCATAAGAGGATAACAGCTCGGCTACTTTTTCAGGCCCGATGATTGCTGCCGTTGGAAAGGATTGATTCAATACATAGGCAAGTGCAATTTGAATCGGTGTCACACCAAGCTTTCCGGCAAGCTGCTTAGCCCGGTCGAATCGTTCCCAGTTTTCCGTAGAATAATAGACTTCCACCATTTCTTCATTTTCGCGATTTTCAGGAGTAAAGTACCCCGAGAAAAACCCGCCCGCTTGTGAGGACCATGATAATAACGGCAATTTATGTTCCTCATGATATTGCACCATCGCCTCATCAGCCGAAACGCAGCCCGGCCAGCGCGGTTTATTGCATTTCGCTAGACTCAGGTTGGGGCTATTAAAGGTAAATGGCACCAGATTATGCTCCTTAGCGTAATCATTTGCCGCTTTTAAACGCTTTGTTGTCCAATTCGAAGTACCGATTGCTTTAATACGTCCCGCTTGTATATGCTCGTTCAAAATCTCCACGATTGGTCCAACTTCAACATCCTCGTCATCACGATGAAGGGCATATAAATCAATATACGATGTTTGTAACCGTTCCAGGCTTTCCATCAAATCCTTGGTAATTGACTTAGGGTTCACACGTTTACCGGGTTCACCATCATCGTTATGAGCCCCTTTTGTTAAAATGGTAATTTTCTCACGGTTTTGCCTTTTCGCCATCCACTGTCCAATGATTTCTTCGCCTTTAATATATTGATGGGCAGTATCTATCGTGTTTCCGCCGATTTCGATAAAAGTGTCCAACAATGCCGTGACGGCAGCCGGGTCGAATCGAAATAAATCGCCCGATCCTAAGATAAGCTGTGATACTTTTATTGGAACTTGCTGGTTATTTACGATTCCATTAACTGATAAATATTTCATTCTTTTTCCCTCCTTCAATCTCGCTGTATAATGCATTTACATTTGCAATTCGACTACGATTGGAAAATGGTCACTCGGAAATTTCCCTTCTTGGCAGTCCCCAACAATTTTCGATGTTCCAACCCCTGTACTGCCTCGGACTAGAATCCAATCAATCCGGTCTTTCCCGCCGGAAGGATCGCTAAAATCGTTGAAAGTACCCAATTTTTCGTTAATGCGCTCCTCTGCCATAAACCATGTATCGGAAAACGGACCTTCTTCTACGATGACTTTGTATGATTCAGAATGGTTGCTTTCATTGAAATCTCCCGTTAACACAATCGGAATCGTCGTGTCTAGTTCAAGAGCCTTTTGGACAATTAATTTTGCCCCTTCTACTCTGGCTAATAAGGAGTAATTATCTAAATGCGTGTTGAAATGATAGAATGATTGATTTGTTTTTTTATCAAGAAAGCGGACCCAGGTAACCATTCTTGGACATATATTTCCCCATGTGCGCGAACCAATCTCAGAAGGTGTATCAGAAAGCCAAAAATGGTTGTATGCCAATACCTCCAAGCGATCCTTTTTATAAAAAATTGCCATATATTCACCTTGGCTCCCGCCTTCTCTTCCCAAGCCAATCCAGCCATAATCCGGCAGCATCGCTGCTAGCTCATTCAGCTGCCGAAAAAGGCCCTCCTGCGTCCCAATTAGATCCGGTGACTCATTTGTGATGACTTCTGTCATGAGATTCTTCCGTGCACCCCATGAATTTGGGGGAGTATCGTCTGCATATTTTAAATTGTATGTCATCACACGAAGTGTTCTAGACTCAGGCATAACCATACTCCTTTTTATATAAAATTACTTTTGGCTAATATCTACAAGAAACGTCCTGATTTCATATGGCTGAATATCAAATGAAATACGATCCTGCCTAACGCTTGTGCCCATTGGGCGTTCCATTAAATCACATTCCTGCCAAGCGTGGATGACTAAATCGCTTTGAACCTCAACTTTGCCGCGGCTTCCGGTATATTCATGAACACGCAAAAGAATTTGCTCACTATCCTCAGCTTTTTTAATGGCATCAATCATCACATGATCAACGGAAAGACGGAACAGTGAAAAGGCTGATGTAACAGCGGCCCCCTTCGAAACGGTAAGCGGCTGATTAACATCCCATGCTTCTTGGACCGTTTTTCCGTCTACCCAATCACCTTGATGCGGCAGAAGTGAATACGTAAACGAATGAAAGCCTTGATCCTGTAAGTAATCAGGGTCTGTCGCTGATCTTAATAATGTTAAACGTATAACATTGTCTTTAATGTCATGACCATATTTACAGTCATTTAAGATGCTGACCCCAAAGCCACGCTCTGATAAATCTGCCCATTGATGTCCGACCGTCTCAAAGCGAGCCATATCCCAGCTTGTGTTCCAATGAGTAGGCCTCTTGATATTGCCAAACTGAATATCATAGGTGGCTTCCGTGGCACGAACGTCTACAGGAAATGCTGCCTTTAACAGTTGATTTTGCTCATGCCAATCAATAGTCGTCACAAAATCAATCCGTGGACTTTTCGCAAATAAGACCATTTTCTGAGTGATTGTTGAATCCAGATAAAACCATTTAAATTCAATCACCAGACGAAGCGCATTCACGGAGATGACGTTTACCGATTGTAATTCCTTAATTTCCTGCATTTTTTCCTGGTAATAAATATCGATATCCCATGCATCAAAGTGCATTGGTTTATCTTCAAACACTTGAAGCACATTTCCTTTAGTCCCATTAGCCAATACTTCCCGGTTCGCACCGCGGTCAAAGATGCTTGTTAGCTGCCCTGATTCATCCCAGCTGATTTCATAATTTGGTGTGACAACCCCGGAATCCAGCACTTCAAATGGAACGGATGCAGCTTCAGAAGAAAATTCAGCTGGTTCGAAACAAATCGTATCGATCCCAGTTGATGGCACCGCATTTACATGCACAAGCCAATTTTCCCCTTCACGGCAGGCTTCCAGTGTTTTACCGCCCGCATCCTTCCATTCCCCATACTCCATGCCGGCTTCAGCAGCAATCGAGACCAAACCTGATTTTTCCCATGAAGAAGAATTCATCACAGTAAACGTATATTCTTTGTCTGATACAAGTGCATATAAAGATCTCGCTGCTAATTCATTTGCAATCTTTTCCGCCTCTTGATATTCCAGCGTGCTGTCCTCGTAAACTTCCCTAATTGAAGTTCCCGGAATAATATCATGGAATTGATTCCGAAGAATAATCTTCCAGCCTTCATTGATCGCTGATTGCGGATATTGTGTTAAAGATGAAGCAAATAGGCCTTCCAAAATGGATAACCATTCCACCTCTCGATACAGCAATTCCAGCTTCCGGTTCATTTTTTTGTTATAGGCTTGGCTTGTATAGGTTCCCCGATGGTACTCGAAATAAAGCTCGCCAT
This sequence comes from Neobacillus kokaensis, assembly GCF_014656545.1. Lineage (GTDB taxonomy): Bacteria > Bacillota > Bacilli > Bacillales > Cytobacillaceae > Neobacillus > Neobacillus kokaensis. The sequence continues at coordinate 38,817 of NZ_BNDS01000004.1, forward strand.
CCCATGTATGGACATATTGATCGGTTTGTTCCACCGTCTCTTGCAGTCTCTTAAAATAGTCATCCGCTCTGCCCGTCCTCACCCGCGGCAGACCGGGCATATCATCAAGTCTGCGGCGCATCTCGAGCATCTCACGATTAACTCCGCCGCCGCCATCCCCATAGCCATAAGAAAGCAGCAATTCCTTATTAATCTGCTTATCTCGATACTCGGTCCAGCTGCCTAAAACCGTTTCAGGCAAAATCTGACCATTATAAGTATAAATGTGCTTCCAATCGTCATCGGTATCTGTTGTTGTAATGAAATGCGTTAAGATTTCAGTACCGTCAATCCCTCTCCACTTGAAGGTATCATGCGGCATGCGGTTGTATTGGTTCCAGCTGATTTTTGTTGTCATAAAGGTATCAATACCTGACTTTTTCAAAATCTGCGGCATCGCCCAACTATAGCCAAACACATCCGGAAGCCATAAATACCGGCACTCCGCACCAAATTCTTCACGGAAAAAGCGGGTTCCCATTAAAAACTGACGTACCAGCGATTCTCCGGAAGGAATATTACAATCTGCCTCCAGCCACATACCGCCGCCTGCTTCCCAACGGCCTTCGCTTACGCGGGTACGAATTTGCTCATACAGTTCAGGGAAATCTGATTTTATGTAGTCATACAATTGCGGCTGCGTCTGTAAAAAGACATAATCCGGATATCTTTCCATTAATCGCAAAACGGTTGAAAAGGAACGTGTCGCCTTTTCTCTTGTATGCTTTAACCGCCACAGCCAGGCCACATCAATATGGGTATGACCAATGGCCGTAACCGTCACCGGATGATGCGATTTCATTTCTTGTAATTCTTTTTCTAACAACTCCTGTGCTCTCGCTGCTGATTGATAAAAGCCTTCTGAGCCCGGTTTAGACCAATCCAGCAGCAAAAAGGATCTGTCAAGTGCTGCTAATAAAGCTTGGCGTTCAGGAGCTTGATCATTTAAAACATGGACAGCCTTGAGCATCGCTGCTGAAGTGTAATAAAGATCATCAACTTTCTCATCCAGCCACGCGATTTCAGCCCGTTTGATTTTATGCTCCTGCGGCGCCGGAACCCCGCCACCTTCAAGACCTGACCATAAGCGCAATGTAAGTTCAACTTTTGAACCAATCAAGGAGTCAGGCAAGAAGGATTCTTGATGATTTGAGTCAACTCCTTGATATGGTGCACCATTTATATATAAAAGGGATTCAAAACCAGAATTGTTTCCATCACCTGTTTTGCCAAAGTCAAAAATACCAACTACTGTACGTCCTGCCCAATCGCCAGGAATTTGAATGTTTGTTTGCAGCCATGCATATAGGTCGCGCCCTGTCCAATGGTCCCCCAATCGGATTTTCGACCACTCCTTATTTGCAGGCGGACTTGGAACAACCACACCCTCTGATTGATCCAATTGATAGTTGAACTCCGGAATCGAGATACAATCACGGTATCGGTATTTTTCTAATTCCTTAATGCGGCTTTCAAGCTTTTTCTCTGTCCAAAACACCAATATTCCGCTCCTTCCAAAAACTTATTTAAATTACTAACCTTGAATCTTCTCTTTCTCCTGAACTAGCACCGTTCCATCTGCAAGCCGCAGATAAGACTCGAAATCCTGCTTGCCTTCCTCCAGTTTAATAATGCGGGCACCGCGCGGAAACTTCTCATCACCATAGCCGTTATAGCCAGTAGCACGGCCATAGCACAGCTGAATCCCATACAGATCTCCGCAGAAATCGTTTAAATGATCATGCCCTACAAACGTTCCCTTAACATTGCCCATTTCTACCATTGCTGAGAAAAGCCCGGAATTTACAAGAGGACTGCAAATTTCCCCTTCAAACATGGAGCCGACATAATTTCCTGATTGCCATACCTCTTTATACTCTGGAAGCGGGATATGGAAAAACAAAAGTTCCGCAGGCTCTCCACTTTGTTTCAATGCGCTTGACTGTTTCACATACCAATCTATCTGATCTCTTTTAATAAAATCATAGCCGCCCACTGCTTTGTTTTCGTTATCCATCCCTGAATCTAGAAAATAAAGCGCCCATACCAGTTTAGAACCTGATGAATCCAAAACTCGCACGACATAATTGCCTACACCGCTGACATCCCCTGATTCAGTTAGGCATAAAGGATATTCCTGCATCACACTAAGCAGTTCTTCTTTTGTTACATCCCCTTCTGAATCATGGTTTCCCAAAACAGCTGCCCATGGAACGTCCATTTTTGCGACAGGTTCGAGCGCTCCCCTTAAAGCTGCTTTCGGATCAGCACTCGCCGGACTATAAATAAGATCCCCTGTAAACACAACTAAATCGGGCTTCTCTTCTTGTAAAATGGTCTCCATTAATCGATTGGTTTCTAAATCTTTATCATCGCCATTTTCCCAATGAAGATCAGTAAACTGTACGATTTTAAACGTTCCATCCTGCTTAAATGTTAATTGATTCATCTTATATCCCCCATCCTACTCTTTCACTGAGCCAATATTGACGCCTTTTGTAAAGTGCTTTTGAATAAATGGATAAATAATGATAATTGGAGCCACTACAATAATAATGGTAGCCATTTTCAAGGAATCACCCGTTACCGTTATTTTTTCTAACATTTCATAACTACCGGAGTTTCTTAACAAGGCATCCGCCAACGCTTGCTGTCTTGTTAGCATCTCCTGGAGGAGTGTGGCAAGCGGTTTTAAATTAGGGTCACGAACATAGAAGGCACCCGAAAACCAATCATTCCAGTGCCCAACAGCATTAAACAATCCAATCGTAGCAATAACCGGTTTACTCATTGGCAGGACAATTCTAAAAAAGATTTGAAATTCGCTGCAGCCATCAATTCGGGCCGCTTCAAAGACACTGTCTGGGAGCTGGCTGAAGAACGTTCGCATAATCAAAATGTTCCACACGCTATAAAGACCTGGAATAATATACACCCAAATACTATTGGTTAAATTAAGCTCTGTTAATACTAAATAATAAGGAATAATACCGCCGCTAAATAACATCGTGAAAAAGATGAAAAAGGTAATAAACTTTCTTCCTGGCAATGTCCTTGTATTTAGCGCATAGGCTGCCATTGCCGTTAATAACACGCTAATAGCAGTTCCCACAACCGTTCTGAATACACTGATTCCTAAGGCATTTAAAACACTAGACTGCTTAAAGACTTCTAAATAGTTGTCAACACTAAATTCTCTAGGAAAAAAATAAATACCGCCTCGCTGGGCATCTGTTCCTTCATTAAATGAGAGTGCCAAAATATTTAAGAACGGAAGAATAATAGATAAGCAAAGTAATGCCACAATGAAAATATTAAGAATCTGGGAAAAACTCCATGATTTCTGGCGCACGTCTATCCCTCCAACTTAGAAAAATATGCTTCCTCTCTTTCTAAAAAGAAAGGAAGCATTTTGTTACTTGTCTGGCAGCTTTTCTACTTAATATCTGATTGTTGTACCTTCTTTTTCTTTTTCCTCAACCAGTTTGATATAATCGTTTAATCCGGATTTTTCTAGAAGCTTTTTCGAATCCTTTAATATTTTCTTAGCTTCTGCTTCAGATTTTGCATAGTAAGCACGTAATAGATTTTCATTATAGGTATCTAGCGCAATATTTAAGTTATCGCCATTTTCAAATTCGAAAATGAACGATTTTGGACTCGATCCGTCCACTATTTTGGCGTTCTTTAGCTTCTCATCATAATTCCACATCTTGATGATCTTATCTGCGGCCGCGGTATCTTCGCCAGCAACGTTTGCACCGTATTCAAATTCGCCGAAGTCTTCCATATTGTCAATATCTGTATAGCCAAGGTGCTCTGCCCAGAAAGAACGAACCCCTCTAAACCCTAGTTTGGCAGCCTTCTCCGGGTCTTTTTCTTTTAATTCAAGCACTTCTTTTTTCACAAGAGGATTTCCTTTTTCATCAAGTGTATAGTCTCTTCCTTCAAGTCCATATTGTGCCAGTAACTTACCATCACGGCTTGCTAAATAATCGGCCAGTTTTACAATATCTTCAGGATGTTCAGTTGTTTTTGGAATCGACCAGCCGGCATATCCAGATTTATAAGGTAATACCATTTGATAATCACCTTGAACAGTATCGATTGGTCCAAGTGGGATGTATTTCATATCCGTATTTTCTACTACGTAGTTATGCATATCCGCAACAATCCCAAATGACTTGTTGACAACGCCTTCCTTCGCTTTATTTTCTGGCATTGTAAAGAATTCAGGATGCAGCAGACCATCTTTTAATAATCCACGAACAAAATTAACGCGCTCTAGACCGTAATCTGTTTGTGACTCATGCTTGATTTTTCCATCTTTGTCTTTTAAGAACTTCTCGCCTTTTGAACCTGTCCATACAAGGTCATTAAAAATCCAGTCACGATCGGCTCCGCCCCATACTGTTGGACCAATTGGAGTGATCGGCTTTCCATTTACATCCTTAAGGTTCGCCGCCTTAATCTTTTCTGCTAAATCACGTAATTCCTCATGCGTGTCGATTTCCGCAGGATTAATCCCTAATTTGTCCACGATGTCCTTTAAGATATATGGACCGCCGACATATTTCCTTGATACTGTTCCAGGTTTGCGAGGGATGGCCATATGAACGAAGTACGTCGCCCCTTTAAATTCTGGTCTGAACATAACATTGTTTTTCGTGTCAGCCGGTAAGTAACCATCTTCGAAATACTTGCTATAAATCTTCGAATTCTTCAGCTCTGGTGTTAGATCATGGAACATCCCTTCACGGGCAGCCTTTAATAAAATCTGCATTTCAGGGCGTCCGCTATGATCCAAGTAATATGCAATAAAATCAGGCAGGTCCCCAGATGCCAAACCAGCAGTTAAGGCTTCAGTTGAGTCTTCTACAGCAATCCCCTGCAATTCCAAGGTAATTCCCGTTCTTTTCTTTAACTCAGCTGCAATTTCTGGATTCATTTCTGCTGAAACGTCACCATCACTCATAAAGACCAATCCTTTGATTGTTCGGTCAGCGATCCATGTGTCCGGTGCATCTTTAGGCTTTTCACGGCTTTCGCTGGAGCTTTTCTTATCATTCGTACAAGCAGTAAGCATTAAAATTCCGATTAATAGCATCGTCAAAAATTTAAATGAAACTCTCTTCATATAAATTTCTCCCCCTAAAATTGGTTTACCATAATGATGTATTAAATTTCTTGCTTGCAAAACGGTTCACGATTAGAACAACAATTAACCCTACAACCCCTTGCATCATTCCAACTGCCGTCGCATATCCAAATTGGCCGCTTTGCAGACCGGTTCGAATGACATAAGTATCAATAATTTCTGCAACCTCGGCATTTCCTGGTGTTTTTAATAAATAAATTTGATCAAATCCTGCGGATAGAATATTTCCTAACGATAGGATAAATAAAATGAGAATCGTTGGCCTTATTCCTGTCAGGGTGATATGCCAGATTTGTCTTAACCTGCTTGCGCCATCTATTGCCGCTGCTTCATAAAGAGCTGGGTCAATTCCGGCAATGGCCGCAAAATAGATAATCGAACTCCAGCCAATATCCTTCCACACATAACTCCAGAACATAATCGAGTGAAAGTACTTTTCCTCCATTAAATAGAATGTGCTTCCATCACCTCCCATAAAGGAAATTAATTCGTTTAAAAGCCCTGTATTTGGGGCTAAAATACTTTGAATGATTCCCACTACAACAACCCATGATAAGAAATGCGGCAAATAGGAAACACTCTGAAAGAAACTTCGAAGCTTATTACTTTTTATTTCATTAAAAATAAGTGCGAGTATGATTGGAAAGGGCATCGCCAAAATCAATTTCATCCCGCTGATAATGAGCGTATTTTTCACAAATGTCCAGCTTTGCGGATCCTGGAAGAAGCGCTCAAAATATTTAAGCCCCACCCAAGGACCGCCAAACATTCCCGTATCAAACCGAAACTCCTTAAATGCCAGAACCATACCGGCCATAGGCAGATAAGAAAAAACGATGAAAAATACAATACACGGCAGCAGCATAATATACATAGCCCTGTGCTTCCATATGTTTTTGATAGTGAACTTCATTGGTTTAACCCTGTTCTTCTTTTTCTTACTGTTCTTACCTAGATTTGCTTCCGGTCCAATATTTTTTCCAGTCGTGACCTCCATTGAACAATTCCTCCTTTCTACTGTTCAAAATAAACAGGATTGGTTAATAAAATTCGGTTTTCATCATGATCAAAAGCAGATACTCTTAGCCACATCAAATCTTTTATTCTAGCTTTCTCAAACCGGCAATCAAAATCAGCTTGATCACTGACATATAAATCTCCTAAATTAGATTCAATTTTGATAATTTCTATTTGCTCTGCATTTGTCAGGTGTATCAAAACACCTAATTCATGGAAGTCATTTACATGAATTCTGTCGCCGATCGTCCATTGCTCATTAATGGTCACATCAATTTGCGGAGATAGCGTAATGTAACTCCTGCCTAGTTTAACCGCGTCCAAAATATCCTTTTCTTCTGCATTTTCCTTAACAGAAACATATAAAAACGCAGGTCTCTTAGTTGTGTTTGAATGATGCCAGTCTCTGCCGCATGTTGCCGGTATTTCAATACCACAATTTAAAAGCTGGGTCCATTTGGCAACTGCATCTGCATTGGATATAGAATAATGTGGATCCTCCGAATTCCATACCTCGATAAAATCGATATATTCAAGAGACTCTAACGCATATTGCCAGCGGCAACCCGTACAGTACGGGCTTCCGACATCGAACGGATGCGCAATTCCAATAACTAATCCTTGCTCTTTCATTTCCTTTAATTTTTCATTAATGTTCACTCGATCAATTAAAGTCCAATCAATCGGCTGTTGATCTTTATAGCCTAATGTTAAAAAATGTCCATGGAGTGTCGTCATTTCCAATCCCTTGATAAAGCGTATAGCATGCTCTGCCTGTTTAACTTCATCAAATGCACTTATGCTGTTATGATCCGTGATTGCCAGCCAATCGAGTTTTAGTTTGATGGCTTCCTTTATTAATTCTTCAGTCGTATGCCTTGCATCGCTATGCTGTGTGTGGGTATGAAGCTCTACTTTTTGAAATTGTGTTGGAACATACAATTCGCGTTCCCTCTTTAATCGCTCTTTTTTTGTTGTTGCTATTTCTATTGGCTGTTGGGCGTTTACAGCTTCCTTATGTACAGCCTGGATGGTACAGTTAATCAATGTTTTTTCCGTAACTAAGGCATGAAAATTGAAGGATATATCCCAGAAACCAGGTTGAATTTCTTTCGTCTGTATTCCTGGCGTCGATTGACGATCATTAATAAAAACGGTTCCCGTTGACTCAAACCGGTGACAGCTTCCTTCATATCCTTGGCTTGAGCGGGCTGAGATTGTAATAAGATTTCTTACCGCTTGAATATGCAGCCGATCAGTAGAGGGCATGTTATTATCCTTTTGATAACGTAAAAACAGCTGGTCTAACTTTTCTTCTGCTGCTTCTTCGGTTGGTGAATAAGAGTAATGGATGACAAGTTCTTCAGTTGACTTAGGTACTTCTACTCTCAAAATAATGTGCGATTGATGGGATTCTGGTGTAACAGCAATCTCATAATTTCCTAAGGTTGTTTGGATCAGTGAGGTTTTCTCCACAATAACCACCCTTTTTAAATGACTTCAAATCCATTATTACGTTGTAACCGCTTACTCTTTTGAAATAAACACTTATACAATTAGCGAGATTCTAGCTTGTTTTCGTAAAGTTCCGGTATGGCAGCAGCTTCTAATAAACCGGTTTGTTCGAATGCAAAGGCTAGAGCACCTATTGCACCTGATTCCTCGTCCAATGTGGATAGCTCGATGGAAACAGGAATTGGGGTGAATTGTGAGACTTTTAAACGGAGTACTTCAAGGATAACGGACATGGAAGCAGCAACCCCCCCACCGATAATCACCTTTCTAGGATTAAGCAAACTCACGATATTCGATATGGCGATTGCAAGGTCCGTCACAAATTGATTGACAATCCTCACTGCGTCAGGTTCATCCATTTTATAGCTTTGGAACAAAACTTTTGGGTCATATCCATGTCGTGATAAGGCCGTTCCTGAGGTCTTTTGTTCAAAGATTCCGAATTCACCGAACAGATTTGTGTGAGCTTGTGGCAGATCTCCATCCCCCAATAAATACCCGATTTCTCCCGCCATAAATTGATCGCCTTGAACCATGGCTCCATTTGAAAATATGGCACTTCCTACACCAGTTCCAATCGCTATAAAAACAAAATCCTCAATTTTTTTTGCACTGCCTATCCATCGTTCCCCTTGAGCAGCGCAATTTACATCATTATTGACAGAAATGGAACAATCAAAATACTGCTGCATCTTTTTCTTAAACGGCACATTCTTCCACTTGAATGCTGGGGCGTCAATAATCATTCCACTCAAACTATTCGTGATACCGGGTACTCCGAACCCTATCGAAGCTACCTGATCTAACGTTAGGCCAGCAGCCTTTACAGATTCATATATGTACCTGTAAATTTGATCATAATCGCTAGTCGTCTTTACTTTTTGTTTAAAAACCACATTTCCCCGCATGTCTGCTATGCAAATGAATATTTTGGTCCCGCCAATATCAACTCCGACACCATACTTCTGATCGTAATTCTGACGAAACTTTTTATTGGTCATTGGTAACATAAGCTTCTCTCCATTATTTGCGATATTGTAAAAGTTAAGATTTGATTAACTCCTTTTCCCCCTTTTAAGTTAGTTTGTTCTGACACGAAACTAACCATAAAATTAGTATATATGGGGCTTTTTTCCTCGTCAATAAAATTTACAAAATGTTCATAAAATTCACACTACTTTTACAGTAATTAGCTTTATATCAATCTATATTTTTTTGAACAACCCATCTTTTACATTTATATTGTTCACACATTTTTGATTACTATTACGTTTGTTTGTTTTCAATTAAAACAAACCATTACGTAATGAATCCTTCATTCGGCTCCGAAATTAAAGCCAATCCCTTACCTGCCCAAATGAATATAGGATAATGCCTAATACACCAATATCCTCATTTTCTGAAGATAACTCGATGGTACATCTTAAGGGCGTTATGTTTTTTACCTCGCCTGTAATTGCGGGTAAAATGCGGCCAAGTTCTGTCCCCATCTTGCCGCCAATGATCACCTTCTCTGGATTCAACAGACTAATCATATTTGCGATTCCTAGAGAAAGCGTTTGTATAAAATTATCTACTAATTCCCGCTCATTTGCTTCTGCATCTTCACGCTTTTTTATAATTTCATAGAAGTTAACAGCATGACGGTCAAACGCCAATAGTGATGCGGACTTATCAAACGAACCAAAATCGCCTAACTGAGTAATTTCTTGACGCTTGATATCTGAATGAAAGGCGAAATACCCGATTTCTCCAGCCATAAAATCCTTTCCTTGAATTAATTCCCCGTTGGCCATAATGGCGCTGCCAATCCCCTTTTCTATGAAAATATAAATAAAGTCATCCATATTTCTTGCTTTACCAAGCCATTTCTCACCAAGCGCCATGCAATTTACATTATTATTGATAAACATCGGCATGGAGAAATGTTGTTTCATATAAGGGATGAATTCGATATTCTCCCATTGTAATTCCGGTGAATGGACAATCCCCCGCTCACTATCTGCGGTTCCAGGTATACAGAATCCAATTGCGATTATTTGTTGAATAGAAACCGGCGATAAATCGATGCATTTATGAATGGCCTCGCGAATCACATGAAGCTGATTGGTCGGGGAAAAAGTGGTTTTATAAATCACGTTCCCGTCCAAGTCTGCTAAACAAATATAAAGTCTAGAGCTGGATATTTCGATACCAATTCCAAAACCGGAGCTTGGATTAAAACCAAGCTGTATGGCGCGCCTGCCGCCTTCCTTGGTAGATTCGGCATACCCTAATTCAATCACAAATTTTTTCTCGATTAATTCGTCAACGATAGAAGAAACGGTTGAACGGCTGATTCCTAGTTTACGTGAGACTTTAGCCCGGCTGATGGGCTGCTCATTTCTGATGGTTTCTAATACAAGATCCCTATTCATCTTCTTGATTAATTCGATATGCCCCTTTTTCATCTATAACCCCTCTTACTTTTCCAAAAATATGATTAAATAGGATGAACTAACATGAATGTATCAAAACTTTCAGAAAGTTGGAAGCATATTTTTCCGTAATATACAAAAAGAGGGAAGGATATCTTTCAAGCTGTAACCTCTATGTTCCTATATTTCGATAAGCTTTGTGTTTGTTTACGTCTTCGTGTTCATTATGCCGATCCTCAATCAATTGGCTTACTTTAGCTAAAATAAAAGTAATGAGTACAGATGCTAGAACGATACCGTAGAAACCGGCACCAATTCCAATTCCCACACCGCCGGCAAAAAACACCATCGCCGCGGATGTGAGGCCTTTCACGCGTAAACCGTCTTTTAAAATCAGACCCGCCCCTAAAAACCCTAAGCCGGAAACTATTTGAGCGGTAAGGCGCATCGGATCCATCCGGTTATTGATATTTGAATTACCGAAAATTTCGGCACTATAAATGGATATAATGGTAATTAACGTACAGGAAACAGAAACATAGGTAAAAGTCTTTAAGCCCGCCGGTTTATTTTTAGCACTGCGATCCCAGCCAATAAACATTCCGAGAAGGGCACTTATCACAAGCCGAAGATAAATTTCGATATTTTTTAATAAATGTTCTTCATAAAAAATGCCTAAATGATCCATTTCCATACCCCCATTCAAGACAGTCCGTTTGTCTATTTATTGGAGAGCCCGCTAAACAATCATCCCTTTAATTCTAAAACATCTAAATAGAGCGGCTTCATGATTCTCTTTCTATTTTCAAAGGTTGCTATTTCAGTTACTCCCTTTTTTATAAGTGTTTCAGTGTTTAAATCGATAAACGCTCCGATGTCATCAGGGAAATGGGAATCTGATGAGGTTGTAAAGCAAACCCCATGGTTGACTAATATATTTAAAAACTTTGGACTTGGACACATTTCTTTAACAGGATAACGATAATATAAGCCCGCATTTATTTCGGTGGCCGTACCCGTTTCTACTAACGCTTTTGCAATTCTTTCATAATACGGAAGTAAAATTTGTTCATCCGGACGGTAATTAAACACCTTTAAATTATCTAAATGGGCTACGAAGTTAAACAATTGACTACGAATTGCCTTTTCAACAACATTGAAAAAATCCGCATACAATGAATCTAATTGATAGTTCTGAAATAGATGTTGTGTCTCCGGATTATCGAATCCCCAGCCGTTGTAAAAGTGTACCGAACCGATTACATAATCCCATTCATAAGAACCGAGAAGTTCTTTTAATTCTTCCTCCCCGCCAGGAAAATAGTCTGCTTCAATTCCAAGCCTAAGAATGATTCCCTCCGCTTTCCAACGTTTTTTCGCATCTGTAATGGCACGGACAAAATCCTCCATCGATTCTGTCATTACTTGAGATAACCAAGTTCTTTGAAGATTTCCGAGTTCGGTATCACTTATATCTACAAATCTTTCAAAATAGGCCTTCGTTTCTTTAAAGCGATATAAATGGTCGACAATCCCTACCTCACGCAGACCCTTACGTTTCGCTTCTTTTAAATATAAGTCAATCCATGATGAATCATAGGATCTCTTTTGCATACGTTCAGATAGGCGATCCATACTTTTTTGCAGCCAGTCTATCGAATGCCGTTGTTCCTTTAGCGGCTGGAAATAATCTAACGCTTGGTTTGTTCGATCAAGCCAGCGCAAAGAATAAGGACCTTCCTCAAGGTGTAAATGATAATCAACCTTCATTATCTTTTCCCTCCAATACTGTGATCCACTGTAGCATAGTGTCTAGCTCCGTTTGTTTCCAAGACAATGGCATGTCTTGATTACAAATAATATAATCAACCTTTGCTAAAGGACAAATTTGATAAAAGGACTCCTGTTGGATTTTCGAAGAATCGGCCAATAGAAAAACCTGATTAGCTCTTTCTACCATTACCGTCGATACCATACATTCTTCAAAATTATAATCGCTGACATGACTGGTTGTGATGCCGCCGCAAGAGAGAAATAATTTATCAAACCGAAATGACTCCATCATTTTGCAAGTCAGTGCCCCGATGATTGATTTTTGGGCAGGATTTGTGACTCCCCCGAGGACAATGATTTTCCCATCAAACTGTTGGGCTTCTACCAGCTTATTTAATTCATCGGCTGCCGCTAGCGAATTGGTCACAATGGTGACATCTTTCACCCCTGAAATCGCCCTTGCCAGGTAAATGTTTGTTGTCCCGACATCAATCATGATGGTGTCGCCATCCTGTATAAAAGCGGCGGCTTTCCTTCCTATCGCCGCTTTTGCTTCACTTCTTACATTCATTTTGCTTTCGAAATGCGGCTCATTATTGGTCTGAAGAAAATTGACGGCCCCGCCGTGAACCCTTTTCACCATCTTATTCTTTTCCAATGCATCCAAGTCGCGGCGAATGGTTTCAGGCGCCACTCCCAATTCTTGAGCAAGCGCAGCAACAAATACCTTCTTGTCTTTTTCTAATTGTGCCACAATATGCTGCTGACGTTCGTTTAAAAATACATCCATTATATTAGCTCCCCTTACATCCTAAAAAAGATTATTTGGGTATGTTTGTTTTGTTGTTACCGTTAATTAATTCAAACATAATACAACATAAATCAAATCTTAAATTTATGTTATTATAAATAAACTCATTTGTAAATTAAAACTTTCAAATAATTTAAATAATTTTTCGAGGGAAATCCACAGAGAAGGTTTACACAACCTAAAAAAAAAGACGCAGTGAAATCTCACTGGTCTTTTAGGTTGAATTTATCTTTTTAAGTTTCTGTCCTGTTAAAAGTCGTAGTTGATTGTATAGAGTGGAATTCTCTTAAAATTTCAATTTATTTTTTTCCAACCGATTCTAGTAAATGATCTAGGCAAGCTTTCGTTATTCGCCCTTCGATGAGGCGCTCCCCATCCGTATATCCTTCTTCACGCCCATCCAGCTCACCCACCAGCCGCTGTCGCCAAAACTCCAAGCGGTGACGATATTCCTCTTTATTACTAAGATTGGTCACTTCCTGAGGATCTTCCACGAGATTGAACAACTGCTCTTCCCCGGTCCGAGAATACCAGATATATTTTTCTTTTCCATCAGTTAGGTAATGATGAGAAAGCTGACCATGTGCATGTTCCCCGTGAATGTACTCGCGCCACTCTTCAGACTGCTCAGCTAATAAGTTTAATACGCTCTTCCCTTCTACGGTTTCAGGAATCTCTACATTTGCAGCATCCAGCAAGGTCGGCATAATATCACGAAGCTCAACCACTTCTTCAACTACCTGATTTTTCTTTATTCCTAGTAGGTTTCCAGGATCGGAAAGGATAAATGGAACCTTGGCGCTTCCTTCATATGCTAAGGACTTGCGGAAAAGGTGATGATCTCCCAGCAATTCACCATGGTCAGAAACGAACAAAACAACCGTATTGTGTAACACACCGTGTTCTTCCATTGCGATCATGAAGCGGCCGATTTGATAATCGATATGGGTAATCAGTGCATAGTAGGCCGCCCGTGCGCGCTGCAGACGATTCTTTGGCACCTTTCCTCTATCGGTAATAGGATTGTATCCGAATCTTTGTAGATCTTCTTGTTCAGCCCAATCACCCACAGGCGGATCTGGCAGCTCTAAATCTTTATACATATCGAAAAATACCTGCGGCGGATCAAACGGCGGATGCGGCCTGACAAAGGACATTTTTAAGAAAAATGGCTTTGTTGGATCACGCCTTCTCAAGAAATCGATCGACTGCGTTACCACCCAATTGGTTGGATGTAAAGATTCTGGTAAATGCCATGGTCTTGCCACTGTAGAAGCATTGCAATCCAGTCCTAAATCAATTAAATCTACCTGGGAACCTGCCTGTTCTTTTAACCACGGTAAATAATCATCACCACTGTAATTATAGGAGTCTGCCTCAAGGTTCTGTTGCTTAAAGCGGTTATAATGCAGATAGCCATCATGCAGCACTACATTGTGAAAACCAACTAGGTTTCTTGCAGGATAAACATGCATCTTTCCAACTGCCTGGGTATGATATCCTGCCTTTGCCAATTCACCTGGCAAAGTATGTTCATAGTTCCAAGGAATTCTATCTTGATAGCCTACCCGGCCGGTAGATGTTTGTGACATTCCTGTTAATACAGACGCCCTTGCTGGTACACAGGTTGGTGTTGCTGCGTATGTATTTTTAAAAAGAACGCCATTGCGGGCAAGCTGATCGAGATTGGGTGTATCGACTACGGGATGATCCAGCAAGCTTAAACAATCTCCACGCATTTGATCAACCATGATTAATAATATATTGGGCTTCAAGGTGCAATCACAACCTTTCATTTAGTCAAAATATAACGCCCTAATTCTGAACAAGGCATGTAAGCATTGTCTCTTATTTAAAAGTCCGAATAAATTTAATTGCCTCGCCAATATCTTGAACAGGACTCGTGCCGACTTCACGTTCAATTGTTAAGTACCCCGTGTAGCCAATTGATTGGAGAGCGGCAAAATACTGGTTAAAATCCACCTTCCCTTGACCTAATGGAAGCTCTCTGAAAAACTCTCCCTCGGTCACCATTTTTGCAATTTGTTCATGGTCCACTCCGTTGCCGAAGTCCAGCGAACCATAGACAGCACGAGGATCAACCTGCTTCAGCCTGATGCCATCTTTTACATGGGTATGAACAATATATTCCTTTAGCAGTTTAACTCCTTCTACCGGATCATCTCCGGTAACCATCACCATATTGGCCGGGTCAAAGTTTACGGAAACACCGTTAGTGCTTAGCGAATCCAAGAAGTTTTTTAACGTTAACGAAGTTTCTGGACCCGTTTCTATCGCAAAATAAGCGTTTAAGCTTTTAGCATAAACCCCCAATTCCTCACAGGCTTTTTGCATTGATGCATACACTTCAGATGATGGATCTTCTGGAACTATTCCAATGTGAGTCGTAACGATATTGGTTCCAAGCTCAACCGCTAAATCAAGAATTCTTTTGGACTTCTCAACCTTTTCTGGATTCGCATCCTTATCTTGAAATCCATGTCCGCCTAAATCACCGCAAAGTGCTGAGATTTCCAACCCTAATGACGCGATATAATCCTTTAATTCCTTTCTTGCAGCAGAAGTCAAATTTTCTGGGCTCATTTCTCCATCAACCGCATAAATTTGGACACCATCTGCACCAAGCTCTTTCGCCACCTTCAACCCTTCACGGATAGGCAGGCGCAAACTATCGACAATAATTCCAATCTTATTTTCTAATTTTATCATTTTACATTCTCCCTTTCTCACAATCTTTCGATAAATCCTGACCCAATTTTCCCACCGGCAGGAACCTCTTCCAGTGCTCCAACTACTATCGCTATTGACTTAGATTTACTTTCTAGTCTACGTTATGAGAGCTCTTTCGTAATCACATCAAGAGTACGATAAAGCTCATCCAGTTCCCCTAACTCTTCCTCTCTTGTAAAGGAGGACGAAGTTAAATGAATAAATTTTTCAAAGGCTTCTTGATTCCAGCCATTCCACGAGGTGACTGCCATTCCAAGCAAGCGATCCGGCTCCGATGTTTCAACTGCCTGGCGCTTGCTCTCCTTAAGAAAATCTACTGCTGCTTCTGTTTTATACCAGCAGGAAGGAATTACCGAGAATCCCTTTTCTAAAAAGATACCAATCGAAGGATACGAATCCAAAGGATCATAATGCCAATCCATCAAGACAATATCTGTCGGTATCGCCGAAATAGCCTTGTGGGTACCAAAGGTATCGCCTTCCCATCGGTTATAACCAGTTGCCTCACTGTCATTTAACCGGTCCGCCCACATATACATCTGGACACCACGCTCTTTCACTAAATATCCATGCAAATCATTTATTGCTTTAGCGAAAAGCTCTCCCCGCTCTTTCCCCTTGCATCGCGGGCACTGGTCATCAGCAAGCGCGTAAACTTCATCCATGCCTACATGCATCGCATCTGCATCAAAGGCATCAATGATTTCACCAAGCAGATCAAAGGCAAGCGCGTTGATTTCTGGATGCAGCGGACACCAGCTGCGGCAGAAAAAGTCAGGCCATTTTGCATCTAATGGGATATGTGGTGTTTCATCAAATTCAGGATAGGCTTTTAACAGTGAGTTAGGCGCTCCGCCCCAGCCCTGATGACCAAGACATTGAAACAGTGGAATGACACGTATACCATGCCGCTTACAAACATCGGCAATTTCCCTAGCATCCTGTTTTGTTAAAGTTCCTTCAGTGATTTCCGGATGTTTTTCAAAAACAAACGATGTATTGCATTCAATGATTAGCTGATTAATACCTTTTGGTGCCAGTACTTTTTCGATAAACTGCTTGAATGGTTCTACCAGCTGATGTGATCCAAAACGGAGATGAAACGCTTTAACAGAATCGGTCTTTTTCACTTGATAAACATCCTTTCATTGGCCTATTTTTGATAGTGCATTGCCTTTTACATATTTGTTGCACATTGTTAATAGAAATTCACTGAACATTGAATTTGCCCAAGAGAACCATAGCCGCGTAAACTTTTCTGGTGCGTCAACATGAAAGCCTTCGTGCATCAAGTTGGCATTCGCATCCGTGGTTTTAAACAGCTCCAAAATTTCAACCCTTTCCTGATCGGAAACTGCTGTCATCCCCTGTATGGCTAGGGCAATATGCCAAATAAATTGGGGCGGCGTGTGCGGACTGCCGATGCCTTTAGCGGCACTTCCTTCATAAAAATAAGGATTCTCCTCGCTTAAAATAAATTTCCTTGTATTTAAATAAATCGGGTCATCCGGGCTGCAATAGCCGAGGTACGGCATGGATAATAGACTTGGGACATTGGCATCGTCCATTAAGTTATAGTTTCCAAGTCCGTCTGTTTCATAGACATATATCTTCCCGTACTCTGGGTGTTTTACTATACCAAACGTTTGGATTCCGCGATCAATTTCCTCCGCCAGCCTTACAGATTCTTCGAATAATTCATCATCGTTTAAAACTTTCTCAGCAATTTCAGAAAGCTGTTTCAGCACAACAACCGCAAACATATTGGCTGGAATTAAATAGCCATACTGGCAGGCATCATCACTTGGACGGAAGCCTGACCAGGTCATTCCAGTATAGGTCACCAAGCTGCCTTTTCCATCTCGAGTTAATGTATCTGAAGGTGGGCAATTGTCACGTTCAAACCGATAAGGAGATTGCTCCTCATGATTCTGTTCAACCACCCATAGTGCGAGAATTTTTTCTACTGCAGTTTGAAAGCTTTCATTAAAATGGGAGGTTCTACCTGTTGCCTTCCAAAATAAATAAGCAAGCTGGATAGGATAACAAAGAGAATCAATTTCATATTTTCGTTCCCAAATCAACGGCGTCATCTCTGTTGAATCCTCATGGTACCGCTGTCCGTTTGGTTCTTCATTAAAACCGTTGGCATATGGATCATGATTGATATAAGCAAATTGGCTGTTTATAACCCCTTCAATCATGTCTGCGATTTCCGGATCGGTCTCTGCCAGGAGCAGATAAGGGCGGACTTGGGCGGCAGAATCCCGCAGCCACATTGCCGGTATATCCCCTGTGATTACGAAGATAGAACCGTCCTTCCGCTTTTTTAATGTTGTTTCATAGGTATTAGAAAAACAATTCTCAAACAATGCTTGTACCTTTGGATCTTGGTGAAAAATTGTTTTCACTTCTTCAATCAGTGCTTTCATGCTGGCTGGCAATTGGTTTGTCATGAAAAAAAGTTCTCCTTTTTCTTAAGACCTACTGTAACAATCTCATAAGGATTGACGGAAATCGAGTTTTCAAGATTTATGCCTTCTTGCTCTAAGACATTGCTTTTATATTTTTTTGCAGCAGTGAAATGCGGTAGGATTCTTAAATCCTCATGTTCATTAGACAGGTTATACCAACGAATCATAACATCACCTGTTTTCTCTGCTGTCTTCATTGATGAAAAAGCAAGCTTGGAACCCGACCACTCAACACATGTATGCGTTAAAGGAAGTTTCCCATCGTGGAGATTCGTTTGCTTGACACCCCACGGAATCTGGAACTGATATGCCTCAGTGTAGGCATCATCTCCATGAGGAATGATTTTAAAATGCACCGTCTGTTCTCCCAGGCATTGGGCTTCCGGTGTTGGGAAATAGCCCCAGTCTCCTAATTCTCTTACCGCACGAAGGATTGTAATAGCAATCGTATTCTTTCCATCGCGAATAACCTCGTATTCATTCAGCCCTTTATTGGCAATTGTTAGACCAGCTTGTTCATTGTGGACGCTTACAAACGCTTGCTGGTGCTGGCAGTTGCTTGGATTCTTCCATTCCTTTGATGGAAGATTGTCTCGCTTGGCCGCTTCAAAAATGGAATCCGCATAATGGCAGCTGGTTTCTATTTCAGTCGGGAATAACACACGCAAGCGATGGTCGGTAACTTGATTATCAAAAGAGGTTGTCACATCAATACCCTTCCCATGTTTTTCAAGCTTGACAATTGTTTTGATTGTAAAAGGTGTCGTTTCCGCTGCCCGCTGTGATTTTCGGGAGGTAAACCAAACGAGCTGGCTTTGTTCCGTATCCAGTTCATCGCTTGCCCCGGATGGGAGTTCCCATTGATGAACTATTTCAAGCACTGCCTGGAGTGGAGAATCTTCTATGATTCGAATATCAGCCAGCACATTCTCCGTCGTCAAGCTGTTTTCACCATCTGGCTGGCGGTACATATACTCATTGCCAATGTCGCCGCTATCTTCATAGATACAAAGATTTTTGAACACTTTGCCGCTCTTTTTATCCTTAACAGTTAATGAACCGTTATCAGCTACATTGATAAGTAGAAAATCATTTTCTATTTCTCTATCATGATTAAATAACGAGTGGCTGCTTTTTGTTTCTGACATTGATTCCTTTACAAAAGCATACGTTTTATGACCTAGACCTGGAATATCAATTGCTTCGAACGTAAGTCTAACTTTTCTTGCCATATATGGCTGACGAAATTGATCGTCCGGCAAATCGTAGCCAAATTGAATGCTCAGATCCTTTAATTCAAATGGATAGTGATTGCCTGTCTCATCCACCAAGACGCGTCCATCAAGCGGGATATTCAGCAATTCTGCTTTATTAACTCCCTTTGAATAGTATTGGCGCTCCAGGTCAAGATCTATTGTAACAACCCCGGTCCGCTTCCAGCCCGAAGTGTTAAATACAGTAAATGGAATGGCGTCATCCCCATATTTACGATACGTATTTGTATTTATCTGGTTTGTGATCGCAGCCATACTATCATCAATAATCATTTCCGCCACATGCCTGCTTTTTTCAAATCTGGTTACCATTTCACGATGCACCTCGTCCACACTGCAGCCGCAGATGCTGTCATGCGGATGATTTTGCATTAGTGTTTTCCATGCATATGAAAATAAATGATGCGGGTACTTCTCACCTGCAAGATAAGCGAAAGAAGCCAGTGGTTCGGCCACTTTTTCCAGCATTGTCTGCCCTATTTGGTTAAGCTGCTTTAAATATATGCGTGCTGAAGCCGTATTGACGAGCGTCCCCCAGCCATCTGTATGCTGGCTACGCAGTTCCCCGTTGATCACCTTTAAATCATTGGGAAGTGATTGTTTAACTTGTTGGATATACTGGTCGAAATCTGAATGAATAAATTCATAGTCAGGAAATAGTTCCTGGGCCACAGTGATAGCTCCCGATAAATCTGTTTGAACCGGCTGATGGTCACAGCCATTCATCATTAACAAATGAGGAGTTGCCGCATATTTTTCAGCATTGGCAATCCTTTGCTTCCAAAACTCCCGTGCTTCTTCACGTAAAACAGGGATTTCATTGCCGTTGCTATACCAATTTGCAAACAAAATCCCAAGTACGGTGGACCCATCTGGCGACTGCCAAATCATTTCCGAATAAGGAGATTCGTAATCTTCGGATTCACTTACCATATTGTTGAATCCGGTAGGTTTAACTCCTCTGCCAAAAACAGCAGTGTCAATGCCGGCTTGCTTAAGAATTTGCGGAGCCTGACCCATGTTGCCAAACGAGTCAGGAAAATAGCCGAGCATTGATACCTTACTGCCCCATCCCACCGCATCCTTTAACCCATACTGGAGATTGCGAAGTTGGCTTCACTGCTTGTTAAAAATTCATCCTGCAGGATGTACCATGGACCAATATGAATTCTATCCTCATCTATGAATTGTTTCAGTTTTTCTTTCATTTCAGGACGGAATTGCAGATAGTCATCAAGGATGATGGTCTGGCCATCGAGATGAAAACTTTTAAAATTTGAATCTTTTTCTAATGTTTCAATTAGTTGATCCATTAGTTTGCAAAGCAAAACATGGTGCTTTTCGAATGGCAAATACCATTCTCGGTCCCAATGGGTGTGGGAAATGATATGAACAAACTTTTTCTTGTTCAACCTGAACCCTCCATCATCTTTATTTCTATGTATTTGGGTCACTAAACCTGTTGGATAGTGACCGCTTATTCATTTTTTATTAGTGCTTGAACATATATCTGCAACTTTGAGTGATTTATCTGCAGTTTTTCTTATATATCTGCAATTTCGGGTGATTTATCTGCGATTTTTCAAATATTTATGCAAATTTACTTTTACACAGCCTAAACGGCATCCCAAATCCTGCGGACATTATCGAAGCTTATTTTGGCTGCCTTCTCGCAATCTTCCATTCCTTCAAACTCAATGGAAATAAAACCATCATAGCCTGATTGTTTAATAACCTTTAAGACTTCAGGTAAATTGATATCTCCATGTCCTGTGATCGCCCCCCGTAAATAATTGCCAGAACTTGAAGGGAACCAGCCTTCTCCAAGACCTAGCGGTGAGCTTCTGCGGTAAAAATCTTTCACATGCACCATTGAGGCGAATGGAATATTTTTCTTCACAGCTGACACCGGATCCTCATCCACGCAGAGGAAATTCCCTGTATCCAGCGTTGTTTTAAAGTTTTCCTTATCCACTTCGTGAATCAATCGCTGCACCCGGTCGCTTGCCTGTACATAATAGCCATGGTTTTCAACACTTGTCACAACACCAAATTGGGCCGCATATTCAGCAATCGTACGGCAAGCTTCAGCCATTCGTGGCAGATCCTGTTCAAAGTCCCTGATAGAAATCTCGTTAGGGGACTTCCACGCTACATCATGCCGCATCAATTTGACACCAAGGCGGTGTGCAATATCAACTTCTTTTTTAATACGCTCGATTTCGTTTTCAAAGTTATCTGTTAAAAAATTCGCTCCAACAGCATAATTGGAGATTTCGATTCCTGCTTCCTCCGCTTTTTGCCGGATTGCATCGGCGAGCGAAACATCCGCTGCCAAATCAAAGCCAATCGGAACAATCTCAACATGCTCCCCGCCTAGATCTGCCACCCACTGTACGACATCTAAAATCGTCATTTTTTTCGAATTAATGGCACCTTGCAAGCTATACGAACTAATACCTAGCTTCATTTATGAAAACCTCCATGTATTTTTTCTGCGGCTTTATTTTTACTGGTATCAACACCAATATAAAAAGAAATTTTTACCTTTTTATAGGGAGATGGCTTAACTCGCCAATTTTCACCGGAAGACCCGTTTCGTGTGACCGATTGGCGGCTAGCGTAACGGCAAGTGTCTTCAATCCATCTTCATATGAGGATAAAATTAAATTTTGGTCCCCTTGGATAATGGCATCAATAAATACGTTGTCTTGCTGTTTATAAACATCCACTTCTGACTTTAAGGTCGTTTTAGAGCCTTTCTCGAGAATCGACAATGTGCCTCCATCGATGGAAACACGAAAATCTTCACCAAATAATTCAATGCCCATTCGGTGGTCAAATTGTGCAAAAGTACTGTCGATATGCCCAACAGCCCCTGAGTCATACACAAAGTTCAAAGAGGTCACATCCGGAATAGTAATATTTGGCACATTGCGATGAACCTGGAGGCTCATATCAGCATAAACCTGTTCAACTTCTCCACCTAAATATCTTGCTAAGTCTACAATATGAGTCGATTGCTCCACCAGCTGACCGCCCGATTTATCCCATTCAATATACCAAGGAGTTGGTACAAATGATGATAAATAATAGCCCCTAACCATGGCAGGTTTTTTATCCTTTAGATACTCCTTGGCTTTTTCTACCGATTCCCAGTACCGCAAACAATAGCCGACCCCATTTATGATTCCGGATTGTTTAATCACTTCGGCTTTTTTAGCCACCTTATGATAGTCTAGGCCTAACGGCTTTTCTACCATTAAGTGAATTCCTCTTGCCGCTGCTTTTTCTTCTATCTCTCCGTGGGCAAATGGCGGTACAGAAACAAATAAAGCATCTAATTCTTCCTTATCAAGCATTTCATCTACATTTGTATAAACAGTTCCGCCATATTCCTTGGCTTTTTGCAGTGCTGTTTCTTCAGAAATATCACAAATCGCAGTAACCTCTGCCTTCTCATTTTTGCTGATATTTTGTAAATGTGTATTGGCAATTCCTCCGGCCCCGACAAATCCCACTTTTACTTTTTTCATAGGTTTCATACCTCATCTCTTCAAAGATTGTTTCCTATACTGTGGAAGTGCTTAATTCCTGCTTCCGATTCATTGCTCTTAATGACTTGCCTATCTCTGCCGGAGAACTTTCGTCGGCAGAAAACGGCTTTAAGCGTATCATGAACTGGAAATCTCCATTTTTTAATTGAT
This sequence comes from Neobacillus kokaensis, assembly GCF_014656545.1. Classification (GTDB taxonomy): domain Bacteria; phylum Bacillota; class Bacilli; order Bacillales; family Cytobacillaceae; genus Neobacillus; species Neobacillus kokaensis. The sequence goes on from NZ_BNDS01000004.1 coordinate 61,753, forward strand.
ACGGTTCTGTTACATCCGGACCGCAGCTGGCGGAACCAAGACCGTGCTGCTGGAAATCTAAGTTAAACGTTATAAAATCCTGTTTTATTAAATAATACGTATGCTGTGCCTTATCTAAGTTTTCAGTTGTATAATAGTGCGCGCTGAAATCAAGCGTTGGTGCCCCTGCAGCAACAAAACCCATTCCTCCAGTGCTTGCCATTGATACCCAGCGAACCTCATGGCGGTTGCCATTCTCCTGCGGATAGATATATGGGGTATAAAGATCCGCCACCTTTTTCGTATAAACGCTAACACGGTTAGCTTGTTTGCTGTCGCTGTAGGCTTCCCCTGGTCCTCTGCCATACCAAGCAGCTTCATCTAAATACGCAGGAAGCTTCATTTGTAAGCCAATCCGCGGCAGCGTTTTCGGTCCGTTCCCTTCAAGAGAACCTTTCACATCGATTGCAATCTCTCCGCTGCCGGAAATGGTATACGTGTAAATGGTACGGATTCCCCAAGCTAAAATTGGAGGGGCAATGCGAGCGTTCACCGTTACGACAACTTGATCACCCTCTGATTGCTGCCATACTACACTATCCACTCGGTGTTGGAGCCAGTGTAAACCATATTGTTTCCAGCTATGAGCAGAGCGGTGATCATTATCAATTAACGCCCGCCAAAAATGCAGCTTTGGACCTTCCTGTAAAAGCGGCAGCCCTTGATAAGACAAAGAATTGATGGTTCCAAATACAAGATCAAATTCAACATTGAAATCTTCCCCGTTTACCAACAATTTGTTACCTGCTTCCACACTTTGAAGCGGTGCATGCGATGACGAAGCATCCTGTAGAGGCTGGTCATTTTTCACAGGCAGCTCAAACTGTGCCCACGCAATCTCATGACCAGCTTTCGCCCATAACGTATCTGCTGCCAGCGTAAACTTTAGGTTTAACCAATACTCAGTGTTTGCTAAAACCTCTGTCGAAAGCCGATAAGGAATGGCTGCTGCCAGACTTACTCCTGGCGCAATTGCAGGCATAGTCAGCACTCCTTGCTTCACAACTTTGCCGTCTGCTTCAACAGACCAGGACAGATTCAAATGCTGCAAGGAAATAAAGTCATAGCGGTTAGTGATAAGCAATTCGCCTCTGCCTAAATCTAAGGCCTCAACATGTACCGGCTCAATCACTTTCTTGTACTCAATCAAACCTGGTGAAGGTGTACGGTCCGGCATGACGAGCCCGTCAATGACAAAATTATAGTCATTCGGTTTATCTCCGAAATCACCGCCGTAAGCAAAGTATTCCTCGCCATCTTCCGTCAATTGGCGGATTCCATGATCACACCATTCCCAGACAAAACCGCCCTGCAATCGTCTATATTTGTAAAAAAGATCCCAATATTCCTTAATTCCTCCAGGACCATTTCCCATCGCATGAATGTATTCACAAAGAATATGCGGCTTCTTTAAATCAGTTCGTTGTCCCCATTTTTCTAGAGTCTCAATGGACGTGTACATCGTTGTATGAACATCGGAACAGAATGGGTCCCTTTTTGGGTTATTCTCGTCCTTAACCATAATGCTTCTAGACTCCCCTTCGTAATGAACCAAACGGGTAGGATCATTTTCTTTGATCCACTTGGTCATTGCATCATGGTTGCAGCCATATCCCGATTCATTTCCTAGAGACCACATAATAATTGATGGATGATTCTTGTCGCGTGCCACCATCCGTTTGGCTCTGTCTACATAAGCCTCTTCCCATTCAGGATTATCACTAATAAGATTGCTTGGACCAACATGCTCTACGCCATGGGTTTCTAAGTCTGCCTCATCAATGACATAAAGGCCATACATATCACAAAGATCATAAAATCTTGGGTCGTTTGGATAATGTGCTGTTCTTACAGCATTAATATTATGTTGTTTCATTATGATGATGTCTTCTTCCATAGCCGCAAGCGGTACAGCACGTCCTAAGTCCGGATGAGAGTCATGACGGTTAACGCCTTTTAGCTTAATAGCGACACCGTTGACTAGAAAAACACCATCTTTTAATTCAATCGAGCGGAATCCAGTTTTGTTGGGCACCACTTCTACGATATTGCCATTTGTATCCTTCAATGTAATCAGTAAATTGTATAAATATGGATGTTCAGCAGACCACTTTATCGGACTAACCACCGGAATTTCAAATTCTACGTTTATAGATTGATGGTTAGCTATTACAATCTGCTGTGATTTAGCAGAAACTAAGTCTCGTTCCTGGTTGAGCAGACGGTATTCAAGCAAATAATCTTCCAGCTTTTGATGACTGCCATTTTCAATTACTGTCTTTATTTTAAGACTGGCATTTTCATAGTTTTCATCCAAGTCGGTTGTGATAAATACATCTTGAATATGTACCTTAGGCTTAGCTAGCAGATAAACATCCCGGAAAATGCCGCTTAACCACCACATATCCTGATCTTCTATGTAACTGCCGTCTGACCACTGGTATACTCTTACTGATAATGTATTATTGCCCTCACGAATATAGGGGGAAATATCAAATTCAGCTGGGATTCGGCTTCCCTGGCTATAACCAACTTCCTCCCCATTTACCCACACATGGAAAGCACTATCTACACCTTCAAAGCGTAAAATGACCTTTTGAGGCAGCCATTCTAACGGGATATAAAAACTTCTACGGTAGGAACCCGTGGGGTTTTCAGTCGGAACATACGGCGGGTCGACCGGAAACGGATACTGGACATTTGTATAATGCGGTTTGCCGTAACCATTCAACTGCCAGTGGGACGGAACAGGAAGCTCATCCCATCCGCTAACATCAAATGCCTCTTGGTAAAATTCTGCAGGTGCTAGAGCTGGGTTTTGGGCGTAATGAAATTTCCACTTACCATTTAACAGCTTAAATCCTTGCGACTTTCCTCTTTCGTAGGTGAGGGCGGCATGTTCATTTGCAAAAGAAAGAAAATAGGCCCGTTCAGGCAGGCGGCCTTTTTGCAAGACAGAAAGATTTTCCCAGTCTTTTTTCTCAACCATCTAAAATACCTCCATATAATTTAAGTCGTCTTTTCCATCAACCTGTGGTATTTCCTTTAGCTTACTTTCGTTATCCATTAAACGTAAATATGTTAATTTTGTATGTCTTGTCTTAAGCAATCTGACTATCTAACAAGCTTTGTATAAGGATATGTCATTCTTTTAAGGTATGTTTTTTCTTAAAATTCAACTAAATCGCGAATATGATTCAGTATTAATTCCGCTAATTTGCAACCCCTTTCATTTATATATTCAAAATCAGAAGAGTTAGACAAAAAAATCTACTCTCTACAAAAATACCATGTTTTTCATGCTTAGATAGTTATTTAATTAAATATTATTAAAATTTTACTAAAAATATTGTACTTTTTTTAAAAAAATTTACTAACAAACGAAAAGAAAGAGGAAGATCAAAGTTTTCTTCCTCCTTCTTTTTAGCAATAGATTTAATTAAAATGTGCTTCCATCAACTATTATTCAAATACTACTTCTTGTTGTTTCTTCGCTGATTCATAAATTGCTGTCAAAATTTTCATCATTTCTACGCCATCATCAATTCCACCGATCGGTTGCTCTCCTGTCAGACAGCAGTTCACGAAGTGGTTAATTTCATTTTGGAATCCATCTTGAAAATTAAAGTATGGGTGATCCATTTGAGGCGTACTGTTCAAAATAACATTATTTTTTTCATGTACAATGACTAATGATGGATCAATTTCCGCCCCGCCTTTATCGCCAAAAATTACAGCACCGCTTTGATCATTTTTGGCGTGTAATGTAAAGCTTACATCTACCATTAATGAAGCACCATTCTCAAACCGGATTAATGCATTTGCCAGGTCCTCCACATCATTTTCAGGGGAATAATCAGCTGCTTTATAAAATGATAATGCTTTAATATTACTGCGATTTCCAAGCTTATTATACGTATTCGCACTAACTGTCTTAACCTTTGGTCTGCCCATTAAATACCATAATAAATCAATGACATGGACCCCAAGGTCAATTAGCGGACCACCGCCGGATCTTGATTTATCTGAGAACCAGCCTCCAGGATTCCCCAATCTTCTAAGATTGGATGCTTTTGCATAATAAATATCTCCAAGAGAGCCATTATCAATTACTTCTTTTAAGACGGCAATACTTGAAGCATGGCGGCGAACATAGCCGATCATAAATTTCTTATCAGTCTTCTCTGTGGCTGCTTTTATTTCCAATGCTTCATCGTAATTTAAACAAAGTGGTTTCTCACATAATACATGTTTACCTGCCTCCAGAGCAGCAACAGAAATATCCTTATGTGTATTATTCCAAGTTACGACACTAATCGCGTCTAATTCAGGATTTTTAACCATTTCCTGATAATCAGTATAAATATTTGGTATATTATATTTTTCCGCTTTTTTCCCTGCACGGTCTTCGATTAAATCGCAAACTGCAAACAATTCTACATTCGGATTATTCTTGTATGCTTCAAAATGCGCTTCTGATAAAGATCCAGCACCTATAATACCAACCTTTAATTTCCCCATTATTTTTCCTCCAATTAAATATTATTTTCAATGAAATAGACTCAGAGTTATTCTACTAATCCTGTACGTTCTACACCTTCTACAAAATGACGCTGGAAGAACATGAATATAAGTAAAGGGGGCAATATTGCAAGGAAACTTGCTGCCATTTTGATTGCTCCACCCTCAAAGGATGTAATTTTTTGACTCTCAACATAGCTCGTGATAACTCTGTCCATCTGAAGCAGCTCACTGGCTAGTGGTAAATTCTTTGAATCTGCCAAAAACATTTGCGGGAGGTATGTATCATTCCACGTCCATACAAATGAAAACAGAAACACGACCAAAATGGCTGGTTTTGCCAAAGGAAGCATAACTTTTAAATAAAAGGTAATGGCAGTTGCACCATCAATTTTCGCAGCTTCCTCCAACTCCTTAGGCTGTGTCAGAAAGAATTGGCGGAAGATAATAACGAACAATGCCCCTTTTACACCAAATCCAAACATGGACGGGATGATCAAGGTGAAAATGGAATTATCCAACCCTAAACTTCGAAATGCCACAATGGTAGGCAAAACGATAACCTGCGGCGGAATAATAAAGGCCAATAACAACAGTCCGAAAACAACCTTTTTAAATGGAAAGTTTAACCGGGCCAAAGCATACCCCGCCAATCCTGTCGAGATACAATGGAAAACGGCTGCACACAGTGCAACAGTCATACTAATTAAGAAGGACTTTGAATAATCCAGCATTTCCCATGCCGTTTCAAGATGGCCAAAATATAACTTTGATGGTATCCAGGTAATGGTCGGGTCAACAAGATCTTTAGTCGTCATCACCATGTTTACCAGCATTTTCAAAATTGGGTTTAGGTAAATATAGGAGGTTGCAATAAAAATTGTGTATAAAAAAGCTTTGAAAAGAATCCCCTCATTTATTTCTTTTCCAAGTACAGTATATTTGACGGTTCTCAAAGTACTTGTAAACAAAGGATTACTCTTTACCTTCACCCTGCCTGCCATTTTCTTTGTTTCAACATTTGCATTCATGGTTCTTCCCTCCTTAACCTTTTGATATTCTTTGACCTCTATTCAATCTCATAAATAACAGCAAAACTACTAACAAAAATATGACAATGATAAGGAAATAGATCCATGCAAGCGCACTGCTATAACCATAATTTCCTGTGCCTACTAATTTAATAATAGGATTAAACGGAAACGTAAACATATCTACTACTGTATAAATTAAATTCAAGAAAATAAACGGTGTCATCGCTGGCAATGTTATTTTCCAAAAAACCTCCCATGGAGAAGCACCATCTATTCTTGCAGATTCATATGCCGACGGGGAGATTGTCTGACGTCCTGCCAGGAATATCAAGATTTGAACCCCTGAATACCACAAAATTAGCACAAAGCGGTTCAACAAAGTTTTAACTGGCTGAGCCCAAGAACTATTCCCTAAAAAGGTATCTAAATAAGCACCAATAGAAAAACGTTCTAAAAATCCTAAGCTGCCTTCCCCCTGATTAACAAACTCTGTTAATAGATACCCAGTTGTAAAAATAACCGGAAGGAAGAAAATAGCCCGAAATAAAAATCTTCCACGGAGATTTTGATTCAATAGAATCGCAATTAGAAGAGAAAAAATCAAAATAATCGGAACCATTATTACCACTTCTTGGAAATACGGAATTAACTGCTCATAAAAGGCGGAGCTGTTAAATAAAATCTCCCGATAGTAACTGATTCCATTAAATGTATACTCCATCCCTTCAGGTATAACTCTCACTTTATGGAAACTCATAAAAAGGGAAAATCCAAGCGGAAATGCAAGAAAAATTATAAAACCTAATAACCAGGGAGCGATAAATAAACATCCTTCTAGGTTACTGGCCAGTTTTGCATTTAACCATCGTTTTCTTTCCACCTTATTTCCCTCCTTCTAATACAACGAAATCCTCTGCACCTATTTTCATTCCATTAATGGTAAAAGGATCTTTGTTGTAATTGACGATAATACGTTTACCTTTTTCGTAGGTTGTTTCAAACACGCCGTCTGCTATTTTTTGGTGATCAGTAATAAACTGACTCTGTACATCGCCAAGGGCATCATTAAAGCGTTTATATTGGGTGGTAATTTCTTCTTTCCAATCTTTAAAGTTGGTACTATAAAATGCTCGTAATGGCCTTGAGTCTAATAATTTATTCGTTTTTTCATGGGTTACGAGAAATGATGGATCCCCGCCGTATTCAATGCCCTTTAAAAACGTTTCCTTGACATCTCCGCTCATATTACCATAATTAAAGGAATACCCAATTAGGCCGTGAAGAGCGATTTGTTCAAAAGGCACCACTCGATCAACAAACAAGTCGAATGAATAGCCACTCTCCATTTGATCAATATAATTACTTTTATTTAGTGCATATAAATTACCAGATGTTACACGAACATTCCCAAGCTCTTTTTTTGTTTTCTTAAAAAGTTCTTGCTGAATTTGTTTTACTTCCTGCCTAGAGGCCAAATGCCGGTCATTAAAATCCGTCGTAAGCATACTGCCAATTCCTGCTCCAAATAAATAGCCGTCAATTCCCAATTCCTTCGCTTTTTCCAAATCATCCAGAACAACATCTTTCATAAAACGTGGGCTTACGAAAGTTCTATTCTTACCAAGCTTTATGACCGATGACCCTAAATCGCGCAGCCCATCTCGGCTTTGTCGAAAACCATCCTTGCCCGTATTGTTAAACGTGTAGGAGCTGCCGTCCAAGTAAACAGGCATACCTTTTGAATGTGCGTAATCGACGAACTCTTTCATCCCGCTATTACCACCCAAATCACCAGCAATTGGGAAGCTTCCGCCATAATTTGAATAGCCTCCTCTTTGCCACCCAAAATACGTAATGGACATATCCTTAATACCTTGACTGCTTAGGTTTTTCACGATCTTTTTTGCCTGGTCAGTTGTTGTTAATGATAGGAACGAATCACTGATAAAGCCATCTTTCGTTCCGCCGCCAAGGATGTTTAAATGCAATTCGACATTTTCCTTGTTTGTATTATTTCTCTTAAAGCCTTGTTCTTCCATTAAATATTGACGATAGCGTTCAGCCATATCACTATAGTCCGTATTTTCCTTCGCAATCATATAGTAACGGGTCGCCCGCTCTGTACGCTGAAGTTTTTTAGTGTAAGTGAAGAAGCCTTTTGTCTTCTCTCTATTTGTTGGCTGAAAAACTTTAAAGCGATATAAATGTTCCCCTGTAATCCAATTATATTGGCTCATTGACTGCGAGGGGGCAGATACAATATTTGCGTAAGAATCACCTTTATCAATAACACCTAATATCGCTTGCTTGCCTGATTTTATCCCGAATACAGGCATTCTTACCGGAAGTCTTGTTGAAATATTTGCATTAGAAGAGAAGGCTATATCCTCGCCATACACTCTTTCACTATAAAGACTTACAATACCTGGGCGGTTCTTTTTAAAATCTATAAGTGCACCTGAGCCGTCAGGCAGCAGTAAAAAGCCGTTTTCCTTTTCAGAGGTTTCTGCACCTAAAAATGGATATGCTCTTAGAGAAACAAGCCGTGCCATGGGATCTTCCGTTTTTCCATCCGTTTCCTTTACATCCACAATCTTATCCGAGAGAACCTTTGTTTCGACATAATCGTTTTTTAGGTGAACTTGAATTGGAATAACAAAACCAATTTCCGGCATTGTATAAGTTACTTGAAATCCATCTTTTATTTTTTTGAATTCTACATTTCCATTCTGACTAAAAAGATTGGATTCTTTCACCATATCTTTACGAATGTTCATTTCAACGTACGAAAACATAATGGGCGACTGCAGATGAGCTTTCCATACTGCAGACGTACCTTTTTGATTCCAGCCATCCGGATTAGGAAATGACCTAAGCACTGCCTGTGACTTTTTATTTATTACGATGAAATGGCCAGTTTCTGGATCTGCTTTAAGAATAAAGCCGTCATTTTCCGTTATATCCTGGAATTTCTTTTCATCAGGCAGTCCTTTCAATTGATTATTTACAGGTTTTTTTCCAAATTGGATTTTGATGACTGGTTCTTGGTTACTTTGCTTCGAATTATTCGTAGCAGAAGCAGGTATGACCCAGCATGAAAGAAGAAACAACATCACCACAATTAAAATTGGCTTTCTCTTACTCATTACATCGTCACCTCCCGATAAAGGGTTAAGATAAAGTCAATTGTTTCTGAAGAAAGGCCTACAACAATAAATACCAACACCCATAACATAATCATTGAAAATAGTGAAAGTAAACCATTGATGATGGTTTCACCAACCGAGTAATTTTGCAATGACTGAATCATCCAGAAAAACAATGCAAAACTCCAAATAATCATCAGCATACTGAAAAATCCGTAAATTGAAGATTCATTTAATGACATCAAGTTTGATAGTAACGCTAGCGGCAACCCAAGAAGGAATACCGGAAATAGTGCGTATGCACTGCCGACAAACACATCTTTAAAGCGCGCTTGACCTTGCTTAATGGAACCTATTAAATAGTGGCAAATAACCCAAGAGATCCACACCGTAGCAGAAATGGTCAAGATGGAACTGATATTTATGCTGCCTACAGGTACTGGCTGGAACGTAAAACTAGTAAAATATGTTCTAGCAATAACCACGGCAATTACAAGTAATAAGATGATTATTGCGCTAGTATATCCGCCCATACTTCTATAACGAATATCAGCGAAGCCGTCCAACGGGTGTCTAAGGATGTAAAATGCATGTTTTAACTGATTAAGTAGTTTTATATCTTTCATCCATTTACTTTTCTCTTTAGGAACATCCCCATCACCTGAAGTCCTTTTACTATTTCTTTTTCGAAATTGTGCGATTACAAGAAACGCGACTCCAAATATAAGAAAAGCATTGGCTAAATATACAAAGTTCTTTTGGAACCATTGCAGACGAAGCTGCCAAAATGAATCAGAGTATCCTTGGTCATCACCTGCGAGCTTATACAATTCTTGCGACTTTTTATAGTCCTCCTGATAAAATGAAGCACGTGCAAGTCCAGCATAGGCCGGTGTAAAAAGCGCATTTTGTTTGACAATTTCTCTCCAATATTTTTCACTTTCGCTGTATTTCCCTTGTTGTGTCAAAATAAAGGCATCCTGAACTGTGTTACCAAATTGCGTTGGAACAAGAACCTGGATTAGATTTAAAGAATCATCCAGAATGAAAATCTTATTTTCAGAATTTGTATCCAAAGCAACAGGACTTTTGTTCAATCCCACCTGCGGCGATCCAGATGTAACAGGAGCACCCCAAAAAAAGAGTAATTCTCCATTTTGGTTAAATTGTGCTACCAAAGCATTGGCTTTATCAGCAACAGTAACAATCCCATTTTCATTAACAGTGATATCTGTAAGATCTGTATCCACGGAAGTTACGCCAGTTACGTTAGCCTCGCTGCTGGTGGCAGCAGTGGCTTCTTCCCGCAAGAAATCAGTTTTTACGTTTTTGGTAAACGAGAAATCCTTCCATTGATTTTCTCCGCGAACGTTTAACTTTTTCATTTCTTTCGTTTGGTCCCTTGAAACAGTATAAACGTATCCGTTTTTATCAATGTCAATGTTTCTAATTGCGTTGGGAAGCAATCGAACTTGTCTGGCCAGTTGTTCCTTTGTATAAAACATTTTGCGGATTCTGTCCATAAAGGAAACTTCGGATACGTTGGTACCGTAAAACCCGTAAAACTCCCCATTAGGATAAAACTGGATGATCCCCTGATATGTTCCGCTTGAAACAACATAAACGAAGCCGCGCCGATCTACAACCATATTGATTGGTTCATACACAAACTTCTTATCAATAAATTTTGATGTCGGACGCAAAAATTCTTGAATCATTTTCCCTTCTTTATTTAAACGTACAACTCTTTTATTACCTGTATCTGCGATATAGATATCACCATTCTCTGTAATAAAAACTCCCGAAGGCTGATTTAATGGACTTTCCAATACTGTAAGAATGCGTACAAGCTTTCCGTTTTTGTCTAATTGAACAATACGGTTATTCCCTGTATCTGCGATATAGATTCCGTCATTTTGGTCAATAAATAAATCTTGTGGCTTATTTAGTGGCGAATAGACTCTTTCTCCATTGCTATCCGTGATATATATATCCTGAGCCATTACTCCTTCAGGTTCATAAGCAGGCTGCGTAACGATCGTTCGCCCATAACCATCAACACTAAACGTTTCAAAAGGCGATTCAGCTTTGACTGTCAATGAAAATGAAAGAAATAGTGTTACAAGACTGAGAGAAGCAATGAATGGCTGCCAAATTCTTCGTCTTTTTTTCATTGTTTAACCTCCGTTCCTATCCGCCTTATTTAATTCCAGAATGCGCCATGGTGGCGATAACTTTTCTTTGGAAGAATAAAAACATGATGAACTGAGGTAAAAACATGATAAGCGCTCCAGCTGCAGCAGCCCCTTGTCTAGCTACAGAATTTGCTAAATTTGCCGTTAAAGACATCATGTAATATGGCAGTGTTTTCATCGATTCATCCTGCATAAATAATTGTGAAGTTTCTGTATTCCCCCAAGCCGACTGGAATGAAATAATAGCAATTGTTGCAATTGCTGGAGTAACAATTGGCATAACAATTCTAAAAAACATTCCGAATTCGGATGCACCATCTATTTTTGCCGCCTCTAATACTTCATTTGGTACTTGATCAATAAATTGTTTCATTAAAAATACTCCAACCGGCATAGCAATCAAAGGCAAAACATGTCCCCAGTATGTATTCATAATCCCTAAACTTTCCACAACCACATACCTTGGTATTTGTAAAACCTGTGGTACAAACAGGAGTGAAATCATAATTAATGAAAACACCAGCTTTGAACCTGGAAAAGGATGTTTTGACAACGCATATGCACAAAGTGCACTTGTTACAACCATCGCAATAGTAGCAAGAACTGTAACAATGACACTGTTAAAAATGAATCGAGAAACCGGTACAAATGTATTGGATGTTAATGTTAACAGCTCGATAAAGTTCTGAAACGTTGGATCCTGCACGATAAATGTCGGCGGAAACAGAAATAACTCATGTAAAGGCTTAAAAGCATGATTGAAAATATATACAATTGGAAGGAGCATAAAGATCGACGCGATTGTCAGAAAGAATAAAATGATATATTGTGTTCGATCCAATCTTTTTATTTCTAGTAGAAAATTGCTCCACTTCCACTTGCTTTCTTGTGCAAAGTTCCTCAATACTTCTATCATTTTCATTTCTATTTACCCTCCTTATCTTCTAATAGGTAGAAGAATATTCGGCTTAATAGAAACATCATAACTAATAGTACGACTGAAATTGCACTCGCATATCCCAATTCAAACCGGATGAATCCATAGTCTTCAATATGACTAATCATTACCTGCCCAGCGTAATTGGGAGTAGGATTTGAACCTGAAAGCTGTACACCGATGCTTCCTGCCTGTAACGTATGAATAATGGACATTACACCGGCAAATAATAATTGCGGTTTCATCATTGGAACAGTTATATACCAAATTTCTTGAAGCCTGCTCGAAATCCCGTCAATTTTACCGGCATCGTACAACTCTTTATCCACATTCAATAAGCCTGCGAGCATCGCCAAAAATCCAATGCCCATACTTGACCAAATTGATACAACAATCATGATATTTAACAGCCAGTCTTGATCCTGTAAGAAAATAATTGGCTCGGTAATAAATCCCCATTTAAGGAGAAAACTATTAATATAGCCGGTTCTGTCACCGGAAAACATAACTTGCCAAACGACCGACATGGCTACTCCTGCTGCAAGTGACGGGACATACATAGCTAGTGCATATCCCGTTCTTAATGTATTTGGGAGCTGGGCAATAAACCAAGCAAGAAGAAATGCAAGAACAAAACCGACTGGACCGACAAACAATGAAAATTTAAACGTGTTCGGCAGAACGTTCTGTAAAAAAACAATGTCTTGAGAGAATAAAGTTTGATAGTTTAACCATCCCGTCCAGGTTGGAAATTGGATGGAGTTAAAATAGGTAAAACTTAAACCGATTGCCGCTAACACTGGGACCACGATAAAGATCAAAAACAGAATCATAAAGGGTGCAATAAACAGATAGGATAGGCGGTATTTCCACATATTCGCCAGGACCTTCCTTGTACGGTCAGCCAGTTCAGCTTTAAGGCTATTGATTTTCGTTGTTTTTATTGTGCTTACATTCGCTTTTTCAAGCTGAACATCATTGTTCATATGGTTCCACTCCTTTCCATGGTTCTGAAATAATTGGGACGTCTAAAGGATTCAAAACCTTATTATTTTCATCAATAAGGTGAAACTCAGATTGTTTTCTTTTCAACTCACGTTTTATAGCTTTTACCGCCTTTTCCAACTCAATCCTAGGATTTCCGCCTTCAAGAACGGTCTGATTCCAAGCAAAGTCTAATTGCCTTGTCGTCATATATCCACCAGGGACATTAGCAATGTCCTTCTCCCATTTCCATTGTTCCAAAATGGCTTGTAAATCCGATTTCCTCCACGGCATTTTACTAAAGGCAGCTACATTGGCAGAATTCCATCTAAATGTTTCACCACGAAATTGCTCGAGATTAAGGCCATATTCTGTTTGAACTTCCGGAGATGAATACCATTTAATAAAATCCCATGCCAGCTCTTGTTTTTCCTTTGGAGTATCATTAAATAGCATCATGCTGGTTGTACCCATACCGGTTCCCCCAGCCCACCTGACATTCGCTCCAGATGGATCGATATGTCCTGGAATTGGCGCAATCCCCCAAGCATCCATAATTTCCGGTGCTGCAACGAGTAATTGCATATATTGATTAAAGTCTGCTATCCCAATAGGGAACAACCCTTTACGGAACTGCTGATAAAAGCTTTGAACCTGTCGATCCATACCGTGTAAATTGAACAAGTTTGTCCATTCCTCAAATCCCTTAAAGGCCTCAGGTTGATCCAGTCCTGTTTCCATTCCGTCCGGAGTATATAACTCCACACCATTTTGATAAAGCATGTAGGAAAAGTCTTTTGGATCCGCATAGAAATTAAGATGGTTTTGCAATAATGTCGGAAGCATATCGTACACATCGTCCCATGTTTGAGGAACCTCTAAGCCAAGTTGATCCAATATGTCTTTTCTATAAAAGAGAACCTTGAAATTAATGGTTTCCGGAATACCATAGGTCCCCCCATCATAATAGTATGGAAGTAATGTACCCGGAGCATATTGTTCTAATAGTTTTTCTGCTCCCGGCATGGTTGAAATATCCTTTGCAGCACCGCGTACCGCCATTTCAAATGGCATTCCGCTCGGAACACCAAGAGCGACATCCGGCATAATCCCGGCAGATTTAGCTAAGATAAGCAAGTTGGTATCCTGGATTAGATTCACGTTTACCTTAATCCCATACTTTGGTGTAAAATACTGATTCGCCAATTGTTGAAGTTCTTCTGCATAATCCCTTCCCCACATCATCCAGACATTCAATTCTTTATCTGATTGCTGATGTAATTGATTTTGATCTGAGAAGGAATAAATCAAGGAATTATAGCTGCCTTGAATTTTCTGGAACCAATTCGCCGTCATACTCGGAAACTCTTCTTTATCAGGAGAAATATAAAACTTGTCTACTGCAAGAGGACTATTCATTAATTCTTGCCTTTGATTCTCCAGACTATCTTGAAGCGCTCCGATTCTCACTTGGCTATTAGCGATTTCACCTGGTTCATCCAGCAAATAAGTGAGATCTTGAACAATAGATTCTAATGCTTGTGACACATTACTTCTTTCGCCGTTGACCTTAAGCATTTCTTTTGTCATGGTTTCAATCTGTTTTTTCATGGCTTTTAATTTGTCAAGTAGACCCGGCAGTTCTTCCTCTACATTCCAAACCCTGAAACTGTCCTCCTGGTTTCCTGTGGCAAGCCTAAGATCTTGAGAAATCGCCCTTATTTCATTAGATAGTTTATCCATCTGAATAATCAGCGGCACAAACGGCTCATATGTTGCTTCAAGTGAAATCGTATGCTTACCCTTAGTTAAATAAATGGAATATGGGCTTTTCCCCTTTCCTTCCAATATAACCTCCTGCCATCCCGAGGCATATGGAATTCGAAAATGCTTTAATTCCTCAAATGGTATTTTCCCATCAATATAAACCGTTCTAAATGTAGCTAGATTTTTCCTGTAATTCTGCATGCCGCGGAATCCAATTTTATAGGTTCCATCCTCCGGCACGTCAAATTCCCAAGTAACTGCTTGTCCACCTTGGTACCAGTTCGATCCGCCCAGCGTATTAAATTTTATTTTTTTTAGTGATTCCGGGGTAGTTAACGGATCACGATCATATTGAACTTGAATAGAGGTGGAGTTCTTCTTGCTGAAATTTTCTGCTTCAATTGTGATAAGCTTACCGTTTTTTCCAGAATTCGAGGGGTATTCTTCCTTCACTTCCTGATAAGTCTTATATGTTTCTGGTGATTTAATTTCTATTGTTTTCAGTGCAACAGATTCCCTAAGGGCTTGCAGGCGGATAATGTTTTCTCCCTTTTTTAAATGGAACAACAACGGTTCAACATTAGCCCCTCCAGATTCCCGAAGTGCTTCTGTTCTCCAGCCAGTTATATCTTCCACAAGCGAACGTATTTGGTTTCCTTTTTCGTCATATTGTGGCTTTTCATCGCGAAATTCCCGCTTCAGCTCGATTGCACGTGATTCTTTAAATGGGTAAGCTCCATTTATCTGTACATTGAAAATGATTGATTGTCTGGTTCCTCCATCTTTTTGCAGGAATGGGGCGTATTCAAACGCCATTTCATACAAGCCCTCTTCCTTCACATTAACGTTATATTCTACCCAGCCATTTTGTGTTGACCAAAGCAAGGCATGATCTTTCCCGGCATAGGACCCCAAGGTCACACCAGCATCTCGGGATTTATTAGAAAAGTTCCCAGCATCTAATTTCAATTGCTCGCTTCCCGGCTGAACTCCGTCACTTTTCCACTTCTGTACTACTTCGTAATAATACGGCTCTAACTGTTTTTCAAATGTGTCAGCATCAGCCGTTTCCTTTGATTTCAATTTCTCCTCTGCATGGGCAATACTGCTTGGTTTATTAAACAGGGGCAGCATCGTCCCGATGATGAAAATAACGATTATGCTAATAGCTTGTAATCTCCTGATGGATGTCTTACGAAATTGAGGTGCCATATCCTCCCTCCATTCAAATTGTTAACAATTTTTCTGTTTTACTGTCAAAAAACAAGACCTTCTCCATATCAATAGCGACCCTTACTTCTTCGCCCTCCCTATATGAAAACCTAGGATGAGCGCGGACTGTAAATGACTCTCTTCCTTGAGAATCTAGGTGATAGTAATGGTCTGAGCCGATAAACTCATTGAATTGTAATACACCTTTTAAAACTGCATTTGGGTAAACGTCGAACATTTCTTTTTCAAAGCTCATGTATTCCGGTCTGATTCCCATAATAATGTTGTAGCTAACTCCGCGTAATTGGTTAAACATTTTTGTTTGTTTATCTGTTAACCTAATGCTAAAAGTTTGAGTTGAAAATGTTAAATACCCATTAATTTCTTCTATTGTGCCTTCAAAGAAATTCATTGGCTGATTTCCAATAAATTTAGCTACAAATAAATTTTGTGGTTTATGGTAAATTTGCTCTGGAGTATCTACTTGCTGGATTACTCCTTTATTCATGACAACAATGCGATCTCCCATTGTCATGGCTTCAATTTGATCATGGGTTACATAAATTGTTGTAACACCTATCGTTCTATGTAATCTAATAATCTCAGCCCTCATCTGAACCCTTAATTTTGCATCAAGATTAGACAATGGCTCATCCATTAGAAACGCTTGTGGTGACCTGACTATTGCCCTTCCTAATGCAACACGCTGTCTTTGACCGCCACTAAGCTCTCTTGGTTTGCGGTTAAGAAAATTCCCAATTTCGAGCACATCTGCTGCTCGTTTCACTGCTGCTTCAATTTCATGCTTAGGCATCTTCCTGATCCGAAGCCCAAAAGCAATATTTTCATAGACTGTTAGATTCGGGTATAAAGCATAGTTTTGGAATACCATTGAAATATCCCGATCCTTCGGCGGATAATCATTCACTAGAGTATCGCCAATGTAGATCTCGCCTTCCGAAATATCTTCAAGACCTGCAACCATTCGAAGAGTGGTAGACTTTCCGCACCCCGAAGGACCTAGGAATACCAAAAACTCCTGATCTTTGATATCCATATTAAAATTATCTACTGCCAGTTCTTTAAATTTGCCGTATCTTTTTGTAACATTATTCAACAAAATTCTCGCCATGAGGTAGCCTCCTAAGACAAATTGTTCCAAAACCTGATGATTCGTACTTTTATTTTAATTATTTTTATGTGAATTAAGTGTGAAGATTATTTATTGAGGGGTTAAACGGAGAAGAGCAATGCCCCCTAGATTACATTTGGATTGATGTAAAAATCTCCAAACCCACGATATTTAAAAGGAAACTCTGCAAGAACAAAAAGCACAAGCGCCTTGGTCAGCACCGACAAGCAAATGTTCTTCAGCACTAAAAGTCCGTCTTTTGACTTTTAGTGCTGAAGGTTATTTGACCTCGAGGGGCTAGGCGCTGGAGCTAGATTCTAAAAACTTGAAGAGTTTCCTTTCGTTCTCATATTCATGGTTTAAAGCTGAATAAGACAGACAGCTTTAGATCATTTATTACCGATTTACTCAGATTCCTTTTGTTCTTTTACGCTTTGTTCAGCTTTTTCTTGAAGGATACGTAAAAACTCATTTATATCCTTACCAGAGTTTACATACTCGATAGGTGCTGTCCATAGAACACCATCTCCGTATTTAGCCTTCTTATCTGGACCAGTTGCATATTTATGCAAGAATAGCGATTGAAGATTTTTATCATGGAACTCTGGTTTATTCTCTGCGAATACTTTATGAACTTCTGGATTCACTAATGGAGATGGTTCACCTAATTTTGATTTTTCCATTTGTACTTCGTCAGAGAATAAGTATGCAAGAATTTTTAATGCTAATTCCTTGTGTTCGCTTGGTGCAGTAATAGCGTGGCCATTGCCATTTGGCGCTGGATCAATACCTTCAAGGCCTTTCCAGCTAGGGAAAGAGACAATATCAATATTTTTTTCAGCTAACCAGCCGTGGTGTGTCTTAGCAGGTGCCATAGCAACGTTGCCTTTTCCAAATTCAGCACCCCAGTTATGAAGCAGGCTGCCAGGTTCTTTTGCAGGGTAGTTTCCTGGGATGGAAGTGAATGATTTTACCATTTCCAAGTATCTTTTATAGGCTTCTGATTGTGTAATTAAAACTTTATCTGTATCAGGGTCAATTGAATTTTGACTGAATTGAGTATATGCATCATATGGAACATCAAGGTCTAATCCGCGGTACTGAACCCCGTTGACTTCACGTGTTAATTTCTTCGCAAGTTCAATGACTTCTTCCCATGTCATATCATCTGTTGGATAGTCAACACCAAGAAGATCGAAAACATCCTTGTTATAGTGCAAAGAGAAAGTAGCACGTGCAGTCGGAATTGCGTATATTCCGCCCTTACCGTATGGATCCTGGTTACGGACAAATTTAATGATGGAAGGATCAAAACGATTTAAATCAAAGCCCTCTTTTTTCATTAAATCTTCCATATTATAATCAAGGCCAAGTGTTTTCATGAAGTTTGTATGTGTCATAAGACCCATTGTAACGATATCAGGACTTTTTCCTGCGGCAACTAGCTGTTCAAGTGATTCAGAATTATCTGTTCCTGCTTCTTGAACCTCAATGGTAACGTTAGGGAATTTCTTTTTAATGTATTTGCCGATAGCATTATCGAAATTTTCCTGTCCCCACTGATATGCCCATCTTAGTGTAGCTTCTGTTTCATCCACTTCTGTTTCCGCTTTCTTTTCATTGGCTGTTGTTTTCTCATTCGTTTTCGGCTTCTCGGATGTGTTAGTTTTCTCAGAAGTATTGCTGCAAGCAGTAATTAATGAGAGCGATAACAAAAACGTAAGTAATACAAACCAAATATTCTTATTCCTTTTCATGAACAAGATCCCCCTCTTAAGAAATTAAAATTTAAAAATATAAACCAGCAACAATTACAATTAACCTGTAATGAACTTCCATCATCCCCCCATCGTTCAACTTTTTTGGGTTTCTTTGTTAATCCTTCCCCAACTTGCTGCCATGTGTAAGCGCATACCAAAATACTACTCTATTAATTGTGAATTTGGTGTGAAAATTCACTCTAGTCTAATATTGGAGGAAGGGTTATTAACATAGTTTCTCCCTAAGCAGCCTTGATCTGGTAATTTAACTCATCCCTTGTCCTGCATAAAATCATCATAAAGATGGTTTGGATCACACTCATTAAATAACCGTATACAAAAATGGAAGCTATAATACTATAAGGTCCCCAATACATATGGATGAGGTAACTCATTAAACTTGAAATGAAATACATAATAAAAATTAAACTGAATGAAGGAAATAGGGATTTTTTTAGATAGCCTCTACAGGTTTTGAAGGCCGCTGCCATACTTACACCGTCAACAACTATGGTGAATTCCAGATAAATGAACAAAATGCGTAAGCAAATGAACAAAACAAGCGCTGCAAAAACGCCAATAATTTTAAACATGAGAACCAAGAATGCCGTTACGCTGATTTTCCCCAAAAATAGAATGAGCCACAGAAAAATAAATTGGATCCAATTCTTCTTACCAGCATGCAGAAAATTTGAAATATCGAAAGCCTTTCCATTTACGATCGAAAATAAGAAGCTAATATATCCTCCTTGCAAAAATGCACCTATAATGATCAGCCCGATAACAATCAGCCATGAAAAAGATGGTAGATTTCCAGAACTCTTTAAAAGGTCAATATTATTTGCAAAAAGTGGAATGTTCGATACATGGCTAACAGAAGGAAGACCCATCTCCAAAATTAAACGAATTGAAATTCTCTCTTTTCCATCCATCCCAACCATTAACCAGCCCACTACAAAAGAAAGCAAATCAAACATAACTGGCAGAAAAATGAGAGTGAAATGGCGGTGAACTTTCTTAATTGCTTCCACAACTAACATTTAAACCCTCCATCTAGTGCTTTAAATTTATAATACTGTCCATGGGTTTATTTTAAGAAGTTTCAATTAACAGCTCTGGACTATCGATTAATGGAGCATGATCTTGGACACAATTAAATTTATATCCCGCTCCCGTCTTAGTAACGATATATTTAGGGGTTCGCGGGTTTTTCTCAAGCTTTTTCCTGAGATTCTTTATATGTGCATCCATTGTACGTGCATCACCAAGAAAACGATACCCTTGGACAATATATGACAAATCTTGTCTGCTAAAAACCTTTCCCGGTTTTTGAGCAAATGCTTGGAGAATTTTAAATTCTGTGGAAGTCAATTGGACAGCTCTTCCATCAACGAGTACTTCTTGAGTTTCAAAATTAATGATGAGAGTATTTTGATTAAAGCAAACTACATGTTGGGTTTTTTTCGCAAACATTTCAAGTCTTCTTAACAATGCCTTAATGCGTGCTAAAACTTCATTAATCCGGAAAGGCTTAATAATGTAATCATCTGCTCCTAAATTAAGTGCGTTTACTATATCTTCTTCATTGGACCTTGAAGAAATAACCAAAATAGGGACAGTTGTTATTTTTCTAATTTCTTTACAAATTACATCACTTGGTAATTTCGGGACCATGGGATCCAAAATGACTAAATCTACTTTAAACGTTTTAACCTTCTGCAAAGCCTCTAAGCCATCGCTCGAGGTTAAAACCCCCCAGCCTTCATTTAAGAAACGAGCCTTGAGAATATCTCTGCTTGTGTCCTCCTTTTCGATAATGAGGATTTTCATTAAACTCTCCCTCCCTTAAATCTATTTTATTTTTCTCTTTAAGTCGTCATAATTTGACAACCTAACAAATTCACAATATTCGTAATTAGTGGGAACGATTGAATTATATGGTATTACTAAGAAAAATGTCGATATGTAGAATTTTCCCTATATGTTAAACATGCAAATACTGCCACCTCTGAATTTAGCAGTTACTAGTTCTCCCCTTACAATGGTCCATAAAAAAACATATTGCAGGTTCAAAAGAAAAGAAGGGGAAAACATTTACATGTCTTCCCCTTCTTTCTTTTTATATTATAGTTATTTTTGACAATCAAACTGCACCAAGCATTTTGTACTGTGCTTTCACTAATCCATAGTAAACACCTTGTCTTGTCATAAGTGTGTCATGATTTCCTTGTTCTAAGATATTTCCATGGTCAAGTACAATAATCTTGTCGGCTTCCCTAATGGTAGATAATCTGTGTGCAATCATGATGGCAGTTCTTCCTTTTAATAACGCTTTTAATGCTTGCTGAATCTTTACTTCTGTTTCCGTATCAATACTTGCAGTTGCTTCATCAAGTATGAGAATTTTAGGGTCAGCAAGGAGTGCTCTGGCGAAAGAAAGAAGCTGACGTTCACCTACTGATAGAATATTTCCCCGTTCCTCTACCTCTGTATGATAACCATTTACCAACTGAACAATGAAGGAATCAGCCCCTACCGCTTTTGCAGCTGCGATAACATCTTCATCACTGGAATTCGGATTCCCAAACCGGATGTTCTCCATGATGGTCCCTGAAAAAATAAACGTCTCCTGAAGCACAACACTAATTTGCGATCGAAGAGCGGCAATCGACAAGTCTTGAATCTTATGTCCATCGATTTTAACAACTCCCGCTGTCGCATCATAAAATCGGCTCACCAAATTTGCAATCGTTGTCTTTCCTGAGCCCGTATGTCCAACAAGCGCAACCGTCTCACCTGCTTGGATGGAAAAAGAAACTCCATTTAACGCTTTCCTTCTCGTATCATAAGAAAACTCCACATTTTCAAAATCAATTTGTCCTTTAATTGAAGCGGGCACGAGTGGTTTCGCAGCCTCCTTTACAAGCGGTCTTTCATCTAAAAACTCAAATATCCGCTCCGATGAGGCCATCCCAATCAAAAGCTGGTTATACAGCTGACCCAGACGTCCGATCGGCTCCCAGAACATTCCTAAATAAAAGGCAAATGAAACGAATTCACCAATGGTGCATTCTCCCTTAGATACCAAAGCTGCACCATACCAGATTAAAATGACAGTTCCCACTGCATTTGTCATTTCGACAATCGGACCGAACATCGCATTTTTTCGCACTGCCTGCTTCCAAGTCTGGAAATTATCATGGTTAAGTTCTTTAAAAAATTCCGTGTTTTCATTTTCCTGTGTAAATGTTTGGGTAACGCGTATGCCTTGAATACTTTCATTTAAATGCGAGTTCATCTTTGCTTGGATTAAGCGGACCTTTTGCCATGATAAGCGAATTTTTTGCCGCAGACTCGTAGAGATAAAAAACATAATCGGTAAAATCACCATAATCGCAATCGTCAATTTGGCATTTAATGAAAACAAAATAACAATCGTTGCAAATAATAAAAGAAAATCCGTTAATAGATTAATAACTCCGTTTGTAAACAACTCCTGCAAGGAGTTAATATCATTCATGATTCTGACGAGAATGGATCCGGCTGAGCGTTGATCAAAGAATCGATGCGATAAAGACTGAACATGGGTAAATAAATGCTTGCGCAAATCATAAATCACATTTTGCCCTAGCTTATTCAACCAGCGGATCCTTAAGGCATTGACAACATATGATAAAACATATAACCCCGAAATCAGAAATACAAGCTGAAGTAATAGTGTTGTATCTTTTTCAATAATGGCCTTATCAAGGGTATAGACCCCAATCAAAATCGGAATAATTAACCGGACTGCCGTTGAAATAATCACTGTTAGAAATGAGAGCGGCAGTAAATTCTTTGCATATGGTTTAAGATACTGTAACAGGCGCCACATTTGTTTCCAGTTAAACTGTTTATCAATTACTTGATCCTGAGAATAATGGAACCGCTCTAGTATCAGCTGTTTCCTTTTAGTTTCTTCCATGACTCCACCTACCTTGCCGCCTTTTGCATAATTGCCTCGTGGTCCTGATACTGAATATTATAGATCCTGCGATAGGCACCATTATTGGCTAAAAGCTTCTCATGTGTCCCACGTTCAATAATTCTTCCTTGATCAAGAACCAAAATCTCATCAGCATGCTGAAGTGAGGAGATACGATGGGCTATAATAAAGGTTGTTCTCCCCTTCATGACTTCCTGAAGGGCCTTTTGAATGTGAAATTCCGTTTCCATATCCACTGCACTAGTCGCATCGTCTAGAATGAGGATTGCCGGATTGGTACATATAGCACGGGCAATGGCAATTCGCTGCTTTTGTCCTCCGGAAAGCCCCATTCCTCTCTCCCCAAGCATTGTATTATAACCATCAGGCAGCTCCATAATAAAATTATGGGCGTCCGCACGTTTTGCCGCATCGATGATTTCTTCCATTGTCGCTTCCGGCCTTCCGTAAGAGATATTTGCTTTAATCGTAGACGAGAAAAGGAACGTCTCCTGCAGTACAACCCCAATTTGAGAACGCAGTGTTTTTAAGCTGTATTCCTTAATCAATCGGCCATCAATCAGAATATCTCCTGCTGTTGGTTCATAAAAGCGTGACAAAAGCTGAATAACACTGGTTTTTCCGGAACCGGTAGCACCAATAAGACCTATAGTTGAACCCGGGGGCGCATTAAAGCTAATTTGGTTTAGCACGGCTGCTTCCTCTTTTTGATACTGGAATGTCACATGACGAAAGACGACATGCCCTTCAATTTTTTCTTCATCTCTTACATTTTCTTCATCGATAATTTTTTCCTCTGCTTCTAAAACCTCTAAAAGCCGCTCGCCGGATGCCTTGGCCTGGGAGAACATATTAATAGTAAAACCAAGGTTCATAATCGGCCATAAAATATACCAAACCAAACTGTAAAAGGCGACAAGTTCTCCCGGTTTTAAGGTGCCGTTGATCACCTGGTATCCTCCAAATGCCAATAACGCCACAACTGAGATATTTCCAATCAGCTCCATTAACGGAAAGTACTTAGACCAAATAGATGCCGTATAAAGCTGTTTTTCTCGATAGTCCTGGTTTGATTTATTAAACCGTTCAATTTCCACCTGTTCTTTCGATAAAGCCTTAACGGTATGGATACCACTTATATTTTCCTGGACCTTCGTATTTAATCGTCCGAACGATTCGCGAATCCCCCTAAACGCAGGATGTACGTTTTTATCGAATTTGTACACCACTATACTGATAAATGGAAGCGCTGCAATGGTTACAAAAGTAAGGGAAACTGAATAATAAAACATTACACACAAACTAGCTCCGACAACAATAATAAAACGAAGGACCTCCGAAAACCCAAATGATACAAAAAAGCGAAAGCCTTCCACATCAGCAGTCAAACGTGACATTAAATCCCCGGTCTTCGCATTATCATAATAACTAAACGAAAGCCGCTGTAATTTTTCATATAAAGCATTGCGCATACTGTACACCGATTTAATGCCGAACATATCCGCCAAATAATGCTGAGTAAACGCCGATATGCCCTTTACAGCCATCACCGTGAAAAATCCTAAAGCAATCCACGGTACCAAGTCATACTGCCCGCCAAGCACGACTTCATCTATCGTCATCTGCAATATAACCGGGTAAACAACAGTAATCCCCGCCATAATGACCAAAAACAGCATCGACCAAATAAAGTCCCGTTTATAAGGAAGATAGAACGACTTTAATTTTTTAAAAACTAACATGTCTTCCTCCTTTAGAAAAATTTATCAACCTTTAAATCATATAGAGTTACAGTCAAAAATATTTCGAAAAATCGAAATTTAGACTTACGAAATTTTATGCACTACTTACCTGCTCTACCTATCCAATATGTTTGGATAACTCCCCCCTGTTAGAAAAAAATTGTCCCACCCCTAAATTACTCCAGTTTTAAAAAACTGATATACTCATAGTAGTGCGGTTACCTAACTACTACAATGGTAATATATTGCGAATGGAGGGTAAAAAATTGTCCAGTCTGTAACTTAACAAAAATAAAAAAAGAAGAGTACAAATACTCCTCTTCTGGACATTTTTCAATTTATTATTCAAACGCTGGCAGCCATTCCCCATGGGCTTCTATAAGATCGTCGCATAATGAAACGATATCGTCTAATGACAGCTCCGCTGCCGTATGCGGGTCCAGCATGGCCGCTTGGTAAATATGCTCTTTCTTTCTCGTAACAGCCGCTTCAATGGTTAACAGCTGGGTATTAATATTCGTGCGATTTAAGGCCGCCAGCTGCTCTGGAAGCTCCCCGATATAGCAAGGAGTAATTCCGCTTCGGTCTGCTACACACGGTACCTCAACAACGGCTTTAAGCGGAAGATTGCTGATTAGTCCGCCCTTATTCAGAACATTACCGCCAAACTTAAATGGGATATTGGTTTCCATCGCTTCAATAATTCTTGAACCGTATTCATGTGAGCGCACATGGGTAAGCTCTACATTCTTGGTAAGAGATTCACGCATACCCTCCCAGCCTCGGATTTGATTTTCACAGCGTCTTGGGTATTCATCGAGCGGGATATTAAGCGTATCAATTAATTCTGGATAATGACGTTTAATAAAATATGGATGATATTCCGCATTGTGTTCAGAAGACTCTGTCACATAGCAGCCGAATTTATCCATCAATTCAAACCGAACCATATCGTGATGCTTAGACAGTTGCTTCTGCTTCGCTCGTCGTTTAATTTCCGGGTATAAATCTACCCCATCCTTCTTTACTTCGAGCAGCCAGGCCATGTGGTTAATTCCAGCTATTTTTTCTTGAATTCCTTCATGATCCATGTTCAGTGACTCAAATAGTTCCTTTGTACAGGTTTGGACACTGTGGCATAGACCAACTGTTTTCACGTTTGTATGACGGAGCATTGCACCAGTTAACGCTGCCATGGGATTTGTATAATTTAGGAACCAGGCATCCGGGCAGACCTCTTCTATATCCCTTGCAAAGTCAAACATAACAGGAATTGTGCGTAACGCTCTAAAAATCCCGCCAATTCCAACCGTATCTGCAATTGTCTGCCGGAGACCGTATTTTTTCGGGATTTCAAAATCAATCACCGTACTCGGCTTATAACCGCCAACTTGAATGGCATTAATGACATACTTAGCTCCTTTTAATGCTTCCTTTCTATCTAAGTATGTCTTGATTTGAATACTTTGGTTATATCGATTTCTTAGATTTGTCAGCATTGCCCCTGACTCGTTTAATCTTTTTTCATCAATATCGTATAAAGCAAACTCAAAACCATCCAGGGCAGATACCATCATGCAGTCTCCCAGGACATTTTTTGCGAATACTGTACTCCCCGCTCCAATAAACGTAATTTTCCCCGCCATAATTACCCTCCAAAAAAAAAAAAATTGTCATATGCCAAAAAAATCCACATAATTTAAAAAAACTGCTATAATCATAGTATTTCAATTACATCACTACAACAATAGTAATAAATTGCAATAGGAGGGTAATATATTGTCCATCCAGATACCTTATGGAAACTATGGTTTTCGTTTTCAAGATATGCCGCAGAACAACATCTGTAATATATATTCGATTGGATTTGAGCTGCAAACTTCCCCTCATTATTATTGGGATGGATTAACCAGAAAGGATATACAGGGTGTTGACAAGTACGTATTTCAATACACTCTTTCTGGACAAGGGGCCATCAGTTTCCCAGAAAAGGAATATTCATTGCATCCAGGTGAAGGTTTTTTTGTCAAACTGCCCAGTCAGCATTGTTACTTTCTCCCAGAAAGCAGCGATGACTGGGAATTTATTTATATTACCTTAACCGGCAGTGCCGCTGATTCCTGCTGGAGTTATGTTCATGACCATGCTGGGAAGGTTGTTAAAATTCCGCCTGAGGTCGGTCTCATTCAAACATTAAAGCGTACTCTTCAGGAAACAAATGAGAATCAAATTATCGATGCATATCTTTCATCTGCCAGGGCCTATGAGTTCATCATGGAGTGTTTCCGATTCACCAAAAACCTAAACCCGCCAGCTCAAGAACTGCCGGAACCAATTTTGCGAGTTATTACCTTCCTTCAACAACATTATGATGACTATATTTCAATTGATAAAATGGCCGCTTTAGCAGAGCTGTCAAGCTACTACCTTATTAAACAATTTCGGAAGTACACCAATACGACACCAGCACAATATTTAACGAAAATCCGGATTAAAAATGCCGCAGAATTACTCAGCCATACGGATTTGTCGATAAAGGATATTGCTGCTAAAACCGGATATGAAAATGCCAACTATTTTAATAAAGTCTTTCGGAAAATGACAGGTTTTTCACCGGGAGAATTTAGAGAAAACAACATTAGTAATATTGATTATTTAATATTGTAAAAAAACGTAAAGACCGTGTCTTTACGTTTTTTATATTATTCCGCATTAATATACCGGTCATATGCCCCTTGATACACCTTTACCAATTGATCAACACCTATTTCCTTTTGCGTCCGGACGTATAGGCCCCAGTTGTCAAGCGATTCTTCACCAGTAATAAATTTCTCTTCCATTTGTTTCACATAATCGTCTAAGACCGTTGAAATCCCTATTACTTGATCAAGTTCCTCTGGCTTTAGGAATAGATCCTGAAATGGAACTTGGCCATTAGCAAGAATCTTATTTTTTGTTTCTTTATAAATAAATTCTGAGACTTTGCTTTTAAAGGATTTTGCATATTCGATTCGGGACCATTGCGGAACATTAAGCCCATAATTTGGTGTTAATGTTCCCCTTGGATGACCATTATCGATATATTTTCGAATCGTCTTTTCTTTATCAGCCCACACCCAAACATCCCCCTCATCCAAAGAGTGCAGGAAGGCAGCCCCTTCACTTGAGTAAGAATAATCAATCCAGCGAATCGATGCCTCAGGAGAAGGATTAACACTTGTAATCGCAAACTGGCCGACACTTTGACCGGCGCTGATGGGAATCACAGGTTTTTTAATATTGGGACCAACAACTGGCTGCATCATAGGGTTTTCTAAACCATTTGACCCTGGTAAAAAATTTTCCGGACCCCAGCCGGAATATATGCCAACAAGATTGTTGCTTCCTTTTGAAAGCTTTTGTTCCTGTGATTGTGAAAATGTTTCGTGGTCTAATAGACCTTCAACCCATAGCTTATGCATGAATTCTAAATAAGCCCTATATTCTGGCTGAACAGCCCCATACTTTACTTTACCGTCATAAACACCATGTCTAATAGAGACAATTCCAAAGAACCCCATAAACCACTGATTAATGTCCTCCATTTTTACAGCGGAAATAGGAATTTCATCCTTTTTCCCATTCCCATTAGGATCCTCGTTTTTCATCCTTTTTAATAATGTATATAATTCATCAGTTGTCTCAGGCAGTTTATCTATATTTAAAGCTTGAAGAAATGAGCCGTTATACCATAGCGGACTTCGCCACCATGGCAACGAGCGGTCAACAGAGGGTAGGGCATAGATATGACCATCTGCCGCTGTTATTGATTTCTTTACATCAGGCATCATTTTAAACATTTCTTGAATATTTGGTGCGTATTGTTCGATTAAACCTTCAAGCGGGATTAATAGCCCTTGCTTGCTGTATTTTGTAATTTCGCTATTACTTAAAGAGGAAGCATAAAAAATATCTGGAAGCTCTTTACTTGTAAAAAGGAGTTTTTTTCGTGTCTCGAAACTTTCTTCCGGAGGAGTGTTAAAAATAAAATGTATATTTGTCTTTTTTTCCATTCGTTTGAAGTACTTCATATCTTCCCATTTAGAAACACCTACGTTGGGAGCGAACATTGTTAGTGTGATTTTCTTATTGACGATAGGGAAACCTTCTTTATTAACAGCAGCCTTCCCCTTGGCGGTCAAGTCATTTTGTTGAGCTTTCTGCTTTTGTGTGCAGGCAGCCAAAATACTGATGAATAGTGAACAAATCATAAAGATTAATACAAGTTTTTTCATATTCTCTCCTCTTTTACCGTCCACAAGGTGTAAACCCTTTCAATTAATCCTAATTAAAGAATACCATATTTTTTGATAAAAAATTTCTTTTTTCATCAAAAAATTACATAAATATTAAAATTTTGCTAATCTTTCGCTAAAATTTTTTAAATTTTTCATCTGTTTTACTAAAATTTTCTATATAATAGGAGTAGCATATTTTTTCGGAAAGCGGGTGACTCTTTTTGTTCAAGATTCCATCACGATTGCAGCTAAAATACATACTCTCCTATATGTTAATTTTTCTCGTTCCATTTTGCACCCTGGCCTTTATTTTCTACCAAAATTCGGTTAGCAGTTTACGGGCAGAAATTGAACTTTCAAATATGAATAACTTGAATAACATTAAAACCCTGACCGACAACCGCTTAAAAGAGTTAGAAAAAACAGCATCACTTATTTCCTATAATCCGAAGCTGACACCTTATATGGTCAGCAAAACTGAATTTCAGTCTGAGGCTATTAAACAACTATTAAAGTATAAAGAAACCAGTTCAATTATTACGGAATTATATCTTATCTATCAAAATCAACCATTGGTTTATTCATCAAAAGGATTAGTGTCAAGGAATATTTTCCTGAAGAATCGGACTAATTTTGAAACTTCTAATATGGATTTAATAACAAAAGAGATCATGCAAGTAGATATTCCTCAAGTATCGACGAGGCTTCATTTATTTTCTAACCAGCCCGTATATTTGTATCCGCTTTCCCCTGGATCAGGAAACGGGTATGGTACATTAGTCTTACAATTAGATGAAGCATTTTTCCAGCAGCTAATCCACAATACGCTTGGCAGCTTTAAAGGAAACGTGTTTATTTTCAATCAAAAAAATGAAGTAATTGGGACGTATTCGAATGGAATAGACTTAAATGCAAACGATTTTAGTAACATCATTAAAGAGCAGTCTGGTATTAGTGAGATTACGATTGACGATGTAAATTATTCGATTGCGAAGGTCTTTTCGGAGGATAGCAGCTGGTCATTCGTAACTGTGATCCCTACGAAACAGTTTTTCAACAAGGTATCTGAATTTAAAACGTTTATTTTCTTAGTCTTTCTATTTATTGCGATTATAACTACTATTATTTCAGTCTATATTTCAGTGAAACAATATGATCCGATTAAAAAACTAATCGAACTAGTCCAAAGAAAAGACTCAGAATATCAAGTTACAGGGAAGAATGAGCTTATTAGCTTACAAAAGTCAATTGAGAATGTTTTCACGAATCATGAACATTTACATGAAAAATTCGCAAAACAAGAGCCGTTAATCCGTGACCAATGTTTAATTATGCTGCTGCAGGGACAGATGAAAGCTGTAGAGCACTCAAAAGAATTATTTGAGTCCTTTCAATTGAATTTTGATGAATCGTATTTCTTTGTAATGGTAGCATCCCTTCCAAAATTACAGGATGTTGAGGAACTAGAGCATCGAGCTAACCAGCTGCAGACTGGTACAAGTGCTTATGAAGTAGAATTAATTAACGATAATGTACTGGCATTCATCGTTAATAGTCAAACATATAGTCCTGCTCAAAAAAATGCGTTTTTACAAGAATTCGAACAATTACTGGTGGAATTTGAAGCTGCACCGATTATTGGGGTAGGGGAAACATATAAAGGGAAGGAGCAGATCAACCGCTCCTTTATCGAGGCCTCAGCAGCACATGAAAGCGGGAAAGTGACTGAGGAACAGAAAATGACGACCTTCTCTGAATTGAAAGCAGCCCAAGAGTCACATTGGCTGCCTAAGGAGCAGCTGCTAAAATTATCTCACAGCTATAAACAAGGAAACACCGATGTTGCCAAGGAATCGACAGCAGCTTTGTTTAACTGGCTCAAGCACAATCATTCATCGATGCTTCTTTACAAACACATGAAATACGATATTATTAACACCATCATCAAAACGGTTACAGAAGCCGATATTCCATTTAATCTAGAAAAATTGTATTACTTAACGGAAATCGATTCATTAGACCATTTAGAGGAAGAACTGGCGCATGTAACTGACGATATATGTGTTGAAATTAATAAAAATAAAGAAACGCAAAAAAATGAACTTCAATCAAATATTTTCAAATATATTACTGAACATTTTAATGAATATGATTTAAGCTTGGAGAATGTAGCCAATGAATTTAATTTATCTACTTCTTATCTAAGCCGGTTTATTAAAGAAGAAACAAATATCACCTTTTCCCAATATGTATGGGAATTGAGGTTAAATGAAGTGAAAAAACAATTAGTGCAAACCAATCTCCCTGTAAAAGAGATTGTTTCAGAAGTAGGTTATATCGATGTCCCGAATTTCACAAGAAAGTTTAAAAGTACAGTTGGGATTACACCAGGCGAATACAGGAAACTAAATTCGCAAAGCTAAGAGGGCTGTCCATCTCCGGAACAGTACAAAAAGCGTAAAGACTACGTCTTTACGCTTTTTCATTAGAATATTGTATTCCGGATTTATACTGACGTTACTTTATTCGTAGAATCCTCTCGAACCAATAGCCAAGCGAATTTAAGATCAGCAATCCAGTAAATGATATAAGCAGAAACACTAAAAAAGAAAAAGACCATCAAGAATGGAAAGTACAAGGAAAGAAAGGTCCATGCGCCAAGAACAATGATACAAAATATCGATAAATGAATTTTATATAAACCTAGTTTAAGACTATTCATACACAATTGTTTAAACGTAACTGTCATATTTACCATAATAGGAAAAATGCTTAAAAACGATATTAAATATAAAAAGCTTACAACAAGGACACCAGAAAAAATAAACAGTTTTAGAGATGACTGGATTTGATTCAAAAACAGCCAATCAACGCCGATACACATTCCCATAATCGTGTAAAGAATGCCGACTAAATAACTTTGCTTCCAATTTCCCATAAACATTTGCTTATATTGTGAAAAAACAGCAACCTCTTTATGAAGCTTCCACTCTCTAACTACTCCAAAAAGTGCTGCGACGGCTGGAAAAATGGTGATAATAGGAACGCAGCTTAAAATAAATAAGATGTTTAAATACATGAAGTTATACACCCATGTAAATACTCGATAGAAACGACCGTCTGCTCTAAAAATAAACACCATCTCCCCAAAAAAACAAAAATATATAAAACAAGTTAGCAATATACAATACTCTGACAATGAAGGGGGGATCCATTTAATTAGGCTTAATTGAATAAGTAAATGAATTTAGTTTTTTATCATACCTTTTTCCACAGGTTTAAGTGGTTTATGTCTGCCCTGTTCAATATGAATTACCCTTCCACCAGAGCGAATTGATTCCGTTGCAGCACATCCAACGGCAACACTCATCCGGCCGGCAAACGGCGATGTTAAAGGCTGCTTATTATACAAAGCTAGATTAACAAAGTCCTCACAGATACGCGGGTCTGCTCCGCCATGTGTTCCAGGCATATTCTTCATTTCATAGGTTATGTTGCTCATATCTTGCCATGAACCGGATTTTCTTGTTTTTACATACACTCGATCATTGACATCATCATTTTCAATGCGTCCTTTCGTACCGATGATGGTATAATTCCGTGAATAATCAGGGGTAAAGTGACACTGCAGGTAGGATGCCTTTATACCATTTTCTAACTCCATAATTAGCATATTATTATCCTCTACATCTATTTCTTCCCTGAAAGCACATTGAGTCAGCCTTTCGAAACTAGCCTCTGGACAAGTATTCTTTAATTCACAATCTGGACAATATAAATCATTCGGTTTGTCTCCCCCATAATAATCCAAACTGCCGAAAGCAGATACTTTAGCCGTATAGCTGCCCGTAAGCCAATGAATGACATCAATATCATGGGAAGCCTTCTGCAGCAATAAGGATGTGGTATTAGCTCTAGTTCCATGCCAATCGTGGTAATAGAAATAGCCGCCAAGCCCAACAAAATGCCTTACCCAGACTGCTTTAATATCACCGATAACACCTGAATCAATAATCTCTTTCATTGTTTGATACATACTCATATAGCGCATATTGAACCCGACCATTAAATGCTTACCGGATTTTTCGGCTTCGTCTAAAATCCTGTCGCAGCTTTCCGGTGTGATGGCTAAAGGCTTTTCACAATAAACGTGTTTTCCTGCTCTAAGTGCGGCTATCGCATGTTCTTCATGCAAATAATCGGGGGTTAAAATCGCAACGGCCTCGATGTCTTCTCTTGCTACCAGCTCTCGATAATCAGTTGTCACAAAAGCCTCTTCATTTACCTCCTTTTTGAACTTCTCTAATGATTCTACTGAAACATCTGCCGCACCGACCACAATGGAGTTTCCTTGCGGCTTGTGCCAATAATCAACTATTGTACTTCTTCCACCTGTGCCAATTACTCCTAATCTTAGCTGCTTCATACTTTTCCCACCACCTAAACTTAATAAGTTATTCCTCATTTAGAAATTTCTCCAGCATGTCAGTTACTTTCATATTTTCCGCAGGCATATTTGTATATGATAGAGTTGGTTTATAATGCTCATCAAACTTATTTACTTCTATAATAACGTCTTGACATCCATTGAATTCAAAGGTGTGTTTATCAGCATTTCCTTTGTTTTCGCCGCCGATTTCCGTTTTGGCAAATCGTGTATCAATCTCAGGTGTATACAAATGGATGGTATTATTTCTAAATAAAAGCTGTTTAACACTATTAACAACCAGAACAGATTCATTTTCCATATAAAATTCGTTTTGTTCAATCCGAATATTGCGATGAATTGCTTGCTCAGAAGGCGGTATTTGGTTCCCCTTTGTAACGGGAAAAATACGAATGGCGGCATTACGCCAATCTGCATGACCGACCTCGGCTACATAAAAGGTATTTGAGCGAATCGTAACATCGCGAACGGGCCCAGACTCATACCAATCTTGTGAATCATTAGAGATGAAAATCCCATCCATTGTCATGTGTTTAAAGGTGTTTTGTTCAATAAGGACCTTTCTTGACGTCGTGCATAGTATGCCTCTTGTCGGAATAGCCTCAAAATGGTTGTTCTTTATATGAACCGTCGGTGTATATGTTACATTTTCTGCAACCACTAAGGATTCTCCATCTTCTTTTTCGATTATGTTATTAGGAATCTCTTGATCAAACGAAACAATCATAGATTGAAGGTCATTGTCGTCTTCACCCGGGTGCTTGACTGCCGTGACCGTGTAGCGCTGATCTTCTCTGCAGATCGGTGTTAATGTGTCACGGCGGTAAAAGACAACTTCATTTCCCCTATAGTATTGCGGAAAGCCCCCCTGCTGGCGATGAATATAACGAAGTTTTAATGTCCGCTCATCTATCCTCTCCTCAACCCGGGTAAAGGTTCCATGAACATTGATCGGGTCATCATGTGCAAGTTTGAAGCTGCATCCTTCAATATGAACATGACCGCTGGCTCCAGAAACATGGATGGAATCCGCAAAACTGGAAGTGAAAAGACCTCTTTCTTCTCTTGTTTTAAAAGAACAATTATAAAAAGAAACATTATGGGATAGTTGTGTTAACCATCCGAAACCATGCATATAATGAACATTTACCTTCTCAACCACCGTATCTGAACTTTCCCAAATAAAAGCACCGGCTGTATCCCTTCTCTGCGTCGAACAAAATGTAAATACCAGATCTTTTTGATGAAGAATTGGCCGATCTTTTCCATAAAAAATTCGGATCGTTGATTCATTTAATTGGATAATCTTCGTTCTTGCTTCCGAAAAAGGTCCAGCATCCGGCGAATATCGTCGCGTAATATTTCGATCAGGGTGATAAACGACAATCACCCATGCATCTTTATGATTTCGATCCGTCCAGTAGTGCTTACCACTTTTCGGATCAATCTCGCTATACCAATTGACATTTCTGCCATCCTCATCTACCGAATAGGAAAAACAAACTGGAATAGAGAAGTCGGTGAACTGCTCCCCATTCACTTCCCCTGTAGCCATTACGGTCATTTCAATGGTAGTGGGGACGGAATAATCCCATGAAAAATTGTTTAATGTCACATTTTTTGAACGGACAACAGCCAGGGCCATACAGTCTCCATTAATCATAAAGAGTGATCCATTGCCATTTATGATGACATCTTGTTGATCCTCCAGTAATAAAGCGATGGGTTTATGCGGAAATCGCATACTATCTGTATTAGAGGTATGATACTCCCTTACCTGTGAACTCCCTTTTTGTAGCTGATAGGTTCCATATGGAAAGTCAATTACCACTTGCCCTTCCATCGCTTTAGCCGATTCGAATGCTTGCCAAATTGCCTCCGTACTATCTAGCTGCCCTGAAGGATCCGCACCAAAATCAGTTACATTAATTTTTTGTTTACATCCCTTTACCGCATCTTCTATAAGTATGTGTCGCAGCATAATTGCCTCACATTCTATTAATTTTTGTTTTATTAATTATTTAGTTGCTTTACTTGTTAATAAAATGACATTGGAATATGTTGCAGTCTGCTAGAGGTTCTTTTATTGCCCTCCCCCTAAAAAACGCGCTCATTCGGGCTGTGGAATCCCTCCCCATTGACCGAAACACCAAAAAGTGCACTCATTCGGTCAATGGAACCCTCGCCCATTGACCGAAAACCTAAAAAGTGCGCTCTTTTGG
>NZ_BNDS01000004.1:97244-209241 GCF_014656545.1 Neobacillus kokaensis
TCATTCGGGCAATGGAACCCTAGTCCATTGACCGAAACACCAAAAAATCCGCTCACTCGGGCTATGAAACTCTCCCCCATTGACCGAAAACCTAAAAAGTGCGCTCTTTTGGGTAATGGAACCACTCCCCATTGACCGAAACATCAAAAAATCCGCTCATTCGGTCAATGGAACCCTCGTCCATTGACCGAAATACTAAAATATGCGCCCACTCGGGCAATGAAACCCTCCCCCATTGACCGAAAAACTAAAAAGTGCGCTCTTTTGGGCAATGGAACCACTCCCCATTGACCAAAAAACTAAAAAGTGCGCTCACTCGGGCTATCGGGGCTCTATTAAAATCCATATATTTCTTATTTTTCAAATTGAAGCTGAACTTTTTGATTTTTATTCATCGTCAATGAAATAAATCCATCAACAGGTTCTATTTTCCTTTCATCTTTTCCATCTTCCCGCACTACAGCAGTTTTGCTAGATTTTAAAATTATGACGTTTTCTGCATGGCAAATTACTTCCACTAAACTTACCTGCATCCCTTCCCAGGATACACTTAACTCAAACCCGCCGCGTACCTTGACACCGGATAATGTACCTTTTAACCAGGTGGACGGTAGAGCTGGCAAAAGTTCAACAAATCCTTTATGTGACTGAACAATCATCTCCACAACCCCAGCTGTATAACTGAAGTTCCCATCAATTTGGAAAGGCGGGTGAGCACCTAAGAGGTTCGGATACAATCCTCCCCCGACAAAAACTTCCCTTTGTGCTGAAACAATATTAAATAATTGATACAGCAGGGCATTCACTCTCTCCCCATCTTTGAGGCGAGCCCATAGACACATCTTCCAGCCAAGACTCCAGCCCGTTCCGGCATCTCCGCGTCTATTCAAGGTTTGCCGGACAGCCTCCAAAAACGGACCATCGACAATCTGTTCCCCAGGGTAGGCACCATATAAATGGGATACATGGCGGTGATGCGGTTCAACATCCTCAAAATCCATGAGCCATTCTTGTAATTGACCATACTTGCCTATCTGTAAAGGATGAAGCCGCTCTTTTGCTGAACCTACTTGATGAATCCATTCATCCTCAATTTCAAGTACCGCTGCGGCTGCCAAACAGTTTGAAAATAAATCCCAAATAATTTGCAGATCCATCGTTGAACCTTTCGTAACGGATCCTGCCTGTCCATCCGCAAAGTAAAAATGATGTTCCGGTGATGTAGACGGCGATGTAATCAAATAACCATTTTCATCTTCGATTAGCCACTCCAAACAAAATTGCGCTGAACCTTTCATGACCGGAAAAGCTTCTTCTGCAAGAAACACTTTATCCTGTGAATATAGGTAGTGCTCCCATAAATGACGGCACAGCCATGGACCCGACATTGGCCAAAAAGCCCAGCTTGGATCTCCGTGGCGCTCTCCACCAACAGGATCAGCATGTCTCCACAAATCAGTATTATGATGGGCAGTCCAGCCGTTTAACCCATACCGCTTCTTAACCATGTTCCCGCCTGTTACCGAAAGTTCCTTGACTGCCTGTAACAGCGGACGATGACATTCGGATAAATTTGTTACTTCCGCAGGCCAGTAATTCATTTCCGTGTTAATGTTCAGGGTATAATTGGATGACCATGGGGCGCGAGTTAAGTCATTCCATATCCCTTGTAAATTCGCAGGCTGCGCTCCCTCCCTTGAAGAGGCGATTAGCAAATAACGTCCATATTGGAATAATAGTTCGACCATTGCTAAATCATTCGCACCATTTTTTTGGACTCTTTCATCCGTATCAAGCGCCGCTTCAAGGTTTTCACTTCCCAAAGAAAAATCAACCCGGTTATAAAGTGCTTGATAGTCCCGAATATGTGCTTCTTTCAACTGCTCATAGGATATGCTCATTGCCTTTGAAAGAATGGCTGCATTTTTAAACGTTAACTCTTCGAAATCTGTTCCCGGAAGTTGATCAAACCCGTTAAAAGATGTCGCAACAGAAAAATATAAAACGGCTGTTGTTGCATGCTGGATCGTTAGATTCCCTTTTGATGATTCCACTTGCCCATCTTCAACAACAGCAGCCAGCCTTCCCTCAAAATGAATCGCTTTTGTTTCACCAAACTCACCGTAAATAACAGGCTGTTCGTTCTCATGAAAATAAACAGGATCACATCTTTCAGGACAAACCCCTTGTAAAACTAACCCGTCAGATATATCCGAAGTTTTATATTTTAATAAGCTATCCAATGAAATTATCAAGTTTAATTGTTTGGGAACAGAGCTGGTCAGCCGGACAGCTAATACTTCATGCGGATGTGAAATAAACGCTTCCCTTGTGTAGTCAATTTTTCCAATAGTATATTTGACATTGGAGATTGCCTCTTTAATATCAAGTGTCCGATGATAATTCTGTGCTGTGTCACCGTGCTGGTATTGAATGAATAAATTCCCCAAAGGCATATAGCTTTGTGTATACGGACCAAACATATTCTTTGTCTCGTCATTGGCCTCTTCGTATTTCTCTTCATCGAGCAGCTGCCTTACCCTTTTTAAAGATGCTTGATCGTTGTATTCTTTATTGCTTTGCGGCGGGCCAGACCACAATGTGTCCTCATTTAACTGAAATCGTTCTGTCTCCACCCCTCCGAAGTGCATTGCACCAATTCTGCCGTTTCCGAGCGGGAGAGCCTCTGTCCATCCCTTTGCCGCTTTCCTATAGGTTAAAAGATTCATTTAATAAATCTCCCATTTCTACTTTTTTATTAGTGTAAGGTAAATGAATATTGATAAGTATGATCAGAATATAAAGTGAATTCCGGATGGGTCTTTGCAGCCCAAGAATCATCTCCGCCAATCCCCATTTGCTTATGGTTTACGCGTAAATACGTTTTTGTTCTTTCAGGCAGCTGATACGTATGGGCTGCTTCCTGTAATTCTGTTGCCGAATAGGCACCTGCATTAATTTCTAATAATGAATCACTTGAAACACGGAGGATTATTCCACGGCCATCCCCAATTTCAAACGAGCGGACTCCGATTTTATTCCCATTTTCTTGTGGTTTTAGATATGGTGTAAACTCATTTTCCACTGTCGATACATAGCGGCCAATTTTTGCCCCCTTTTCACGGTCCCAATAATTTTCATGAGGACCTTTTCCGTACCAAGAAATAGCCTCAAACGATTTGACTAAAGGCAGGATCATCCCGATTTCAGGAATTTCCGGCAACCCATCACCAGGCTGAAGTTCAAACGCAACATGAATTTCTCCGTCTCCAGTTATTTCATAATCAATACTACAAACTGAAGCAGGTGAAGTTTGTAATTGAAGTACGGTTTTAATATGAACCGTTTTATCCATTTCCTCTACATCCATCTGTTGCAAAACGGCCGTTTTTCCCGCCTGTTCCCAAATTCCTGTACGCTCACCTAATTTATTCCCACGGTCATTATCGGTAAGAGCCCTCCAGAAATTCGGAACAATTGGCTCAGCTAAAATCTCTACACCCTGTTTTACGAAAGAAGTTATGAATCCTGATGTTTTACTTACAATAACGGAGAATGTTTCACCCTCAATTTTCAAATTATCGTTTGTCTTTTCAATACGTTTAATAGACATGCTCGGTACTCTCTGGGCAATGATTCGATTTGTTAGAACAAATTGATCAAAGGCTATTTCATAACCCTTTTGAGCCCAAAGGCTATCTTTAACAGTGTGAAAACTAATAGTTATAATATATTCATGATCATCCATTACATATTTTGACAATACATTTTTAAGATCTATCAATGTAGATGATAGCGGCTTACAGGAAATACTTATGCTTTCACTCGCAATCTCTTCCCCATCTTTAAGTATGGTCCACCTTGCCTCATATTCGTTTACGTCAGTGAATAAGTGCTTATTGATGACGGTAAATACATCATGCTCAATTCGGACATCAATTGGCTGATAGCATTTTTTTACTTCAAAGATTTTAGGTGTTAAAGACCCATCTGCAAATAACAGGCCATTGCCGCAAAAATTACCGTCGTTCGGCGATTCTCCAAAATCTCCCCCATAAGCTAAATACGGTGTTCCGGTTTCAGAGATGGTTTGAATGGCTTGATCTTTATAATCCCAAATAAAACCTCCCTGTAAAATTGGATACTTATTAAATAGATCAGTATATTGATAGAGATTTCCTACAGAATTCCCCATTGCATGTGCATACTCACAAATAATATATGGCTTCAGCGGCACTTCACTGCTTTCTGCACTTAGGGCATAGGCTTCGAGTTTTGAAGGATGTTCGTACATCATACTTTCAATTTCCGAAGCCTCACTTGAAGCACGATAATGGGCTACCCCTTCGTAGTGAACAAGGCGAGTTGGGTCCTCCTTTTTGATATGATCTTTCATTTTAATAAAATTGGTTCCGCCGAAAGATTCATTTCCGAGCGACCAAATTAGAATGCACGGATGATTCTTATCCCGATGCAGCATGGAATGACAGCGATCGATCACATTGGCTGTCCACTCTTCCTTATCTCCCGGAATGGCATTTTGAATTTGATTCTGACCATAAGACCATGTACCATGCGTTTCTAAATTAGTTTCATCGATTACATATAAACCATATTGATCACATAAATCATACCAATAGGGATGGTTTGGATAATGAGAAGTTCTCACAGCATTAATATTATGCTTTTTCATTTCGATGACATCATGAAGCATATCCTCTTTTGTGACAGAGCGACCGCGCAGATGAGAAAACTCATGACGATTTACACCGTTAAACAATATCCTTTTGCCATTAATCAGCATCAGGCCATCCTTTAATTCAAATTTACGAAAGCCCACTTTACAGCTTTGCGCTTCCAATATCGAACCATCTATAGTTTTCACGGTAATAACAAATGTATAAAGCATTGGCTGCTCCGCACTCCACAGGAGGGGAGAAGATATTTTTTTTAAAAAGCATAACTCATTTTCCTCTACTGTTTGTATATGTCGCTCTACCATAACCTCGCTAAATACTTTGTAGCCTGTATGATCAATTAAATGTGCTTCGATAGTAACAGGCTCCTCAAACATACTGCCATAATTCGATACTTTCATATTTACAACTAGTTCTGCATCTTTATAATTTTCATCTAGATCTGTACGTACAAAATAATCCGAAACATGTACTAGCGGTGTGGTATACAGATATACATCCCTGAAAATACCACTTAATCGCCAAAAATCCTGGTCCTCTAACCAACTGGCATCACTCCAGCGATAAACTTCTACCGCCAGTTTATTCGTTCCTTCTACTAAATAAGGAGTTAGATCAAACTCACTAGGAGTAAAACTATCTTCACTGTAACCAACTAAATCGCCATTTATCCACACGTAAAAAGCGGATTCCACCCCTGCAAAATGAATATATACCGGCTGATCTCCCCAATCCTTCGGGATATCAAAATATGTAATGTATTGACCTACGGGATTATATTTTGTCGGTGCAAAGGGAGGCTTTAAAACTTCTTGCTCTTCCCATGGATAACGGACATTCGTATACTGCGGATAATCATAGCCCTGAAATTGCCAATGGGAAGGAACTTGAATCGGTTTCATCTCACATTCATCAAATCCCATTTTAAAAAAATCAGGATTTCGATTTGCCGGATTCTCTGAAAATGAAAATTTCCATTCCCCATTCAAACATTTACAGAACGAAGACTCCAATCGATCTAATGTTATTGCATCTTTCACCGACAAAAACGGCATACTCGTAGCATGTGCAGGCAAACAATTGAGCTGGAAAATTTCCGGATTATTATTCCACTCCGGATACCCGTTTTTAGGTGGTGTATAAACAAATTTTTCTTTCACTTTTAACATATTGGACATCATCCCCCTTTTCAAAAGAAAAAAGAATACACGCCAGAATAAAACTTAAGTGTATTCTTTTTTTGTAATGTTCAAGTATTACTTTCCGACATCATACGCTTTTTGATAGATTTCTAGATAGCGGTCAACCTGTAATGCTTTAAAACCGTCAACGTACTTATCCCAGTCTTTATCGATGTTCTTTGAACCTGTCACGAATTGAACAAGATTTTCTTGGATGTATTTATTAATATTGATTTTTAACAGATTCACTTCGTCTGCTTTTTTAGGATCAACCCATGCCGCTTCAAAATTAAATTGTTCCTTCGGTTCAAATCCCTCATATTTTAGTGTTGCATTATATAATCTTCTTTCATAGCCCTTTGAGGACAGCTCATCTGTTTCTGCAGCAATGGAGTCCCTAAGTGTCCTAGTTAGTGCCAGAGGACCTCTTTCTCCCCAGCCATATTCTACCTTGTCTTCCTCTTTCTCGTTAGGGTCGCTAGGAATGATGGCATATTTTGCTTGTTTGCCAGTTAAATCAATATCATCCGGACCGCCCTTTTTCCAATGAACGCCTTCCTTACCTCTAGCTGTCATCATGGTTCCTTCTTCAGTATATAAGAAATCTGCTAACTTAATTAATGCTTCGGCTTTTTTCCCATTTGCTTTATTCGTAATGGCAAACGTGAAATTATTGATATTACCATAATCAGAAGGTGTAAATTGAGCACCTTCAGGACCTTTTAACGGTGGGACAACATCGAATGCTTTTGATTTGTCAGAAGCTATATCAGATATAATTGCTAAATGACTTGCTGCACCAGCACCAAGGACTTCATCCCCTTTAGGAGTACCTAACTGCTTATACGCCTCCGGGTTTTGGGTGAATGCTCCTTGATCGATTAACCCCTCTTTATAAAGAGAATGAATGTATTTCAACCCATCTTTCCAAGCTGGCTGCATCGGAGCTAACACTAATTTTCCATCCTGTACATTTATATAATCCTTACCATTATCTGGCAAAAATGCATTCATTAGGAAGATCGTTGGATCATCCCCTAACATGGTACTTTCTCCGCTTAATGGGATTTCATCCTTCTTGCCGTTTCCATTTGGATCATTATTTTTAAATGCTTCTAATACTGTTTTAAATTCTTCCGTTGTTTTAGGCATTTCTAAATTTAATTTTTTCAACCAGTCCGTATTTATCCACATCTTCCCATATCTTGAACAATGGAAACATTCATTGATTGGAGGAAGAGCATAAATATTACCATCCGGTGCAGTCATTCCTTTTTCCATATAAGGGACTTCTGTCATTAATTTTTGGAGATTTGGCGCATGTTTTTCTATTAAATTATTTAATGGCAGAAATACACCTTCTTTCCCATACTTTTGGGCTTCCACTTTAGAAATATTATCTAACCATGCAACAAGCAAATATGCATCTGGATAGTCTCCGCTGGCTAGAGACAATTGACGTTTTTCTTTTGCTGCATCCTGGTTTGCAAATTGCCAATTAATTTTGATATTAAATTTCTCTTCAACCATTTTTGTGAATTCATTTTTATCCCTGTCAAAAACTGGATCATACGATATACTCGGGGTGAAAATGGAAACTTCAATTGGTCCGTTTGGATCTGGACTTTCACTTTTTGAACCTTCGGATGAACTTTTCTTAGTAGGAACACATCCGGCGAAAAGCATCGTCATTAAAACTAAAAGCATGAAACTAGTTGATAACTTTTTCATTTGACCCTCTCCTTTGTTTGTTTAACGTTATATTATTTTTTCTAACGTCCTCTGGTATTAGCTGGATTGCTTCTTCTTCATCCTTTTACAGATCCAATTAACATGCCTTTTACAAAATGTTTTTGAACAAATGGATACAGCACCAAAACTGGTAAACTTGAAATAACAATCAATGAGTACTTCATTAATTCTTTCAATCCTTGCATTTTCAATATATCTTCAATATTTGCAGATGGGTCAGTATTCAAAATTAAGATGCTTCGTAAAATGAGCTGTAATGGATATAGCTCTTCGGATTTCAAATAAATCAATGCATCAAAGTACATATTCCATTTCATCACCGCATACATGAGGACAAGAACTGCAATAATCGGTTTGGACAACGGCAGGACAACTTTCAGGATGAATCCAATATCGCTGCAGCCATCCATTTCACTTGCTTCTACTAATTCATCCGGTATCGTAGATTGGAAGAATGTTCTAGCAATAATCACTTGGAAAACCGCTAATGCGGACGGGAGTAAAAGTGCCCATATTGTATCAATTAAATGCAAACTTTTTACAACCAAATACAACGGTATTAATCCCCCATCAAAAATCATCGTAAAAACCAGTAAAATCATGATCAATTTTCGCCCATAAAATGTTTTTCTTGAAAGCGGATAGGCAAGCATAATCGTGATACTTACACTAATAAAGGTTCCAACAACAGTGTAAAACAGCGAATTATAAAACCCTTGAAGAATTTGCGGATTCTTAAACACTGTCGTGTATCCTAATAGTGTTGGTTCTACCGGCCACAGCCAAACACTCCCGGATGTTACCGCAGATGCACTGCTAAATGAAGCGCTCACAATATAGATAAGCGGATATAAAACAGCTATTAAAATGAGAACTAAAAATACATAAATAGCTCCTATAAAAAGGCGATCAATTTTTGATTCTTTAATTCTTGTATTTCCTGTTTTCGTCATATCCTTCCCTCCTACCATAAGCTTGATGATGAGAATCGTTTAGATATTTTGTTAGCAGTAAAGATTAATATGAAGTTAACAATCGAGTTAAATAATCCAACTGCAGATGCAAAGCTAAAGTTTGCTCCAAGCAATCCGACTTTATAAACGTATGTCGAAATTACCTCAGAAGAATTCGTATTTAATGGATTTTGTAATAGATAGATTTTTTCAAACCCCAGCGACATGATGCTTCCTACATTAAGAATTAATAGGACAATGATAATAGGAAATATTCCTGGAAGGTCAACGTTCATAATCTTTTGAAAGCGATTTGCTCCATCAACCTTAGCCGCTTCATACAATTGTGTATCAATGCCAGCCAGAGCCGCTAAATAAATGATTGTCGCATATCCTGTGTTCTGCCACACATCTGACCAAACATAGATGGATTTGAAATAGATTGGATTTCCTAAAAAATTTATCGGCTCTATTCCAAATAAGCCTAAAATATTATTTACAAATCCTGCATTGGGCGATAAAAATAAAATAATGATTGATACCATAATGACAGTTGAGATGAAGTATGGTGCATATGTAACTGTTTGGACGAACTTTTTGAACCGGGCATTTTGGACTTCATTTAACGCTAATGCTAATATAATGGGACAAATAAACCCAACTATTAATCCGTAAATACTCAAGCCTAATGTA
Source organism: Neobacillus kokaensis (assembly GCF_014656545.1). Classification (GTDB taxonomy): domain Bacteria; phylum Bacillota; class Bacilli; order Bacillales; family Cytobacillaceae; genus Neobacillus; species Neobacillus kokaensis. The sequence continues at coordinate 106,521 of NZ_BNDS01000004.1, forward strand.
TTCTTTAATAAGAGAGAAAAGTTCGGACTCTGAAAAAAGTCCTTGAAATACTTTAGTCCCACCCAGTCGCTGCCAAAAATTCCTTTTACCACACTATACTCTTTAAACGCAATGACGATCCCAGCCATCGGAACATACTTAAAGGTAATCAAAAAGGCTAGTGGGATGACAACTAAAAAATATAATTGCCAGTGCTTCTTAATTTTTTTCCATCTGGAATGCTTTGATACAGCTAGGGTTTTAATCCCTGCTTTCTCAATACCTTGCTGATTTATGACTTCTGTTTTCATATAACCCCCCCATTTTATTAAACGCTTACATCACAATAGTAAAATTTGAAACTTTAATGTTATCGCTATCATAAATGAATTTAGAAAAATTAAAAAGGTGCGATTTTATCCCGAAGTACAGCAAAAAAACCCTTTATTATCAAGGGTTTTTTCGGTACAAGTTAGGCAACCGTACACTAAAATAATAGGGTACAATTCATTGTAAGCTTATTTTAATCACGCTTCTTTTAACATTTTTCGAAATTCCGATGGGGATGAGCCGGTATTTCGTTTAAAGGCACGTCGAAAAGAGTGGGCACTGTTATACCCTGAAAGCAAAGCAATTTCCTCAATTGAATCCTGGGAATGAATTAATTTTGATTTGGCAAAGCTTATGCGTACATCCTCAATGAAATCGGATATATTCACTCCAACGTGTTCCTTAAAAATGGATGGAAGCATTTTTTCGGGAAGCCCAACCGCATCAGCAATCTTATACAAAGATAAATCTGGATCTTGGTAATTCTTTTTAATCCACTCTTTTATTCTATGAATGACCTGATGCCTACCTACGGCCTTACTCTCATAAATGGACTGGGAAACTTCTATCAAAATTTCTTTTATTCGCTTCAAATTTTCTCCAAAAGATCCCTTTATCGAATAGAGTTCTTCTAATCGGTTGCGAATTTTTTGGACTAATACTGGGTTCAATTGTGTATTTTTCAAATAAATTCTTATCACTGTTCCTTTCAAGGATGCAAATAATTGTTTACCTGTTTGATAAGATAATGCTCTGTTTTCAATATTTTCTATAAGAACTTTATCAAATATCTCTTTAACTTCATTTATTTCTCCGCTTTTAACAGCGTTAATAAGACGAAGTTCTAACTCTACAGGATAGTAATAATCGACAGTATCTTCCTTATATTTTTGCTTAAATCTATATAAAGAGCCTTTATGATGAATTGCTTGAATAAACGGCAAACTCCCCTTAGCTTCCTCAAAAGATTGATGAATATCCAAAACCTGTTCAAACTGGCTTCCTAGACCAATGTTGACTTTCAGGCTATATTTCTTTTCTAATTGATTAATTAATAAGTTAAGGGTCTCTTCTACATTTTTCGTTTCTTGTGGAGATATTTGTTTCTCAAAAGACAAAAGAAATAGAACTTGGTCTTTCTCAATATTTGAATGTAGAACGTCACCTAAAAATATATCTGTTAATTCATTTTGAATGTATATTTGAGCTACATTCATTTCATCTAACATATCCTTATCCAATTCATTCAAAAGATGAATAATTTGCACGATTCCAACATAACCGTAGTGCCCTTTTAATGGCATATTTGCCTGTTCAATTAATGCTTGGGCTTCTTTTGTAGAAGTTAACTCCCCAATAGCTAGTTTTCGAAGTACCGAATCTTGCATAATAGGAAGTTGGTTTTGAAGCTGCTCCTTGAGCGTATCATTTTTAGCAATGATATCCTCCACGTTGCTATGAATAAAATCATAAGGGTTTGTTACTTTTCTTGCATCTGTAATCTTCATCATTCCAAGAAGCCTGTTTAATGGAATACAATTTTTATATGAAAAAAGCAGTGCCATTAATAATCCGACAATAATGGTAATAATAGCGATAACAATACTAATGGTTTGCATAAAACTAATATCAGCTGATAGTTTCTTTTTGGAGAGGACTGCGACATATGTCCATTTATTATTGTTGGACTTGGTTTCAATATACATAAACTTCTTATCATGATTCTTCAATTTGATTTTACCATTCGATTTATCAAACATAATCATCTTATCATTTATGTTGTCGCCGATAATGAAATCCCCTTTTTCATTAACAATAAATGCTGCACCATCATATTGTGAAGAAATTCTATGTAGCATAGAAGTGATTTCCGCACCATTAATCATGACAACGATATTAGCTTTCGGGTTCCCTTTCTCACTAAACGGAAGTGATTGAACATATGTAATAATCGGTTTTGTTCCTTTTCCAATCTTCACCATTGTGGCTGGCATAAAATATCTTGAGAGATAGGTTTGATGAATGGTCTTTTTCCACTCATCATAACCTAGTCCCTCATAGACATGAGTATTATAAAAGTCTTTCGTTCGAACATATGATGATTTAGGAGATACAATTGTGTCAATTTGATTAAAATAAATATAAAAATTACTAAATAATTTGTTTGTATACAAATATGGTTGTAGGCTATTACGGACCTTGTAAGCCTCGTACCCAAAATTGATATCATTTTTCGATTTCCGATACATTAATTGATTAATATCAGGATTCAACGACATTTGAAATACAAACTTTTCAATCTCCTCATTTTTTTGATCAATAATGTCCTTTGTTTGATTCAATAAGTTTTTACTATTCTCCGTTGCGTAGTCTTTTAATTTATGAATACTTACTTTATAAACAATAACGCTTGCCAAAAGCGGAATGACGAGAATTAATATATATGATAATAAAAACTTTCTAAAAATGTTTATTTTTTCAAGCCTTGCAAACATTATTTCCCCTTCCTTCCGCTTTTGTTAGCATAATCGGTTTCTCAATAGTCTGCAAACAGTAAAGGTGATAATCATTACTGGAAGTTTCTTAAAATACTTTCCTCCATGACCAATTACTATTTGTAATGCTCACTTATTTCAAGGTGTTTTTGGTATTGCCCCTAAAACAGGAGTATCCACAAATGTTACACTCTGATGGTGTTTGTGCAATTCTAATAAAATGATTTCATTTTCACCTTCCTGTAAAAATGGTGCTGGAACATATAATGTTTGTTGCGGCCCAATTTCCCAGTAACGGCCAAGATGGTGTCCGTTTACAAAGACAACACCTTTCGTCCACTCTGACAAATCGATAAAGGTATCTGCCGCTTTATCTACTGTCAAAATTCCCTTGTGAAAATAAGGGAAATTCTCTTTTACTTCGTCTGCTGTAAACTCCAATGAGCTTAAATCCTTTAATGGTAATGGATATACTGTCCAATCGAATAAAAATTGGTTCCCTAATCTAACTCCTTCTGTAATGCCTTTATAATCTACCACGAAGGGGCCGTAATTGATCCTCCCCATATTCTCTACGATAATCTGAAGTTTAGATTCTTCCTCTGTGAGCTCCACCACTAATCGGGAACAGCCGCGATTTCGCTCTACTATTCCAACGTATTCACCATTTACATAAACTTGCCCACGATCATGAATATCCTGAACGGTTAGGGCCTGCTTACCATAAGCCCCTTTAATCGTTGTTTCATAGACAATAAATCCGTATGCCTGTCCATACTTTTCCATTGGTAACGGTGCTTCGCTTTTTTGTGGAGTAGAGATTCGATGTAATGAATCTAGCAACCCCGCATGTTCTGTAAACTTCACTTTTCCGAATAGTCGTTTTGGAATGGGAGCAGGTAAGTTCAGCTCAGGCAGATCAACATATTTTTCAAATACTTTCCGGACAGCATAAAATTTTTCAGTTACGTCCCCAGATTCAGTCAATAATCCATCATAATCATAGCTTGTAATGGTTGGCTGATAGTCTGTTTCATTATGGTTTGCCCCATTATAGAAGCCAAAATTCGTCCCCCCATGAGCCATATAAAAATTAACCGAACCGTTTTGCTTTAATATTTCTTCTAGTGTCTCAACAACACTTTCCGCCGATCTTGTATGGTGCTCTTCACCCCAATGATCAAACCAACCATGCCAAAATTCCATGCACATTAGAGGAGCATTCGGCTGATATTGCTTTAATTGGGCAAATGCCGATTCCGCACGGGAACCAAAATTGACAGTTTCAAAGATCCCTTCAATCATTCCGCCGGATAACATACTTGGTTCTGGCCCATCTGAGGTAAACAGCAGCTCATTACCGACCCGTTTTTTGATGCCATCCCGTAAATACTGCAAATACTTTTGGTCATTTCCAAAACTTCCGTACTCATTCTCAATTTGCAAAGCAATAATAGGACCGCCATTTGAACTTAATAGGGGGCGCAGCCTTTCAAAAAGAACATCAAAATAGGCATCGACTTTTTCTAAATATGGTTGGTTAAAGCAGCGTAATTTAATATTAGGTACAGTTAATAACCAATATGGAAAACCGCCAAATTCCCATTCGGCACAAATAAATGGACCTGGTCTTACAATAACATGCAGTCCCACTTTTTCCGCCGTCTTAATAAATCGAACAATGTCAGCGATGCCCTCGAAAACAAACTGCCCTTCCTCCGGTTCATGCAAATTCCAGGCAACGTAAGTCTCAACTGTATTAAAACCGCATGCTTTTAATTTCAATAGCCGATCTTCCCAATACTCCGGCACAGTTCTGAAATAATGCATCGCCCCGCTCAATAAGCGGATTTCTTTTCCGTCCAATAAAAATGAATCATCATACGTTAATTGTGACATATGTCTATTCCTCCTTAGGTGGGATATCCCGTAAATTATGTGTTATTCAAAATCATGAAAAGCAATTTTTCCCTTTCCAGCTGTTCCCGCCAAATTCAGCTGTCCACTTCCTGTAACTGCTTCATGGGTACCATCTTTTGCCGGGTCCACGTAACGATGAAACCACTGCTCTAACATGGCTTTCATTTCTGTACGCTGCTGATTTGCGGCGGGATCGTTTATGAGATTAATAGTCTCATTTGGGTCATCGACTAAATAATATAATTCGTGTGGACCGTATGGATATCGGTGAATATATTTCCATTCCTTCGTCCGAATCATACGGACAGGACCATATTCATCATAGATAACAATATGTGACTGCCCGCTCGTTTCCCTCCCCAATAATAGCGGTAAAAAGCTTGTCCCAGGGAGCTGATTTGCTTCCGAATAGGTTAAACCGACATAATCAAGAAGGGTCGGCATAAAATCGTAACCGCTAACCAATTCGTCACAAACCTTGCCTTTCGGTATGCTTCCTGGATGCGAGAAGATTGCCGGCACTTTAACGGAGGTATCATACATGTTCTGTGGAAAGGTTCCATTTCCTTTCCCCCATATCCCATGGTGGCCGCAATTAAAGCCATTATCACTTAAAAAGCAGATCAAGGTTTGTTCGCGAATGCCCATCTGTTCCAGCTTATCTATTATTCTTCCAATATTTTGGTCCATTGCTGTAACAGCAGCAAAATAGCCTTTTAAGTTTTCTCTGCTTCCGTCCGGGGCAGCTTTAATCAAATTTGGATGTTTTGGTTCTTGAGGGCAAGTTTCAAACGGACAATTATTATAAGAATCCACAATCTCCTGCGGATGACTGTTAATCCAAGGATCATGTGGTGCTGTATAATGTACGCTTAAGTAAAATGGCTGATTGCTGTCTTGTTTTTCCAAAAATGCTAAGGCATCATCTGTTATAACGTCGGTTAGGTAACCGCTCTCATTTACCAGCTCTCCGTTTCGGACCATCGGCGCATTATAATAATAACCGCCTCCTGATTGATGGACAAACCAATGAGAAAAACCTTTCTGCGGTGCTAGACTATCACCTAAATGCCATTTGCCGCTGATCCCGCACACATAACCACTTTCTGCCAGAATCTCTGTATAGGCAGTCTGCCCGCTTAAATATGCAATTCGATTGCTCCCTACATTTCCTTCGCGAATCCAGTCGTGTACACCATGCTGCGATGGAATTCTGCCAGTTAACAGGGAGGCCCTGGCCGGTGAACAGACAGGGGAGGTACAAAAAAAGTTAGAAAAACGTATCCCTTCAGATGCTAAACGGTCTAGATTAGGTGTACGAATTTCATGATTTCCAGCACATCCAAGTGCCCATGCCCCTTGGTCATCACTTAAGAAAAAAACGATGTTCGGTTTTTTCTGTTTTCGTTGACCCATATTTCATCGTGCCTCCTCATAATTGTTATCGATAACAATGTTAAAGATTTTCAAATAGTCTGTCAAATAATTTAATATATAATTTCATTATAAGATTGCCAACATAGTGTTATCGTTAACATTCTAACTTGATTAATAATATGCCGCTTATTACAATAAAGAAAGAAGTATTACTGCTAGGGGGAGCTCCAATTGGTAACAATTTATGATATCGCCAAAAAGGCCAACGTCTCAGCGATGACCGTTTCAAGGGTTATTAATAATTCCGATAAAATTAGCAAGCAAACACGGGAAAAAGTAGAGGCCATTATTAAAGAGTTGAATTATATCCCGAATAGCTCAGCGAGAAGCTTGATTTCTAAAAAAACGAATATTCTTTCCTTAATGATTACCGATATTGCTAACCCTTTTTTTACAAGCGTTGCCCGCGGTGCAGAAGATAAAGCTTTGCAAATGGGATATCAGCTGCTGCTGTGTAATAGTGATGAAAATATTGAGAAAGAATCTAAATATATCGACATGCTTATATCAACAGGGACTGATGGTGTACTAATTGCACCTGCCAGCGATTTATCTAAGAAGAATATTCATAAACTTACAAAATATAAAATACCTTTTGTTTTGATTGACCGATACATCAGTGATTTAAAATGTGACCAAGTGCTAAGCGATAATGAAACAACTACTCGTAAATTAATTGAGCATCTTATTGAGCTGGGGCATAAACGAATAGCCATCATCAATGGTCCGCTCGATATAGCCACATCAAGAGAGCGTCATCAAGCCTTTTGTGATACTCTTACCTTACATGGATTAGAAGTCAATAAAAATTGGATTCATCAAAGTGAATTATTCAGGGACAGCGATGTTACGGATATCGTTAGCAACCTGCTTGAGCTGCCAGCAGAAAAGCGGCCGACAGCCATTTTCGCTACAAATAATTTTTTAGGCTTAAATACTGTGAAAGCATTAAAAAAACACAAAATAAACATCCCTGAAGATATTGCCGTTGTTTGTTATGATGGGGTGCCTAATTATACAGAAAATGAGCCTTTTTTAACAGCTGCTGAACAGCCATCCTATAATTTCGGATATTTGGGGGCTCAAATGCTTATTGAACGGATTGAAAATACATGTCCGGAGGTACCAAGAAAAATTGTCCTCCCTGCCGAACTTTATATAAGAGAATCCTCTAATTATACGATTAAGGATTTAAAAAGGTAGAACTTTTGAAGTTCTACCTTTTTTCAATTCTTATTTATTCACCGACATGATGGAACGATATGTTTTTAATGGCAGGAGTCCCATTACTTTCGATAATTTCAAGGATCACCCCGCGCACTTTTACAGCTGGAAACCGAACAATTGCCTTATGCCCAATATTTTTACCTTCATAGATGGTCAATAGCTGCTGGGATTTGGCCGTAATAATGCTGATCTTGAATTGTGATACACTCTCTCCCTTAGCCAAATCCTCTTGGATTACCACATGATCAAGGAGTTGCGCTCCCTCAGGTGTGTAAATCCATTTATTACCTTCATTTTTACATTGCTCAAACGTTCCGGTTGGATGATCAAAGCGGCGGCGGATTTCTCTTCCCATGGCCAGAAGCTGCTCTGTATCCATTTGCGGCAGAACACCTTCCCGATTCGGTCCAATATTTAGAAGCAAATTGACACCGCGGCCAACAGAATGATAATAAAGCCCCATTAATTCTTCGATACTTTTTAGTGTATGTTCATCATTGTCACTATAAAACCAATTGGACCGCATCTGAACGTCAGCCTCTGCTGGAAGCCAGCGCGCATCTCCTAATTGATTTTTCTCATCAGTCAGAATCGAAATCGCTGTTGAATCAACTACATTCCAACAAGGAACTGGGGCAATTCCGTCCTCATTGCCAACCCACCTGAAATCTGGATCCCCCATGTTCAGCAGGATATTCGGCTGTAATCGCCTAATTTCTCCGATAATCCTTGGCCAGTCGTATTCATGGCCTTCTGAACCGCAGCCGTCAAGCCATAGAATATCGATTTCCCCGTAATTGGTTAACAGTTCGGTAATTTGATTTACAAAATAATCATCATACGCCTTGGCATCTTGATTGTAGAAATCTACAGATCCGTCATATGGAGAATAATATAACCCTGGTTTAATTCCATACTTCCGGCAGGCATCGGCAAATTCCCGAATGACATCGCCCTTTCCATTCTTCCATGATGACTCAGCAACTGAAAAACTTGTATAGGCTGAAGGCCAATTGGAAAATCCATCATGATGCTTCGCCGTAAGGACAGCATATTTCATTCCGGCTTCTTTAGCGGTTTTAATCCATTGTTCGCAATCCAGATGTTTCGGGTTGAACTCAGCTGGCAACATCGGTCTTTCATCAAAATCAACATATCCCTCATAAAATGTCCTCAAGCCAAAATGTAAAAACAGTCCGAATTCCCATTCTTGAAAGCTAAGCTGTTTTGCGGTAGGAACTATCTTATGTTTTGTTGTCAACGCACGATCCTCCCATTTTTAAATAGATGTTAAGTACTCTACAGCTTTAAACTCCTTGTTAGCCTGAAACAACAATTAAATTAGCATACGGACAGGCATCACCCGTTTTGACTACTCCTTTTGCATGAGCAGTCAATTCCTTCATTTCTTGATGACTTATTTTTTCAAACAGAACATGTGGATAACGTTTCTTTAATTCTTCTAATCTACCAGGACTTATATCTCCCATCTCATGAGTAACAATGATTCGATCAATCGTGATTTCTTCGGCCAATGGTTCCAGCACCTGTAAGATTGTCGGTTGATCATAAGTATACCCAAGGTTAATCCTTGTTACATGGTTGGGAACTGGATAACCTTTATCCGCTAGGACGAGATAATCGGTATGACCGAGACTTGCAGCCAAATGGGAAAGTTCTGGATGTAGGATACCTTTTTTCTTCATAGGTTTCGTCCTGCCTTTACAAATGTTTTTCAAGATTTAGTACTGTTACCAGTTGTGTGCCCAAAATTTTGTTTATAAACTTCACCCTTTTGTTCCTGGGTAAGACGTTCTACTAAATTTCGTTCAGGGCGCTTTAAGTAAAATCTTAAGCCTGCGTCAGACTGGATCACTGTGACAAGCTCCCAGCCTTCTAAACCTAATGCAGGAATTTTCTCTTCCTCATTCGTAAATAAATATTCCCACTTCATCGGAATAGCAGATACTCCTCTCAATTAAAGACTACGCTATTAAATAAACTTATTCGTAAGTCTTCCCAATTTTTCAATCTCAACCGTAACGACATCTCCCGGCTGGATATATACACGCTGGTCGGCAGGCAGTCCGAATACGACTCCTGCAGGTGTACCGGTCAAAATAAGGTCCCCTGGCTCGAGCGTCATATATTGTGAAATATAGCTGACGATTTCTGCACATGAGAAAATCATGTCTGATGTGTTGGAGTTCTGTCTTACTTCATCATTTACATATGTTTTCAAGTTTAGATTGTTTGGATCTTCAACTTCATCGGACGTTACTAGATATGGACCAACAGGGCTAAAGTCATCACATGTTTTGCCGAGCAGCCATTGATGAGTCCTCATTTGCAAATCTCTTGCCGATAAATCATTTACGGTGCAATAGCCAAACACATGGGAAAGCGCTTCTTCCTTAGCCACATGCTTAGTCTTTTTGCCGATGACAATTCCTAATTCCACCTCATAGTCTAATTCATTCGTTTCCGCTGGGATGGCAATATCCTTAAGATGGCCAGTCAATGTATTATCAAACTTATTAAATAGAATCGGAAACTCTGGATATGGGGCATTCGTTTCATCCGCATGCTTTCGATAATTAAGACCAACGCAAATGATTTTATGCGGGTGCGTGACACATGGTCCCCATTCAAGCTCCTCTTTTTCTATCAAAACTGCCGTTTCATTTGCCACAGCCTCTTCAACCTTTTTCTTAAAATCCTCTAATTGAGCAGGGCTGAATTGGATGACCTGCATCACATCGGTAATGATTTCGTCCCACTGATTTTTCTTGGCCGTTTCTTCGATATCGTATAATCGGTTGTCGATTTCCACTGCTACTCTTTGATTCTCATTTTTTATAAAAGTTGCTAATCTCATTTTCTATTCTCCTTTATGCATTCTTTCCAAAAACAACGCCGCCGTCAATATAAAGAGGAGACCCCATCATAAAGGAAGACTCATCTGATGCAAGGAATAGCGCCGCTTTGGCAACGTCCTCTGGTCTTCCGAGATCACCGCTTAATTGGCGTTTCTTAATCCCTTCGATTGCAACTTCCGGATCATCATAGGAAGTTTTTAAATAATTTTCCACAAACGGGGATAAGATTGTACCTGGCAAGAGGGCGTTTACGCGAATATTATACGGCGCATAATCCACCTGCATTGCTTTCGTTAAAGCAAGGACTGCTCCCTTCGTTGCCGAGTAAGCCGCTCGCTTTGCCAGCCCCATTTCCGCTGCACACGACGACATATTAATGATGACTCCGGATTTTTGCTCCATCATGAAAGGAAGTGCGTATTTCGAAGGCAAATAAACACCCTTAACATTCACACTCATGATCCGGTCCCATACATCCGGCTCTACCTCATCCAATCGGCCGACATTGCTGATTCCTGCATTGTTAAATAATATATCAATTTTTTTGTACGACTCGATAATTTGCTTGATTGTCGCTTCCACCGCTTCCGGGTTTGCGACATCGACCTCGAAAAAGGCTGCTTTTCCGCCATCTGCTTTAATTTCAGAGACGGTTTCTTGGCCATTTTCACGGTTAATATCAGTGATAATCACAAAGGCTCCTTCTTTTGCGAATAATTTCGCTGTTGCCTTGCCTATCCCGCTTCCGGCTCCAGTGATTACGGCTATTTTATCAAGCAGTCTCATACAATTGCCCCCCTGTCCATATGGTCTTCAGGCTGAGCTGCTTTGACCGTTAATCCCCCATCTACCATTAAGAGATGGCCATTGATTTGCATGGCTTCATCTGATGCTAAAAAGACAACCGCATCGCCAATTTGCTTTTCTGTACCGAGCCTCTTCATTGGATTCGCTTCAATCTCTTTTGCTAGAATTTCAGGATTCTCCAGGTACTCTTTACACATATCCGTCGCCACTGTGCTCGGCCCTACAGCATTTACATTAATATTATATTTACCTAGTTCAATCGCCAGCGCCTTGGTTAATTGGGCCGCTGCTGCTTTGGATGAAATATAATGCGGAATCACCGGGCTTGTCACAAGCAGGCTTGCAGTAGAGGTAATATTAATGATTTTTCCATATTTGTTGGCAATCATTTTCGGTGCCACTCGCTGCGATGTTAAAAAAATCGATTTAACATTCGTCTGATAGGTTTCATCCCATGTTTCTTCAGACAGACTTAAAAAAGGTTCGAACGGGGCAATCCCCGCATTATTTACTAGGATGTCAACCGGTCCAAGCTCTCGTTCCACTTCATCAATCATATGGTCGACTTCCGCTTTTATTCCCACGTTCGCCTTGATCACCATCGCTCTAACCGAAAACTGTTCTTCTACTTGTTCCTTTAATGCATAAGCTTTTTCATATGAACCAGCCGATGCATAGTTAATCGCTACATTTGCGCCTTCTTCCGCCAACCTTTTCACAATGGCAGCGCCAATTCCCCGGCTGCCGCCTGTAATAAGCGCGGTACGATTTAGAAATTTACTCATTTCCATATACTCCCTCTCTTTGTTTTAGAGACTGATACTGATTCTGCTGATGCTAAATTCCTGATGGCCAAGAATTTCAGCTTTTACCAGCTCGCCCTGTGCTGCTCTAATAACCGTTTCCAAAATTCGCTGACCAGCCTCTTCGATTGTTTCCTTTCCCTTCATCACAGCACTTGTATCAACATCAATGTTATCGCTCATTTTAATCGCCGTATGCTCATTCCCGGTAATTTTGATAACTGGAATAATCGGATTTCCTGTTGGTGTCCCTCTTCCAGTTGTAAAGCAGACCATATGGACACCTGCAGCCGCCATGCCTGACACACATTCAATGTCATTACCAGGGGAATCCATGAAGTAATAACCGTTCCCCGGAATCTCCTCGGCAAATGATAAGACATCTTTTAATGGGGCTGTTCCTGCCTTACTGATGCAGCCTAGGGATTTTTCCTCAATCGTCGACAATCCTCCAGCGATATTCCCTGGACTTGGATTTCCCCCTCGCATATCAGCACCAATCCGCTCTACTTCCTTTTCAAATTTCTCTACACAGGCATATAACTTCCCCGCCACCTCTTCGCTGACAGCACTTTGTGCGACAAGATGTTCCGCACCGATAATTTCTGTTGTTTCTCCCATGACAATGGTTCCGCCTTGAGCAAGAAGAACATCAGCTGCTTTCCCTAATGCCGGATTGCTGCATAAGCCGGATGTAGCGTCTGAACCACCGCATTTTACGCCTAGGATTAATTCAGATAAAGGAACATCAACCTCTTCTATTTTCTGAATGTCATTCGATAATTGCTTCGCGATTTTAATTCCTGTTTGAATGGCATTAATCGTCCCGCCTGTATCTTGAATATCAATCCATTCAACCGGCTTGCCTGTTTGCTGAATTACTTCCTGCAGTTCTTTTGCATTGATCACTTCACAGCCTAGACTGACTAACAGCACTGCACCGACATTTGGATTTTTCCCCATTCCTGCAAGAATGTTAAATGTACGGTCCTTGTCTTCACCAATCTGGCTGCAGCCGTGCTGATGGGGAATGGCCACAGAATCCGGTACCGATTGCTGAATTCGGTTCGCCACATGGTTTGCACAAACAACAGTCGGTATAATTAATAAATGATTGCGGATTCCCACTTTTCCATTAGGCCGTCGATATCCTTTAATCATGGTCATGATTGTTTATCCCCCTTCTTCTTATCTCCTCTGCCTCTAATTCCCTCAATATTATGTACATGCACATGTTCTCCCGGGGAAATCAGGACAACTGCGGCTCCAATTACCTGCCCATACTTCACGACATACTCAGACGGTTGAATGGGTTTGATGGCAATTTTATGTCCAAATGGGATAGGTTGTTTGGCGGTTAATTCAAACTTGTTACCGTTAAGGACGTACTGTAAGCTTTCACCAGCCTGAACTTCCTTTAATAGTGTTGCTACGTTATCAATCTCCGACATGACAATACTTGTTACATCCTGGTCATTTGCCAATTTCATATTTTCATCACCTTTCATTCAGCAAATAAAACGATTGTGCATTCATAGAAAAAATTTGCTCTATTTCCAAACCACTAAGTGAATCTGGCAGGTTATCGGTAACAATACTCAGTGCCTGCTCATAGCTTCCCCCCGCTAAACAGACAGGCCAATCACTGCCAAACATAATACGGGAGGGGCCAAATGCTTGAACAATATATTGAATGTAAGGCTTAAATTCGGCAATTTCCCATGAATCTGCTAACGTCATAAAACCGGATAACTTACACCACACATGAGGAAATTTAGCTAGTTTGTCCATATCCTCTTGCCACTTGGTGAACGCATTTTTGTCAATAACCGGTTTAGCAAGATGATCAATGACTACCCGCAGTGCTGGAAGCGTCTCTAGTAAAACCTCAATATATGGAATGTGTCTTTCCGTAATTAATAAATCAAGCGGCAGATTATAGTTAATAAGCAGCTTTAAATTGTCGATTACCTGCTCCTGTAAAATCCAATCACTTTTTTCGATATCCTGCAGCATTGGACGCAGCCCCACAATTCCTTGCTGCTTCATTAATAAATCTAATTGTTCGGGGAATGCAGGCGATGCTAAATCCAACCAGCCAACTACACCGTAAATCCATTCGAACCTTTCATACAATGACAGGAGATATTGCGTCTCCTCATATGTAGGGGCTGCTTGCACAAGAACAGTTCCAGAAATAAAATGCTTTTCTAAAGAAGGAAGCAAATCCTCCGGTAAATAGTCTTGATAAAGAATGCCCATCTCACTTGTCAGCCAATCATAATCTCCTCTATCAAGCTTCCAAAAATGTTGGTGAGAATCAATGATACGAATACTGAGCCCTCCTGTATTGTTAATAAAATGTTATCGATAACAATAAGTTATCAAATATATTTTGAATTGTCAATCTTTTGTTCAGCTGGAGCGCAAATCAACAGGCAAGTTCTATAAAAAAACAAGCAGAGTCTCCCCTGCTTGTTTGAGTTTATTTTGTTTGCTGTAAAAAAATGATCAAATGCCAGATAGTGCTACATTCTGCAAACGGATTCCTTTCTTTTAGTTTAATACCTTTTCCACTTCAGTTGTAATTATCACGAATATGTTATTTATATCACGCTGTTACTCTGGGATAATATGGAAATTTTCTGTTCCATTTTTATAAACGCCGTTTTTGCCATCCACATGAGTCCAAAGGACAACAGGCTGAAGCTAAAGAAAGGAAATAGTCCTGGTATCAGGATGATCAGTATACAAAAGCAAGCAATCAGTGCTGCCATACTGAGCACTTGAAATGGATGTGCAATGGCAATAATAGCAGCATGCCTAATGACACTGAATAGTTTAATATCAAAATGGACATATACCGGAATGATAAACAGAACCGTCATGATATAAAGAATTCCTGCTATCCAAACGATAATAACTAGAACGGTTTCAGTCAGATTTGCAGGTGCTTTGAACAATTGATAGTAATAATATAGACTAAAACCCGTTGCTGTCATGAGCAAGCCCAACAGGTTTGTCTTGATAAATCCTTCACAGAAGTAAGCCTTGAATTCTCGGAAAATAGAAAACTCCGTTTCCTTATTAAGCCATTTTCGGCAGATTGCAAACATTGAAAAGGTGGCAGGGAATATGCCTCCAACAATTAACCCAGCAAAACTGAATAAGATCCATACCAATTGCAAAACGAAGAATCTCATAATCCATTCCATTATTGTGTTTAACTTGCCCATATAGCCTTGTTGGAACATATTCCCCACCTCTTTTAATCGTAATTAATCTTTCAAGTTTTTATCCTGCTGATCGGCACATATGATTCAATCAGCTGCTGAAACCGAACTGCCATGATTTTGTCGCCTTCCCCATTTGGATGCAGGCCATCAGGCATATACCTTTCAAACTCTTCGCCAAACAGTTCAAGTCCATCGATATAATAAATGTTTTGATCGCCATGCCGCTTTAGCATATCAACGACTTGACGAATTTCTCTTCTTACCTTTTCCAGAGATAATCCGACTTCATTTTCTGCTTTTTCTCTTTCCCGGTGGAAAATTGGAGAAATAATTACCAGCGGTACGTTCTTGTGCACATCCCGAATCGTTTGAATAAATCCAATCAATGCAGGTGTAAATGTTCTATCCGATAATGTCTTTCCTCCCACAATATTGATGCCTGCACATATGGAAATAAAATCTGCAGGCAGATCACGAATCATTCTGGCGACCATCGGCTCTAAATGGCAATTTCCGCTGTACCCAAGGCAGGTTAGATTCAAATCCAGCTTGTGGGCAGCCAGTGCCGGCCACGTTTGTGAAGGACTATCAGAATAATAACAATGAGTAATAGAACTTCCATACGTGATCCAATGTAAACGAGTGTCGTCTACTCGTTCCCATGCTGCTCCTTCATCAATCCAAACCCCTGAAACCTTGACCGGTACTTTCTGAGATAAATAGATTTCAATCAGCTTTGTTTGACCGGTAAGAGCATCAAAGGAAACCATTGTTTCTCCTGCTGGAATGTAAGCTGTTTTAACTAGAGTGCCATCAATTACACAATCCATCTCCATTAATTCAGCCGCTTCCACGATGCCAATTGTAATCGCTTGTGTATTGCTGCGTATTTTAATCCGAACCCCTGCCGGCATCTCCGCCTGACCACTTATACAGTTTGGGTAAAAGAAATCTTTCTTGTTGTAAGGGATTCTCCAAGGCTTCATGAAATCTTTCGCTTTTTCCACTGAAACGGCCCCGTGAAACAACTTTTCAGATAATGGTATCTGTTGCAAGCTCAACCCTCCAAAACTATGTAAATAGTTATGACTTCAACCAATCTAATGAAAATTTCGCAAATTGGATATCCATGTTATTCCAGTCAGAATAATCATATACCCGTTCGTACAGGACACCAATTTCCCCAGTTTTAAGGACAGTTAGGCAGGAATAGCCATAATAGCCTTCTTCAATTACCTTGCTGTACGGCCATGTTTTCCCGCCATCTTCACTTAATCGTACAGTTCCTTTAACTCTTGTATTTTCATCAGCTGGATTCGAGAATAAAACGCGGACTTTCCCATCTCCTAAATCCGGATAAAGCACAACACTTGATTGGCAAATCGGGTCAATTAATGTCATGTCAAAAGTGACTTCGCCCCATGTTTTACCGCCATCCGTACTTGTTGTAACAGCGGTTCTTTTAAGAGTATAATGATTTCGCAAATAGTATTTCAATTCTCCTGTTGGCAATTCAATGACTTGGGACTCTGTCAAATATTGTTTTCCTTCAGAGATTGTTTTGGCAGAGAGAATCTCGCCGTCGAGCTCTCTTCCATCATTCGGGGACTCGCCGCGCTGCCAGGTCACACCGTGGTCATCACTGTAAATACAAGCACAAGACAGGCATCCCGCTTCATTAGAAAAATAGATTGGGAACACTAAACGGCCTTTCTTGTCACCATGTTTTAATTGAATACCACAGCCAGGACCAGAGCCAATAAACCGCATCCATTCTTCTTTAACCGATAAATTCAATTCTCTTGGTTTGGACCAAGTAAGTCCGTCGTCTTCACTTTGAATGATTTGTAAAAAGCAAGTTCTTGCTTCTAGTAAACTTTCATTTGGGTCAATTCCCTTTTTAAAATAAATATTTCCTTCGGCTTGACCAGCATTGAAAACATAACCATTTTCGTCAACAGTATAACTCGTTACATTGTTTTCTATATCATAAACTTTTCCTGATTGGGATAAAAAGTAAACATTTCCTTCGTTATCAAATAATTTTCTGCGTCCATCTGCATCGAAGCCGATTCCCGGTTCACTATTCCATAAGCCAATTCCACCTGGTGAGTGGCAATAGATCATAAAGATGGTTCCTGTTTCTTCATCTTCTAAAAGTGACGTATCAATTGCGGCTGCCCCGTCTAACCCTTCACCTGCAAAGGCAACTAACTTTTGTACAGGTCCCCAAGTTTTTCCGTGATCTTCACTGCGTCTAATAGTTGCATCAATTTGGTTCGGATTATCTGTTTGATCGACAATCCTGGCATCAATTCCTGCAATCACCGTTCCCTTCGATGTCGTAATCATAGACGGGATTCGGTAAGCCTTTGAGCCCGCAAGGTTTGGATAAAAGATAGCTTCTGATTGAATGGTTGGCATTTATTTAGCACCTCTTAATTCTTATTTTTTACAATGAGCTTTATTAATTAAAATAAGGCTTTAATGCGTCGGCAAAATTTTGCCCCATCATTTTATATCCTTCTGCATTTGGATGGAGATGATCCGGTAGTAAATGACTGTGCTCTGCTCCAAGAATGTCAAGACCATTTACGTAGAAAATATAGTCATCCCCATTTTTTCTAAAGATTTTTACTACTTCTTCCACTTCATCGCGCATTTGAACCAACGTAAAACCAACGAGATTTTCCGTAGTTTCCCGGTGCGCACCATATATTGAAGAACTCAATACAATTGGAATATTTTTTTTCTCGTCTCGAATAATCCTAATGAATCCTATTAAGACAGCCTGAAAAGTTCGGTGATTGTACGTTGCTGCATTATAAGAATTGATTGAAGCGTTTAAATGAATAAAATCCACATCAGAATCTCTGATCATTCTGGCAATCATGGGTTCATATTGACATTCACCGCTATATCCTAAGCAAATCAGGTTTAAGTCTAATTCTTTGGCTGTAATCGCCGGCCATGTTTGTGAAGGACTTTCTGCAGCATAACATTGGGTAATAGAGCTGCCATAAGTAATCCACTTTTTCCGAGTATCATTAATTGGACTCCACTCCGCATCCTCGTCAATCCACAAAGCCTTTAATTCAACTTTATAACGTTGAGATAAATAGATATCTAACCTTTTGCTATGGTTTGGAAGATCAGCAGCCTCTAAACAAGTTGTATTTGCATCAACCACAAATGCCCTATACAATTCATTGTCAATTAAAATATCAAACTCCAAACCAAAAGGATTAGGGGCGATTTCCAATTTAATCTTACTCGTATTACTAACTAGAGATATTCTTACACCTGCTGGAACTTCTGCTTGTCCATTTAGTATGTTGGGAGTGTAAAAATCCTTTTCTCTATAATTAATACGCCATGGCTTAATATATTCGCCGATCTTTTCAAGGGAAAATGCCCCTAATATAGTCTGTTCATTCAAGGTAATAGGGTTCATGTTTATCACACCTGTTCTTTTCATCCCAATAAACTCCAAATTACAAAGGTAACAATACCTTTGTAATTTGGACTATTGCAAATTATTTCTTCATTAAATCGGAAACCTTTGGCGCTTTTTCTAACTCAGCAAGAGTTTCTCTTCCGCCGTTATTCATCCAATTTTCAACGTATTTATCCCATTCTTTGTCGATGTCAACTTCACCAACAATTGCTTTCATTCTAAATTCGTCTACAATGGTTGTAAGTTGACCACCATAACGTTTTGAAAGATCTTTTAATTTCGTTTCATTTAAAAGGTCCCATTTATATGGACGAATCAACATTTTTTCTTTTACATCTTCGCGAGCATAGAATTCGTTTTTTACCTTTGACGTATATTCAGATTGGAACCATGATACTCTTTCTTTATCATACGTACGGAAGTTGTATGCCCAGAATCCTGAATTCCCTTCTTGCTCTGCATATTCCGGACGTACTTTAAGAGCTGACTTTTCCGGTGTACCTTCCCAATCAGAATGCACACCAACTTCACCATATAATGTCCATCTTGCATCATTATCAAAGTTAATATAATCAAAGATTTGAAGAATTCTTGCCAACTCTTCATCCGTTACATCCTTCGAAACATAGAATGCATCCGCTAAATTTCCAACAGGGATATAAGCTCCTTCTCCCTGCTGCCCGTCCTTGCCGATCTCTGGTGCTGTTGCAAGCAATTTTGCGGTAGAATTTGGATTTTCGACGATGTTTTGCGGTGCACGGCCTTTTGCCCAGTCATCCATTGCAATATAAGAAGGCTGCGCAATGTAGTAGCCGATTTTTCCTTGTTTATATTTTTCCCAGCTCTTATTATTATCAAGGGTTGTAAATTCCGGATCAATCAGCCCCATTTTGTACCATTTTGCCATTAATTTTAGAAAGTCTTTATATTTTTTTGAAATCTCGGTTGTAACTAATTTCCCATCTTCCATTAAATTATACCCAGGAGCAATTCCAAATGCACCCATTAATGTAGCTGACCAGTGAATTTGATTGTTGTAAGGAGAAAGTCCGTATGTGTCGTTCTTTCCATTTCCATCAGGATCTTTAAAAGTAAATGCTTTTAAAATTTCTTCCACTTCTTCAAGTGTGTAGGCACCCTCAGTATAATAGATTTTTTCACGGCCCCCGCTTGGTCCTACTTGCTTTATTTCACCTGGAGGTTTAATACCCAATTTTTCCAGCCAATCAAGTCGGAATGTTGGACCCCAAGCCAAACCATCGACATGAGCATATTGACCGATTAATTGTAAGTATTCATTGTCTGTTCCTTCCTTTAAGTTCATCTTTATCCCTGGAGGATTTTCAGATAACATTTTCATATAGCGTGGTGCATACTTTTCAAGCATCTCTTTCGGAATAGTTCTTGTTAATCCAGAATCATATAGCTCTTGCGCTGATTTACCACCTGTAGTAAACGCAAACGTATCTGGAAGATCACCAGATGCTACCATTAAGTTAACTTGGTCTGCATTCCATGTATCCGCTTTAGTATTGATAATTTTAACATTAAATTGCTTTTCTAATCTCTTTTGAACATAGTTTCCATCTTCCACCTTACCTCTTGTCACAGAGCCTGATAGATTTAGATCAAGCTTTTTCGAGAAATCTCCTGCTTTAGGCAAGCTTGCGACATCAACCTTTTTTGACTCGTTACTTGCCTCCTTATTCGAACATGCCCCTGTAAAAATCAGTGCACCAGAAACGGCAGCTAATGATAATGCTTTTATATATTTATTCATCAATACTTCCCCCTTTACCCTTTTAATGAACCGATCATGATTCCTTTAATAAAGTATTTCTGTACAAACGGATAGATTAGTACGATTGGACCAATGGAGATAATTACGGTTGCTGCCCGTACATTGCTCAGCATCAATTTTGAACTAGCCATGCCGCCGCCGCCCATTTGAGCATTTTGTGTTAGATCCATTGCCGTCAGCATGTCCCGTACAATAATTTGTAAGACAGTTTTTGAGTCACTTTGGATATAAACTAAGGCGTGGAACCATTCATTCCAATGATACACAGCTGCCCAAAGTGCCACAGTGGCAATAACCGGCTTTGAAATTGGAATAATAATTTTCGTTAGAATTTGAAAATAATTTGCCCCGTCAATAATCGCAGATTCCTCAATCCCTTTATCGATCGTCATAAAATAATTCCGCATGATAATAATAAAGAACACATTCACTGCTGACGGTAAAATCAGTGACAGGCTGTTGTCAAGCAATCCAAGATTTTTGATTAACAAGTAATCGGGAATCATTCCCCCAGAAAAAAACATCGCAATCAAGAAAAAGATAGTAAAAAAGTTGCGGAAAGGCAGGTCTTTTTTTGAAAGCGGATAGGCTGCAAGCACCGTAAACGAGACAATTAAAATCGTGCCGGCAACCGTCCTAATAATCGTATTTACATATGCCTTCATCACGTTCCCGTATGAAAACACAAATTCATACGCATCTGTAATCCAGCGATCTGGCCATAAATGGACCCCAAGGCTTGACGATGCATTGGCATCTGAGAAAGATAAGACAATTGTCTGCCAAAAAGGATACAGCACAAGAAGAGAGAACAAAATGTATCCCGTCATATTAAGAAAATCAAATAACGACAGCTTTTTTCGCGTACGCCCCATTTAATAACCCCCTTCCTACCAAATTCCATGTTCGCTTTTTCTACGGATAATCGCATTCGCAGTGAGGATGAGCACGATTCCGACAACGTTTTTAAATAATCCTACGGCGGTTGCATAGTCAAATTGGAATTGTTCCAAACCGCTCCGATAGACATACGTATCAATGATGTCAGCAACCTCATAGACTAACGGGTTGTACAAGTTAAGAATTTGATCAAAACCAGCGTTTAAAATACTGCCCAGTCTAAGAATAAACATGATGATAACCATCGGCATGATGGAAGGGAGTGTAACGTGAATCATCTTGTGAAATCTGCCTGCACCATCCATTTCCGCTGCTTCATACAATTGCGGATCAATGGAGGCAATCGAAGCTAAATAAATAATCGCTCCCCAGCCAATTTCTTTCCACATATCTGTTAAGATTAGAATAGGGACAAAAGAGGTCTTGTCCGCCATAAAATTGATTGGATCCCCTCCAAAGAGGGTAATAAAAAAGTTAATAATTCCCCTTTGTGGAGAAAACACTTCAATCACCATTGCCGACAAAATAACCCAAGACATGAAATGCGGCAAATAGGATATCGATTGCGTCACCTTTTTAAATTTCTCATTCTTAATTTCATTTAACAAGATGGCAAAAATAATTGGTGCCGGGAACACAATCACAATTTTTAATAAGCTGATCACGATTGTATTTTTCAATGCCCTTAAAAATAAGAAATCACTAAAAAGTCTTTTGAAGTGTTCAAAGTTGTTCCACGGACTATCCCAAATACCCAAGCCAGGCGAAAAGTTTTTAAAGGCAATTAATATCCCGTACATCGGAATGTAGTGGAATATAAATAGCATTACCATTGGAATGAGCATCATGAAATAAAGACCTTTCATCTTCTTCATCTGTACCCAAGTGGCCTTCGTTTTGCGTTCAGGTGTTGTCTCTGCCTTCTGTAATGCTGTTTGCATTTGAATATCCTCCCCTCTATGTTGTATCTTGAAAACGTTTCCTGTTTTTAGAATAATAGAAATTATCCGTTTTTAGTTTCACTTTCTTTAGGAAAAATAACACTATTTTAAGAAGAGTAAAAAAAAATAGAGGTACTCTAAGAGTAACCTCATATTAGGAAACAGCAGGAAGGATAATGGTAACCACTGTTCCCTCCCCCCAAACACTGTCTATATCAAGCCCATATCTGTCTCCGAAATGCAGCCTGATTCTGCCGTTAACATTGTATATTCCGGCTTTATCCAGCGATGCTGAAGCCAGCTGACTTTTTATGACGGCCAGCTGTTCTTCCTTAATTCCAGATGCATTATCTTTAACAATGATATGAATCTGATCCGCCTTTAGTTTGCATGAAATTTGGATTGTGACCATGTTCTTTGTTTTTCTCGCTCCATGGTGAATAGCATTTTCAATCACCGGCTGCAGAATAAGCTTGACTGTTTTATTATTCAAAAGATTGTCATCGACATCCCAGATGCATTCAAAGTTGTCAAAACGATAAGACATAATCTTCACATAGGTTTTCGTGTACACCAGTTCATCGCGGAGACTAATCATAACTTGTTCCCGGTTGGTGATAAAACGAAACAACTTGCTTAAAGAAGCAATCATTTCAATCGCTTTATCCGTTTCATTTGCTTCGACTAGGTAAATCAAATTATCCAGGGTATTATATAAAAAGTGCGGATTAATTTGTGCCTGCAGAGCATTCAACTGCAGTTCGCGCTTTTCGTATTTTAATTGAATTCGTTCTTGATTCGTTAAAAGGGTTTCGTGAATCAATTCTTCCATTCTCTCAACCGTTTTTGTGAATTTTTGCGTAAGTGAATCCACTTCATCAATTCCCGATAATCGTTCAACCACTTTATGATGAGACCCTTTTAGATCAAAAGTATCGAACAGTGCATTTAATTGACCGATAGGACGCAGCATTCGTTTCGAAATCCAATACGCAAATAGCAGAAGCAGCATGATAATGAGAAAAAATAGATAGAAGTCATTGATAAATAATTGGTTAACCTGTTTTTGATTATTAGAATAATTGTATTTCGAAATAAATTTCCAGTCTAGGCCTGTAATTTCCGTACTATATTCATGATAATTTGAACTATCCTTATGCATGCTCTTCCTCGAGTCAAACATCTTGCCAATTTTAAGCGGGTCCTGATGTGATAAAATCCTGTTTCTTTTATCAGCTAAAAGCATTTCAAGGCCTGTTTTTTGCCATTCAGAATAAAGCTTTGCCAATTGAATGCTTTCAATATCGATTGTAATGTAGCCAATATTTGAATAATCTAATGGGGATAAGATAGGCATTCCAATCACTATAATCGCATTATTAAATCGATCACTTTCAAGTTTATAGCTGATTTTCCGGCTCGAACCCTCTAGATTTCTCATAAAACCAGCATCCAATTGCCTCGTTTGAGTTTGTGTATTCGTATAAAGAATCCTTCCTGACAAGTCGTAAATTTTAATATTATTACGTCCTAATTCAAGAAATTGCTTTTTGTCAATTAACTCTTGACCAATGCTTTCGGCATCATGCTCCAGCATGTAATGCTGAATGTTGTTGTTATAAGCAATTCGAGCCATCAGCAGCTCCCGTTGGTTAATTTCATTGTTCATCAATCGTGCCATTTTTTCATGAACGGAATGATAGCTTTCCTGTAAGTCTCCTGAAACAAGCTCGGAAGTTTGTACGTAGATAACAACCATAAATATCAAAAGCGGCAGCAAGACCGTTATGACAAAATAAAAAAAGAAGCGCTCACGCAAACTCATTTTTATGCCATCATTTTTCTTCTCCTGCAGAAGACTGCTATAATTCCGGCTCTCTTCATACTCCTTCATCGAATCGATTAATCGATAAAGCGGTCGCAAAACTTTTCGTCCTACCATTCTAGAAAAAATATAAGCAGCCAAGGCCGAACAAAGAAATGTAAAAATAATCATTTTCCACATAAGGTCCATTTGCTTTTTATAAAAGCCTAATGGTTCTTCATATATGAGCTGGAAATTATAATAGGGGATGCTTGAATAATAGACCCCTGTATCTCCCCTTGATAAAAATAATCCTTTTTCAGCTTGCTTAAATGCAGCCATTTTTTTCGGAATATCCTCGTCAACCCTTTTTCCTTTAAAAAATATTCGACCATTTTGGTCATATATTCCAATTTGGTCAGCATAAAAGATATTATCATCTAAGTTTTTGGGATTGATAAAGACTAAAATAACGCCTTTATTAACCCCGTCCGCAGAAGTGATATTTGTTCCAAACATTAGGCTGTTATTCAAATCTTTGAATTTAGAGGCATCATTCTTATCTCCCTTAGATGCTGTTGGCAGCTCAATACTTCTGTTCGCCTCACCTTTGTTAATAAGATGAAAATTACCTTCTACTTCAGATTTTATCTTCATTCCATTAAACTTGAAATCTATATATTTCCTATCGGAACTAAATTGTGTTTTCGGTGTAATAATAAGGATATTTTCAATCAACTTATTATTTTGCCTGATTGTATACAAGTAGTCTTCGAGACTTCCAAGCTGGTGGTATTTCTCAGAGGGACTCAGTGCTGAACCGCTCAATTCATCTAAATAGCGAATGACAATTTCGTTTGTTTTTAAATTGTCAATCGTATCATATACTTTATTAAACTCTGTTTGCAGCTCATAGGAAATCTGATCTATTCTTAACTGGATAGATGATTCTTTCCTCTCTTCAATAAAGTTTTTTATTTTCATATAATATATACTGCTTAACAGCAACAGCAAAACGAACACAGCTATTATTGAAAAGCGTAATAAAAAGGTATGGAAATACTGTGTCTTATTAAGTATCTTCTGTTTCCTCATGGTGTATCTCCTCTAAGGTTACTGTCTCCTGAACACAACAGGAGTAACACCTGTTTCATTTTTAAATACTTTATTAAAATACGAATGACTTTGGAATCCAACCATATCGGAAATCACCTTAATTTTATAATCCGTTTTTCTTAGCAGCTGTGCTGCTTTTTCAACCCTTACCTTATTGATGTAATCGATAAAATTTTGTCCTGTTTCTTTCTTAAAGATGGCACTAAAATACGCTTGATGTAAAAACAACCGTTGAGAAATATCCTCGAGCGTGATTCTTTCCTGATAATTTTCCTTTACATATTCTTTCGCCATCTGAACATAACGGTTCAAATCCCTCTCATCTTTATTGAGCAAATCAAAAGAAATCGCTTCTAACATTTGTGTCAGCCATCTCTTTAATTCTTTTAAAGAATCAATCTCGTATATTCTCCCTAATACTTGTTGATGATCAATGGAAGATAGAGAAAAACCTTTTTCTTTCATAGTAAACATAAGAATAATCATCAATTCTGAACAGGAACTTCGAATATCGGCAATTTGCAATCGGCCAGATCTTTTTAATTCATCAAAGAAACCATTTACTAGATTGGTTACTATTGCTATCTCCCCTGTCTTCATTGATTCCATTAGCTGCTGCTCCATATTCTTTACATGGTCTAGCATAAAGCTTTGCAGCGGCTTTTGGTTCCCTTTATCATCACTGATCGGTAAGTCCTCATAAAAAATAACCGTCTCATAATCATTGAAATATTTATAACTATAAGCATACACAGCTTCATTATAGGAACGGCAAATTTCCTTGAACGGAGCCGGGTTCCCAACCCCAACGGCAAAGCTTTGTATATCTTTAAATAAACTGCCTAAGTTTTCACCTAATGAATCAATAAACAGCTTGATATCGGGCATTAATGCTTTTTTGGTCAGAAACTTTGGTTCTGAGATTAACAAAATAAGGCTATTTCCATAAAATAAAATAGGAGTTTGATAGCGATTCCAAAAATCTGCAGCATATTCGGTGATTCTTTGCCGCATCGAAAATGTGGAAGCTTCTTTAAATAGTCTTTCAAAAGAAATTATTGCGATTCTAAAGGAATCACTCGTCCATCTATTTGTATAACTGTTCACATTATTCCCTTTGATTAAATCCAGCAGCATTACTTCCTCTGCATTCCATTTCTCGCTTTGCTGGCTGGCTTTTTTTACTTCCTCGTCTTCTCTTATTTGTTCAGCTAGTTTTGTAAAACAATCGTAAAAATCATTTTTCATCAATGGTTTCAACAAGTAACCCTTTACACCATATTGAATAGCATCCTGGGCATATTTAAAATCATCATAAGCACTAAGAATAACCATTTTAATATCGGGAAATGCTTTTCCTGCCTCTTTAGCAAGCTCTAGTCCTGTCATTTCTGGCATCAGAACGTCTGTCAAAACGGCATGTGGACGTTCCTGCTTGATTAACTCCAGAGCTTCTGTCCCGTTTTCCGCAGTACCAGCCACCTTGAAACCCACTTCAGTCCATGGAAAAAATTGAGCCAGTCGATCACGAATATTTTTCTCATCATCAACAATAATAATCTTGTACATTATCACACCCCGCCCTTTTCTTAGAAAATTGCGATTTATCTCTCATAGTATATAGTAACAAATTACTAGCATAATCAAAAAAACAAATTTTGTCAGATTATAGCTACTATTTATACTTTTAGAAAATATTGTCCAAGATGATGCCATTCACAGAGATTTCTAGCAAGAATGAAAAAAAAAACACAACCAGCTGGTTGTGCTTTTCACTCTACCACAGAGCTTTACGAACAGGCAGTGGGTCTTGAGCCTGCATTTGCCGATGAATCATCGTTTCCATCATCTTACATTTAATCTCCTGATATTCTTTATTAAAGAAAAGGTTATTCCGTTCATTAGGATCCTTTTCTAAATCAAACAGCTCTCCATAGCCTTCATCAGCAAAAATTACCAGCTTATATCGATTCGTTCGCAAACATTTTGCATGGATGCCGCGGTCATGTGCATCATATTCCGTCAGCGCCGACACCCGTACACAATCCCTATTTCCTTCAATAACTTCCCGTTGTGAAATTCCATGGATACCTTCGGGAATGGACTCCCAGCCAGTAAGATCAAGAAGCGTCGGAACAATATCAACATGCTCTATAAGTGCATCCGTAATTAATCCTTGCTTGATACCAGGTCCTTTGAAAATCATCGGTATCCGTGTCAATCCCTCATAAAACCAAGGGCCCTTATATAAAAGACCGTGATCGCCCAAAAGCTCCCCATGATCGCTGGTAAAGACAATCACCAATTCATCATTCAGCCCTTTTTCTTCCCAAGCTCTTAAGATCCTTCCAATTTCCTCATCAATAAACGAAATCATCGCGTAGTAATTTCGAACCAGCCTTTGCATTTGTTTTTTGTCCAGGCTGTGGGCTCCTCCACCCCCAGGCCAGTAGCCTCCAAGCTTTTGAATCCTTAAATGCTCGGGACGGCCCAGCCCATCAGAAGCATCGCCCTTCGGCATTGGAACGTCCTTGCCCTCATATAATTTGGCAAAGGCTTCCGGTGCATTAAACGGATGGTGAGGATCAACAAAGCTGCTCCATAAAAACAAAGGCTGCTCACTTGAGTGTTCTTCAATCACCCGGATGCTATGATCGGCGATCCAGCGGGTTTGGTGAAGTTCAAGGGGCAGTTCACTTTCCCAGACGTCACCGTCGGCATTGTCTGACCTGTACCAGTCCCTTTTAAGACGAGAAGCTGCTTCCGGGGCACGGCTTCTGATTTCATCTAGATATTCTCCAATCATATTATCTTCAGAAATATGATGTTCATCAAATCCATAATACGTGCCATCCCTTTCCCTGCCGCGGTCACGAATAGACACTTCCTCCGCTTCATGGCCGAAGCCATTCTTAAGCTGCTGCCTAAAGTGCATTTTTCCTACGCCCGCCGTTCGATAGCCTGCTTGCTTTAGATGATCGCACAATGTCTCTTCATCCTCATTGAGTGATACCCCAATATTCCAGGCTCCATGAACTTGGGGATATCGGCCCGTAAAGATCGACGCCCGCGAAGGTGTACAGACAGGACTTGCACAGTAGGCGCTGCTAAACACCGTCCCTTCGGCAGCAAGCTTATCCAGATTGGGCGTGATTACTGCGGAATTAAGAAATCCCATGGCATCGCCTCTCATCTGGTCTGTTGTAATGAGCCAAATATGTTTTTTCTTGGGCATAGTTCAATTCCCCCTTCAAAAAACTATTATTCTTATACAAATGTGAAAGTAATTATAAAAAAAGCAAATTAATAGAAGCTCGCAAGCAAGGGGAAATTTTTCTAAATAGCAAAGTTAAATTCCCTTGCAGGAGCTTCCTATTAATCATAATGGTTCAATAAATAACCATTCTACACTTTTGAACAAACCCACTTTTTGATTTCGCTATTAACCTGCCTTCTTTTCTGAAGATACCATTCCAAATCAAGAGGATATTCACTAAAAGTAATCTTCTCCTCCAGGTTTTCCTCCAATAGCTCTATCACACGCTCTTTACCAGCATATTCTTCCAGCAGACGCAGCGCTCTTAAATCTTGAAGGCCTTCATACAAAACTTCCAGCCTAATCGACTCAATCGGTCCGCTTTCTCCTGGATAGACAAGGAACGCATCTCCGGACGCAAATGCATAATCTGCATCAGTATTTTTAAAGGGGTCAATCGGCTTCTTTGAATACTGCGCATACCAGAAGTTATATCCCCAGTGCAGAAACCCAGCTATATTAAATTTATACAATTGCATTCCAAGGACACGGTTACGAAACGAAGGCATCGAGAAAAAACGATTAGACACTTTCTTGTATTGCGCACAACAATAATACGTCCAAAGATTATCCACCCCGTTTTCCAAAAAAGGCTCAATATGATTATTAGCCGGTATTGGATTTTTCACATATCCCTTTTCATAAAATGGGTAATCTGATAGGGCATCAATTATCGGAAACTCCTTTAAATACTGCTGAATGGTTTCACTAGCTTTTTGGTAAGAATCTAAATCCCCTAGGCTCGGTTCATCTGATATGTGAAAATAACTTTGCTTCTCTAAATGATGGCTTTGAATAAACGCAACCAGCTCCGGCAAAAATTGTCCAAGAAACTCTTGGTATTCCGCACCAGCCGCATCTGTCTCCCAGCCAAATAAACGTTTATATTCCCCCTGTTCATACCCCATTATTTTCGGAGCATGTTTTGCCCCCCACTGTGTAAATAAGTGAGAGAATTCAAAGTATTGAATGCCATGAGTTCGGCAAAGCTCAATCCATCTTTCAAGCTTATCAAAATTGAATTTGTAATGCTGTCCCAATTTTTCTACCCCGACAAGCTGAACGGTTGGACGTTCACCTCCAATCTCTGTATCCAACGGAGGCGTAAACAGCGGTGTTAAAATCATATTTATACCATGGTCAACGGCCGTTTTAACAAATTGGTCAATCCGCTCCCAATGGGCCTCACTAAAAACCTCCACATCGTAAAGGGTTGCGATACAATCCGTATGAAACCATTGTGTATGAATCAATGTCTGCTCTGGGAGTTTTGCAGGAATAACCTCAAGTTGGAATATTTCTTCTCCAAGAACCTCACCATTATTGGTTTGAAATTCAATCTTTATATCATGGATGCCTGGAACTGTATCTTCATCCACGTTTACTGTGACCCAAATGGAACGCCATTGTCCTGGAAACGCAACGATTCCCTCTTTATCAGCAATCGGATAAAGAGGGTCAGGGTAAAGACCTGGAGTGGACCTCAAAATAATATCATCATGGTCGTGATAACATGGAAGCTCTGATGGAACTAAGCCCACAGTTCGTACAGTTACTTTCTCTTTTATATCCGAGTATACCTTTACGACAATCTGTTTCATTAATTGACACCCTTTATAAGCAACCTGAAAGGAATAGGTTTCATTTAAAAGGGCAGAGCCTGTATTGATAGGTTTCTCCATCAATTCTACATCCGGAAAAACCTTAGTTAAAGAACTTAAACTTCTTGTCGTAAACACCTTACTAACCGTCATTTTATACACTCCCCAACAACTATTTTTAATTGGTTTACCCAAGTGAAGCCATTTTCCCTAAAGAGATAACATCACCCTGCATAATTCTGTGGTCTTACAAAGCAGGGATTTTTCAAACAGTTTAAACTTATTTGAATGTACCAAAATTTACCGAAGATATAAAGCATATTTTCCCTTATTAGGAGAAAAAATCAAAGTTAATTTGGTGTCAGGCACCACTCGTGGACAAATGTACGCCCTGGGTGGACACTCTTTCCAGGATACTAAAAATGTCCTTCATTGTAGAAGGACATTTTTATGAATATAACTTTGTTAGGAGTTTTCCTTCATGCTAGGCGGCTGGTTTTTCTGCACTCCATTGGTCAACTAAATTTCAGCTGGTCCTCAATTACGCACCGGAAATTCTCGGCATCGGCATCTGCTCTTTATGTAATTCCGCCCAAGCATATTTTAACAGGAGCTTGCTTTTCAAGCCTTGATATTCAGGATGAT
This sequence comes from Neobacillus kokaensis, assembly GCF_014656545.1. GTDB lineage: Bacteria > Bacillota > Bacilli > Bacillales > Cytobacillaceae > Neobacillus > Neobacillus kokaensis. Next base: position 137,215 of record NZ_BNDS01000004.1, read on the forward strand.
GCCATAGATTATTTAATTCTTTTGGATCTTCCTTCAGGTCAAAAATCTCCCCGTAGGTCTGCTGATAGTAAATTGTTATTTTGTAACGGTCATCTACATAGGTTTTTTGATGAATGGTTGTAGGTTCATGGCGAAATTCACAAAGGATATGATCCCTTGCATTCTCTTGGTTACCGCTCCATACCTCTTTTTGGTCTTCTCCGGACATGACTTTGGGTATCGGGATACCTGCAAACGATAGGAAAGTCGGAGCCAAATCAACAAGCGATTGCAGGGCATCAGACTGTTTCCGAGCTGGAATTCTCCCCGGATAGCGAGTAATAAATGGAAGCTTGATTAAATCTTCATAATGAAACCCGCCTTTATGCTGCAGACCGTGCTGGCCAAAGAAATGCCCATGATCGGTCGTAAACACAACCAGTGTATCATCTGCTATTTCCAATTCATCTAGTTTATCTAGAATTTTACCAATATATTTGTCCATGAAACTAACCATTCCATAATAATTGGCAACGAGTTTTTTGCGGTCCTCCTCAGGCAGAAGATGAGAATGATAGCCATGGATTCCAAAACCCGTTTCCATTAAGTCTGAGAAATCAGGATTGGCTTCCTGTGTCTTTTGGAAATGAGGCGGATTTTTCTCATGCTCCCCTGGCGCAATTTCCGGAATGGTTAACTTATCAGGATCATACATAGAAGCCCAGGGCTCTGGCGCCAAATAAGGCGGGTGCGGGTCAGGAAAGCTTGCCCATAGGAAGAAATTGTCCTCCTGCTCGTGATAATGATCTAAAAGTTCATTCGTTTTTTCCGCAATAAATGTATTGTAATGATACTCTTCAGGAATATCCCAGCGATATTTAATATCGGGATCCATTGATCCGACCGGCGGCATATAATATTGCTTCCAATCGGTATATCCTTTTTCCTCAAGCCATGCCACATAATGCTGTCCAACTAGATATTCATTGGTATGGTTGCGCAGTAATTCGATTTTTTCAAACCCATAGAATGACTGATTGTAAGCTTTCCAGAAATCAATATCCTGCAGAAGCGGCATAGATTCAAGTGACGGATATTCATCCGTTGACCGTGCTGGTTGAAAATGAGCTTTTCCGACTAAGGCTGTTCGGTAACCATTATCCCTTAACACATCGCCAACTGTTACTTTGTCTTCGCCGAGCTTTGTCCCTAATGTCCATGCCCCATGCTGGCTAGGGTATGTACCTGTAATAATGGATGACCTTGAGGGAGTACACGTCGGGTTGGGACAATAAGCACGCTGAAAAATTGTTCCTTCTTTCACCAGACGGTCAAGATTGGGTGTGGAGATTTCTGAATTAAAAGCCCCGATCGTATCAAAATGCTGCTGATCACTGGTAATTAACAATATGTTTGGCTTTTTCATATGAATTCACCTCGGCGGGTTAATTTTCTATAAATATGAAGATTCACTCTTCTTATACAGCTCATTTTACTTCGAACTTGGGTAGAGTTCAATTAAAGTTATTCTTTGCTATAAAGATTCCATCTAAAAAAATAAGAACTTATTCTACCTTCCTCCCTATAGCCACCTACCTTGCCAGCCAGCCTCCATCAACTGCTACTATATGACCGTTCATGTAGTCTGATGCTTTACTTGCTAAAAATACAACCGTTCCCATTAAATCAGAGGGATCTGCCCAGCGTCTGGCTGGAATACGAGAAAGAATTTCAGCATTACGCTTTTCGTCTGCCCGGATTGGTGCTGTATTATCGGTGGCAATATAGCCCGGGGCAATCGCATTAATTTGAATATTATATTCAGCTAATTCATTGGCAAATGCCTTTGTCAAGCCGGCAACGGCATGCTTACTGGCCGTGTACGGCGGTACAAACTTGCCTCCCTGGAACGAAAGCATGGAGGCGATATTAATAATTTTTCCGGATCTTGGTTCAACCATTACTTTGGCAGCTTCCTGGCTTAGTAGATATAACGAATTAAGGTTTACCTCCATGACTTTATCCCAGTCCTCTTCCCTATACTCTACTAGCGGAGAGCGAAGGATTGTACCCGCATTGTTTACTAAAATATCAATTTTTCCAAACACCTCAACACATTTGGCGGCTACTTGTTTTACTTCCTTACGATTACTTAAATCCGCTTGAAAGCATTCTGCCCTCCTGCCAGCTTCCATAATTAATTGTCTTGTTTCCTCACAATCACCGCTTCTAGAAACAATAAAAAGATCTGCTCCTGCTTTTGCAAGGGCAACTGCATAAGCCTGTCCTAACCCTTTATTAGCTCCTGTTACGATGGCTATTTTCCCATTAAGGTTGAAATAATCTAGTGAAAATGAACGTAGATTTGTACTCATTTGTTCATGCCTCCTAATATAGTAAACTTGTTCAAGTGAACAAGCCCCTTCAGCATGATGGTCTAGCTTTCCGGGGCTCTGCTTTAATTTATTAGCGTAAATCTTCCATTTTTACATGGTCCATATCACTATACGTAATATTTTCTCCACACATTCCCCAAATAAAAGTGTAGTTGCTTGTTGCTGTTCCTGTATGAATCGACCAGCTTGGTGAAATCGCTGCCTGCTCGTTTTTCATGACTAGATGTCTTGTTTCATCGGGCTTGCCCATGAAATGGAAAACGCGGGTTTCTGGTTCCATATCAAAATATAAATAGACCTCCATCCGGCGCTCATGCGTATGGCAAGGCATTGTATTCCAGACACTTCCCGGTGCAAGCATCGTTAACCCCATTTGCAGCTGGCAGCTCTCACAAACATTAGGATGCACATATTGATAGATTTTCCGTTCGTTTAATGTTTCTGGCGACCCCATCTGCAGCGGATCAATCTGTTTAATATCAATTTTAACAGTTGGATACGTATGATGTGCCGGTGCAGAATTGATATAGAATTTAGCCGGGTTATTCGCATTCTTCGATCGGAACAGCACTTCCCGTGTTCCTTTTCCAACATAAAGACCATCGCGCTGCTTCATTTCGTATTCTTTCCCGTCTAGAACAACCGAACCTTCTCCACCAATATTGATAACGCCCAGCTCACGGCGTTCTAGAAAATATTCAACGCCAAGTTCTTTATCCAGCTTAATCGTTAATTCCTGTTCAGCAGGCGTTACTCCGCCAAAAATCATCCGATCGACATGTGTATAGGTTAAATGAACCTGCCCAGCTTCAAACAGAGTTTCAACTAGAAATTCCCTTCTCAATTCATCAGTTGTGTACTTTTTCATATCCTCCGGGTGGTGTGCATAACGTGTTTCCATGTTTGTATCTCTCCCTCTAAAATAGTTTATAAATATAGGCTCAGAAAAACTTATCGTGTAATAACGCCCGATTCATTCTCAGCAAACTGGATCACTTCTTCTTTAGAAAAACTATTACAGTCCCCTTGAATCGTATGTTTTAAAGCTGATGCAGCTGTAGCAAAAGAAATGATTTGCCGAGCAGGGAGCTCCTCAAGGATGCCCCGTAAAATTCCTGCTGCATACGAATCACCCCCTCCAATACGTTCCACAATCGGTTCAAGCTGGTAAACCTTTGATTGGTATAGCTGCTCATTCATAAATAAGTTGCCTTGCAGTCTATTACTAGTAGCCGAAATGACGGTTCGAAAGGTAGAACTAAACCATCTAATATTCGGATACAGTTCCTTGATTTTTTGATAATAGTATTTTAATCTTTCTTCCTGCGGTAATGAACCGTCAGCCGGTACTATCCCGAGTAGCTGTACCGCATCCAATTCCCCGCAAAAGCAAATATCCATATACGGCATTAATGGTTTTATAGCGTTAGATGCTTCCTGTTGACTCCAAAGCTTGGCACGATAATTAAAATCAAAGCTGACCAAAACGCCCATTTCTTTCGCTTTTTTAAAGATAAGCAGAATTAACTCTCGCAACGCTGGTGATAAAGCAAGCGTGATCCCTGTAATATGAATTAAAGAGGCCCCTTCTAAAATTGACTCTATATTGATCTCTTCAGCTAGCAGCTGTGAAAAACTTGAGTATTTTCGGTCATACGTTACCTGGCTGCTTCGATTGCCGACACCTGCTTCCACGTAATAAGTTCCCAGCCTTTCTCCTCCCTTTAACAGGAATTCGGTATGGACCCCGTGTGATTTTAGATGCCGTTCAGCTGCAATCCCTAATGGATTAACAGGAACTTTACTGACAAAATAAGCTTGATAGCCAAAGTGAGCTAAGGATACTGCTACATTTGCTTCGGCACCGCCATAATGAACTGAAAGAGCATTTGCCTGATTCAGCAGTTCTCCTGTCTGTGTCGATAAACGCAGCATAATTTCTCCAAGCGTGACAACTTTTTTCATTGTAATCCCTCACGTGCGGTATTGACTCTTTGAACATACTGCCTGGCATTTTCGGTGATTTTCTCATATTCGCCTGTTTTGGCAGGGGCAATCAGGTTCCCTCCTACACCGACAGCGACACAGCCGTTCTTGATCCATTGCTCGACATTATCCAGGTTTACACCGCCAGTCGGCATAACATTTACCTGCGGCAGCGGTGCTTTTACTGCCTTTACAAATCCTGGGCCCAATGTGTCACCAGGAAACAATTTAATGATATCAACCCCATGCTCTAATGCATGCTTCATTTCAGTTATGGTCATGCAGCCCGGCATATAAGGAATTTGATATAAATGGCATAACTTTGCGGTCTGTTTATCGAAACAAGGGCTCACAATAAATTTGGCGCCGGCTAGAATGGCCATTCGGGCTGTTGTATCATCAAGAACCGTTCCCGCTCCGATGACAACTTCCGAATGATTGGCAAAATGGTCAGCTAATTCCTTTATGACCGACTCTGCATCTCGGATTGTAAAGGTAATTTCAATCGCCAATATTCCGCCTTTGACACAGGCATCCGAAATCAATATGGCCTCTTCTTTTGAGTCGGCTCTGACGACAGCAACAACCCCACATTCGGTAACTTTATTTAAAACTTTCAGCTTTTCCATGTCAGCTTTCTCCCTTTAAAAATAATGAATGCTGCACTTTTTTATAAAATGATTTCTTTTTGTCCGTTTCCGCTAATGGTAAGCCTGTGATAGAAGTACTCATCGTTGTGTTTATATATTCTTTCCCCTTTATTGGTTTCATTGGCGACAAAATAAATGTCATATTCAGAAGCATCGGTTTTTAGATTGAAACTTAGAAAATTTTCCTTAGGCGGATACTCCTCCGCTCCACATTGTTTTACTTGATTTGGCGTAACCGTTAATGGCTTCCCTGAAAAGATTGCAAAACCTGCTCCATGATGAACAGATTCCTTTTCATCTACTAACGTTATTCGATTGGCCAGCCTATTATATTGAGCAGATGAAAGGCCTGTTTGGCTTGACGTATTTTTGATGTCATCAAAGTACGCATACGTCACCTGCTTCTTGCCCGTTAACTTCCAGCCGTCTTGTTGTTTCTCAGGCTTTATATCCGGATTTAATTGGAAATATCTTTTCATCGTATGCATTCCTTCACCGTCGACACAATCGATCACTGTGACAATGCTTTCCTCTTTTAAGATGACGACAGTACGTTGAACAAGATAGATATTATAATAGAAGGAACTCTCCATTACGATATAGCGACTAGTTTCCTTTACTCTGTTTCCTGCCACCTTTCCTAGCTGGTGAAATGACCAGGAATCCTTAATTGATGTGAAAGGAAGCTCATCAACAATGACCGTGCTATGGCTATGGACAGATTTTAGATAGTTTCGCAATGGTCCTTCTTGATAGGTAAATCTTCCGGAATCACACAAAACCCTCTCACCATTAAGAATTATATTAAGATGTCCTAGGCTGGCATGCCCGTGTCCGCTGCCATGCCAGCCATTCCATAAACTAACGAAATTCTCTTCCGTTTTGTAAACAAAGTTTCCGCTTTCACTGCCGCTGAACAGTTCAGGCAGTTTTGCCTTACGGAAAGTTTGCAGCTTTTCATATACCGCATCTACATATACATAATCGCTGTCATGCTGCGGAACTAAACAGCCATTTGGATAGATCATATAATAGGCAGCATCTGCCGCCTTTTGAATCACTGTTTCCAAGTCAACTGGCGAAGCAATGCCCAAGATTTGAGCTTTTTTGTACACATCAAATAACGCAAATAATACTTCAAAATGATACAAAGGCGATTGCTCCCAATGAACTCCATCTGCGAAAAACTGAATATCGGATTGACGTTTTAACTCATCCCAAGCCCAATTAATTATTTCTTTTGGAACCAGGTCCTCACATACCATTACTGCCTGCAGAATGCCAGAAATTTGCAGCACTCCCCAATTGCTTAATGTGTATCGTTCGAGATAATGATCCTTCAAAAAAATGATTTGCTCCCTTAAAGAGGAAAAAATCGTTTCTAACTCCTGATCCTGTAATGATTGATGGAGAATCACCAAACTTTTCATCCAGCTTCCACATCTTATTCCCGTATCAATCGTCCGCCATGATGTGTGTATTTTTCCTTCAGCATATGGATTATGCTCCAACCAATCAAATATCAGACGCTTCCATCCATCTAAATATTTTTGATCCTGTGAATCAGCGTAGGCTTCCGCCAAGTCCAGAAGGTACTCATGTCTGTTAAGCATAAAAATCCATTCTTCATCTGCATTCATTGCACAGTTCCAATTTATTTTCTTAAAGGAATAAGGAATATAACATGCCTCCATATCTAAAGGCTTCTTAAATACAAAAATATTTGAGCATAATAAATTAGCATTTAAATATACAGCCTTCCGAACGTTTTCGTTAAGGAAGGACCTTTGAGTGTCGGAGGAATAGCCTTGCATACACGCTGTTAAATTTTCTCTGACTTTCGTTATTTCCACAGCCATCACCTCAAATCCCCCGGCTTTCCACTGCCAGATTGACCATCAAGTCTTTGCACTCGGAAAGCGTTTGTTCAATGATCATTGGCGCTTCCAAGCTTTTGACCTCTTGGTATTGAAACTTCATCGTTAATTCCGTTATGACACTCAGCGGCATCCCAGAAATAAGAAAATGTTCCTGTGATGGTGATTCAAGAATGATTCGAGCTGCAATTTGATGAGGTGCTCCCCCCGTTAGATCTGCAAACACAAGTACCTGCGAATGGTCTTTTAAAAACTTTGCGATTTCTTCCTCAAACTGTATATGCGTCATCCCATCCACTAATTCAAGAACGGATATATTCTGATTTTCCCCCATTAAATAATGAAGGGCAGATTGGACACCGGAAGGAAACTTCCCATGACCTATGAGTAATAACTGGTACATAACCATATCTCCCTTCTATGACCTAACGGCTGATGTATGTATTTTCTTTAGGCTCATCCCAGTTGTTTGTTCATCTGTCTGAGCCTCATTTCCTTGCTGGAACCCCCTGCTTACCAAAGCATTAATCAGAAAAGCACTGGTACTAAAGCTCAGAAGTGTAGCCCCCGGAAAATAAAAGCATAGGAGAACAGCACTAGCCATGATAATGAGTGATAAAATGGTATAATGCAGCTTGGCAATCGATAATAGGAAGGCATTCTTAATTGCACCTTTCCAGGAAACCTGATAATGAGCCATGACAGGGAAAATCGTAATGAAAACAAATAAGTAAAGAATAGTTAAAAGAAAGAAAAATGAAAATAAAATATATTTTAGATTGGAATTCAACTGATTGGTGATAATCAAATCGCCCAACAATAAACCAGTAAATATAAGCCAGACTACCCCAATGAGAAAGCTCTGTTTAAAGTTCTCTTTTAAAAATCGAACATAAGCTGAAAATACTCGAATATCGCGTTGTGTTTTCCACTCTCTTAAAACGGCAAACATGGCTGTCGTCGCAGGAAAAATGGTGACGATTGGAATACACATTAACAGCCAAAGAATATTTAACAAGAATATATTCATCCAGAATTCCATTGTTTTATAAAGTTTGCCATCCATTATTCCCACCACTTTCATTTCCCATTGTTTCCTTAAAGGATCCTTATGAAGCAGGTTTCTTAAGGAGCTTTTTTCTCTACCAATACATCTTCCAATCCTTTATTAGCCTGATTAACGCTTCGAAGTAGTAATAGTCGCCCCAGATACAGCTCTCATCTACGCCGCGGCCGCCGCCTTTGAAATAGACCGCATGCATTAAAATACCGTTCGCAGGTGCTTCAATATCTGTTGTATAGTGATTATATAAAGACTCAATCATCTTAAGAGCGGCATTTTCATAAATTCTCTTTTCCGGGTCAGTTACCGGCATATATTTACTCATTTCAAGCATCCCGCAAATGGTAATGGCAGCTGCGGAGCTGTCTCGTTCTTCGTCACCTTCTGTAAAGATTAAATCCCAATAACAGATTTCGTCTTCCGGCAGCCTATTTAAATAATAGTTTGTCAGCTTCTTAGCAAGTTCGATTAAACTCCAATTGTTTGTATAATGATAGCTTAACGGAAAGCCATAGATCCCCCATGCCTGCCCGCGTGCCCAGCAGGAATCATCAGAATACCCTTGGCGGGTGTTTCCGTATAATGGTTCCCCTGTCTCAGGGTCCATGTAGTAAGTATGGTAGGTAGACGCGTCCGGTCTAACTATATATTTAGCAGCTTGTAATACGTGTGTCTCCGCAATTTCCTTATAGATTGGTTTTCCGGTCACTTCTGATGCCCAGTAAAGTAAAGGGAGATTTAAATTACAATCAATAATCATTCTTCCGCGTTCCTTAGGGTCATTTAAGTTTCCCCATGCCTGGATAATTCCAGCCTTGTCGTAATATCTGGTGATTAATAAATCAGCTGCCTTTAAAGCAATTTCCTTTGCCTCTTCATTTCCGGTTAATTTATAGGCACTAACGCAGGAAAGGGTATACAAAAACCCTAAATCATGATGGTCTACTTCAATCCGTTTTTCGAGCCTTTCCTTAAAGCTCTGAATTTGTTTTTCTGCTACAAGCCGATATTTTTCATGCCCTGTGTATTCGTAGGCCAGCCATAGCATTCCAGTCCAAAAGCTCGTGGTCCATTCCACATTTTTGATAGGTTTATAGACTAGATTTTCACTGTTAGAATCAGGAAACAGGTCTGTGAAAAGGTCAAGACTTTGATCAATCTTTGCTAAAACATGGTGAATCGCTTTTTCTACAAATGACTTGTCAACTGCTGGTGTTTTCTCAAATCGTTCTATATTTTCGATCTTCTCTTTGATTACATTTACTGTATATACCGTCATGTCACATCACCTCGGATTTTATAGTAAAAAAGGATCTTTCATTTCTTTAAGCCATGATCGCAGCTGCCGTTCTAATTCGTTTGCGATTGGATGTACTTGCGGGTTTTCTATATTTTCATGGTGAAGCTGATATTTATCGTTTGTTAAGTCATAGAGTAAACGAATGCATTGTTCTCCTGGAGCATAACCATGGTGGATTACATAGGTAAATTGATGCGTTCGAATCGCTCTCCAGCCATACGCCCGATTATCCAGTCCAGCATCTCTGAATGCCTCAATTGCTTCCTTACGCCCAGGGTAGGCAGCAATAAAGGCTGCTTCCGGTCCACCGCTATTCTGGTCAAGAATATAGTCTGATAAATCGCTCCCCTCTACACTATCCGGTATATCCAGTTGAAGAAATTGAAGCAATGTGGGCATAATGTCAACCGTATTTAGCAAGAGGTCTGTTCTCCTAGGTGCAATCACCTTTGGCCAGCGGATACAGAATGGCACACCAATCGATTCCTCATACCAGACATGCTTCGCCATCAACCCATGAGACCCCATCATTTCCCCGTGATCTGAGGTGAGAACTACTACCGTATTCTCCTCAAACCCGTTCTCTTTGAGGAATTGCAGGATTCGTCCAAATTGATCATCAATTCCAGAAATCGCAGCAAAATAATGGAGTTGTTTCTCTTTTAATTCTTCCATACCGCCTTCAACTGGTTCCCCAGTATGAACCTGGAATATATTTTGAGTTACATTTTCCCTTAGCGTCATTTGATCCAAGCTGTAAAGCTGCTTATATTTATCTGGAACTTGATCAAACGGGCTATGCGGTGGATTCCACGAAACAAATAAAGCAAATGGCTTTGCTCGATTGCGATTTTCCATAAAGTTTAAAGCTTTGTCGGTTTCATGCTCCACTGACCATTTATTGACTTTGATTTTTTTCGGGCTGTTGTTCCAATAATGGGGAGATAGATGCTCATCCCATGCACCGTAGGAATACCAGTATTGAAATCCATGTCGTTTTGGTCCTGGGGGCGTAAAGGCATCCCACTCCTTTGCGCCGGATACAGGCTGATCTGTCACATTAAGTTCCGGCAGGTCAAGATGCCATTTCCCTATATATCCTGTCTGGTAGCCAGCGTCCACGAGAACATCACTGATACAAGTTTCTTCAGGACGCAGCATGACATCAGCGCCTATTTTACAATTTGTATACACCCCCGTGCTCATCGGGTAGCGGCCCGTCAGCAAGGAGGCCCGGTGTGGCGAGCATAACGGAGAGCATGTAACAGCATGTGAAAACACAACGCTCTCATCCGCAAAAGCATCAATATTTGGTGTTTGAACGCAGTCTTCCCCCTCATACCCTACCGCCTGACGACGCCACTGATCTGCAAAAATATAAATTAGGTTGGGACGCTGAGTGCCCTCCATTAAGTTCCTCTCCTTTAAATCGTGTTATCTCATTGAATGTGTACTATTTCCTTTTTTACTAGGAATCATTTTAAGTTTAATGGTGAAACTTTTACCATGGGATTGATCTGTGTTTACCTTTAACTTGATCGATGGCTTTGTTTGTTCAACCATGACATTTTCATCCGCTTCTAGAACATTGAAGGCCTTGCCATCTATTTCAATTTCAATGTATCCCTTGTTTTCCATTGTTGGATCTGATACCGCCATGTGAAGAATGCCATCAATCTCCTGCATCGTAATCGAAGCTTTTTGATAAACAGTTAACGGACCAACAGATTGCTTTTCATCATTCCAAAAATTAGCGCCAATGATGTTTTGCTTTACATCTTGCACAGCTTGAACGGCCGAATCATTTCTCAGGATCTTAATCTCCGGATTGTCAGCGTATTGTTCGGTCTGGGCCATATTGGAACCTGGTAAGAGAACATAGGAATACGTGTCATTTTCGGGTTTAATACCATGGTCAAACCACAACGTTGCATAGGATCTCTTAATTAGCTCAGTTGGACCTCCATAATTAATATCCTTCCATGCGCCTGTTCGTTCCTCTTTTTTCACTTCAAGAGATTTACCTTCCGGGAAGTAGTAGCCTATATCCGAGCCGGCTACGTTTCCTTCAAGATAAGCCCATTTAGCTTCAACAGAAAGGGGGATGCCGCTCTTTAGTTCAGGCTTCTTCCCATTGATGATCAGTTCATTTGAACCATCGTTTCTTATCTTTCTGTTTTCTACAATCGTTTCAATATTGCGCGCCTCAATACTGGTAATACCAGCACCAAGCGCAACAATTTCGTTATCAAACATAAACCAGGACTTTTTAGCGGAAAGGCTGCTGTTCCAAGCCTTATAGGACATCCCCGCTGTGCCAATATTGTTAAGCGTCGAACCTCCTACCCATGACTCTTTGGAGGTATGTTCGCCGCTTCCATCTGCCCTCTTCATTGTATCTACCGTAGTACCAGGCATCCGATAAGGATCGACAGTTGGCCAGAAATTATCGCTGTATTGAGCTAAATCTGCATTATACAAATATGTCATGCCTTCCCCGGTATACCAGCCCTTACGGTTTTCATTATTCATATCCTCATAGTTTTGGATTCTATTAGAATACATGCTAATACCGAAGGCATAACCTGGTTTTCTGTGTACCACACGGTCCATTGCGGCAAAGGTTTTGTGAAAATCAAGATCACCGCGCGGGGTAACCTTCGAGTCTTCTAAAAGCTGCTTAGCTAAAGTAATGTCGGTAAAGTTATTAGCGTTCTGAAAATAATCTAAATACGTGTCTTCCTGAAGCCAATATTTTGCCATACTCTTATATTTATCTGCATAAGGCTGCGGTGCGAACTGGGCCATCCGGATTACACTTTTGAGAATAGTTTGGCCTGCCCGGTGATCTTGAAGGAAATCACGTGAAATGGCTCTTCCTCTAACCATATCCATTAAAGCGCCCTTATACATAAATGGCTCATAAGCATCTTCAATCCAGTTATAGACATTCTTCACCTTCGGGTCAGTTACCTTCCAGGTAGAATCACTTAACAGTGTCAGCATGTCAGTTAAACCTTCAATTAAAACAATTCCATATGACCCGTTATAGGCAATATTCTCATGCTGTACAAACGAGCCATCTTCGTAAAAACCGTCACCCTCTGTCACATTTTCAAAGGTCTGACTTAAAGCATCCCTTGCCGCAGCAATCTTATTGGCATCCTTTACAATCACTCCGCGAATTCCTACTACCTTGCTTACATCAATACGGTTAGCTCCTAAAGCCTCACGATAATTTTCCGGGGTGGTGGCCCCTGACTTTGTTGGATCCGGCTGGAAGTGGTCTACTGCCTTTAAGTAACGCTGAATTGTTTCTTGATCCAGGTAGTCGTATAAAAGAATCATTATGCTGTTTAATTCGTTGGGAACACCAATTTCCCAATGCCACCAATTGCTATACTGTTTAATACTTTCGTTATAGCGGTTATTATACAACCACTCAAGGGCATCCGATATATCCTTGAGCAGCTTTGGATTACGGTAAAGTGTGGAGTATTTATTAGCAAACGCTTTAGCCATGGTTGTTATATTTCGATAGCTGTCCCGAATAGCGGCTGAATCATCCGTACTAGAATAATTAATCCATAAATAGGAACGGTCCTTGTTTTTATTCATCGTTTTCCAAAGTTCTTCCGCTGATTTCGTCTGGCTCTTAATCATTTGATTCATTCGCTCATTAGATTGGTCAAATGAATCAAGACCAGTCATAAGGTTTTCCCATTTAATGCGCAGCTGATCAAATTCATCCTTCACCGAATCTGTCACCATAATTTGGCTCTCACTTTTTAATTGCCCACCCGCTGTTTCAACTGTAATAATAGCGGTTCCTTGTGATTTTGCTTCGATAAGGCCGTTTTGAACGGAAACTACATCATTATTTGAAGACCGCCAAATTAAGTTTTTTGAATCAGCATTTTGCGGAGCAAATTCAGCGTGAAGCAGACGGAGCTGACCTTTTTCAAGGCTTAGCTTTTTAGGGTTTAAGACAAGTTCCGTGAACACGGGCCTTTCTAACGCCTCATTCCTGGCCACTTTTACTAGGACACTGTCCATATGCCCATTGTCGGTTGCAGCATAAATGACCGCTTCACCTTCACTCACCCCAGTTACATTAGCGTTTTGATCCACTAATGCAACGGAATCATCGGTTGAAAACCAGGAAAGCTTTGAACTAGCATTAACTGGAGTCATTTTTGCATGTAATAGAGCTGATTCCTGTTCCTTTAACGTTATCTCCTTCTCATCAAGAACAATAGACGTAGCCGGTTGTGTCAATTGAAAGGCTGTATCATCAAACATTGCAGTGCCTGTGCCTGTTTCAAAAAAGAGCTGGACCCTGATACTTGTGGCATTGGCCGGAGTCTTTACATTCATCTTGATTTCCGACCAATCATGGGTACCGGTTAATCGGGAGGAATATAATAAATCAAGCTGTTGGGTTCCTTCATATAAAACTACCCTCATTCGTGCTCCTTGGCCGCTGACAATATCCTTCGTCTTAATCCAACTGCTTAGCTGATACGTTTTTCCACCTTGTACAGGGACATCCTGGGATACAGCTGTCCTTGCTGTCTGGTCAGCCGAAATTTTCAGTCCAAAATTACCCGTGCGGCTAGCATCTTTAGAAATAGATACAACCGGATTACCAGTTGGTTTCCACACACTCCAATTAGATGCCCCTAATTGATCCCAGCCGCTTTTCGGAGCTTCTGTTTCCTCGAATCCTGTATTCGATAATTGAATCTCTCCTTCAGCAAAGGTTAATGGGACGTTTACGGTGATGGCTAAGATCAATGACAAAATCATGAAAATGGATAAACCCTTTTTTCGCATCAGCTTCATTTTTATTTGTTTCGCTCCTTTATCCTTTTATTCCGGTGTTGGCGACTCCCTTAATAAAATGGTCTTGAGCTAAGAAGTAAACAATGATGGTTGGTACGATGGCGGAAACTGCTGCTGCCATCAACAATGCATATTCTGTATTATATTCAGTAATAAAATGCTGAATGCCAAGCTGTAATGTATATAAGTGGTCAGATGTCAAATAAATTAATGGTCCTAGAAAATCGTTCCATGAATGCATAAAAGAAAAAATGACAAGTGTTGCAATTGCCGGCTTTGACAACGGGAGAATAATCCTCCAGTAGATGCCAAACTCACTTAAACCATCAATCCTCGCTGCTTCGAGCAGTTCATCCGGGATAGATAGGAAGAATTGGCGGAACAAGAACACACCAAATGGATTAAATGCTCCAAGAATAATCAATGCCCAGTGAGAATTGACTAATCCAAGCTGCTTCATCAGCATAAACTGCGGAATCATCATAACCTGGTAAGGAATCATCATGGTTGCCACATAGATAAAAAACAGCCTGTTGCTTTCTGGAAACTTGATCTTGGCAAAAGCATAACCAGCAAGAGAACTATTAATAATAACTAATATGGTGGTGATTACCGCAATCTTTAAGGTGTTTAGGTAATACAAATAAAATGGGACAGTCGTCCAAACTTTTGTATAGTTATCCCAATGGAATGTTTCTGGAATCCATTTAATAGGGAAGCCAAATATTTCTGTTTCTGCTTTCAATGAAGCCGAAACCATCCATACAAATGGCAGCACCATCGTCAATGAAACAAGAATAATGACAAGGTATTTTATTATTTGACTAACAGATATTTTTCGCTTCTTTACTTCAGGTGTATATACTGACGCTTCAGTGGCGATATTCATGAATCTTGCTCCTTTCTTTTGTTGTTTAATAATTCACCCATTTTTTCTGTCCCTTAAATTGGATGACGGAAATGATTAAGATCACTAGGAATAAGACATAAGCCATTGCAGAAGCGTATCCATATTCGAATTGCTTAAAGGCTGTGTTATAAATATCGTACACTAGCACATGAGTAGACCTGCCCGGCCCTCCTCCAGTTAAAACATAGATTAAATCAAATACTTTAAAAGAATTAATCACGCCAATAATTGTGGTAAAGAACAACACCGGAGATAGCATTGGCAGTGTGATATGAAAGAATTTTGAAATCTTCCCTGCTCCATCTAATTCGGCGGCTTCATAAAGGTAATCAGGAATGTTTTGCAGCCCTGCTAAAAATAGAATCATATAATACCCAACCGAATGCCAAATATATACAACGGAAACAGAAAGTAATGCCCAGCTTGGTGACGACAGCCAGCCAGGGGGAGCATCAATCCCGAGCTTCATTAGAGTCCCATTAATCGGTCCCAGTGATGGATTAAAAATCAACTGCCAAACCGCTGCAACAGCAATGGTTGCCGTAACATATGGCAAGAAAACAGCAGTCCTAAAAACCTTCACAAAGCGTACCCCCTGATTTAAAGCCACGGCAATTAATACCGAAATCAATAAGGTAATTGGTACGGAAATTAACATGAAAAGGATGCTATTAATAAACGAGATTCGGAAATTAGCATCATCCAATAGCTTTTTATAGTTTTCCAATCCAATAAACTCTATATTTCCAAAACCATTCCATGAGGTAAAACTCATGATAAAAGACGCGATAACGGGAATAAGAATAAATAAAAGGAAACCGATAATATTCGGAAGAAGAAAGGTATAGCCAACAAGACGATTCCGTCTAATTGTTTTTGACTTCACCTTATTTCGTGGCTTCATTGCGTTCAGTCCTTTCTATTAAAGAGCGGGCACCGCTGTCTTGATATAAAAGCAGTGCCGCACTTACCGAGGTGTCTATTTGTCGTACTTACTTGCCCATTCATCTTTTACACGTTTTGTAATTTCCTTAATCGTGTCATCAACTGATCTTTGCCCAATTAAAGCAAGCTCGCCTTCTTGTTTAAAGATTTGTTCGACAACGATATTTTTTACACCCTGCAGCATTGGATACTCTGGATATTCTTTTGTTTCTAAGAAATAGTGAAGGTTTTTCGGCTTTTGCGTTCCGTCACCCAGATAAGCTGCTTCTACATCCTTGTCCATATAACCCGTCAAGTATCCTTCAGAAGCAAGCAGCTCTGCGCCTTCTTTACCCGTCATATATTTTAAGAATTCAAAAGCTTCTTTTGGATGCTTGGTATTTTTGTTCATCATGATGGAAACCGGTAATGCCAGCGATGTATTCTTTGTTACACCTTCTGGATGTGGAATCGGAACAACATCCCAATCAAATTTTACTGTTCCTTCTTTTTCTCCTTGGCGAAGCTGGGCAACATGCCAGTCACCAATAATGTTCATGGCAATATTTCCTTTCTGGAATGCGGCATTATAATGGGCACCTGTCGATACCTGTTCAGACCATTTCATAATGGAACCATCTTTTTCAAGGTCAACCCTTAATTGCAAGGCATCCTTAAACGGTGAAAGATCTTTATCGATAACGGATGCTCCTTTTTGCACCGCGCTCATATACCAGGTTTGCGGCCATTGTTGTAAGTAAGCGCCGTAAACCTTTTTTTCTCCGTTCCCGCTCGTCATTTTCTTCGCTAATTCGCGAAATTCATTCCAGGTCATATCATCGCTTGGATAAGGTACACCTTTTTCATCAAACAATGTCTTATTGTAATAGAGCATCCAATTTGATTTACGATACGGCAGGCTCAATACTTTGCCATCCGCTTTATAGGTTTCAAACATCGATCCATAGCCTGCAACATCCATTCCGCTGTCTTTTATATAGTCATCAAGCGGTGCGAGGATCCCAGTGTCAATCATATTGTCCATTTGTCCGGTGAATAAGTCATAGCCATCTCCACCAGAAAGCTGCATCCGAATTTTTTCATAATATTGCTGCTGCGGAAAGGTTTCAAAAGTAATATCAATATCTGGATGATCCTTTTTAAAATTTTCATAGCCTTTTTTGAATACTTCCTCATCTGCTGGGAAAACTGCCATTTTTAGACTGACTTTTCCATCCTTACTGTCTTCTGTTGCATTTCCTTTCTCTGTTCCCCCATTCGAACAGCCAACAATCAGTCCGATGCAGAGAAGAATAACAGCCGCTAAACTAAATCTTCTTTTCATCCAATATCTCCCCTTTAAATTTGAGAATATTTTGTTATATACTAAGTGTAAGTGTTTTCATAATCTGCAAAAAGTAGAAAAAAACTTTCCCCCTATTGGACCAGGAGTGACGATCATGATTCTTCTTTGCTTAATTTTTATGGTGTTCCTAATCTTTATTATCTATAAAAACTTAAGCAGCCGATCAATCTTCTTTTTATGTACCTTAACAATAGGGTGGATATTGGCGTATGTTTCTTTCACCCTCTATCTATCAAAATTTAACTATTACTTTAATATTGCGAATCAATTTATAGATTTTGGTTCCGGGGCATGGACAAGCCTTGTCCTCCGCAACTTTGATGCGATTACCATTATTCGCCTGTTTAATCTGGGGATCATCCTGTTTTACGTATCCTTTTTATGCTTTAGCATTTCATTTGCCAGCAGTCTCAGATATAACCCTAAAATGCGCTATGCTTACATTGCACTTGGCATTATGGGAATCATTCAGTTCCTTTTTTATGATCCAAGGGTAAATCTAACCCTGCAGGATTTCGCTTTGGAGGCAGAAGTTCAACAGCTTTACCAGCAATTTAGTTTAGCAGGGGATGTTTTTTTTCAGGTGATCAATTACACCTATATCCTCTCCAGCTTTATATTGTTTCTTTATTATTACGTACGGTACTATCAGCTAAGATCCATTCGTGATCACACGCTTTATACACTTATTTGCTTAATCCCATTAACTTTTGTACACTTATTTATTTTTTCCTGGGCACCATCCAATTTAGTACGAACCACTTTCAGTAAAAGCTTTATCAATTATGTTCAGCCGCCGATGAACTCTTTTTTGGTGGAATATCGCTTCTTTCCAATCATTGCTCTAATGGCGATTGCCATCATGATTTACAATGTATATAAATACAAATCAAATGAAGCTCGTTATTCCAATATTGATATTATGACCAAAAAGAAAATCGATACGGCATCACTTGGAATTCGTGCTTTTACCCATGCTATCAAAAACCATCTGCTAGCCATCCGTTCGGAAGCCGAATATTTACAAGAGAAATTTGCTGATGATGAAGATGCGCTATACAGTTTAAAGCTGATCACTGATTCATGTGAACAGTCTTTTCAAAGCATTAACCAAGCGAATGAAAAGCTTAGACAAATTACCTTAAACATGAAGGCTGCTCCTTTACAGAATCCAATCGAAAGAGTAATTGAGCGGTTTCATTCCAGCAATGTAACCATTCAACTCGAAAAATCCCCGGTAAATGTAGTGGTTTATATCGATGAGGAGCAAATTGCTGAAGTACTCTATAATATTATGAAAAACTCAGTCGAGGCGATGGCACCAGCTGGAGGAAGGATCGGGGTGGCTATCCATCGAGTGGAACAGTGGGGAACAGTGACAATAAAGGATAATGGACCTGGCATAGATGCTGAAAACATGGATGAAATTTTCACTCCATTTTTCTCCACAAAACCCAGTATTACCAATTGGGGAATTGGACTATCATTCTGTCATAAAGTTGTTACCGCCCACAACGGTAAAATTGAAGTGACAAGTGAATTAGGCAAATTCACTCAATTTACGATTCTGTTACCGCTTGTAAAAAGGGTATAAAAATTACCCCCTTTTTTTATATCGAAAGGAGTGAGCCATTTGGAAATGATACAAATTTTAATTGCGGATGACATGGAGGCTCATCGCCGTCGTCTAGATCGAATCATTAGTAGTGACAAAAACCTTTTGTTAGCAGCATCCGCCAAAAGCGGATATGAGGCCGTTGCCTTCGCTGCCATTAAAAAGCCAGACATTGTCTTGATGGATATTGAAATGGAGAGTCCAATGGCGGGAATAAAAGCGGCATCAGAGATTCATAAGATACTGCCGGAGACAAAAATCATTATGCTGACAGTCCATCAAGATAACAATATTGTATTTGCCGCTTTTCAAACAGGAATTGTGGATTATTTAATGAAATCTGCAGCGAAGGAGGAAATCCTGGAGGCAATCTATTCTGCCGCAAATAACCAATCGCCGATTCGCCCGATTATCGCGGAAAAGATTAGGCTTGAATTTGCTAGAATCAAAAAATCAGAGGATCATCTGACCCAATTTTTTAAAATCATAGCCAGTCTAACACCTTCCGAGCTCGAAGTTCTTAAACTCTTATGCAGCGGGTTAAAACGAAAGGATATTGCTGAGACACGTACAGTTGAAATCGAAACCATTAAAAAGCAAATCAGCAGCTTATTAAAGAAATTCGACAAGAACAGTACAAAGGAAATAATCCAAGAAGTAAATGAACTCAAACTATTTGATATTCTAAAAGAGATAAACGGAAAAATAGGGTGACGCCCATAAAGGCTTTGTCACCCTATTTTCCGTTTATTATTTAGGCTGCAGGACAATTTCCATTGGCTCAGCGTCCTTACAATCGAACTCTAAGACGGTACGCCCACTCTCAGATGAAAGGATTCTAATCCGGTCATCTGCTGAAGCTAACTTCCACTCTCCTTCAATCGTTACCTTCATCGGCCGCATAATGCTTTCTGAGTGGCGCCAAGACCTTGAATAAATACTTACCTCTTTTTGCACACCATTCTCATCATATTGATCCTCCTCAGTTCCCTCATATAAGCGGAGGTCCGAATCAACAGCACTTAGTATTAGTTTATCCCCATTGGTACGTGTCATGACCATTGACGGGGTATCTACCGCCTTCACTACACCTTGATTAACCGCATTATTTGCTTCAAATAAGGCGTATCCTGTAATTCCCGTAGCACGGTCATAGACAATATGAGCCGTACGATCCTGTTGTAAAACCTTATATGGAACTGTGTTAAGATCGTTCATCGATGCGGCAAATGCCTTCATTCTTTCATCATCGGTATTTACCAATACGGCATATTGATATGTTCCATCCTTAGGAGCCATACCGTGGTCAATCCATGCCGTTGAAAACTCCCCTAATGTATCTGATCCGTCTTTCTGGCTTTTTGACATTTGTTCTGAGCGAGATAACCCAATCGTTTGGCCAGCAGGAAGATAGTACCCATTTCCTTTATTATCCACAAGCCAAGTATTTTCTGTAAGTTTTTGCTGTTCTTTATACGGGAACACAGTAATTTCCCCTTTAGAAGACGTCCAAACAGGCTCCGTTACCGATTTCATAAAGTTTTGAAATAGCGTTGTTTCAGTAGGATATTCACTATTCTCATTCTCGATATTGGAACCGAGAGCGACAATACGGTTATCAAAGAAAAAATATGATTTTCTTGCACGGTGGGTGCCATCATATTTCGGGTGCTCATGAAGCTTCATGGCAAACATTCCGTTTTGCCCCTGAAGGCTCAGACTTCCTGAATAGGTTTCATCTGACAACAGCATTTCTTCAAACCCGCTGAAACGGTCAACATTACGAACATCAGAACGAAGTTTATCAAATGGCAGATGAATAGTAGTAGTTCCCGGCCAGCGGTTCCAATCCCATCCATCGTGGTTATATCCGCTGTCTTGATTATTATAAGCACTCATTATTTGCATTTGGCCATATGACATATAGCGGCCATACAGGTTTGCATCCCGATAGGTTTCATTCCCCCATAAATAGCGGCTGTATCCTTTAACTCCTATCAGCCATTGATCTCTCCTGTGCAATCCAAGATTTGCATAGTTCATCGACCAAAACCCATTCGGATCCATCTCGGCTTCAATTCCTAACTGTTTAAACTGCCGTGCAGCTGCATCGTCTTTATCAATGAGCCTTAAATAGGCTGCTGCCACATCATGGTCAACCGATTCCTTTCCATCCGGGGAACCAGCTAGAGCCATATAACGGAACGGCGGCAATGCTAATGCACCCTTTCCATCGGGATGACGCCCGGCAACACTGATTAGCCATTGCGTTTTATTAGAATAAAGGCGCATCGCCAACAATGCTTTTTTCAATGTCTCGTGGGCATCTTTCGTAACGTGATATGGAGTGTTTGCTAAAACATATACGATTGGTGTTACTCCTTTAAAAGCATCATTTGCATATGCAGGATAATGATTGTCATGGTGATAGGCTGATCCGTCCTTCTTAAATGCAGGATCTAAGCCATTTGCCGGAAGAAGTCCTTTTGAAAGCCAAGAGGAGAAGCATTCCATATCTCTTATTTTCTCTTTAGAATCCTCTTGTACAAGAATACTAGCAAGCATTCCATTTAAAGTGGTATTTAAAATATCGATATTGGCAACCACGTCTTGTTTTGGCGTATACATTTTTCCAGCACCGCTTAACCAGAACAGCGCCTTCTGAGTCCGCTCCAATAAGCCAGCATCTTTCAGGACATCTCGCATCAGGAAGGCAGATGAATAAAATCCGCGGATATTATAGCCTAAATGATGCAGCGTTCCTTGCGAGCTGCCATCAGCCCACCCTTGATCTGCCAAATGGTCAGTTAGATTTATATACATGGACTTTAATTCATTTTTAATAGCAGGGTTGTCTGTCGATAAGTACGTATTGGCAACTAAATCCATAAAATCAGTGAAAGCTCGAAGGTCTGCAGTTTTGCTTAACTCTTTAAAGGAAGCTTTTAACGGAGCTGGAACCTGATCAAAGTGTGGCATATACAATGAAGCCCCACGAATCCCATCTTGATCACGATTAATCCCAAACGATTGGTAGCTGCTGCGAATATTATCGAGCAAAGCATCCGTTACTTTTTGCTTTTTAAAAACTAATTCTGTAAATTTCGTCTCAATACTGCGGATTCCAGCAAGAGAAGCTTCGGTTACCTCTGTTAAGGCTTCTGGAGGTGTTAGTCTGGAAAAATGTAAGAGGCCAAGCCAATGAGAGTTTGCCGCTTCTATTACATCCGGATTGACAAATGGCAACTGTCGATCTGGTGTATGATGACGCGGGTCAATAGGGGTGGAAAGCATCATGGAGTCAAAATATAATGTCCCTGCATTATCCTTTGGAGCAACTATCGTCATTCGATTCATATCCGGATGCGGCGTACCTTCCATGTCTCGCTCGAATGATACCCATGCAGTTCTCCATCCACTAAAATTTAGATTCATCTTAAACCAGCTATCCACTTTATTACCTCTGCCAAATTGAAAGGTAGCTGTATCGTCGACGGGTTTTTCATTATATACCCAAACGACAAAGGTTCGAATGGATTGGTCCTGGTTATTAGGAACAAAGGGTTTAAACCTAATCTTCTCCTTTACCATGAGTTTCGATCCATTGGTATAATCCCATTTAAGCGATTGCCGGCCATCCTTAAAATGCCGACCAGCTGTTTCCACAGTGCCGCCATTTTCAGCCACAAAAGTTTTAGGCACTCCATTTTCAAACAGAAAAAGTGGAATCCCCAGATTTTGTGCTTCTTTTTCAAGCTCTAAGGCACGAGCTGCAGTATTCTGCTCATCAAGGACCACACTTGTCCACGTTTCTGCAGCAAATGCAGCCGGGGGTACTGCTAGCAGCGGTACAGTCAAGGCAGCTGTTAGTGTTAAAGCAATCAATCGGTTTCCGTAATCTTGGGACCTTTTTGCTGGATAGGACTGCCTTCTGGTATAGTCTTGCTGCTGGTCTTTTAAGTTTTTCATTTTTCCATCCCCTTCTTTAATTAAAAAGTTTGATAGCAAACGCTTTCAATAATTAATTTTAAGTAATAAACGGGAGAAGGTAAGTGTAAAACTTTATACCCCTATTTAGCAGAGCTGACCTGTAAGTATAGATTCGTCTAAAACACAAAAAAGACGCAGCAACAATGATTGCCCGTCTTTTTCATTACATAATCTTTTTATAATTTAGCAAAAGAATTAATATCCCTCCGGATTATTCTTCTGCCATTTCCAAGAATCGCGGCACATCTCTTCGATTCCGCGTTCTGCGGTCCAGCGCAGCTCGTTTTTTGCTTTAGATGGATCTGCAAAACAGACTGCAACATCCCCCGGTCTTCTGTCCACAATTTTATGAGGAATTGTCACTCCGGAAGCTTTTTCAAATGCAGACACGATTTGCAATACACTATAGCCGGTTCCAGTCCCAAGATTGTAGGCCTCCACACCGTTTGCGGAGATGATTTTTTCTAGTGCCTTCAAATGCCCATTTGCCAAATCGACAACATGGATATAGTCTCTGACACCAGTTCCGTCAATAGTTGGGTAATCATTGCCGAATACTTGCAGCTGCTCGAGTTTCCCTACAGCCACCTGAGTAATAAACGGCATAAGATTGTTTGGAATCCCGTTTGGATCTTCTCCTATCCGCCCGCTTTCATGCGCGCCAATTGGATTAAAATAACGAAGTAAAGCGATGCTCCAGTCATTGTCAGCAACATATAAGTCCCGCAAGATTTCCTCAATCATCAGCTTCGTCCGCCCATAAGGATTCGTGGCGCTAAGCGGAAAATCCTCAGAAATTGGCACCCGCTCAGGCATCCCATATACGGTAGCAGAAGAACTGAACACCAGCTTCTTAACTTCGTACTTTTTCATAATTTCACAAAGGATCAATGTACCGGTAATATTATTATGATAATAATGAAGCGGAATGGAAACGGACTCCCCCACTGCCTTTAAACCAGCAAAGTGAATAACGGCTTCAATGGTATTTTGTGCAAATACCTCGTCAAGGCCTTCACGGTCTAGAAGATCTACCTCATAGAAACGTACTTCCTTGCCGGTAATTTCTTTAACCCTTGACAGCGATTCTGGCTTGCTATTTGAGAAATTATCAACAACAATGATGTCATAGCCAGCATTCAGCAGCTCCACACATGTATGACTGCCAATATAACCGGCACCGCCTGTTACTAAAATAGCCATTCAAACTTCTCCTCATCTTTTTTAAAAAATTTACTTTTCTGTATTTTATATTAACACAGCAGAATAAAAAAGTTATTACAAATTTATGAAGACTTCAAATCAATCTTTAGATAACCAGACGGATTCGATTTCCCGATGGGTCACTAGTCAAATAATAATCCGTATCCTTCTGTACCTGTTCACCTAATTGCTTTAGCTTTTCAACTACAGCATCTCTAGCTGCCGCATCCGGGTAAACAATGGTATACCAGCTTAAACCGACACTATTTTCTGCTGGCTGCTTCGCCCCGGCACCCTGCCACGTGTTGATGGCGATGTGATGATGATAACCGCCCGTTGAGAGGAAAACCGCTTGCGGATAGTAACTTACGACATTAAAGTCAAGACCCTTTGTGTAGAAATCCTCCGCTTTTTGCAGATCACCTACATGGAGATGAATATGCCCCATTACGGCCCCCTCAGGAAGCCCTTGCCATTCAGCATTACTTTCCGCAAGAATGCCTTGGCCGTCAAGCTGTTCTGTTGCCATTTCAACTAAGCCATTTTTCCATGTCCATTCGGAAGATGGGCGGTCGCGGTAAACCTCAATTCCATTTCCATCAGGGTCATTTAAGTACAACGCCTCGCTTACATAATGGTCGGCTGCTCCAAGCTGGCACCCAGTTTGAACCAAGTGTCTTAGGAATACGGATAAGTCGGCACGCGTTGGCAATAAGATTGCAAAATGGTATAGCCCGGAAGTGCGCGCTTCTTTGCCAATCACATTGTTGGGCTGCTCCAGTGTTAATAACGGTGTTTTGCCATTTGCCGTTAACACAGCCCGATTATCACTTTTCTCCAAAACCTTCAGCCCGATAATATTTTGATAAAATGTTACAGAGTAATCTAAGTTTTTTACCTTTATCGTAACGTCGCCAACGAAAACAGTTGGTTTTTGGTGGAAATGTTCCATGCTGTTAGGCCCCTTTTCAGTTTTTACTATTATTTATCTATCTCAACAAAGAAATGCATTTATCTCAATTCAATAAAATTTTAGTTCAAGATAAATGCGATGTAAAATAAATAAAGGCGCCGTAACTTCCCATTTTTATATATTTACAGGAGAAAGCCCTAACGAATAGGACTTTTCCCTGTTTCATACCGAAATAATGTTTACCATACAATCCAATGATCTAATCTGTTTTCAAGATCATACTTCCTTAGGAGCCTATCTAATCTCCAGAGTGGCGTTTAAATAGTCGAAAGGATTTCCAACTTCGATCTCAAAACTGCCCTTTTCAAGTTCATACTTATTTTGGCTGCTAAATATTTGTAATTCTTCCGCTCCTAATTCCAATATCACTTCTTTCATTTCTCCAGCAGCAATCCATACCTTTTTAAAGCCCTTTAGTTCCTTCGCTCTTCTCGTTATACTAGATCCCTTTGCTTTTACGTATAGCTGAATAACATCGTAACCATCGTAATTACCTCTATTAGTGACATCCAGTTTTACTTTAAACTTTTGGCCACCTAACAGTTGGTCGTATTGGATTGTTTGGGCAGAGTATCGAAGATTGTCATATTTAAATTCCGTATATGAAAGCCCGAATCCAAATGGAAATAAGGCAGACCCAGACATATCATAATAGTCCTTTTTATATCCCTCAGCCTTATGATTATAGAAAACAGGAAGCTGTTTGGAAGACCTTGGAATCGAAACAGGAAGCCTGCCGCTCGGATTAACCTGTCCATATATCACCTCTGCAATGGCCCGTCCTCCCATTTGGCCGGGATACCAAGCACTTAAGATGGCCGGAGCGTGTTCTGCTATCCATGGAATGGCGTGGGGCCGTCCCTGTATCAAAACAACAACAGTCGGAGTTCCCGTTTTCATGATCTCCTGCAGCAATTGTAGTTGATGACCTCCCAATTCTAAGTCAGCTACATCCACATTTTCTCCGCAATCCATTTCCTCTTCCCCTGTTGTATTGACTATTGCTCCATTCATGTCAAATTGTGCTTCGAAATTCCTGGCACTTGAGCCCCCTAACACCACAATTGCTATATCAGAACAGCGGGCAAGACGAACAGCATTCTCCATTCCCTCTGAATCAAAGGAACGAATGCCGCAGCCTTTTTCATAAGCAACTTCTGCATCACCTGCTATTGCCCTAATCCCCCGGAGAACCGTAATAACTCTGTCTTCTTGTTGGAATGGTGTATAATCGCCAAGCTGATTATAAATTGCATCGGCATTGGGACCAATGACGGCGATTTTCTTATTATCTTTTTTTAATGGGAGGATTCCTTCATTTTTTAGTAAAACAATTGATTGCCTGGCAGATTCCAGATTGATCTTGTCAGCTAGTTCCTTATTATGAGACGATTTGGTATCGACAAAAGGATTACCGAACAATCCCATTTTAAATTTAAGTGTCAGTACCCTTCTTACGGCTTCATTAAGCTTTTCTACACTAACATAACCTTCGTCAACCGCTTTTTCCAGTGTGGTGTATACATTGTCCCATAGGCTTATATCCACTCCACTTTCAAGTGCCAATGCTGCCGCCTTTTCCCGGCTTTGCGTTAAATGGACCAAAAGATCAAGAGCACAACCATCTGCCATTACCGCTCCTTTAAATCCAAACTCTTCCCTAAGGATTTTGTTGAGAAGATAACCATTGGCATGGCATGGTATCCCGTCAATTTCATTATAGGCCGCCATACAGGCAGCCGCTCCTGATTGAATGGCAGCCCTCATCGGCGGCAGATGGATTTCCCTTAGTTCTCTTTCACCTATGGAAGCTGGAGCAGCATTATGACCGCCTGTTCCATTTCCTTGTGCTGCAAAATGTTTTAATACTGCAATCATTTTACCGTTTGGAATAAGGTCGCCTGCATCCCCCTGCATCCCTTTTACAACAGCTTCGGTTAGCCGGGCAGCAAGATAAGGATCTTCACTGAAGCACTCCTCTGATCTCCCCCATCTTGGGTCTCGTAAAATATCTAATGTTGATACGAGTGCCAAATGTGCTCCTTTTGCCCGCACTTGTTCTGCCACAACTGACATTAATTCTTCATGTAACTGCGGGTTCCAAGCTGCCCCTGCGCCTAGGTTAACAGGAGTAATCAGGCTGTCCAGCCCTTGATGACCGTGAGAACACTCTTCCGATAACAAGACTGGAATACCTAATCTCGTATGGTCCCTTATATATTGTTGAATCATATTGGCAACTTCTGCACTTTCGCTTTCAGGAATACCATTTTCATAGCGAATCCCTGACCATGGGTCTGAACGAAAGAGTCCATATAGAACTCCAATCCCATCGCCAAATCGGACATGTTCCTTAAATTTTTCCGTCAATTCATACCCTGTTTCCGTTTTACGAAAAGCTTCCCAGCCATACATCTTTTGGTTTACCTGACCTACCTTTTCCTTTAAGGTCATTTTTGCTAGAAGGGCTTCTACCTCGGGTATTGTTTCTAATTTATTATTGGAATGCAGCATTTTTCCCATCGCTCTCTAGCTCCTACTTTTTTGAATAAACAACAAGTTCCTGCCCCAGGGGAAGACTTAGGTTTCAATTATAAAAATTGCCGGGGCAGTTAAAACATCATAATAATTAGAATGCTGTTAAATGGTTACTAAAATTGTTTTTACTTCAAATGGCTTAAGAGAGGAGGATAGTTTGTTTCCTTGGACTGTGAGAACCGCCTGCTTCTCTTCTAACAGATTCGTTTCATTTGCAGAATGAACCGGCTTAACTAATTTTAGCTGCATTTCTTCTCTGCCTCCGCCCGATTCATACATTCTAAGGGTAATCCCCGTTCCATCTTCTGAGGTTTTCACTGTATCGAGAATGACATGCTTGGACTTGGTCTCGATAAATGAATGAGAACCTGGTAAATTCCCTTTATGAGAAGAAGAGCTGACGACAACGACAGGGTGATTCAATTCATATCCCCGTTTCACCACTTCCGCTTCTCTCCAATCACCTTCATGAGGTAAAAGCGAGTAGGTAAATTCGTGGTCCCCAAGGTCCGCCCCTGGGTCAGGCCATTTAGGTGCCCGCAGTAAAGAAAGGCGGAGTATGTTTTGTTTCACGTCATACCCATACTTGCAGTCGTTCAGCAAGCTGACCCCATAACCTGTTTCCGAAAGATCGGCAAAGCGATGACCACAAACTTCAAACTGGGCCTTTTCCCAGCTGGTATTGGTGTGGGTGGCTCTTTCCACCGATCCGAAAGGAATTTCAAACGTCGCTTTATTGCTAACAACATCAACAGGGAATGCTACTTTTAATAATTTATGCTGCTCTTGCCAATCGACTTTTGTTTGGAAATCAATTCTTTTACTATGATGGGATAGAATCATGTCTTGTTCGATAACGGAAGCTCCCAGCTCCCATTTAAAATGTATTACGTCCTTGGTCTCCCCTTTTTGAATAACCTGCTCCAAAAGAACAACACGCTCAGCAGGCTGCTCTTCAAATCCAGGGTCAATATCCCATGCATCCCAGAGTAGCGGGCGATCATGGAAGAGTTGAAACTGATTGCCAGCTGCTCCATAACTCAACACGTCCCTTTTGGCTTTTTTATCATACAGGCGGGAAATTTCTCCCTTTTCATTCCATTCCAGCAGATAAAATTCCGTTTCCCACTCACGTCTCGAATCAGTTATTTTTTCGCATACTTGTTTCCGTAAGTCCTTTAGCCAAACAATCGTATATCCCATTTCTGGAATACAGGGGACATGCACGCTTAATTCTACTTGACCATTATCAAGTATGTTTATCTCCGAAGAAAGCACTTCACCATCCTGATTAACCGCTCCCATCCCTCTTAATTGATGCCCGCCAATAAAATTGACAGTCTCAGACCTCGTCCAGGATAAACTATTAAAAATAAGGACTGGTAATCCGTCACCTTCAGTATTAATTTGCTTTTCTACTATATTCAAAGCTTTTAGTTTTACCTGTTCACCGTAATTAAAAATTTCCCTATAATCAGATTCAGACTTAACATATACTTCAGGAATCGATGAACCGGGAATTATATCATGAAATTGATTGAGAAGTAGTAGTTTCCATCCCTCTTCCAGTGATGCAGCAGGACTTGCACCGGCAAAATTAGCGGCTATCGTGCTCCAAATTTCTGCCTCCCGATAAAGAACCTCCGCCTTCCGGTTCCATTTTTTATTCCGGGCATGAGTCGTATATGTTCCACGATGCAGTTCTAAATACATATCTCCAACCCATGTTGGTAATTTAGGATTTTCCTTACGAATCCCATCAAAAAATTCGTGAGCAGTACTATTCACTACTGCCGGCAGACCAGGCAGGGAAGCGGATCGATCCACGTAGTCAATCATTTCTTGGGTAACTCCCCCACCGCCATCCCCATGCCCATAAAGCAGCATTTGTTTTGGATATTCCTTCTTTTGTTTAAAACTACTCCAATGATTCTCAATTTCTTTTGGATGTGTATATTCATTCAATCCATGATTTAAATAAGAAAGAATCCGCGTCCCATCGATGCCTTCCCAATAAAATAAATCGTAAGGAAATGGATTGGTATCATTCCAATTCATTTTAGTGGTCATAAAATAGTCTAGCCCGGCTTTCTTTAACAATTGCGGCAAAGAGGCACAATATCCGAATGTATCCGGAAGCCATTCAATTCTTGGTCGCTGCGCGAACTCCTCCTTATAAAATTTCATGCCATATAAGAGCTGGCGTACTAATGATTCGCCTGAGGGCATATTTAAATCAGGCTCTACCCACATACCCCCAACGACCTCCCAGCGCCCGTCTGCAATATGCTTTGTAACCCTCTGATAGATTTCAGGATAATATTCTTTGACAAAAGCATATGCTTGCGGTTGGCTCTGGGCATAGGTGAAATTTGGATTTTCATCAAGCAAAGTGCTCATGGTAGAAAAGGTTCGGCTGCACTTTCGAACTGCTTCCTTCACAGGCCAGAGCCAGGCTAAATCAATGTGGGACTGTCCGACCATTAACATCTGACCTTGTTTAGTTTCAGCTAAGCTGGAGAGCTTTTCCTTTAGGGTCTCTTCGATCTCTGCTACCCAAGAAGCATTCGTTAAGGCTTGCAGTTTTTCAAAATGAATCTCGTGGTACACCTCTGTCAACGCCTCAATGATTTTATATTTTTCCATGCTGTCTCCCGGCAGCAATCTGGCTGCTTCATGGTAACATTTCACCGTTGTCAAAAGGCTTTGTACAGCCGTATTCGGCAAAGCTAAACTCCCTTTAAAAAGTTCAAGGGGTGGCGGATCAAATTCTGCTGGTTCATTCTGATAATTTAACCCATCAAGTGCTTGAGCAGCAGGATTAAACAATTCGATTTTTATGTTTATTTTTTCCTTTGCGCGGATATCTTCCGGAAAAGGTACATAGCTTCTATTCCGGTCTATTCCGTGATAGGCCCGATCATCTAAGAAAACTAACCCCTCATGATTGGTCGGCCGCCCCTTCGCCCCGACCAAAAAGGTAAGACCAAATGGCCGTCTTCGCCATTCTGCCGGCAGGGACACTTCTTTTTCTAAAAACATCGTCTTTCCTGAGTCGATTAACCAGTCCCCTTCATTAATAAGGACGATTTCTTCAGATGTATAGTCATATTTTAATGGCTCTGAATAAAAACAACGGACGGCAGTCCAATCAGTGATCTGAATAGTTTGTAGCATTTGGTGCTGCTGTAAATACTGAATCAATCTCTGTATTTTTTGCAAACTAGGTCTCCCTCCAGGCAATCATTTTCAAACATAAAGGCTTTAAATCTCACTTCTAAAGCAATTCCCTGGCTGCTATTTCAATAAATCGTCAAATGACCTTCCGTTTTCAGGTAAAACATCAACGGGTGCCTAAGCACCCAAACTATCTCTGATGATAGCAATGGTGCCTGACACCCACGAATTAGATTAAGCTGCTTAATTTACGCCTCTTCCCAGAATCTCTTTACATTGTCCATGCCAATTTTGGTTCCAACCTGGCAATCTTCCATTCCCTCAAATTCAATCGTCAAGTATCCATCATATCCTGAGCCTTTTACTAGTTTGACAATTTCACGAATATTAATATCACCGTGACCAACAATGGCGCCGCGCAAATAGTTGTCATTTACGGTTCTAAACCACTCGCCGCCCCCTGGATTCTCAAAGTAAGGGCGAATATAAAAGTCTTTAAAGTGAACAGTTGCAGCGTATGGAATATTTTTCTTAACACCCACAAGCGGCGCCTCATCCGCACAAAGGAAATTCCCTACATCGACCGTGCTCTTAAAATTAGGACGGTTTACTGCATGAATGACACGCTGAACACGGTCGCTCGATTGCACATTGAAACCGTGGTTTTCAATGGTAGTGGTGATGCCGAATTGGGCTGCATAATCAGCAAGCAGCTGGCTTCCCCGCACCATTTCATCAAAATGCTCTTCAAAATAATGAATCGTCTGCTGCTCAGGCGGCAGCGTGAATGCGGTAACGTCATGGCGCATAATTTTAATGCCCATTCTGTTAACGATATCCACATGTGCTTTCAAGCGCTCAACCTCCGCTTCGAAGGCCTCCTCGTCCGGTTGAATGAAATTTGCCGGCAGTGAATAAGCAGATAATTCAATGCCAACTGATTTGGCTTTCTCCCGGATTTGGTCTGCTAATTCCGGCTGGTCGACAACGGTAAAACCATATGGGACAAGTTCGAGATGTTCTCCGCCATTGTCGGCAACCCATTGGACAACATCTAAAATGGTCAGTTTTCCTGCCTTCATATCTTTTAATAAACTGTAAGAACTAATTCCTAGTTTCATTGTTCGGTCTCCTTTAATCTCTTATTTTGGGCATTTCTATTCGTAACAACTAATTTATTATTAATCTATTAATTCCAGCTCAATTACTGTATCCATCTCATCCGGCAGCGCAGCCCCGGCTAAGTGAATAAATGCCCCGCTCTCAATATCGGAATACTGCTCTGCCATCCATGGAACTTCTACCTTCAATTCACTGCTGTCCGCAAGCAAACGTGCTTTCTTAATTTTGCCTTTTAAGCCTTGAAAGTAGATTGGCCCGATGCCGCGGTCAAACACATGTGCATATAAAAAGCGCCCTTTTTGGGTATAACGCCCCCATTCCGGTTTAGCCAGTGATGAGGCAGTACAGCCATAGATGCTGTCGCCGTTTTTATCCAGCCATTTTCCAACCTTAGCCAAAATGGCTAAGGACTGCTCTGGAATAACCCCTCTTGCATCCGGCCCCACATTAAGGAGAAAGTTGCCTCCCTTGCTGACACATTCTACCAGTGTGCGAACCACCTGTTTTGGAGATTTATAGTTTAAATCCCGTGAATGATAGCCCCAATGATCATTTAGTGTAATACACGCCTCCCAGGGAATCGGCTCACCGTTTTCATTCAGGATGCCTCCAACCGGGATAATCTGTTCTGGTGAGTAAAAATCGCCTGCATAGACCTCCGGCTCCGCGAGCTTAATATTGCCGCCAAGCCGATTATCGATTAGAACATCCGGCTGGATGGAACGAATCATTTCTACCAGCTTCGTTGCCTCCCATTTCTCCCCTGTCATATCGTCATAGGAAAAGTCAAACCAAAGAACATCAATCTTCCCGTAATTCGTTAAGAGCTCTTTGACTTGCCCGTGAAAATAACTTACATAGCGTGAAAAATCAGTTACCTCATCCTTAAACTCCTCATTGTCCCGCATTGGATGTTGACGGTCCCCGTATTTAGGAAAGTCCGAATGATACCAGTCAATGATGGAATAATAGAGTCCCACCTTTAATCCCTCTTCGCGGAAAGCCTCCACATATTCCTTAATGAGGTCGCGTCCAGCTGGTGTATTGGTCGCTTTGTAGTCTGTCAGCTTACTGTCAAACAAGCAGAAGCCGTCATGGTGTTTCGCTGTTAGGACAACATATTTTTGTCCTGCAGCCTTGGCCGCTTTTGCCCATTCTCTTGGGTTATATTTATCAGGATTGAATTCCTCAAAAAACGGCTGGTAATCTTCAATACTTAAACGCTCGAAACTACGCACCCATTCACCCCTGGCAGGGATTGAATAAAGCCCCCAATGGATAAATAATCCAAACCGGTCTTCCATAAACCACTTTACTCGTTCTTCTCTTGTCTTCACTTTGTCACTTCCCTTTTTAAATTAATTTCCACTTCATCCTCACGGTAGATTCCAACAATTTCTCCCGCTTTATCCGCGGCAAATAGGACACTGCGTTCTGACTCCAATAGAAATTCATATGTTTTCCCTGTCACTGGATCGGTGATCATAATTGTTGTATCAGCACCAAATTCGGAAACAAAGATAAATAGTTTGCCAGTTTCAAATTCTAATTTACGGCCATAGACTCCCGGCAGGTCACTATCATGCCAGATTAAATGCTCAGAAACGCCTGAGCGGACAAGCGCATGCTTGTATAATTCATATGTAGATGCGTTCCGTTCATTCAGCTCAATTGGAAGCGGCGACCATATAATCGTTCCCTTTCCGTAATCGAATTCCTTCACTGAAGAGATTCCTTTTTCTTCAATGCTGATTTCTTTTACTAACTCTGCAATTCTTGAACCGCCGAACGAAACAGATACAGCCGCCCCGGCAATCTCCAGTATCTCCTCACGCAAAACATTAACGCACTTCGTTGTCCCCGCAAACTCCTCTGCCCGATTGGTTTCATTCCAGTATTCATCGATGCTGAGCGGTCCTGTAAACAACAAAGTAACTTCATTATTTTTTACAAAAGAAAGCAATTCTTCTAAGGCATGCGAGCTAAAGTTATGTGGACTTGGCACCATCACAAGCTTCGGCGGAATCTCCGAAAGTCCTGAGAGATCATACTCGCCAAAGGCACGGAAGGGCTGATTAAGCTCAAATCCCAGTACTCTTGTCAGCTTGGAAGTGGCTTCAAATGCAAATCTTTTGGTTGAAAAATCATTCGAATACGGGAAAACAACGGCAATCTCCTCTAGTTCCCTGCCATGGAACAGATGACCAATCTCTTTCATGAAGCGGCCGAAATCATAGGAAACATTGGTTTCAGGCTTCTCGGTACCATCTGCCCGGAGTGCCCCGATATTGGATTCATTAATATTGTTCATGAAATAATTCGTATTCCATACCCACTGAACCGCACCTGCATTGCCTGCGGCAAAGGCATAAGCATATTTACGTTCAAGAATGTTACGAAGCTCTTCCTCGGAGCGTTTCGCCTGGGTATTCGGCTTTTCCACATACATAATCCCAGTTTCTTGAATCAAATTGGGCTTATCCAATGTCTTGGCAAAAACCCCATCCCATAAAAGCTGGTCCATCATCCACCACGAGTGATTGCTCGTATAATCAACCGACTTGCCATAAAATAACGGTGATGGGCGCTGTCCTGCCAATGCTTCATCCTGCCCGACTGTAACAAGCTGGTTAGGGGCCAGTTTGTTAATCGTTGATGTAAGCTCGTTCGTCCATTGATTAAGCTTATCCATCGTGTATAATGTATAATCCAGCCATTTCAGACCCTTATTCCCAAACGGAGTATTTTGACTCACAAGCGGCGGCCTGACACTTGAAAACGATGGCAGTTCAGACGGCGTCATATTCCAGCGTTCTTGAACGTGGGTAATATCGCCATGCCGGTTTTGCAGCCACTCCTGGTATTGACGAATATCAAAAGGGTCATGAAGTGTTCTCGGTCCAGCAAACGTTTGCTTGGGATGGAACATGGAAGGTTCATTAATCAAATCCCAATGAACATTCTTTGTTGCCTTATGGCGTGAAACAACGGAACCAATAAATCGTTTTTGTGCTGCGACGCTGCGAGGGTCGAGATACGGATTTTTCCCGTCCCATTCCTCAGGTGTAAAGGAGAAAAAGTTAAATGTCAGTTCAATGTCGTGTTTCTTCGCCGTTAAGATAAAGGCATCAATTGCCCTTAAAACACTCTCACTCATATGCCCGTCGACAAACATCATCTGCCGCCAAGCAGTCCATATGCCTGTCCGAACATAATTAATGCCCGCTTTCGCCATCGTGGTGAAATCTTGATCCCACACACTTGGATTGGGCAGGAACAAAAAGTACCTCGCTACGTCGGAAGTCATATAGGTCATGCCGACAATTGGAAACGGTTGATTATTTTTTAAGAAATAGTCCCTGCCGCAGGTAAGGTGTTCGCCGCTCTCAAGTAAGTCCCGGTCCATGAACCAAAAACCCTGATGTAAAACCCGTTCCTCCCCCTCCTGGCTCTCTAACCGGCATGTGAGTTCATACAATCCCGGTTGAAAATCGCGGACATTTAGGGAAAATTCATGATAATCTAATTCAGCTGTTACCGAAACATTCAACCTATGAGCCTCAAGGATGATGTCATCCTTTTTTACAATCAGCTCTGCGCTCCAGTCCGACTCTTCCTTTAATAATGACTGGGCTTGTAAGGTTATCATCGGTTTCTCACCATCGTAGTACGTGGCATAATTTGTTTTCAGCCAAAACTCGGTGACACCGGCGGCTGTATAATCTGCGAGCGTTTTCAAAAGTTGACGGCCTTTTTCACTCCAAAAGCCTGCGGTTAAAGACTGATTAATAAACACCCATCTACCGCCGGTAAATGTACCGCCATAGTTCTCAATTAACACAGCAGGGGCTGCCACTTCCCGCCCGCTCTTGGAAATACCCTTTAATAACGGATAAATCCTTGCATCCATCGGTCCACATGAACCCATTTCCGCTTCAATTGAAGAAGTTTTTGTAGGGTGCATAATAAAATTGGCTGTATCCCCAATGGAAAACAGCTCCTCATATCGATGAAAAACAGGAATATCTGGATTTGCGGCTAATGTTCCAATCGGCTTTTGATCTACCTTTAAAACCTCATGGATATTAAGCTCCATATGGTAGGCAGTTTGCTCGCGTTCAGGGGCCCAGGACCCATTGACTAGGTTACAAGGCTTGCGGAAAGGTGCAGTCCCTGCGAATACAAATCCCTTGCCTGTTTGTAAAAATGAGTAAATCGCACCCCATGCATTTTTTGGAAAATAGGAACCGTGCAAATGAATAAAACATTGCACATCTAAATTCTCTAAAACTGTCCCCAATTCCTCAGCATTTACAACAAACGCCTGCTCCCTAAGTTGTTGTATTATTTCAATCGGCGGTCTTTGTCCCTCAAATGGGAAGGTTTCGTCATAAAAAATGATTGCTTTAGATGTCAAGATTTGGTCTCCTTTCAAGAAAGCTTTTTCATCATCATCCCTAGCAAATAAAGGTTTCTTTACTAATAAAAAAGAAAGACCCGTATCTATTGCAGTCATATTTAGTGACAACTCTCAACACGGGTCTAATCTAAAAAAAAGAACATGCTCTTTTATTCCATCGGTCGTATGCTTTATGGTCAATCTCTACTAAACTATCCGATCATCCACGCCTGATTTTGTTGTTAGAAAATTATAAAATGTTACCAATAACACAAAAATAACATGGAAATTAGTTGCTGTCAATCATAGTTATGCCATATATTTATAGTAATGAATCTTTTTAAAAAGGAGAAATTACATGGTCACTATTTATGACATCGCAAAAAAGGCAAATGTCTCTCCTATGACCGTTTCAAGAGTAGTGAATAATTCAGGGAAAATTAGTGAAAAAACAAGAGAGAAAGTCGAAAAGATTATTAAAGAGCTAAATTATATCCCCAATAATGCTGCCAGGAGCCTAACGCTTAAACAATCAAAAATCTTATCCTTGCTAATTACCGATATAACCAACCCTTTTTATACAAAAGTGGCACGGGGCGCTGAAGATAAAGCAAAGCAGATGGGGTACCGGTTACTTTTAAGCAATAGCGATGAAAGCCTTGAAAAGGAATCAGAGTATGTTGATATGCTTATTTCATCAGGTGTTGATGGTGTACTTATGGCGCCGGCAGGAGATGAATCAAAAAAAAATCTTAAAACCCTGATAAAAAATAAAATACCGTTCGTATTAATCGACCGGCAGGTAAATGGGATTGACTGTGATTTAGTCATTGGTGACAGTTACCATGGGACAAGGCAGCTATTAGAACATTTAATTAAACAAGGCCATTCAAAAATTGCCCTTATCAATGGACCAGCTAATATTTCAACAGCACGCGAAAGGGAAAAGGCGTATTTTGAAATTTTACGCTTAGCTGGTATCGAAGCCAATAAACAACTGACTTCCAATATTTCCTATAGGCAAAATGATTCCCATAAGGTTGTTAAAAATCTTATCTCCCTGCCAGAGTCTAAAAGGCCGACAGCAATTTTTGCTGCAAACAATTTTATTGCGATTAATACGATAAAAAGTCTGCGTCAATTAAATGTTCGAGTGCCGGAAGACATGGCGGTTGTTTGCTTTGATGATCCCGATCCAATTCCGGATTTTAACCCGTTTCTAACACTTGCCGCACAGCCTGCTTACAATTTCGGGTATATGGGTATTCAGTTATTAATTGAACGAGTCGAAGGAAATGGTCCGGCGGAAAAACAAAGAGTTATCCTCCCGCCCGAAATCATTATCCGTAATTCTTCAATGAGAAAATAATGATAAAAGGGTCTGACCTCATAAGCATAATGAGATCAAACCCTTTTTCACACAAATCTCCATTTAGATAGGTTTAAGTCAATTTAAAGACATAGGCAATCGGAGCCATCTCCCCATCTTCCAATCTTGGAACCTTAACCGTAATTCCGGCATCAGTCTGTTCAAATTCAACGAACCCTTTTCCTCCGAGCATTTCCACTTGATTAACCTTTTGGGTATATGGAATCTTCAGAGATTCTTCATAAGAATAATCAGCCTCATTCTTAAATAATCGGAAACAATAAGCAGTGTCTCCTTTAGATGTAAAAGCGAAATCTTCTGTGAAGTAAGGGGCGCAGATACGTGTTCCGTAAATGGCCTCACCATAATCCTTTAACCATTCACCGAGTTCCCTCATCCTTTCAATGGCCACTCTTGGCAGGCGCCCATCAGGCTGTGGCGCCACATTAAGAGCAAGGTTGCCGCCTTTAGCTACAACTTCAACCAATATATTTACAAGTTCCCGTGTGGACTTATAGTCATCTTCATATCTAAAAGAAAAAGCTGTGCCCATCGTGATACAGCTCTCCCAAGGTACATGCAGAGCCCTATCAGGGATGGTCTGTTCAGGTGTAACATAATTTTCAAACGGACCACCAATTGTTCTATCAGCTGTCAACAGCCATGGCTGTAATTTACGGGCTTTTTCCACGACTTCTCCCAGACGGATATCCTGTTTTCCTTTACCTACCCAGCCGGCATCCAGCCACAAAATATCAATCTTTCCGTAATTGGACATCAGCTCCATAATTTGATTATGGGCGAAATTTACAAACTGATCCCACAGCCATGGATATTCTTCAGGGTCATAGGACGGGCCGCGCCACATTTCTCTGCCCCTTTCCATTCCCGGGGCCCAATAATAATCTGTATTCCAATCTGCTTTAGAGAAGTAGGCAGCAATCCCCAGCCCTTTTTGGCGGAAGGCATGGAAAACATGCTTGCAAATATCCGCATATTTATTGGTATGGAACGGGCACTCCGGACCTGTAATTCGATACTCAGTCTCCTTTGTATCCCACATGCTAAAGCCATCATGATGTTTCGTGGTAAAAATTAAATATTTAAAGCCATTTTCAGCAGCCAAATCTGCCCAAACTTCAGGCTGAAACCGCAGGGGGTTAAAGGTTTTGTTTAGCTCGAAGTATTGCCGTTTAAATTCCTCTGCATCATCTATCCAGTCAATATCGTTCCGTGACCATTCTGCGTCCTTATCACTTAATGCCCATGATTCTACTAATCCTAATTGAGAATACGGTCCCCAGTGCATCATTAGTGCAAGCTTTTGGTCCTGAAACCACTCTAAGCGCTCCAATAGAAGCGGATTTTCTGGTTTCACCCAATCTTTTTCAGAACTGTAGTTATGCACACCTTCCGTAACTTCCTTTTCTTTAATTTCATTTGCCACAGAATCATCTCCTTTTACAATTGAACCGGGAACAAAAAAGAGAAGAGCAATCCCTTCCCCTTTTCGTTTAGATCAATGAAAGTGAATTATTTTTTGTATTTTTCATTGTAAGCATTTTGATAGATTTGCAGGTAATCTTTTATGCCAGCACCCTCTAAATTCTTGATATACTCTTTCCATGACTTATCATTCAATTTTGTCTTTCCGGTAATAAACGAAGCTGTCATTTCATCAATATAATTATCGATTGATTGTTCAAGAGTAGCTAATTTGTTTGAGTCCTCCTCACTAAAGAATAGACGCGGAACCGGCTGGATTGTTTTTGAAATGTATGGTACATGTTGTTCTGTTGCCTTCCATAAAAGCTGTTCCTGGTCACCCTCAGGTACTGCCTGTCCAGCACGGAATTCATTTGTTCTTAGAGAAGGTCCCGTTTGGTTCCAACTTATATTATTATTAACATTGTTTGGATCTTGCTCTTTTAGTGTCCATTTAGCTGGTTTGCCATCTAAACCAACTTCCCCATCTTTTGCATCCATGAACTGACCCATTCCAAAAACAGAATTGATTGTAATTTCCTGATCATACATCGCATCTGCCCATCTAAAGGCAACATCAGGATGCTTGGCTTTATTCGTTATGATAAACTCAGCCGGACGGGTAACTGGAGATGGTTCATACAGCGTAATTTGTTGGCCATTTGGACCTTTTAAAGGCGGTACAGCGATATAATCCTTAGCTCTTCCCTTATCTGATACATCTACAAAAAATGAAGGAACCGATGATGCTGCAGCACCTAAAATTGGAATGTCTGGATTTTCACCCAGCTTTTTAAATTGGTCTGGGTCCTGTGTAAAGGAACCAGAATAAATTAAACCTGCCTTGTACATTTTATTTAAATACTTTAAGCCATCTCTCCATTCAGGCTTATCCCAAGGAACGACAATTTTCCCATCTTCAATATATTTATCACTATAGATAAAAGGATTCATCAGAAATCCCGCAATTTCTTCATGCCAATAGCTCTTCATACCTGAAAGCGGAATCTCATCAGCCTTTCCATTGCCATTTGGGTCCTGTGTTTTGAATGCCGTCATCACATTGTAAAATTCTTCTGTGGTAGTTGGGACATCAAGCCCAAGCTTGTCCAACCATGGTTTATAAATCCACATTTTTTGAGACGTAGTACAGTGAAAACATTCATTTACTTGCGGCAAGGCATAAATATGGCCATCTGGAGTTTTTACAGCATCTTCAACTAAAGGCATTTCGTTAAACATTTTCTTCGTTTGAACACCATACTTTTCAATCAAATCATTTAGCTTTAGAAAGACGCCCTTCTCCCCATATACGCGCAATTGCGCCGGTTTAAGCCCCATATCCATAATGACATCCGGATATTCACCGCTGGCCAGCATCAGATTTAACTTTTCCATAGCCCCTTCCTCAGGAAGAACCTCCCACTTAATATGTACACCTGTTTTTTCCTCGTACCATTTTGTAAACTCATTGGTTTTAAAGTCTTTTACTCCAGTGTTCGAATGTGTAAGGACCGTTAGGGTTTCTTTTTTCTTTACAATTGGAAATGTTCCTGCTTCCGTGACAATGTCTTTAGCTGGTTTCGTTTCCTTTTTGGTATTGGAAGCACTATCCGAGCAGCCAACCAATAACATTAACATTGCTGTTACTAATGACAATAGCACATTAAATTTTCTTTTCATGGTTTCATCCCCTTTAGTAGAGTTTTATAGAAATTACCTTTTGCTTTAAGAAATGTTATTGTTTCAATAAACCCTATCCCCCCTCTCATTGGAAACAAAATGAGACCTGCTTAGCTATCCTTTTAGAGACCCAATCATGACGCCTTTTACAAAGTACTTTTGGACGAAAGGATAGGCAATTAAAACCGGAAGGGAAGATACAACAATAAGTGAGTATTTTAACAACTGCTGTAAGCCAATCTTATTGGCCAATTGTGTTGCATCACCAAGCATAGCAGGGTCAACACTGTTTTGAACAAGAATGTCCCTTAAAATGAG
This sequence comes from Neobacillus kokaensis, assembly GCF_014656545.1. Classification (GTDB taxonomy): domain Bacteria; phylum Bacillota; class Bacilli; order Bacillales; family Cytobacillaceae; genus Neobacillus; species Neobacillus kokaensis. The sequence goes on from NZ_BNDS01000004.1 coordinate 178,383, forward strand.
CTGCAGCGGGAATAAGCTGGCATCACGCAAGTATATCAATGCACCGAAATAAGAATTCCAATGCCCGACTGCATAAAAAAGAGAAATAACTGCAATGATTGGTGCTGAAAGCGGTAACACAATTTTCAGTAAAAATTTAAAATCATTGCACCCATCAAGTTGAGCTGATTCCAACAATTCATTTGGAATAGTAGCTCTAAAGAAACTCATCGTAATAATGACATTGAACACTGACAAGGCACTCGGAATAATAAGGGCCCAGCGGGTATTCACTAAACCTAAATCGCTTACAAGAAGATAAGTTGGAATCAATCCGCCATTAAACATCATCGTGAAGACAAACAGGAACATAAAGAATCCGCGCCCATAAAAGTCTTTTCGTGACAGCGGGTATGCCGCAAGGATAGTCAAGATAACATTCACTGTTGTTCCAACAATCATATAAAACAAGGAGTTTCCATATCCCAGCCAAATTTTGCTGTATTCAAAGATTGTCTTATAACCTAACAAACTGAAATCTACCGGAAATAACCAAACCTGTCCGCTTGCTACAGCCTTTGTTGAACTTAAGGATGCGCTAACGACATAAATAAGCGGATACAAAACGGAAAGGACAAGGAGTGATAGGAAAATATAATTGCACACTGTAAATATGCGGTCACCTCTTGTCTCGGCAATTTTTATGTTCATAAGAATCCTCCTTTTTTAATAGTTTTACCATAGTCCATCCTGTCCGACCTTCTTTGCCAATTTGTTGGATGCAATAATCAGGATAAAAGCTACCAAGGATTTAAAGAGTCCAATAGCGGCAGCATATGAATATTGCGGCAGCGCCGAGACAAGTCCGACATTGTACACATAGGTATCAATAACTTGAGATGATGAAATATTTAAAGGGTTTTGCATTAATAAGACTTTTTCAAAACCGGTATCAAGAAAGCTTCCCATGTTAAGAATAAGAACCAATACAGCCGTCTGCATAATACCTGGTATATCAATATGCCAGATTCTGCGGATCTTTGAAGCACCGTCCACGATGGCGGCTTCGTGCAATTCAGGACTGATTCCTGTCAATGCCGCCAAGTAGATAATGCAGCCAAAACCAACATTTTGCCAGATTCCGCTAAGAACATATATTGATTTAAAATAACCGGCTTCACCCATAAAGTTAATTTCCTCTTTAACCCCAAACAGAGATAGAATACTATTTAATGGACCCCTTGGATCTAAAATCATAAAAATAATCCCAACCATAACGACAACCGATATAAAGTGGGGAGCATATGTAATTAACTGAGCTGCTTTCTTAAATCTCTTAGAGTAAACATAGTTGAGACTTAATGCTAATAAAATCGGCAGCGGGAATCCTGCAATCAAACTATAGAGACTTAATAATAAGGTGTTTTTCAATACCCTGACAAAATCGTATGACTCAAAGAACTTTTTAAAATGCTCAAACCCTACCCATGGACTTCCACCAATTCCTAATACAGGGTCAAAGTTTTTAAACGCGATAGAAGCCCCATACATTGGATAGTACTGGAAAACCAAAATATACGTCAGCGGCAGAATAAAGAGGACATATAGCTGCCAGCTTTTTTTAATTTTTGTTAAAAAACTTTTCTTGTTTTTCAGCTTGACTTCAGAAATAGTCGTTTTATCCGCAACTACCCTAGTAACATTCAATGACTAACACTCCCTCTTATTTTAAATTTCTAGAAAAATGTTACCGATAACAGACATAAATGCAAATACTCAATTAAATGTCGAATCCATAGACTTATTCATGTTTGTACCAGATTGTAAGTATGCTGTTTGTTTCATTTGAATTTTATTAAAAGTACGCATTCCAATCCACATCACTGGAAAGGCTGCGATGGTTGATCCGGTGAAGAATAATAAAACCGGGAGATAAAGAAAAAGATAATATAAAACTACTAAACTTATTAACATGAAGAGCGCTTCAAAAGGACGGGCGAAGACCATTAATAAGCTTTGTTTCATATAGTTTAGTTTCGACAAGTTGAGATGAACATAAACGGGGAGCAAAAAGAGTCCCATGAGTATGTATAGAAATCCTGCAACGGATGTGAAGACACGAAGAATGGTTACGTCTAATTCGGTATTTAAAATGTGAAGGTCAAAATATAGAAATAAACCTATTAAGAAATAAAAGAGACCTATTAGATTTGTTTCTACAAAATAGGACTTATAGGAGTCTAAAAACGTGCCAAAAATCGAAACATCATTCTCCTTCATAAGCCATTTTCGAATAACGGTAAAAACGGATACTGTGGCTGGCATCACGCCAAATATGATTAAACCGGCAAGGGTAAATACGACCCATAAAAAATGCAGATACATGGCCTTTGCTAGTAAATCACCTACACCATACAATACCTTCCCTAAGGCATTCAAAGAATCACCCCCAAGAATTTAACTGCTTAATTTTAGCATTGGGCATATAGACAAGTATTCACTAATATCGACAGCCACAATATGACTTTAAAATAACGCTTTCATTTAAATGGTATAAAATGTTATCGGTAATTCAATTGTAACAATCAGGAATATATTCGTCAATAATTTTTTGATATTATAAAATTTTTAGAATTTAACAAATAAAAAAAGGCTGATAATTTTCTCAGCCTTTTTTATCACATTTTTGAGCGCTGATCAGCACTGCTATTTATTCAAAAAAAGATTTCTTTGCCGTTTCACTAGATTCATAAATCCCACAAAGAATCTTGATCAATTCACACCATCTTCGATGAGTAAATTTATGTAAAATCTAAAGTAGCAACGATTGGGAAGTGATCACTAGGAAAACGGCCATCCGGACAATCTGCAATGATTCCAACAGAGTCTACTTTGATACTGCCGCGGACAAGAATCCAATCAATTCGATCACTTCCACCATTTGGGTCACAGTAATCATTGAAGGTGCCTTTTTCTTCATTAAGCCTTTTATTTGTCATAAACCAAGTATCTGAAAGTGCCCCTTCTTTTGTAAGGATGGTATAGGGCTTGGACAGGTGCTCGGCATTAAAGTCACCCGTTAAAATAACTGGCAGGTTTTCATCTATCTGCCCGATTGTCTGAAGAAGTAAATGCGCACTTTTTTCCCTTGCCACTGAAGATTCATGATCAAAATGGGTATTGAAATGATAGAATAATTGATTGTTCTTTCTGTCCATAAACTTTACCCACGTGACAATCCTAGTGACCACATGTCCCCAGGTTACGGAAGCGACTCTTTCAGGAGTATCCGACAACCAAAAATGACCTGATTCTAAAACATGGAAACGGTCCTTTTTGTAGAAAATGGCCGCGTATTCGCCTTCACAGCCGCCTTCTCTTCCTAGTCCAACCCAATCGTAATCCGGTAGCATCTCCAGCATATCCGTCACTTGATTATACAAGCACTCCTGGGTCCCAATCAGATCAGGTGAATTTTGTTGAAGTAAGTCCCTTACCATTCCTTTTCGCTCCGCCCAAGAATTGGGTGTTACATCATAAGCATTTTTCAAATTATAAGACATAACCAGTAATTGATCTTTCATTGTCATTCCCCCTTATAGCTAATAGCCTATATTGAGATAAAGGCTCACGTAAATATGTTTTTCATGTCCTAGTAAATCTTACTATGCATACACCCTTTTCGGCCGCCTTTTATCGCTATGTAATTTTTGCTCTAAATATGTTTATGATGACTTAAAGCATAGTACAAATGAGGAAAATTGGCTGAAACCAGGCATCCGTTTAAGCCATAAGATAAAAAAACGCGTTAGAATTCCTATAGGAATTCTAACGCGTTTTTAGTACATTGCTAAAAGCAGCATTCAAAGATACTGCCGCATATTAATACTATGCTTCTGTCAGTGCTTGGTGGGCTAGCAAAAGAGACCCTGTAATTCCTGCATCATCTTTTAGCCCTGGACTTACAATATATTCCGATAACTCTGGCAGGGAAACATAATCATTAAGCATCTCCTGTAAGTACTTATAAACATAAGAGAACACCTGCTTCTGATTCATTACGCCGCCACCAAGAATGATCCGTTTTGGCGAAAGGATTAGAATATACTGCATGAGCGCTTGCGCAATATAGTAGCCTTCTAATTCCCATACATCCTGTCTGTCCACTAAGTTGATCCCTTTTGTCCCCCAGCGTTCTTCGATTGCTGGACCCGCTGCAAGACCCTCTAAACAATCTCCATGATAAGGACATTTACCTTGGTACGGATCATTTGGATGACGCCTAACCAGGATATGGCCCATTTCCGGATGGGATAGTCCCTGTAGAAGCTTACCTTGAACCACAGCTCCTGCGCCAATTCCCGTACCGACAGTTATGTACAAGCAGCTGTCCAAACCTTTTGCAGCGCCGTGGGTTGCCTCCCCTAAAGCCGCTGCATTTACATCAGTATTGAAACCAATCGGTACCGAAAAGGCATCTTTCATTGCTTGAACAAACGGAAAGTTCTTCCATGCCAATTTAGGTGTAGATGTAATCATACCATATGAAGGGCTTTCCAGATTTACATCAACAGGACCAAATGAACCGATTCCTATTGCATCCAGCTCATATTTTTTAAAAAAAGCAATGACCTCTGCCATCGTTTCCTCAGGCACAGTAGTTGGAATCTTAACTCGATCAATAATATTGCCTTTCTCATCTCCAACCGCACAAACAAATTTTGTTCCTCCGGCTTCAATCGCACCTAACATTCTCAGCTTCCTCCATATCGTAATTAGTAACTAATGACATCTCCGCAAGAAATGAAACAAGGCGCCAACTAAGTTTGCATCATTATCAAATTGGCAGGCTTCGACTTCAATATGTAATGTTGAGATATCGTCCTTCAATAAACCTAATTCCTGATTGATTCCCTCAATCACCTCTGGCCGCTTGCTAATTCCTCCGCCAATAAGAATTTTCTCAGGGTCGAGAGCATATTTCAAATTATAAACTCCAATAGCTATTTTTTTATAAAATTGAGCAATACATTCTTGGGCAATGTTATCCCCTGCTTTTGCCATACGGAATACTTCTTCACCATCCAGCGACCCTTGTGCCAATGATTTTTTCACTTCAACCTCTCTCACAAGGGCATTAGTAGAGGCAGACTTACTCCAGGTGGATTGCAATGGGTCTCGAGTTGTTTTTCCAGACCCACCCATAATCATGTAGCCAAACTCTCCGCCGTGAAGGACAGCCCCGCGTAAAATGGTGTGATTCATGACAATGCTTCCGCCTATCCCCGTCCCGATGACAATACAAATGTAGTAATCTGCTCCTTTCGCTGCACCTAACCAGCCTTCTGCCAAAGCGGCGCAGTTGGCATCGTTTTCAATCGATACTTGAAGACCGGTCCTTTCTCTTAGAAGGTCGGTCATAGGAACCCCATGTATATAAGGAATAGCACTGGCCCCGCCAATAAACCCGGTTTTCACATCGACTGCACCAGGTGAACTCAATGCAACGCCTTGAAGATCATAGGAATTCTTAAAATGGTCGACTAATTCGTTAATATTCTCCAAAAAACTGTCTAAACCTTCATGAGGGGTTGGAAATTTCCCGCTCACAAGCTTCTTTGCTGCTTGATCCATAACGGCATACTTTATAAATGTGCCGCCAATATCGAATACCATATAGGCTTTCATCAGAATCCCCTTACTGAAAAAGTTTTAAAAACCGTTGTTGTCAGACAGCTTTTTATACCATCTGCCTGATTTCTTAATCGTTCTTTTGAAATTATTTTTCAAATCCACTTCTACTAAACCATAGCGGTTTTTATAGGCATTTGCCCAAGACCAATTATCCATGAATGTCCAAAGGTGATAACCAAGGCAATTGGCTCCCTCTTTTAGACCTTTATGCACCCATTTCAGATGTTCCTGAATAAATTCAATCCGGTAATCATCCTCAATAAATCCTTCTGTATTTCGGAATTTTTCTTCTCCTTCTACACCCATTCCATTTTCAGAGATAAAGAACGGGATATTGCCATAATGATCACGAATATCAATCATAATGTCATAGATGACTTCCTCACAAATTTCCCAGCCACGGTGTGGATTGATTTTACGGCCCGGCATAATATATGGGTCAAAAAGATGTTCCGGCATAAACGGAGCTCCAGCCGGCACCTGCTCTTCCTTTGCTTTGACACGACGGGGCTGGTAGTAGTTCACCCCTAAAATATCAATTGGATTGTTACGGATGACCTCTAAATCCCCGGGTTCCACTGCTGGAAGCAGTTCTCTTTCTTTTAAAATCTCGACTAGGTCCTTTGGATATTCACCTTTTGTTACAGGGTCTAGGAAGCTGCGGTTAAAGAATAAATCAGCTATATGGGCTGCCTTGACATCCTTTGGCTCCTGACTTCTTGGATAGGATGGTGTTAAGTTCAGGATAATACCGATCTTTCCATCTATATTTAATTTTTTGAAGACCTCTACCGCTTTTGCATGGGCAACAATGGTATTGTGGGCCACCTGCGCCCCGCGCTTGAAATCTACGACTTTAGGATAATGCAAATTATATAGATAACTTGCTTCTACCGGAACAATCGGTTCATTAAACGTAAACCAATATTTTACACGGTCACCAAAAAGTTGAAAGCAGTTTTTCGCAAAGTTCACATAGGCATCGACGACTTCCCGGCATTCCCAGCCGCCTTTTTCCTGCATGCACATCGGCATATCGAAATGATAGAGATTCATAAATGGTTCAATATCATTGGCAATCAGTTCATCAATCACACCATTGTAAAAATCAACTGCCTTCGGATTGACTTCCCCGACACCATCTGGAATCAACCGCGACCATTGAATCGAGGTTCGGAATGAATTATGGCCCGTTTCCTTCATTAACTGGATATCTTGTTTATAGCGATGATAGAAATCAGAGGTATGCTCCGGTCCTACTTGATTATGAAAACTCTCTGGTTCGATGCTGTACCAATAGTCGTAGATGTTTGGTTTTTTTCCATCACAATTTGCGGCACCTTCTGTTTGCGGACCTGATGCTGCACTGCCCCACCAGAAGTTTTTTGGAAATGGATAAGTAAGTTGATCCTCATGCGGTATTTTGTCCATAAATCATCACTGTCTCCCTTTATTATATTTTTCTCCACTCGCTTGGTGTTGCACCAACCGTTTTCTTAAACTGTTTATAAAAGTAAGTCGTATCGGAATAACCAACCTTTTTACCAATTTCCCCTGCACGATAATGGGTTGTTTTTAGCAATTCCTTTGCCTTTTCCAAACGATAGCGATTTAGGTACTCGGAAAAGACAACCCCTAACTCCTTTTGGAACAGTTGACCTAAATAAATGGCATTGACATGGAACTGCTGGCCTAATGTTTTTAACGAAATCCCTTGATCATAATGTGCATGAATATAATCAAGAACGTTCTGGACAATAGGACTGCGCTTATTTGTCTGCTGATGAATAGAAAGCAGTAACTCACGGCAGTATTCCTTCAATATCTCTTTCAGCTGATCGATGTCATGGCTATAAACCATTCTTTCCACAGAAGCTGTATAATAGGAAAGATCGTCCGGCTGAAGTGAATAATGGATATAAGAGATGAAATCAAACGTATATTTTCTGGCAACCTGAGGCGATATATATTTGGAACGTTTCATTAAATCCTCGAAGAACAAATCGATAACGTCCAGCGAATTTTCATCTGCCTGCAAAAGTTTCTTAACAATACTTTCCTTTAACTCTTGCTGCTTCTTTATTTCTTCCTGCTTATCCACCATGAAACGCTCTGAAATAAGAATATTTGGTTGTGAATATAGTTGAAGTAAACTATACTCTCTCGCAATAGAAAAACTCTCTTCAAATTCATCAATTGTCATAACGGGTTTTCCCATCGTTAAATAAAATAAACCCGCACCGCTTCCCTCAGTTTTTAGATAGTCGGCAAGACTTTGGTTGTTTACAAATAATTCCTCTTCACTTGTGGCTCCAAAAATCATCAATAACTCTTGATTTGGAGTATTGAGACAGGCTGCTGAATAATGGTCTTCAATATAGTTCCTAATTTCCTTTGTTATTTCCGCATTGTGGGAATTTTCAAAGCTTAAAATAGAAACATTAAAAAACGGCTTATCAAACTGGACATTGTATAAAGATAACCTTTCAAGACAATCATTTTTATCAATCTCACCATTTAAAAACCGCCAAAGTGTATTATCCTTAAGTGTGGATGGCTCTTGTACCTGATCTTCGCCCATCATGGCATTCAGTTTTTGAGCAACATTTTTGATAGTCGTAATTAATTCATCCTCATCCACAGGCTTCACTAAATAGTTTTCAATTCCTAATAACAACCCTTGTTTAATAAACTCAAACTCTTGGTAGCCAGTTAACACAATACTTTTAACCTTTGGCTGGACTTCTTTCGTTTCTTTAATTAACTCTAAACCAGTCATTTCACCCATTAATAAATCGGTAATAAGCAGGTCAATAGGGTTTTCTTTTAGATAGTGGAGTGCCTCTTCCCCGCTCTCCGCTGTTGCCACAATTTCAAACCCATAGTCTTCCCAATCTAATAATGCCTGGAGACCCATTGTAATTAGTGATTCATCATCGACAAGAAGTACTTTATACATGAGCAGTTCCTCTTACAGGAATCGATAGTGTCACAATCGTTCCTTTTTCCTTTGTACTTTGCAGTGTTAGACCAAACGGATCCCCGTATTTCAGTTTTAATCGTTGATGAATATTTCTTAACCCGATAGATCGCATTTCCTCACCCTCTTCACGATTGATATGCTGGATAATCCTTGCAAGTTCCTCTTCTGTCATTCCCTTGCCATTATCCTCTACACTGATTTCTACTTTGTCTCCGCGGAGAACGGCACAAATAGTTAACTCATTATCAGACCGTTCCTTTTTAAAACCATGCACAAAATAATTTTCAACAATCGGCTGTAAAATGAGCTTCTGCACAAGTGTTTTTTCAACATCACTAGGGATGTCAAAGTGTACATGCAATTTATTCGGATATTTATATTGCATCAATGTCAAATACTGATTCACATACTCCATTTCCGTATATAAAGGGACCGTATCTTTTGCCTCTAACGAATAACGAAATAGTTTAGATAAGTGAAAGATCATTTTACTAGAGGTCTTTGATCCCTCCATAACAGCGACCATTCGAATCGCTTCAAGCGTATTGAATAAAAAATGCGGATCAATTTGTGCTTGAAGTGCTTTTAATTCTGCTTGCTGCTGTTTTAAATTTAACAGGTAAAATTCTTCAATATAACTATTCAATTCATCTAACATCGAATTGATATTCACCGCAATCTTAGATAATTCATCCTCCCGTTTGGATTTTGGAATCCTAGCATCCAAATTCCCCTTCTCAACCTGGCGGATAATTGACACAATCCTGTTAATTCGCTTTGAATAATTGTAGGTAAAAGAATAAGAGATTAGAATCGATATCACAATAAGGAAAATAATGACGGCCCACATTGTTCCCCTGACAATCGTGAGCTTCTGCATCCCCCTATCGGGAATCACACTTACGTACGTATAATCTCCTTTGTTTGCGATCGTATTTATATAAAAATGGTCATTGTTCCACTTTATTTTCGTTTCATTTGTTTCCGGATTGATCTGTTTTACCATTTCTAAAGGAACATCACTCTTGTTTACTGAATAAATGATTTTCCCATCAGCATCCATTAAAAAAAAGGAAGCTGGTGTAGTTTCATGCTTTTTAATGATTTTGTCTAAGCGGTTAGTAGAGTAAAAAATCGTAACTTCGCCCATCTTTTTTAATGTTCCAGGATTATTTAAAATAATCTTTTTAGTAATTGTATCTTTTAGTGTTCTATCATTTTCCTGGCTTACTTCAGGAAGCCTTGGTAATTTTTCTGAGAGAAGTGAGCTTGAACTCGTTGAATTCTCTATGATGCTTTTATCCCATCGTAATTGGTTGTAAATTAGCATATATTCGATAGAGGAGTTTTCTACCGAACGCAAACTAATCGCATTAATATCTTCATCTTGGCCAAAATAGGCAGTGAAGTACGTATCAATATTATTCGGAATAGACGAGTGGCTTTCCGAGAATTTATCTAACCGATATTCTAAGTATTTCTCATATCCGTTATGGAGAGCGAAGGTAACATCATCAATCACATCTCCTTTTGTATAAAACCCTCGTTTTGCCCGATTAATATCTGCATCTTTCGTGGAAAAGTAATCTTCTACTCTTTCCATTGTTCTTGTATTAATATTAACTTCCTTTTGAATGATCACATCGGAGTAATAATTGGTTATGGTAACAATTAAGATAATCACGGTTACGATAATCGTCAGTGAAGAAATAAGAAATAGTTTATTAAAAATGTTTTGTTTAAAACGTTCTTTTCCTCTGATATCCATTTTACCGTCCCTAATGATTCTATTATTTTCTTTATTCTAACAATAAATAAGATGAAATAAAATCAAGCTGAGTGTAATTTGCTCAGCTTGATTTTATTGGCCGATAGGAAAGTAAAACTTTCCTATCAGGCATAAGTGCAACTACGCCTCTGTCTTCGCCCTAACGTGCTCGCCAGTCGCCGAGTTTTCTTTGATTATTATTTTTGTGTCTTTTTCCAATCATCAAATTGCTTTTGAATTTCTTTTAAGACTTTATCAAGGCCAGCTTCTTTTAACTTCTTATTGAATTTTGGAAGATAGCTTTCTGGGTCAACAGAACCGGTTGCTAATGCAGGATAGAATTCTTTTGAGATATTCGTAATCGCTGCAAGCTCAGATCTTACTGGGTCACTATTAAAGTGAAAACCAAGTGTTGGGGCCGCTGTAGCTGACTCGTTAAACTCCTTGAATTTTTCCCACTTATCTTTCGGATCGTTTTTGTATAGATATAGGATAAAGTGGTTTCCTAAAGAATAAGTTGGCAAATTATAGCGGTCGATACGTGCTGGTAAATCTTCAATCGTTCCATCACTATTCTTTTTGTAGTGAACGCCTTCAATCCCTTTATCCACTAGGTTACGGAGATATTCATCCGTGTTAAGCAGGGTTAAAAATTCCATTGCTTTCTTAGGATTCTTGGATGTTGCTGAGATCGCCTGAATAGAGCCTGATACAGAATCATTAATCGTTACTGGCTGTTCAGCAGGAACAGAAACAACATCATACTTCGCTGAGCGAGACCATAATAAATCAGCATATGGCTGAGAATCACCCATGCGGACAAACCAGTTTTCTACGTCCATTGGCCAGCTGTCTTTACTTGTTGCAGCATCTTCTTTAAGATATCCAGCCTTATAATAAGAATGCATTGTTTTATATGTTTGCATAGCTACATCAGTTGCAAATGGGTTCACAACATGGTCTCTATCGCCTTCAAATGGAATGCCAAATGGCATTTCGCCATTAAAGATATAATCAAATGGCAGGTAAGCCTTAAATGTTGCCATTGGGGTAATCTTAGGCTCTTTTTCTTTAATAACCTTCAACATTGGTTCAAGATCTTCTAATGTTTTTACTTTTGTAATATCAAAATGATATTTGTCAACAAGGCGCTTATTGAATGTATAAACACTTTGTCTTGCTGCCTCTTTATTAGTAGGAACACCGTAAGTCTTACCGTCAATCTTAATTCCTTCTAATAACGCTGGGTCAATCGTTTGTTTTAACGCTTTACCTTCATTGTTTAACATGTCATCAATAGCATAGAAAGCACCTTTTTGGGCATTTTGAACATAATCCGTTCCATTTGTGAAAATAATATCAAATGGTTCACCAGAGTTAATCATTACCTGAGATTTTTGTGCCCAATCGCCCCAATCAATTTGGGTCATTTTGACTGTTGCATTGATTTTTTTCTTTAGATACTTGTTAACCTCAGCAAATACTTTGTCTGTATCCTTTTGCGGTGTGCCGACGGTATACCATTTTATTTCATATGGTTGTCCATTTTTACCGCTCTTTTCTGCTGCAGAATCCTCTTTACTGCTGCAGGCAGAAAGAATGGTTCCAATAGACAGGACTAATGCTAGTAAAATACCTAACTTCTTCTTCATTCAACTCTCCTCTTTCTGTTGTCTATTCTTTAACGCCGCCAATAGTCAGTCCGCTAATAAAGTACTTTTGAAAGAACGGATACGAAACTGCTATCGGTAAAGTGGCGATTACAACCATAGCCATTTTGGCAGACTCTTGCGGGATCGTATTAAACAAGCTTGACTGCATGTTTGCTATATCCATATTCTGCCGCATAAATTCAAGATTAGCTTCTATTTTCATCAATAAAGATTGTAATGGTACTAAATTCGGATTATCAATATACAGTAGCGCTGTAAACCAATCATTCCAATAGCCTAGTGTACTAAATAAGGCAATTGTGGCGATTCCCGGTAATGACAGCGGGAAGATGATTTGGAAGAAAATCCGTAATTCACTAGCACCATCAATTCTCGCTGATTCTAAAATCGATTCCGAAACCGATTTCAGGAAAAATGTTCTCATAATGATGATATAAAAAGCGTTCATGGAAAGCGGTAAGATCAACGCCCAAATTGTATCCTTCAAGTGCAGGAACTGGGTAATTACTATATACGTAGGAACTAACCCGCCGCTGAACAGCATTGTAAAGAATGCCAGGAATGTGAAAAATTTACGATATTTAAATTGCGGTCTAGAAATCGCATAAGCGTAAAAGGTAATCATGAACACACTAATAATCGTACCGACAATCGTAATAAAAATTGTCACACCGTAAGAACGAAAGAGCTGTTCCTTCATGCTCCAAAGATAATGATACGCGTCAAGACTCCATTCCTTCGGTATCAATTGAAAACCATTTCTGACAATACTTTCTTCACTCGTAAAGGAAATGATAATGACATAGATAAAAGGAAATATGCACGTGATCGCTAGAATCCCAAGTAATACACTAACAATTGTATTAACGACTGGGGGTAAAGCTTGAGGGTCGCGATACTTTTTCCTGCGCTTCTTTATCCCACCCCCTTTCATTCCTTCCAGTGAACTTGGCATCGTGACAGTTGGTTGATTTTGCTCTAGTTTTGGCATATAGATAGCCGCCGGGCGACTTTTCCTCCCTTCTAAGAAAAGCGCAATTGAAGATTAAAACAATGCGCTCTCCTCATCAATTTTTCTAACAATGTAGTTCGTAATGATGACGAGGATAAATCCTACAGCTGACTGATAAAGACCCGCTGCCGTGCTCATACCAATATCCCCTAGATTCATAAGACCACGGTACACGAATGTGTCAATAACGTTTGTCACCGAATACAATGCCCCTGAATCCCTTGGTACTTGATAAAACAATCCAAAATCCGAGTTGAAGATTCTTCCGATATTCATAATCGTAAGGATAATCATTAACGGTTTTAGCATTGGCAAGGTAACATGCTTAATCTGCTTCCATTTTGATGCACCATCAATCATCGCGGCCTCATAATAGGTTCGATCAATTCCGACGATGGAAGCTAAATAAACAATACTTCCGTAACCAACACCCTTCCACAAACTCATAAACACGAGAATAAATGGCCAATATTTTGATTCGCTATACCACGAAACAGGATCGACGTGGAACCAGGCGAGAACATGATTGAGCAAACCGTTTTCCGTACTTAGGAAAGTGAAGACAAAGTAACTTCCGATAACCCAAGATATAAAATGCGGGAATAAAATGGAAGTCTGATAGACTTTAGATAACCTCTTATTTATTAACTCACTAAGCAGGATTGCGGTTGCTACCGCTGCTATCAGCCCTACTACAATAAAGATAATATTGTAGACGAGCGTATTTCTCGTAATAATCCACGCATCATTCGTACTGAATAAATATTTAAAGTTATCAAAGCCGACCCATTCACTATTCATAACGCTTGCAAAGAAGCCATCCGGATCAATTCGGAATTTTTTAAAGGCCAACACTTGCCCAAACATTGGTAAATAAGAGAACAATAGCAGCCAAATGGTTCCTGGTAAAACCATGAGCAGCCAAATACGATTTTTGTATAAATCACGTGCAAAACTTTTCATGTTATTCCTCCTCTCACATCATGTAAGCACTTCCATAGCTTTATTTTATAGTGAAATAGGCACGATTTATAGTTGACTAATTTAGGATTAACTGAAAAATTCTTAGAAAATTGTCATTTTTGCTGTTAATATTTCATTAGAAACAGCTATGATGGAATCGGATTCATTAAGATTTTTGTAAAAGGAGTGAAAAATACGTGAAAGTGACAGTATGGAATGAGAACCGCCATGAACAACAAAATCCTGTGGTAAGGGATGCCTATCCAAATGGCATTCACGGAACGATTGCGGCGTTTCTTCAGTCAGAAGGCTTTGAGGTACGAACAGCCACGTTAGATGAGCCAGAGCACGGTCTTACAAATGAGGTCCTGAACGATACCGATGTATTAATTTGGTGGGGACATTTGGCCCACAGTGAGGTTAAGGATTACATAGTTGAAAAAGTGAAGCAGCGTGTTCTTGATGGAATGGGACTTATTGTACTGCACTCTGGTCATTTTTCAAAAATATTCAAGGCCTTAATGGGTACAAGCTGTGATCTAAAATGGCGGGAAATTGGTGAAAAAGAGCGCCTTTGGATCGTGAACCCAAGTCACCCTATTACAACCGGAATCTCTGAATATATTGAACTGGAACAAGAAGAAATGTACGGGGAACATTTTGATATTCCACAGCCAGAAGAGCTAATCTTTGTCAGCTGGTTCGAAGGAGGAGAAGTTTTTCGCAGCGGCTGTACCTATACACGTGGAAATGGAAAAGTGTTTTACTTTCGCCCAGGGCACGAAACCTATCCGACCTATCACAACAAGGAAATCCAGCGTGTCCTCATCAATGCAGTCAAATGGGCCGAACCCGTATCTAACCAAAGGCCGGTTTATGGATACGCGAACCCATTAGAAATTTTAAAAGGCGAAAAATCAGAATAAGGCCCATCGGTATCGGGGTATGTAAAAATCAAATTTACCACGTTAAAAGCCAGATGACCGGCGGAAAAAATCCAGCCGGTCATTTTTTAATTACATAATCCTAATTGTCTTAATCTCATAAGGTTTAATTTCAAATGCAATTGGTGATGCGGATGCTTCTGCAAGTGGTTCCTCCATCAAATTCGTCTCAACCCATAATGTGTTGTCTTTCTGAACTGTCAGATTCACCTTGCCTCTGCGTCCCTCATATTCATGCATCCGGACAATGATACCATTACCATCGTAAGCCGGCTTAACCGCATCAATCCAAACATGGTCTGCATCTGCTTCAATAAAGGATGCATCCTTCGTCCATTTCCCTTCAACCGCGAAAATTGGATCATTTAAGTCCCATGCTTTGTCTACTGTCTTTGCCTGACGCCAATCGCCCATATGAGGATAAAGTGAATACGTAAAGCTATGCATGCCTTGATCAGCCTGCGGATCCGGATGGATAGCCGATTTTAATAAGGTTAATCGCATCACGTTTTCCTTGATGTCATACCCATATTTGGAATCATTCAGCAAACTGACCCCGTAATCTGGTTCTGATAAATCAGCCCATTGGTGGCCAACTGTTTCAAACTTTGCCATATCCCAGCTTGTATTCCAATGTGTCGGGCGCTTTACATTGCCATACTGAATATCATAGGTAGCCTCTGTTGCACGGATTTCCACAGGGAATGCGGCCTTAAGCAGTTTTCTTTTTTCATGCCAGTCAACATTTGTTTCAAAATCAATCCGGCGATCATTTTGATAGAAGACAATTCGCTGTGAAATATCAGAATGATGGTACTTCCAAGTAACAAGAATGCTAAAAGAAAGCTCTCCATTTTCCACCACTTCGAATGTGGCGATATCACGAATTTCTTCCATTTTTTCTTGATAGAAAAGATCAATATCCCATGCATCGTGGGCAAGTGGTTTATCTTCAAAGATTTGCAGCACATTGCCTTTTTGACCTTCCGCTAGAACCTGGCGCTGTGCTTCTTTATCATAAATCTTCGTTATCTGCCCGAACTCATTCCACTCAACTAGATAATATGGTGTTTCTAGTTTCCTATCATCATAGGTGAAGCTCGATTCAGATTCCTTATTCATTTCCTGCGCTTCGAAATACAATGTTTTGGCACCGAATGATGGCAGGGCATCCACCTCAACAAACCAGCCATCGGCACGTTTTTGATGGTTTAACACCTTGCCGCTGTCATCCGTCCAAACCCCTGCAGCAAAATCAACAAACTGAGAAATGAACACATTTCTTCTGCCTGTATGATGGGTTGAATTGAATAAAACGACAGAACGTTCCGCCTCATCAATTCCGTTTTGAACAATTTTTGTCTCCACTTGTTGTACGATTTGGAATGCTTCCGCATATTCTTCCTTGGCATCTTCGTAAACTTCATGAATCGAAGAGCCTGGAATAATATCATGAAATTGATTTCTTAAAATAATTTTCCAGCCGTTTTTGAGCTCGTCATCGCCAAGCCACACTCCATTTTCAGAAAGCCATGAAGAGAGGAATTCTGCCCTGCGATATAAGAGCTCCAGTCTGCGATTCATCTTTTTCATAAAGGCCTGGCTTGTATAAGTACCGCGGTGGTATTCCAAATATAGTTCGCCGTCCCACTTATGGATATATCCTTTTGACTTCTCTACATTTTCATGCAGTTTTTCAAAAAATTCACCTGCAGTGGATGTTTTCACATTTGGCATGCCTGGCAATTGATCAAATCGGCGACGCATTTCCAGCATATGGCGATTAACACCGCCGCCGCCGTCACCATACCCATAAGAAAGCAGCAGGTCTTTGGATAAATCCTTGTCACGATAACCTGTCCAAGCACCTTTTACCGTTTTAGCGGTAATGAAGCCGTTATACGTATAGAACCAAGAGTCCGGACCGTTCCATGGTTCCGGTGTGGTGATAAAGTGTGTTAAAATCTCTGATCCGTCAATTCCCTTCCAGTAAAACGTATCATGAGGCATCCGGTTATATTGATTCCAGCTGATCTTTGTGGTCATCATTGTGTCGATCCCTGATTTTTTCAAAATCTGCGGCAACGCCCAGCTGTAGCCGAAAACATCCGGCAGCCAGAGATAGTTACAGTCGACGCCGAACTCTTCTTTGAAAAAGTTTTTCCCGTGCAGGATTTGGCGGACAAGTGACTCGCCGCTTGGGATATTACAGTCGGCTTCCAGCCACATTGCACCGCCTGCTTCCCACTGGCCTTCCGCAATTCTTGCTTTCATCTGTTCATATATTTCCGGATAATCTGTCTTGATGTAATCATAAAGCTGCGGCTGGGTTTGAAGGAATAAATATTCAGGGAACTGCTTCATTAAATGCAGGACCGTTGAAAATGAACGGGCTGATTTTTCCCTTGTATTTCTTAAACGCCAAAGCCAGGCAACATCGATATGTGTGTGACCAACCGTATGAATCGTAATATCCGACGTTTTCTCAACTGCTTGAATCGCTTGTGTTAAGCCTGATTCCGCTTCATAACATGATTCATAAAATTCAGCGCTTCCCGGTTCAGTCCAATTGATTCGCTGCAGTGCATCTTGAATCATTTGTTTCAAAACCGAATAATGGGATTCACCTTCATTACTTTCCTTTAACACTTCGTAAGCAGCTAATAACGTGTAATATAAATTATCTACATGTGTATCCAGCCAGCCGATTTTAGCGATCTGCAGTTTAAATTCATTTTCAACTGGAACACCGCCGCCCTCAAGTCCTGACCAAAGCCTGAAATCTAAACGAATCGGTCCTTTAACTGTTTCTCCATCAAAAAGAACTTCCTCATGATTGGAATCGACTCCTTGGTATGGCTTGCCATTCACAAACAGTAACGATTCAAAACCGGAGTTATTTCCGCCGCCCGTTTTCCCAAATGAGAAAAGTCCCACTACTTGCTGACCGTTATTTGGTAAATGACCATCCACATCGGCATGCAGCCATAGGTATCGGTCGCGTCCCTT
Organism: Neobacillus kokaensis; assembly: GCF_014656545.1. Taxonomy (GTDB): domain Bacteria; phylum Bacillota; class Bacilli; order Bacillales; family Cytobacillaceae; genus Neobacillus; species Neobacillus kokaensis. Next base: position 196,408 of record NZ_BNDS01000004.1, read on the forward strand.
CCAATAGTCACCAATATGCATGATGTTTCCTTCATCATATTTAACCGGAGGATGTGCTCCAATTTCACCGTCATCCTCACTGGTGTTGAATTTCTCAATTGCGACACAGTCGCGATAACGATAACCACTTAATTCTCTTATACGCTCTTCAAATTTTCTCTCAGTTAAAAACATATCTTCACCCCACTATAATGAAAAATTACCAGCCGTTACAATTCGATGATAAATATTGCCGCCTACGAGCCCGTCAAAAATTTCCCATGGCCCATCATGACGCAGTCGTTCCTCTTCTAATTCTTCGATATTTGAAATCCTTCCATCCAGCCAGTCGTTAATCCTGTATTTCACGGTATCCATCCTAGTCATCACACCAGCATAACGAATATCAATCACTTCCCAGCCAAACGGTTTATAGGCACTAAACCAAATGCTTCGGTGTTTTTTCCGCAGCAGATCTACATTGGTTTGTAACCAATCCAGCTTAGGGATAAATGTTTTCATTCGCTCAACATCTTTTTCCTCATATGCTTCCTTAAGCTGAAGTCCAATTTCCACCTTCACACTTAACACCCTTGCCAATTGCTCATAAAAATCAAATAGACTTTCCCATTTAGGATTGTTTTGTTTAGCCTTTTCAAGCTTCGGGACTAATTTTTCATAATGCTCTCCCAGGGAAAGCCCGCTGATATTGTCATCATATAATCCTATTAAAATATCCTGATACATGGCCACTTTAGAAGTCATTGAAATATTCATGTTATCCTCTATGACACCCGGTGTTTCATCCAAGCGTTTTAGAATCATAAAATCTTCAAACTGCCCATCACAGCAAAACGCAAACCGTTCGGACACTTGCTTAAGTCCAACTTCCTGATGATAGGAATGTTCAGCGAACAATTGCAGCATCGGATAGGCGGTGGAGAACGGTGTTTCTGCTCCGTTATCACCCCAAAGTGTGACAATGACTTCTTTAATTCCTTCTTTTTTAGAAGCAGCCATTGCCGCTTCTGTGGTTACAATGGCTTTACCATAGTTCGGAGCGATTCCATTCCAGGTCCATGCCCCGCCGGCAAAAATCGGTGTCCGGCCCAGCAGCTTATGATTTTGAAAATCTTTTTCATAGACTTCCTGCTCTTTGCGATAATAATTCCAATAAACTAGCTCAACATCCGGAATGCCAGCCAGAATATCTTCACGAATCTGTCCGTTTTCCTTTCGATAATCACTGGTTTCTGCAAATAACGGGAAGTACATATCACTCCATATCATTGGTTTCAGTCCATACTTTTGCGTAATAGACACTACCTTTTTCAAATGGCGATTCATGATATCAATATGGCTCTCATACCCGTGTTTTTGTAAATACTTCCCTAAACCAAGCTGAAACGTTTCATCCATTCCGATATGGATACGATTGCTCCTAAAAGGCTGTGAGACAGCCCTGATACAATTTTCCAAGAATTCATATGTCTTAGGTTCATCCACCAATATAATATCGTCTGTATCTCTAATATCCGAAGCATAATTCCACTTAAGTGCTTCCCGTAAATGACCCAAGGTTTGAATGCACGGAATCATTTCAATCCCAAGCTTCGAGGCATAATCATCACATGCCTTTAATTCCTCTGCCGTGTATCTTCCTCGCATATAACCGAAATAAGGATGTTCCGGCACCTCATATGTATCCTCTGTATAGAGCATCAACGTGTTAAGCCCCATAACAGCCATATTTTGCAGCAGCTTTTCTACGTCCGCCACAGTTGGGACAGCATTTCTAGAGGCATCCAGCATCACACCGCTCATGTCAAACTGTGGAATCTCCGAAACATTAAATTCACTGCTTTTACGAAAATGTTCAAGCCATAATCCTAATGCCCGAAAAAAATGAACCGGCTGATCGAAGATAATTTCTCCTTGGCCGTTTTTATTAACAACTCTTAACTGACCTTTTTGATGCTTTACTTGAATCGGATAACCGGTAGTAGTAAGTTGAAAATTTAAATGGTTCGATACAATCTTTAGACCATCCACTACAGATGAAAGATCTCCCCTTATATGCAGTTCCATTAAGAAGCCCCCTGTATTCCAAATTCCAGCATCGTTATTACTGCTTAAGCCGTCTTTCTATCGCGTTAAATCGTCCAAGACAAATTTTCATCATCCATAAGGCGGGTGCGACCGCAGAAAAAAATGGTATAAGGCCAGGAAAACGATTAATTACATAGCCAATAAAAATAAAACCAATCCCAATAATTATGGTTGACGGCAGGCTTGTTAAGGTAAGCAGTAACGACTGTTTGATATATTCCTTATTGGACAGCTTGTAATGGACGTAAATGGCAAAAAAATAGCCAACTGAAAGCAAGAGAACAAACACTAAGATGTATAATACAATTAAAACAAAGCTGGCAAAAACGCCTGTCATCAGTTGTTCTGCTATTCTGATATCAACAAAGAGGAAAAGGCCAATGCCATAAAATACAAGGCCGATTCCATTACTTCTTTTCCATTCTTTAAAATAGACCTGATTAAATGTCTTTAAAACAGGTTCATCTGTATCGTTTCTAAGCCATTTTCGGACTAGCGTAAACAGGGCAACTGACGCAGGGAAAAAGCCCAAAACCCCTAATCCCAGGATAGTATAAGCAATCCAGCACATATTGGCCAAGGCAGCTCTCCATATCCATTCACAAACGACTATCATCCATGAACCTTTTTTCATTGCGTCATCCCCTTTTCTAATAGAAGCCCTAAATTTCTTAAGCTTCGCTGCTGTTGTTTTTCAATAATTGCTGCTGCAGCGGACTCCCTTTAACTGCCTTTCCAGCTAAACTTAATACGAATTCACTAAACATGGTATTGGCCCAAGCAAACCAATCTCTTGTGAACTCTTCCGGACAATCGGCGTTAAAGCCTTCGTGCATATACTCTGTTCCGCCATCTGTGTTTTTAAAATATGTTAAAATTTGCTGCCTTTCAGCTTCATCTGTTGTCGTCATTCCTTGGATTGCAAGCGCAATATGCCAAATGTAATGGTCAGGAGTATGCGGGCTTCCGATTCCATTTGCATATTTTCCTTCGTAATAATAAGGATTATCCCTGCTTAACAGAAATTTACGTGTATTGGTATATGTCTCATCGTCATACGGGAGGTATCCTAAATAAGGTGCTGCTAAAAGACTTGGAACATTCGCATCATCCATTAAATTGACGCGGCCCTCGCCGTCAGTTTCATATACAAACATATCACCGTGAATCGGATGATCGAATTTGGCAAATTGCTCAATGCCTTTTTGAATTTCTTCTTGAAGCTTCAGACACTCTTCTTTTAATGATGAATTGTTTAACACTTGATCGCTCATTTCCGCTGCATAACCTAACACAACAACCGCAAACATATTTGCCGGTACGAGGTATCCGTAAGTGCAGGCATCATCACTTGGGCGGAAGGCGCTCCATGTCATCCCAGTTGGTACAACACGCCCTCCTTTTCCGTCGCGGATTAATGTATCAGATTGCCGGCAATCTGAACGCTCAAACCGATAAGGAGAATTGGCCTCATGATCCTGCTCCGTTCTCCACACCTGAAGAATCGTTTCAATTGTTTGCTGGAACATTTCTTTAATAAAAGCCGTCCGTCCTGTTGACTTCCAAAATAGGTAAGCAAGCTGGATCGGATAGCATAATGAATCAATTTCATATTTCCGTTCCCAAATATGTCCTGTCATCTTGGTATTATCGGTTTGGTGCCCTTTTCCATTATCACTTTCATTGAAAGCATTGGCATACGGGTCGTGCAATATAAAATCAAACTGCTGGCGGATCACGCCTTCAAGTAAATCTGCCATTTCCGCGTCCTCTTCAGCAGCCATTAAATATGGTCGTACCTGTGCAGCTGAATCCCGAAGCCACATTGCCGGAATATCGCCGGTAATCACAAAAGTCTTACCGTCTTCCTGTTTTTTCAATGTTGTTGTATACGTATTAACAAAGCATTGCTCAAACATACGATGCAATTTTTCATCCCCTGGGAAGTATTCCTTTACATGGTTGATGAGCTTTTGCATTGATTCGGGAATCATAACCGTCATTTTCCCCACTCCTATCATTATTTATAAAATCCTAGTGTGATAATTTCATATTTTTCTGCTTCATATAAATCTTCTGTTTGATTTGTTCTCTCTTCTAGAATTGTACTTTTATAGGATTGATAGTCCTTGATTGAAGCCTGCAGGCTCGCCTTTTCTTCGGCTGGATTAAACCAGCGGATCATGACATCATCCCGGTCTTCCGCCACTTTCATTGACGACCATGCAAGTCCGTTTGCTTCGGATTGAACGAATTGATGTGTTTTTGGCCATACACCCTTATGGATGCTTGGCTCGACGACAACGAGCGGTACTTTAAATTGATAAGCATCGACAAAGGCTTGTGACTGTATTACATCCTTTTCATGCGGCAGTACTTGCCACTCAGCTGTTTGGATCCCTAAGCATTGTGCCTCTGGTGTTGGGAAGTACCCCCAGTCCCCAAGCTCAGCTGAAGAACGAAGCACTGTTACTGCAATTGTACCGTCTTCTTTTAAAATTTCGTATTCTTGCAGACCATCCGTTGCTACCGTTAAGCCCATTTGACCATCTGATAAACTGCTAAACCGCTGCTGATGATGGCAAAAGCTCGGATTTTCCCATTCTATTTCTGGTGTATTCGGGCGGGTAACAATTTCAAAAATACTGTCGGCTTTATGTGTTTCTGTCTTTAGACCTGTTGGAAACAGCACGCGCAGACGATGATCTGAAGCTTTATTATCAATTGTAAGCTTAAAGACTGGACCTTTCATTCCTTTTGCAAGGGTGACAACAGTATGAAGTTTGATGGTTGTCAATTCACTTGATCTGCCCGCTTCTCGTTCCTTATGCCAAATCAATTGATTCCGTTCGATGGCTAAACGGTCATCAGCGGAAACTGGTATCGATAACGTTTGGGTAAATTCAAGAACAGTTCTGAGCGTACTTCTTTCCAAGAAGGTAAATTCTGCTGCCATGCCTTTTGTTGTTATGGCGGCATGTCCCTTCGCTTCCTTAAACATATACTCGTTTCCAATATCGCCAGTGTCCTCGTAAATTCCCAGGCGATGGAAAGACTCACCGCTTTCCTTATGCATTAAATCATAGCTGCCGTCTTCATGGAACTGTAAATGAACATATTCATTTTCCATTTCAATACTGTCGATTTGTGTTTCCAAATCTTTTTGCTCTACTTGCTGTACCGTAGCCTCTGCCGGCACAAGGTAATAGGTTTTATACCCAAAAGAAGGTATGCCGTCCGCGAAAAATGAAAGCTTGGAGCGCTTAGCAAAAAATGGCTGGCGGAATTTATCATCTGGTAAATCATAGCCAAATTCGATAACAGGTTCGTCTAACTGGTATTCAATTGTCTTACCCTGATCATCGATAAGCTTGTAATTTGATGTTTCTTTCTCCTGAAGATAAACTGGTATTTTTTCGAAATGCATTTCTGAAAAATACACCTTATCAAGGTCGACTACCTCTGTGATCACATCATTTTTTTCCCATCCTGTTGTATTAATCACAACAAGCGGGATACCGCCTTCCGGAGTTTCCGATGTATCAATCATTTCAGCAAGCTCTACGGCCTTTTCCTTAACAAATACATCTCCCATTTGGGACACTGTTTCAAAACGAGTGACCATTTCACGATGGACTTCGTCAACACTGCAGCCGCAAATGCTGTCATGCGGATGATTCTTCATTAGTGACTTCCACATAAAACGGATGTATTCGCGCGGGTAAGTACCGCCTGCTAATAGATTCATGGCCGCCAATGGTTCAGCGGTTTTTTCCAGCAGGGTTTGACAAAGGTTGTTCCACTGCTTCAAGTAAATCCGGCTTGATGCTGTATTGACAAGCGTGGACCAGCCGTCTGTCCGCTGGTTGCGCAATTCCCCTTCAATTACTTGCAGCTTTTCAGGCAGGGAGCTCTTTAATGCCTCTGTATATTCATCAAAGCTTGAATGCTTAAATGTATAATCCGGATAAAGCTCGGCTGCTGTTTCAATCGCCTGCGGTATGTTTTTTTGCAGCGGCTGGTGGTCGCAGCCATTCATAAATAATAATTGATTTGTGGACGCATATTTCTCAGCATCCTGTAGCTTTTTATCCCAAAACGTCTTTGCTTCTTCCTCATCCACCGGAATTTCATTTCCGTTTGAATACCAATTAGCAAATAGAATTCCTAAGACACTGGAGCCGTCAGGCGCTTTCCAAACCATCTCAGAATAAGGAGATTCAAAGTTTGGCGTATCCGACACCGTGTTATTAAAGCCGGTCGGTTTGACGCCGCGTCCAAAGGCAGCTGTATCAATCCCAGCTTGTTTTAAAATTTGCGGCGCCTGACCATAAATGCCGAATGTATCTGGGAAATAGCCGATTTTTGAAGCATGGCCATAGGATTTCGTATCATGCAAGCCAATCTGCAGATTCCGGATATTGGCTTCGGAGCTGGTTAAAAAGGCATCCTGCAGCACATACCAAGGACCAATATAAAGTTTCTTCTCTTCAATTAATTGTTTTACGATTTCGCGATTTTCCGGGTGAACGGCGAAATAATCCTCTAACAGAACAGTTTGTCCATCAAGATGAAAGGATTTAAAGTTATTTCCTTCCTTCTTGAATTGTTCAATCAGGTTATTCATGAGTTTGATAAAGTAATAGCGATGTTTTTCAAAAGGTAAATACCATTCTCTGTCCCAATGAGAATGGGAGATTATATGGGCTGTCTTTTCCATAAGACTTCCCCTCCTTCGATGATTTATATAACGTTCGAAAACGCTGTCATTTTTATAAAAATTAATTCCTACATTTCTTACAATAGAAAAAACTGCCCTAACTAGCAATAGGATTGCGGCAAGTCATTAAGATATTCCAGTGGATATTAAATTAGTCCATTGATTAACGAAACCAAATAGCGGGGGTCAGTCCCCCGCCAATTTACCGCGTTATACTATTATCACAACGGGGGTCTGACTCCATGTCACTTTAATAAGGCACGCTAAATCTAAGACTTTCTCTCTCATCCATAGTTTGAACGGTATAATAGATTCTTCCGGCTTCTGGACTGCCGAAGTCCAGCCGATCAAATGTAATTGCTCCATCTTTTTCAGCCGTCATCTCTGCTAGAACATCCTTTACGTCCAGGGATTTATATAAGCGAACCGTTTGACCTTTCTTAACCCTATCGATGGTAACCTGACCTTGAGCTCCCATATTATTTACTGCTGTCACAAAATGCATCATAATATTTTCTGTTCTAGAAAGGGCAGCATTTTCAAACATCTGCCATTCATAAATCCGAATCGCACCCCATGGTGAAGTTCCGCTATTGTAAATTTGCAGCTTGAATTCCCTTGCGGTCACCGGCTGGTCTAATACAATATCAGTCACTGCTTTCGTGTTATCGGTAATCCTTTTAGCGCTGACCCACTCGCCATTATCATTTTTGTAAAGCAGTTCAAAATCTACGGTATTCATATCGCTTGCTTCTCCGCCATATTCGGCATGCTCCACACGCCAGCGGCGGATGGTTTTCTTCTCGCCAATATCAATCGTCATGTAACCAGTTTTGGCATTGATGGCACACCATTTACTGATGACTGTTCCATCTAAAGCTTTCACAGCAGGCTCCGCATCGTTTTCCGCTGATACATCTGTTACCTTGGCATGAAGGGCAACGTTCGGTGAAGTAGGGTCTTGCTCGATCTCTGTTGCATCTGTTCCCATGCCCCAATCTAAGGTAACTTCAGCCGCCTCCCCGCGCACATAATCGCGATTGACCGGCACGACTTTCAACGTGGTCATGTTATCGTTCGATGCGTTTTCTACAGTCCGGGTAATATTTGGCGTGTAGAAATAATTGTTTGGTGTTACCCCTAACAGCGTATCTGCTCCATCAGCGTTCTCTTGGTAAACCTCATAGTACAAGACGTTTTCTTTGCCAGACCAGCTTAAACGGGCCTCCGCCTCAAATGCTGTTTTAGCCATCTTTTTTAAAATTTCTGCATCAGCAGGTTTTGTGAGCACCGGTGCCTTTGCATCATAGACGGACAGTTGACCTAAATGGATGGAATAGTTGTCCAATTTTTCCGCATTGCTCACTTTAAAACTTAAAGCATAGGCAGTATTTCCAGCATCCTTCCCAAGATCGACTATTGCAGTCTCCCAGCCGTCGCCGGATGTTCGCAAGGAATAATAGTTCATTTTATCCTGTGCATAGTCTTCACCGTATGCCACACCAAGCGACACATCCGCACCGGTTGGATTTTGATAAACAACACGGACCTTTGTAGAATCGGTTACAGCCAGTTTCGTGCTGTAAAGCATCGTGTCATTAACAGAACCAGCATCAAGTGCACCGTTGAATTTCAACGAGGTACCGCCGTTGTAGGCTTTATCAAAATCATAGGATACCTTGATTCGGCTGCCTTCATGGCGGGTCCACCAGCGCCAAGTCGGCATGACATCCTGGATAGAGCGGTTATTCCACTCCAACTCACTGGCAGTTTTTCCATTTACAAAATATTGTTTTCCGTGGCCGCTGTTAAAATTGGTCGTAAATGGCTTCTCCTCAATAACAGACGCATCCGTCACAAAGCGCGCCATTCCTTTCCAATCAGCAGAATCATCAGCAAGTGTCGGATCACCTTGAGGGCCAGTCCACAAAGTTTTCTCTTTTTCATGGAAATCAGCAGGATCTATCGCCAATCCCATGGTCGAGTTTGGTGTATAAAGCGCGATAGAAACCTTTGCCTGCTTGTTCTCATCCAGCAGGACATCCGTATCAATTTTTGTATTATACGAATTTGCCTGCAGCTCAAAACCTGCATAGGCATCAAAAGGACTGCGCTTATGACCATTCATTGTCTCAACAGTCGTATTAATTTTGCTTGTTGTCCAGTTATAGTTTAAAAAAACCTCATCAACCGCATATACCCCATCATCTGCCGGTTTGACATACAAGTCATTCTCGGCAGTCACTGCATCCTGATAGTTAACAGCTCCAGTATTGTCTTGTGCATCATACCAGCTAATTTGTAAATTGGAATTTCGCTTGATATAACGCATCATTTCATTCATCACTATGGCTGTTTCCTCATTAACGCCAAATGTTTCCTGATTATAGAAATAACCGTCAAAGCCAAAATATTCGGCTGCTTCAATCATTTTGTCAGCTACTGGAAAGCTTCCATCAGCATCCTGTTTAATGAACTTTTCTATTTCAACAAGTCCCGCAGCTGATCTGCCCCATGGAAAACCAATTGTGGCATAGACAGGCACGCCATTCCGATGAGCGGCATCCACGATATCTGGTGATGGGATTGCAAAAATCCCCTTTTTCGTTCCTGCCCAATAAATATAGGAATCTATCAATTGCCAGTTATCAAAGGCGTATATATTGAAATCTTTCCCACCGACAGAGCTTGCCTCGTCGTGGTTCCAATTGGTTATTCCAGCAGAGGTAATTCCAGCCTTTGGATTTGCCAACGGATTAACCAGGGACCCTTTAAACCGGTTTTTGTTTAATGGGACGCTTGCTCGATTTAATTCTGCATCTGGATCATTATCGGGCGACCACTTCAGCAATGTTTCCACACTAAAGGCTGGAGCGAGTGGTTTTAGACTAAGATGCTCCGCATATTTCTCGTTTACCATATCTGTTCCATCCCCATTCACTTCAGCGCTTGCCCCAGACGCACCCATTGAACTATGTAACATGCAAGCTGTAGAGGCAGATACAGCAGGACTGTCTAAATTTTCTCCTTTATTTACCATTGTGTTCCTCCTTTTTATGAAATCAGCCTCCAAAATTGGAAACAATTTCAATTATTATAAAATTCTATCCACTTTTAAAATAGTGAACTATTTATAGATTTACCGTCCTAATTAAAGCAATAAAAACAAAGAAGGCGCTGCCATTCAGATGAATGTCGAAAAAAGCTGGATTTTCCCCCCTTGCTCTTTTGTTTCTTTAAATATCCCCGTCCCTTTTGATGTGGATGTTTCGATTTATAAATGGACGGAAAGTTCCTTAAATAGCCTTTAATAAGACTGTTCCCTTACTCGATTTTTCTCCCCTATAAATGCTGAATAACAAAAAACTCCTAAAGGAATCAGAAGGAAACTTGTAAACCAATAAATCCAGTTAATACCCAAAATATCTATGACCAAATAGCCTAAAAATGGCCCTAAAGCTGCACCCAAATCGGAAAATAACGTATAAAGAGCAATTATCGTTACCTGCGACGGACCCGATGCAAGGTCGGCCGCAATCGAATCACTGGTCGTAATTAATAATGTTGCCGTAAGTTGAAACAACAGTAATACCCCCAAAAAAACAGGAATCGGCAGCTTAAGGGGAAGAATCGCCAAACAAACAGCCCCCATGACTAACGCGACCATTAAAACGGGAAATCTCCCCCATTTTTGATCGGAATACTTACCAAGAAAAGGGGCAAGGAAGGGATCCCAGCCAGTCCGAACGGCTTGAATAATACCGGTAATCGTGCCGGCTCCAAGGGTAAAACCTAGAATCATGATATGGTTCAGCTGTAATTCTACTAATTTACTTAATGTTGAAGCAAACACTCCATAAACGACAAAGGCAACACTTAGACCCGTTGCAAAAGAGGATAGAATCTGTTTGTTTTTCCATATCGTAAAAGCTTGCTTATTTATCTTTTTCTGATCTAAATCTGGTTGTTTTGAATTTGGAATAAAGATTAAAATAAACGGAATACTGCAAGCTGCTATTACGGAAAACATCAATGTCACGTTTTGTATTCCCATCTGTTCTGCGAGTAACCCGCCTAATAACATGCCGAATAAGGTGCCAAGACCCCAAAGTCCGTTATATAATCCAACAGACCGGCCTCTCGTTTTAGCATTGCTGGAGGAAAGGATTGTTAAATACCCCCCAAGCCGAAAAAAAGACCAGGCGATCCCCCATAAACAGCGGGCAATCAGCATCAGCCAAAATCCCTTTACCACTCCATAGGCAAACGTAGAGACAGCAGCTAATACAACAGCCATTATTACCCCTGTTCGTTTTCCCACCCTTTGATAGCACCATCCAACAACGGAATTAATAGGGATACGGATCATTCGATTAGCTGATAGTAATACTCCGACCTGCCATAATGCTGTCAGCCCAAAAAACTTCCAATATAACGGCATGACAATAAACAGCATCTCATTTCCCAGCATACACAAGGCCGTTACAACAGCAATGACAACAATTGGCTTACTAGATGAATTTTCCATTTTTTTAACGAGCCTTTCTTAAATAATTTTCCAATATCCCACAGTCCTCTTCATGATCCTATTGAAAGCTTATTTTCACGATATTTCATTTAGAATACCTTCCCATTCAGCTTAAAGTAAATATGTAAAATTTATTAGCATTGTATATTTTTAATCTTGCTCCATACTTTGATAGGTCATCTCGCTATTTGCCAGCCTTTTCTTTAAAATCAGAATACTTTTGTATATAATAGATTAATAATAAATTGCGTACTTGCGAGTATTGATATTTAAGGATGTGAAATCTATGAACATTGATAAAAATAAATCTTGCTGCGGGATTACTAGAGAACCTGCAGGCAAGGAAATGGAAATTGCTATACAAGAAACAATTGAAAATAACTCCGAAAAATCAATATTCATGGATAAAATGATCTATATTCCTGGCGGGGAATTCTTGATGGGGACAAATGAAACAGAAGGATTCGCGGCAGATGGTGAAGGTCCGGTAAGAAAGATAATGCTCGATCCCTATTATATTGATAGTTATACGGTAACAAATGCGGAATTTAAGGAGTTTATTAATAATACAGGATACAAAACCGAGACAGAGCGGTTTGGCTGGTCATTCGTGTATTATGGCTTCGTTTCACCAAAATTAGCCAAACACGTGGAACCGATACGGAACACTCCGTGGTGGCTGGCGGTAAGAGATGCTTACTGGTATCAGCCTGAAGGACCATATTCTACCATTGAGGAGCGGATGGACCATCCCGTTGTCCATGTAACCTGGAATGATGCACTCGCATTTTGCAATTGGGCGGGTAAACGTTTGCCTACGGAGGCAGAGTGGGAAATGGCTGCCCGTGGCGGACTAGTACAAAATAGGTATCCATGGGGGAATGAATTGACCCCAAATGGAGAGCATTACTGTAATATATGGCAAGGAAAATTTCCAGTTGAAAATACAAAGGAAGATGGCTATGCAGGTACAGCCCCTGCAAAGTCCTTCCCGCCTAATGGCCTGGGACTTTACAATACCTCTGGAAACGTATGGGAATGGTGCTCGGATTGGTTTAGCAGAAGCATTCATAAGAGGGGCGGTCGCAATAACCCTAAAGGACCATCATCGGGTGAAACCAAAGTTATGCGGGGCGGTTCTTATATGTGCCATGAATCATATTGCAATCGTTATAGAGTCGCCGCCCGGACCTCGAATACCCCGGATACATCTGGAGGGCATCTAGGCTTCCGATGTGCCGCTGATGTGGCTAAAAAATAACATGAAAGCTATACCTCGTTAATGAGAGAATATAAAAATAGGCTATGCACTTTTGTTAAAGTGCTTAGCCTATTTTTTCGATAAAATTTTTTCACAAAGTTCAGATGGTGCATGGTACGCTTCTCTGCTATTTTGCCTTAAATAAGTCCTCTCTCAAAAAGTCCTCACCCAAAATGGGTCCCCTCTTAATTTGAACTGCTTAATTCTACATCATCTAGGACCTTTTCTACGTAATCC
>NZ_BNDS01000004.1:209315-245287 GCF_014656545.1 Neobacillus kokaensis
ATTGGAACAATATGGGTCCCCTCTTCATTCGTGCTGCTTATTCTACATCATCTAGGATCTTTTCTACGTAATCCAAGCTTAATTCTACGTAATTCCACTGCTATTCTACAAAAATTGGAACAATATGGGTCCCCTCTTCATTCGAGCTGTTTATTCTACATCATCAAGGATCTTTTCTACGTAATTCAAGCTTAATTCTACGTAATTCCACTGCTATTCTACAAAATTTGGAACAAAAGTGGCAGATCGATTTGATACCTAAAACTTGCTCTACTTCTCATAGTTGAATAATGATATAATTAATTTTAGATAATTTAAATAATACTGATAAATCATACAACAACATAATGATAACTAAACTCTTCACGCTTTAACTCCAAAAATACACCTGATTTAGGAGTGTCACACACATATGCTAGAAAGAATTCCTTTATTTTATAAATATCTTTTTTCTTATTTGCTCCTTCTTATTATTCCCATTTTAGTGATTGCCTTGTTTTCCTATCAGCATTTTGTTCATATATTGAAGGAAGAAATTGTGCTGGGACAAGAGCAGACACTAAAACAAATGCGGGATACATTCGATATGAAAATGAAGGAAATGAATACAATCTCCTATGAAATTTCCTCTAATCCGGAGCTGACACCATATCATTTAAAACAAAATTTATATAATGCTTTTGCCGCCAAGAGATTGTTAAATTTTACAGTTGCAAACCAATTTGTCCAGAATGTCGTGCTGTATATAAAAGATGGAGAGTATATTTATTCAGCTGAAAGCACCTATTCGATTCCATTATTTACGGAGAAAATCTATCATTATAAAAATTGGACCCCGTCCCAATTCCGTCATGAACTAGATCATTTAGAGCATCCGGTATTTCGTCCCAGTGAAGAAGTAGAGTCACCTTACTTAAAGAATAACCGTGCCCTTACCTATCTTGTCCCGCTTCCGCCAAATGGGATAAAACCATATGGAGCAGCTATTTTTATTATTGATGAAGCAACAGTAAAAAAACTCCAGCAGGGAGTCATTGAAAAGGGCGACGGAAATACGATTATTTTAAATGAAAAGGGAGAAACCCTTTCAACGTTATATGACGGAGATTATCTTAAAGAACCGTCCTTTTTATCATCCATACAAGGGACACAGCCAGGCTCACAAACGGTGGAAATACAAAATACCCCATATATTCTTTCAAGCGTGAAATCTAATTATACGGGCTGGACGTTTTTAACGATTATGCCAGAGAGCAAGTTATTAGAAAAGGTCAGTCAGGTAAAAGTACGTGCCCTTAGTGTATTGATCGTTAGTATAATCTTGGGCACCATTGTGATTTATTTCCTAATGCATATTAATTATCGACCATTACAGAAAGTTTTATTTTTCACAACAAATCATTTGGGAAAAGCAATTAAAAATGTAAATGATATGCTACATGCCCTCTCCATTATTCATGAGAAGGAGCAAATCATCGAAAAGAAGTGGAAAAATAACCAGCATGTAATCAAAGAATATTTGCTATTGGAATTATTGCAAGGACAAACGCTGAATCTCGATAAATTTTATCATAGTGGAGAAGAAGTTGGATTATTTTTTAGAAATAAGCGTTTTTTTGTGCTTCGTTTTGAAATCAAGAATGAGGATACAGGAAATGAATCCATAATATCGCAATGGCTAAATGATGAATTAAATAGCAGATTTGAAAGTCATAAAGTGAAATTAACTGATGGGATACTAACGTACATTTGTGCATTGGAGACCGAAGACCCACATTTGAAAGAGTATTTATTTTTTGTCCATAGCAGCCTTTGGGGACTGTACAAGAAAAATATTACAGTCGGTGCAGGGCGCATCTATGAAGATCCAAATAAAATTGGTAAGTCTTATATGGAAGCGTCAACTGCCCTTGACTATAAACTAATTAAGGGGCAGAACCAGGTGATTTTCTTTGAAGACGTGATGCTTGAAAGTCATTTATTGGATTATTGGTATCCTAAGGAAGAAATAGAAACCTTACATTTATTAGTCAGCCAAGGAAATACCGTCAAAATCATCGAAATGATCCGAAGTATCCATAGAGAGGTTGAAAAGAACAGACCACCATTACATATCGTCCGCTGTATCTGCTATGACATCATTAATTGCATCATTAAAAATGCCTGTTGGAAAGGACAGCGCTACCTTACCGATGTGAGCTATCCTGATATTGAAAAGCTATCCAAGTTCGATACATTACAGGACTTCGAACTATTAGTAAATGATATTTGCACCCGTTTATCTAATGCCAGCGAACATCAAAAGCCTACCTCGGAAAAGGGTTTAAGCGAAAAGGCCATCGCATACATCCACAATAACTACCAGGATCATCAATTTTCGGTAGAAGGAATGGCCGATGCTTTATCCGTATCACAAGCCTATTTAAAACGTTACTTTAAGCAGCAGACAGGGCAGACGATTACCGATTATTTGAGCTATTGCCGGATTGAGCATGCCAAGAAATTGCTGGAAACCAGTGATATCTCTCTAAAGGAATTAGTACAGGAAGTTGGGTACCATGATGTATCTAGCTTTATTCGCAAGTTTAAAAATGAAATGAAAATTACACCCGGAGAATTTCGTAAAATGAGTCTAATCAAAAGAAAAGCTGAGTAATTCCATCTACCATCTCAATGAATGCACCCTACCATTCAAAGCACTCGATGCAAACTGGCATTGAGTGCTTTTTCTTTCTTATTGAACCTTATTTGTCGTGAAAACGAATATGCGAATTGTCTTATATTTTTAAAGAACATAGAGTAAAACCCATTAATACCAATATTCTAAATAAAGTGAATAATCTGCATACCATGTGTACATTTGGCATATTTACGCAGATCCTTAAAACAAGCTATAGTGAAAACAATAATTTAAGGAGGTGACACCATTTGCAAGTAAAAAAGTCCACAGAAATGATAGCGCCTACAAAAACGGTCATTGACCCTAAAAGAGGAAGGCTGGGATCTTTATGGAAAAGAATTATAACAAACTATGAACTTTATTTGTTTCTTTTACCAACCTTATTATATTTCACCATTTTCCATTACCTTCCCATGTATGGGATGCAAATTGCCTTTAAGAATTACCTTCCTATAAAAGGGATTTTAGAAAGTCCATGGGTTGGTTTTGAACACTTTGAACGCTTCTTTGCTTCCTATCAATTTCTAACCGTTCTAAAGAACACCTTGTTGATTAATTTGTATCAGCTGCTGCTAGCGTTTCCAATTCCGATCATACTGGCATTGTTATTAAATCAGATCGGCAGCACAAAGTTTCGGAGAATGGTTCAAACCATTACCTATGCGCCTCACTTTATCTCTGTTGTGGTCATTGTTGGAATGCTGTATTTATTCCTATCGCCAATGAATGGATTATTAAATAACATTTTAGGTTTTTTAGGAATAGAGCCAATTTTCTTCATGGGGGAGCCAGGCTGGTTTAAATCGACCTTTGTCTTTTCAGGTATCTGGCAAAATGCCGGCTGGTCAATGATTATCTATTTAGCCGCCCTCTCATCAGTCAGTCCGGAGCTTCATGAAGCGGCAATTATGGATGGTGCCAGCAAGTTTCAAAGAATTGTGCATATTGATCTTCCAGCGATTATGCCTACCATTATGATCCTGTTAATTCTAGATGTAGGCAATTTCATGGCGCTTGGATTTGAAAAGGTTTACTTAATGCAAAATGCTTTAAATATTGATTCCTCTGAAGTGATTCAAACATATGTGTACAAAACGGGGCTTTTAAATGCTCAGTACAGCTATGCAACCGCAGTGGGATTGTTTAATGCCATCATTAACTTTGTACTATTAATAGCCATGAACCAATTTGCCAAGAAAATGAAGCAAACTAGCCTGTTTTAAGGGGGTGAGACACTTGAATACCATAAAAAAAAGCAAGGCAGATCGAATATTTGATGTTTTTAACTACAGCCTCATGTCACTCATTGTTTTAGCTGCACTTTATCCACTGTATATCATTGTGATTTCATCGTTTAGTGACCCCTACGCAGTGAACAGCGGCAGTGTTTGGCTGTTTCCTAAAGGCTTCACACTAGAAGGGTATTTACGGATCTTTGAATACGATAAAATTTGGATGGGCTATCGGAATTCCTTATTCTATGCTGTAATTGGTACAGCAATAAATCTTAGTCTCACTCTTACAGCAGGCTATGCCCTTTCAAGAAGTGATTTAGTCGGCCGCAATATGATTATGTTCTTCATCGTGTTTACGATGTTTTTTGGCGGCGGCATTATTCCCTCCTATTTATTGGTGAAGGAATTAGGTATGGTGAATACCATCTGGTCCCAAGTCATACCAAATGCCGTTTCGGCATTTAACATCATTATCGCAAGGACCTTTTTTCAAACAACGATTCCAAAGGGACTGTTGGAAGCAGCACAGGTAGATGGATGTTCCACAACAAAGTTTTTCTTAAAAATCGTCCTCCCATTATCGGTGCCTATTATTGCTGTCATAGCCTTATTTAGTGCTGTTGCACATTGGAATTCGTATTTTCAAGCACTCATTTATTTACGAGATGAAAACTTGTTTCCTCTCCAAATTGTGTTGAGAGAAATATTAATTATGAATGAAGCACAAGGAGATACAATGATGCTTTCTTCAGATTCTGAACTGAAGGATTACGCTGAAATTATGAAATATGGGGCAATCATTGTAGCTAGCATACCTGTATTAGTCTTGTATCCATTTATACAAAAATACTTTGTTAAGGGCGTTATGATTGGTTCGATCAAAGAGTAATAAATAAAGGGGGAAAAGCACATGAAAAAAGCAGTTTTATTACTATTCATGGTTTTGATGTTGATTGTATCAGGTTGTACAAGCAATGAAGCGAGTAACAAGGCAAAGGAAGGGACTAACGATTTTAATAAAACGGGTTTGCCGATTGTAGATAAAAAAATCACCCTTAAATTTGTGACAGCAAAGACACCACAGCAGCAAAAGGCTACGGAAGAATTGCAAGTTGTAAAGGATTTCGAGAAAAAAACGAATGTCCATATTAATTGGGATGCCTCTTCCCAAGGCTACCTGGAAAAGAAAAATTTAATGTTTGCCAGCGGTGATCTGCCAGACGCCTTTTTTGGAAGCGGAAGCTTAAGTTCAACGGATTTAATCCAATATGGCACACAAGGCATGTTAATTCCGCTGCAAGATATGATTAACGATTACGCACCAAACATTAAGAATATCTTAGACAAATATCCCGATATCAAAAAGAAAATCACGGCTCCGGATGGAAATATTTATTCCATACCAATGGTTCATGCCGAACCGGCAAATGCCCTTCCAGATGTATTGTTTATTAATAAAGTTTGGTTAGACGAACTAGGGCTGGAGGTTCCCAAAACAACAGATGAATTTGAAAACGTGCTAAAGGCATTTAAAGCAAAAGATCCTAACATCATTCCATATAGTTTTCTGTATGGTAATTATGGGAATGGCATTTACTCCATTTATGGAGCATTTGGTGAAATTGACCGGTCCAGCCATATTTCCGTCAAAGATGGAAAAGTATCCTTTACGGCAACCGATCCTGGTTTTAAAGAGGCAACGAAGTATTTCAATCGGCTGTACAGCCAAGGTTTAATTGATCCTGAGGCATTGACGCACGATATTTCTGTGTACTTTTCAAAAGGACGCGGAAAGGATTCGCCAAAATATGGAGCTTTTTCAGGATTTATTGCACCCAATGTCATTGGACCTGACTATGCTAAACAATATGTTCCTGTTCCTCCTTTAAAAGGACCTACTGGCATTCAGCAATGGAGAGAAGAAGATGAAATCGCGATGGCAAAAGGCGCCTTTGCGATTACCTCAGCCAATAAACACCCAGAGGTGACCATGCGTTGGATTGACGAATTGTATTCAGAAGAGAATTCCATCCAATGGACATTTGGACCGTTTGATTATAATATCAAGAAAAATTCTGATGGAACCTATGAATATCTGGAATCCAAAGATGGTAAATCCTTCGATGAATTCAGATGTACGGAAGCACCTTGTTTCTCGTCTGCCAGAGCCCTTTTACCAGAAACGATGGAAAAAATTAAACCGAATGAAAAGGACTCTACTAGACTTGAATATATGGAAATCTATAAACCATATTTGAAAAAGACAACCTATCCTGATTTATTCTTCTCGTTAGAGGATACACAAAAGTTAAATACGCTAACAACAGACATCCTTGAATTTGTTAATAAAAAACAAGCCCAATGGATCATTAACGGGAATATTGACAAGGAATGGGACGATTACTTAAAGAAATTAAATGACATGGGCTTAAAAGAATTTATCGACATTTACCAAAAAAATTACGATCAATTCGAAGCCCAATAAGATGAGGCATACGTGAAAGAAGGGACGGTCTTCTCTCCTTTACCTAAGTAAAGGAAGCTGAAGAACCGTCCCTTGTTTTCTTACCCAATATTTCGCTGAGCCATAGTTAAATTGTAATAGATGCCTTTTCTTTGCATCAGTTCTCTATGGGTGCCGATTTCAGCAATTTTCCCCTTCTCTAATACAAGGAGCCGGTCAGCATTTCTTAGAGTGGAAAGCCGATGGGCGATGGCAATTGTTGTGCGGCTTTTCATAATCCGCTGCAGAGCCTCCTGTATAACAGACTCTGTATCAATATCAAGGGAGGCTGTCGCTTCATCCAAAATTAAGATACGTGGATTATGCAGGACAGCCCTTGCAATGGTAATCCGCTGCCGTTCCCCACCCGATAAATTATTGCCATTCTCCTCGAGTTTCGTATCGTATCCATCAGGAAGCTGGATGATAAAATCATGTGCATTGGCAATTTTAGCAGCCTGAATTACCTCTTCCATGGTTGCCTCTGGCTTAGAATAACGGATATTCTCAATGATCGAACCACTGAATAGTAAGGTTTCCTGCAGCACGACGCCAATTTGTGATCGTAAATCCTCCTGCTGGATTTTTCTTATATCCATTCCATCAATTAATATTTCCCCTTCATTCACATCATAGAAACGTGAAACTAAATTAATTAGGGTCGATTTACCTGAGCCAGAATGCCCCACAAGTCCAATCATTTCCCCTGGCTTGATTTCAAAATTAAGATTTTTTAAAACTGGCTCATAAGACTTATATCCGAAGGTAACGCCACAAAATTGAACATTCCCATGGATGGAGTGTTTCACGGAATGTTTTGTATCAAGGATTTCTGGCTCTTCGTCGATGACAGAAAATACCCGGTCAATGGCTATGACCGCATTTGCAATCCATCTGGGCATATTCATTAACCATGCCAGGGGACCAAATATCATACTGGCATAGCCAGTAAATTGGACGAGTTCCCCCAAGTTTAACGTCCCCTTTAAAATCATATGACACCCAACTAATAAAACAAAATAGGTACCAAGTTGAAGTAAATAGGTAGAAACAGGTGCTAATATGCTATAAATCTTCTCAGCATGAACCGCTGCGGCAGCATATTCACTATTATATTGGCGAAATCTCTTAATCTCGCGGCTTTCTTTGCCAAACATTTTGACGACCCGGATACCGCTGAGGACATCATGCAAATAGGAATTGGCTTTATCGTTAACCTGCCACTGCTTTCGAAACAGCCTGTTTAACACGCGTCTCCAAATAGTAATTTGCAAATAAGCCACAAGCGGGGCCGGAACCAACACGATTAATGCCAATTTCCAGTCTGTATTTAATAATAGGAACGTAACCGATACTAACATAATGAATTGGTAAATAGCGGTTGTAAAAATTTCTTGAATAAGATGCTGAATTCTTCCTGTGTCGGCCATGATTCGATTCATCAGGTCGCCTGCACGCTGGGATGTCAAAAATCCGAGCGACAGGCTTTGAATTTTATCATACACAAGCTTTCGCAAATCAGCCGCAATGGTCGAGCTGACCGTTGCCATCACTCGTCCCTTCGCTACATTAAGAAGTTCTCCCGCAGCAAGCCCAAAAAGCATTCCAAATATTGCAAGAAAAAACAATGACAGACTAGGACTTTCCCCTGGCTGCGGCTGCAGGGATGAGTTGACGAGAAGCTTCTGGAAATACGGCCCGGTTAAAGCAACAACCAGCGTGAGAAAGAGAATAAAAAGACCTAAGGAAAGTTTCTTCCAATGTGATTTTGAAACATCTAAAAGCCGCTTTAAAACGGCTGCTTTATTCATACATTTAGGACAAAGCCGTGTACCTGGTAAAAGACCGCCTCCGCAACGAGGACAAACCATTTCCGTTTCATTATTATAGATTCGTATTTTGCTGCCTTCAGCCATGTAGTTTAAGATTTGAGCGATATAAGCAAACCTGGCCACATGCTGCATAGATATTCTTACTATCAAACGTTTTGTATGGTCTTGCGTCGCTTCAAGAATGGCGTTACCGATTAACGGAACAACGTTATAATCGCAGGCATCTGCAATTCGGCAGCTTTCAATCAGCTCTCCATTTTGAATATAAGCCCATTTCTCCTTACCAACGACAAAATACCCCAAGGTCCTTTTCCCCTCAAGCGAAAGGTCGGCTGGAACACAATAGTGTATCCTTTCCCCTACTGCAAGACGAGCGGCAAGTTGATCCTGTTCTGAAAGTTCATAATTTAAATTCATAACAGCCTTCCTTTTTAATTCATTACAAGCTCATTTCAACCATTCGATATTCTTTTTCACTTAACTGGTTGACATCTTCAATGAGAAAACGATTTCCATCCAAATCTGTAATCAAGACCTTGACAGAAGAAACCATTTTCACATTGCCGCCGCCTCTCCGGACTGTAAATTGAAGATGCCCAGCAGTGGTTTCTGCTTCCCAATAAGAATAACCAAATTCTTCATGAATGTTGATCACCTTAGTTATAATCGGTGCGAAATATCTCATATGGATCTGTTCATCCAGGAGCCTCACTATATCCACTGGAAACTCATCGAGTGATTTGACCATCCCAACTTCCTGATTTTCACTCGTTCGAACAGAAATAAACATCCGTTTATTGGAGTGCGGAAAGGAGCAATGCAGATAAACGACCGGATACAGCTCCCCGTCAACCCGCACTGAAAGCAGCTTTCCCTCTGTTAACGCAAATTCTGTATTTTCTGGGGTTAAATAATGAATTCGTGCGGCCTCAGATAGGTCTGTTTTCTTTTCGACTATCTCCTGAGAGCAAAGCGTACTCTCTACCTTTACCATGTTAGATCACCTCTTTCATCTTTAAAGCATCCTCATGTTTTTGCACCATGCCTTTGTACATACCATTCAATTTCATAAGCTCTTCATGCGTGCCCTCTTCAACTACCTTCCCCTGATCCAATACATATAGATAATGAGCATTACGTAAGGTGGATAATCTATGGGCAATCGCTATGGTGGTTCTTCCGTGGACGAGCGACTCCAGCGCTTCCTGAATTTGCAGCTCTGTTTCCGTGTCCAGCGACGCAGTCGCTTCATCGAGAATTAGGATGTTCGGGTCATGCAGAACGGCTCGGGCTATGGAAATACGCTGTTTTTCACCACCAGATAAACTATAGCCGCCGGTACCAATCATCGTATCGTAACCGTCTGGAAGTTTTTCAATAAAATCATGGGCATTGGCAATTTTCGCAGCATAGATAATCTCTTCTACAGAACACTCTGGATTACCATAAGCAATGTTTTCCGCAACGGTCCCCATAAACACATACACCTCCTGCGAAACAATTCCGATATGCTTTCGCAGCGATTCAGCAGTCAGGTCTTTGACATTGATTCCATCCAATAGAATTTCGCCATCCGTTACGTCATAAAGCCGTGAAATCAAGTTCACAAGCGTGGATTTACCCGCCCCCGATGGACCGACGACCCCAATCATTTGACCAGGCTTTGCATGCAATGAAACGTCTTTTAAAATCGGTTTATTCGGCTCATAACAAAAACCAACATGTGAAGCCCGAATTTCCCCCCTCATCTTCTCCAGATGGACCGCATCCTCTTTTTCGGAAACATCTGGAACAGCATCTTGGACTTCGAAAATCCGCTGTGCGGCTGACATACAGTTGGACCACCAGCCGGCTATGTTATTCATAAATTGAATAGGGCCGAACAGCATGTAGATATATGTAACGAACGACATGATTTCACCAAAGGATAAATCCCCATGCATGACACGCCAGCCGCCAAAAGCCCAAATCAAAATACCCCCGATTTGTGTAATCAAGTTAATAATTGGAAAGATTGTACTGTTCATTTTATTAAATTTTTGTTCCACATCAGAAAATGTGAGATTCGCCTTTTGGAAACGGTCTATTTCTACACTTTCCTTCCCAAACGCCTTCACAATTCTTGCACTTTGAACAGTATCACTTATGATTGAGTTCAAGATACTGACACGCCGATGTCTTCTCCATCCCAATCGCCATAACTTCGGAAAGACCCAGCGAATCAACAAAATCACAAAGGGCATCGGCAATAAACAAATAAGGGTCAGCTTCCAATCCATGATCAGCAGAATAATCGTAATCCCGACAATGTTCATTGCATTCACAATAAAATAAGGAATGCCATCAATGAAAAAATGCTGCAATTCATTCGCATCATTATTTACCCTTGTCATTAGCTGGCCCGTTTGTTTTTTCTGAAAAAAGGATAACGAGAGCCGCTGCATGGCAGAAAAGATGTTAGTTTTTAAATCAAATACAATATTGGCCGCCAATTTCGCATTCATGGTGCCGAATAATGCTCCAAAAAGAAGAGACAATGTACGAAGAAAAATGATAATTCCAACGACAAGCGCAATTTTACCGGCAAATATCCCGGTACCTCCGAGTGCTTGATCGAACAGTATGGTCCCTTGAAAATAAGGGATCGCAAGTCCTGTTGCTGAATTGAGCAGCATTAAAAGAACAATGAAAAATATTGATTTTTTATAGCTGCGGGCAAATCCCAGCAGTCTGGTAAATATAGCATGCCTTTTTAGGCATTTGGGGCAGACAGGTCTGCCTTTTTCAGGATAAATCATCCCGCAATGAGGACAAGCAGCAGCATCTTCCTCCTCTCCCCATTCCTTTTGGAACTGGATGCTTTCGTTTTTCTTAAGTTTTGAAAAAATAGACTCAAGTTTGACCGCCCTAGCCATGTTTCCATTGGTGAAGGAGGCGAAAGCCCTTTCATTCGGCGCCTTAATAACCAGCATCCCAGAGGCAATAAGGTTTACAACTTGAATACTATGAATCTCATCGATACCGATGCGCTCGATTTTCAGTTGATTCATTTCCAGTGGTTTCAGATCTTTATTGACCGTTTTAGAAACAAAGCCTTTGAATGTTTTTTCCTGCTGGAATGTCTGCCCATTCGAAAGACGGTAGAGTGCCTCTTCTGTCAGAATTACGTATGTATCCACAAACCCCCCGTCAATACCACGATCACAATTCACCCAATAAAGAATCTTTTCCTCCTGCAGACCGCTTTGATTGATGAAACCTTTTAGTTCTTCAGGCAAAGTCTTCATATTCTTCTTAATCATGCACCTCTCATTTGAATTTTAAGAAAAGTCGTGTAACATACATCATTAGCGATATGAATTGGAATTCCTATTTATGAGCTTTTTTTTATTACTTTTCCGCCTCCTTCATTTTTCCTTTTTCATAAATCGTTGTTAATTCTTGGGGGAATAAACTCTCTTAAAAAGACAATATATCGAAAGTGTTCATTTTATCCATTTATTTGATCCGGTTTTCGAAATATTCACACTATCTTCACACCATCTTCATTGTGTCTTCACACACGCCTAGGAGAACACAAAAAGAAATGCCTCCTTATCCGAGCTAATTAAGTGAACAACGTAAAAAGCAGGATAAGAAAGGCACTATATAAATTCTGATGTTACTATTCTAGTTACCGAAATGAAAGTCAAATAACAATTTAAGTATCAATGCTCAAATTGAGGAATTACCTCATGGATAATCGGTGTGGTAAGACTTTCATCCCAAAGAATGCGAAATTGATTCGTCGTTTTATCAACCTTAACGATCGTATAACCATCCGCAAGACTTCCGACCGTTATCCAATTTCCATCTTCGTTTTGTACCTCAATTTTCCCACTACCTGCTGACGCTGTATCCTGTAATATGACAATGTTTGACACCTTTTCTGGACGTGATAGAGTAAAGATAAGCGATTCCCCCTGTTTAGGTATAGAGCCTGCCGCATAGGCTGTTGTTACATCACTATCGACAGCGTAATCCAATTTAGAGTGGTCAGCAGCAGATGGTGTCCCGCTTGCTTGAATAGACCCTTTATCACTTATGACTTGAAACTCACGGACCTGCACCCATTGAGTTTGATCCGCAGTTGCTCGATATCTTATATATCTCGCCTTAATATTTAAATCACTGACTTGGATTTCCAGCTCATTGTCACCTTTCACGATAGTGGACCAATTCTTGCCGTCCGTTGAGTATTCTAAAATACCCTGACGGATATAATCCTTTGATGTTGCTTTAGCGCCCATTAATAATTGCACATTATTGACTGTAAAGACGCTTCCTAAATCAATTCCTACATAATCGCCAGCCTTAACACCTCGGTTACTCCAATACCATGTATTAGGGTTATTGTCGATCATATTTTCCATATTATAATTCCTGTATATGCCCAACGAGGCCATTGAACGTGTTTTAATGATACCCAACCACTTGTCATTCATTTCTAGGGCCTTTTTCAGAAACGGAGTCATTACTTCCCTTGCCACTACTTGAGGTATAGCCTCTGTTTCTTCAAATGCTTTTTCAAGCGCTACCCTTTGCTGCCAAGCTTTATTTCCATTGTTTTCCGCCTGGGCCATTAGCATATTGACAGCTATTTGGCCAGCTTGGCCGTACAATTCTAACTTGTGGAGCCAAGGTTCGGTTTGAACAAGAAATTTTTTATTATTGAAGCTGCTTCGAAGTTCCTTTGGTGCTTGAATTACGTTTGCAAATTCAGCTAGAAGGTCGCTAGCAGCCTTTTCGGCATTTCCTTTCTCGTATTCTTCCCAGAACTGTCTAATTAAAGGGGTTAATGTTAGTGATTCCTCTTGGATAAACCTTGAAGAATAAGTATTTTCCAAGAAGGTCTTTAACGTTTTATAATGTTCGCCGCCAAAATCTTTTATACTGTTTAACCAGGAATTCTCGGGATGATACGCATCAGGGTTCCACATATAATCAGCTGCAGTGAACAGCGTTAGTTTTGACGCCTCCGGCTGACCACTCATCGGATTTGCATGAAACCCAATAACATAATCTGATAAATCAGCACTTCTTCCTGTTAGCGGGCTAGTGATTAAATCGTTGATATTATAATCATGTGCTGTATAGTTATCCCAAATTAATATATCGTGCTTAAATATATCTGAGATTTTCTCTGTCTGTTCACCTGTAATTGTAGGGGACGCAACATCTGTTCCTGTCCAATAGAAAATCACATCGGAATCAACTAGATCTCCGAAACGCTCTTTATACGTATTGGTTCCAGTTCCTGTATAATCTGTAGGAACTGTAATTAAACGAGCTGTTCCTTCGTGTGTTTTAATAAATTCCTTATTAAATCTGTTAAGTAAATAGGCTTGAGCCGCTGCGAAAGGACTTGGATCATCAGCAAACTTTTCTTTATCTTGAGTACAATGTAAGTCTTTACTAATATCATCGTAGAACAAGGCAAATGACCGTACCCCAATATCATAAACGGTTTGCATTTTATCAATCAGAGCCTGAAAATCGCTATCCCCCGAGTGACAGATACTGGCACCAGGTGAAACAGCAAATACAAACTCTACATGATTTTGGTTGGCTCTATCTAATAATTCTTTTAGTCTCTTAATGTCTTCCTTTGGATAGGGTTCCCGCCATTGATGCCGGTGATAGGGATCATCTTTCGGTGCATAAACATATTGATTTATTTTTTTCTGCCCATAAAAGTCCAATTGATCTAGACGCTCTTCATGGGTCCATTGCACTCCATAGAATCCTTCAACGGAACCACGGAGCTCCATTTGCGGCCAATCGCGAATCTCAATACTCGGAATCCAATCCTGTCCTGAACGCTTCTGAATGATTTGTTGGAAGCTCATGGCAGCATAAAAGGTACCTGCCGCATCCTTGCCGGCAAGGACAATCGTCTTATGACCGTCTGCATGTCCTGTGGCCAGTACATAGCCTTCTTTCTTTAATCCTTCTGGTCCTTTGACGCCAAGAGCTTTCAAGGCATCAACTGATGCGGAGTTTTCAGATGGGCCGCCAATTACAATGGTGACAGGCGTATCCGGTGCTTTTTCAGCTTCATGTCTCTGAACAATTTGATTCACACCATGAGCACGTAAGGTTTTAATAACTTCTTTAATAGCATACGGATCAGTTTTATCTCCAACCATCAACCCAACAACTTGGTTCAGTGGAAATCCTGTCCCGTTAACTTCCCATTGCTGCGGAGTTGGAAAAATATTGATTGTATCATTCAGAGGGGCGGTCGCGTGAGCAGTTGAGTCCTTTGATACAAATAAAGACGGCAGGAATAGTATAAACCCGAGGCAGAACATCAGAAGCCTTTTCGTAATAAGAACTATACGTTTCTTTTTCATAAGTATTCACTCCCTTTTAAGATTTTTAATAGTGTTTGTGGAATGCAGTATTATGTAGGTACTACATGTTTATCACCCCCTAATTGAACCTCCCCCAGCCAAATTTCATCCGATAGACAGGTACAATTTCAAATCTTTACATTGTGCTAAGATTAGCGGATATCATGACTGGGAAGGCACAAGATTAATATTCTACCGGCGGTTTCATATACTTCCTTCGATATTCCTCTGCTTCTTTATGCCAGCCTGCATTTTCTAGGCGCAGAATCCAGTCTTGCGGCTCTAGGTAACGGAACGGTCCTCCAGACGCAAGGATTTCGCGCATTGGATCTTTTCCAACTCCATTTTTAGAAATATTTCCCTCCACCCATTTTGATAAACGGAAATACATTTTCTCTACTACTTCTGGGTATTCCTGTGCCACATTGATCGTCTGGTGGGGGTCATTTTCTAGATCATATAGAATTACTTGCTCAATATCATAGAAACCTGGATGATACGTATAAAGAAAATACCATTTCCTGTCCATCACGGCTCGCTGGCAGGCATATAGACCATGTTCTAAAACAAGATAATCCCTGCCCTCCACTTCTTCATCCTTTAGAACAGGCAGAAATGATGTACCATCCCAGCCTGTTGGTACAGGCAATTCCAGCATATCTGCTACAGTGGCCATAATATCTACATTATAAATAAAGTGTT
This sequence comes from Neobacillus kokaensis, assembly GCF_014656545.1. GTDB lineage: Bacteria > Bacillota > Bacilli > Bacillales > Cytobacillaceae > Neobacillus > Neobacillus kokaensis. Next base: position 224,663 of record NZ_BNDS01000004.1, read on the forward strand.
GATTTACTTTACCTGAAGCCATACCCGGTGCCCTGACAATGAGTGGAATATGGTGAACGGCTTTGGTCGCCATTCCGTGTTCCAGATAAGATCCTTGCTCGCCAAAGGACTCTGCATGATCGGCAGTGATAATAAAGCAAATCTCATCTTCAATCCCCAGCTCACGATAAGCATCGACGATTTGACCAAGGTGTTTGTCCATATAGGAAATACCCCCGTCATACCCATCTATCAATTTTTTAAAATCCTTCCGATTTTCAATTTCATATGGCATGGTATCCTGCGGAAGTGTATTGTAATCCTGTGTCCAGTGCAGAAATTTTGCCGACCGCGGATGAGCGTCTTTCCGATGTTTTTGTATTGTTTCCTCATCAGGATACTCAGGAATTAAATCATCAGAAAATTGCTCCGCATACTCCTTCGGATACGTATAGGCAGAATGCGGATCCCAATATTGAATATGCAGGAAGTAATTCTCGTCCTTTCCATGCTCTTTAATCCAAGGAAGCACCACCTTGTTCACTTCATGTGCATCTTCATTGCCGCCTTTTAACGTATGAGTATGAACCTCATCCCAGCCGGCAAAAAACCACCAAGCATGGTGCCTGTCACCAAAGGACGAAAAAGTAATTGTACGGTGGTCCGCCTCACGTAAATATCTCGTAAAGAAAGGCATCTCTTTACTATGAAAATCCCCTTCTGGATAATAAAAATTACAACCAGGCCCCCAATGCGTTAAGGCCCCATGATTGATGCCGAATCGTCCTGAAATAAAGCTGGCTCTTGCGGGCACACAGGGAGAGGAAGCACAATACATGTTCGAAAAACGAATCCCTTCACTAGCAATTTTGTCAATATTCGGGCTTGTATTCCTGCGATACCCGTAGCAGCCTAAATGATCTGGTCGTAATGAATCGATATCAAAATAAACAATTCTCATTATCAAGCAGCCTCCTAATTTTATAAATTAATAAAAACAGACTTATAGAAATAAATGTGCCAGGTTCAAATCCTTTATTGTTTGTACGATATCCTTTGTCCGTGAAACTCCAAATTTCTTTAACAATGTATTGATTTGCGATTTGATGGTTACTACCTCCACACTCCTTTCACGGGCAATCTCTTTTATTTTCAAACCATTTAATAGAAAGGCAATGAGTGCCCTCTCGGTATTTGTAAGATTCGAAATATTATTGATAAAAAAAAGCAGATTTTTTTCCGATTGCCTCAGCCTCATATACTCCTGTAAAACAAGCTCTTGAATTTTTCCATCCATGAGGGGCTGCCCGAGATAGGCCTGGCGGATATGATAGAGTATCTCCTCTTCCGCTGTTCCTTTGACGATATAGTCAATCGCGCCTGTCCCCACCGCTGTAAGAATCATTTCTTTTGTTTCATGGGCAGTCAGATAGATAATTTTTCTATCTTGGCACCAGTCTCTAATTCTTTCTGCCGCCTTAATTCCTGCCGTTGTCGTTTCCATTTCAATATCCATTAAGATCAAATCATGGTCTATGGTTCTAGCAAGCGCTTCAATTTCCTTGCCACTTGAAGCAGTACCAACCACCATCATATCGGATTGACGATTAATCAATTCTGTCAAATCTTCAAGTAATAATTGAATATCATCGGCAATCATAATTTTAATCGGAGGATTCACACGCCATCACTTCTTATATCCTTTAAAATTTGGTAATAAAACATAGAAAGTACTCCCCTTCCCTTCCTCACTTTCAAAACGCAAATTTCCAAAATGCTCCTTTACGATTGTTCTAACATAATGCAGCCCCATCCCCCAATTTTGGTTCGTATTCTTGTTGGAATAGAAGGGTTCAAATATCCTTTTCGCTTCCTTTTTACCAATTCCTATTCCGGAATCCTTTACTTCAATAATCGTATATTGGCTGGTATTATAACAATGGACCGACACTTTCGCTTCCTCTCGATCCTCCAGCCCATTCACCGCCTCTTGAGCATTTGTTAATAGATTATAGATCGCCTCACTCAGATGCACCTTATCTGCCAAAATCATGCTGCTTACCATTAATTGAACCTCAACTTGTTTATCGGGATACTTTTGATGAAAGCGTTCCAATGAACTGTTAATGACATCTGGCAATGGAACAGGAATCAAATGAACAACATTTGTTTTAACAGAACGATATAATTCCTCAATTCTCTGAAGAATATTTTCATTTTGCCGTGATAGTGTATGAATATGGTCTTTTAATTTTTCCAAATCGACTTCATTCTGCATAGAGCAATGAATTCTTTTAAAAATCACCCGATTGGCTAACAGCTGATTTTTAATGCTATGGACAAATACAGAGGTTCCTGTACTGATCGCCTCAAATTTCCGCTGGATTGTTATTTCCTCTCTGCTCGTTTCAAACTGGTCATGTGTATACTTAATTAAACTAACAGAGCCGATAATGGCTAAAATTACATTCACCACCACAATTAATAGATAGGCTGGCACGGATAAAACAGAGTCCAGATAATAAATGCCATTTCTGTAAGAGTATAGCTGATAGACCTGTGACGGGTCCTGCCCAAAATAAAGAAGATACAACAAACTTAACGATAAGATAAAGGAAATAATTAAAATAAATTTCTGTTGAAAATATTTCATCTGAATGGAGTATGCTTCAATAATCAGAAGCAGGATGGAAACGAGGATATATCCCCCCAACAAACCATTTGTCACAATCGTGATCACCTGTTTCCATTCCTCATGATTTTGCGTTAGTAAGCGAAAAACAACAGGATGGTATATACAGATAAGGAAAATAGGCAAACAAAACGCTAATCTTTTCACCCAATAATTCCGTGCCAGCCATGGCAGTAAGGAATAATGGAAAGCCAGTAAAATTAAAAAAAGGGGAAATAAGTATCTTCCAATCGCAATCATTAGCCCTAAATTATCTAATGTGATTTGAAAATATTGAATCCTCAACTTTATTTCACTATTAAAAAAGAAAAAAGTCTGTAACTCTCTGCTTATTCCACCCTTTTTAGCTATGTACAAAAGAATACCAGTAAGCATGACCGCTAAACTGATACACAGCCCAAATAGATAGAAGGATTCCTTATTCCGTTTCACAATCACAACCATGATAGATGAAATGATCAGAAACACCATTAAGATTAGGAGCATCTCAATCACCTTTAAAAGTAAAAGTGAGGCTGACTCATATTTCACTGACTAAACCGTTAAATATATGGGTCAGCCTCCTAATCTATTATTTTACCCTACTATTCTTTATTGAGCCGCCTTTTTCATGTTATCAAATAGTACGTACTCACTAACCGGGCGCATTTCCTCTTTCTTTAATCGGCCAGCCTCTACGAAGTTTTCCTGTTGTTTTTGATAGTAGGCTTCAAGCGTGCCGTCGTCAATACGTTTGACAAGCTCAGCGGTTGTAATCCACTCGCCGTCACCTGTTTGATCTAATACAGATTTAGGATCCACGGCAATTTCCTCAGCAACCCATTTCGCTACTTCATCTAAGTGGTCTGTCCGGTAATCCATGCCTTTAAATAATCCGCGAGTGAATTTTTCCAGCAGGTCTTTGTTCTGATCGGCATATCCTGGTTTGACAACCCATGAAGCAATGGATGGAGACTTGTCTGCATACCGCTTATTATTGGACAGCATGACAACATCGTCACCCATTTCCTTCTTTATGGCATTTGTATTTGGAGACCAGGTCGCCACTGCGTCCACACTGCCGGAAATCATCGCTGTAACAATGGCAGAAGCATCCATATTCATCAATTTGACATCCTTAGTGGTCAAGCCCGCTTCAGCTAATGTTAGTGTCAGGATTTGTTCACTGGAGGTTCCAGTGGCTACTGCGATGGTTTTCCCTTTCAAATCCTGAATCGTTTTGACGCCTTTTTTGACATTTCCAATGACCTCATCCGCATTTCCTAATTGTGAAAAAGCAAAGATCTCTGCCTGTCCTTGAATTGGCAGGACATGTGCACCAGGCCCTATATACCCTACATCAATACTGCCGGATTCCAGTGCAGCGATGATCGTCGGTCCATCAGCAAACTCCACTAATTTCACTTCAATTCCCTGCTCCTTAAAGGTCCCTGTTTTCATACCAGCAACAATTGAATTTAAACTGGCATAATTCGGCATATACCCTACACTTACGGTTGTTAGTTTCTTATCTTTCTCTTTTTCTTTGCCATCGCTTGTCCCGCTAGTAGTGCTGCTGGAGCAGCCCACTAAAGAAAAAACAACAAGAATAGCTGCCAACCAACTTACAAGTCTTTTCATTTAAACATTCCCCTTTATATAAAATTTTTAAAACTAGCAGCGGATATGGAACTCACTTTCTAACTTCTAAGTATTCTTTATATACCTGGCTCCATATATAGTTCTTTGCCTCTAGAAATTCCTTTGAGATTTTCGACTCCTGATTCCGCGGGTAAGGAATGGGAATATCTACCACTTCTTTTATCCGCCCCGGCCGTGCACTCATTATAACGACTTTCTGACCGAGGATGATCGCCTCATCTACATCATGCGTAATAAAGAAACAAGTCTTTTGTTCTTTCTCCCATGTATGCAGTAACTCTTCTTGTAGCTGGGTTCTTGTTTGGGCATCAAGTGCACCAAACGGTTCATCCATTAATAGAACGGAAGGGTTGGCGGCATACGCCCTAGCGATGGCAACTCGTTGTTTCATACCGCCGGATAATTCCTTTGGATAATGATCAACAAAATCCTCTAAATCTACCATTCTAATATATTTCATGGCTAATTGATCAGCTTCCTCGCCTTTAATCCCTTGCAGATGGATACCAAATTGAACATTTCCTTTTACCGTTAACCAAGGGAACAAGGCGTATTGTTGAAACACAACACCTCTTTCTGTTCCAGTGCCGTTAATTTCTTGATCATCACAATAAACCTTGCCAGAAGTTGGCTTTTCTAAGCCTGCAATAATGTTTAGTAGAGTTGACTTGCCGCAGCCTGAGGGGCCGACCACAGTGATGAATTCATTTTCCATGATATCAAGATTAACCCCGTTTAGCGCCGTTACCTCCCCATTCCGAGATGGATACGTTTTATGGAGGTTTTCTATTTTTACCTTTACATTTCTTTCTTTTCCTGCCATCCTGTTAACCTCCTCTCCAGAAGTTTCACAAGTCTTTCAAAAATCAGACCAATAATCCCAATGATCATAATGTATAACAGCATTGAAGAGGATTCAAAGGTGTTATTTAACGCTCGAATTCTCATTCCAAGACCAGCTGAGGCACCAGTTGATTCAGCTGCAATTAACGAGGTCAACCCAATCGCCGTCCCTAGTCGAATGGCCGTCATAATGAAAGGTAAGGAGGCCGGCGCAATTACTTTTAAAAAGATATCACGATCCTTTGCTCCTAGTACCCTTGCTGCCTTAATTAGCGTAGGGTCAATATTTCTAACCCCTTGATAAATAGTGATAGACATCGTAAGAAAAGTAGCAATCGTAATCACAATAATCTGCGGGGTACGGCCGACTCCTGCTGAAATAACGACAAGCGGCACATACGCCAATGGTGGAATATTTCGTATAAATTGAATCCACGGCTCAATGATTAACCGAATAGGCCGGTACCATGCCATAAGAACGGCCACCGGAAGTGAAATAATAAAGCCTAGTAAAAATCCTGACAAAACAGAGATTAAACTGCTGGCAATGTCACTCCAAAAGACCCCCCGCTGAATCATCGTCCCAATGGACTCTGTAACCTTTATAATATTTGGGAAGCTCCTTGAAGTGGAGGGAATAAAGGATAAAATGGTCCAAAAAATGATGGCCGTACCTAAAGATAAAACTAACCAGCCCTTACTGGGAATTCTCTCCGCCCACGATAAATTAGATTTGACATGTACCTTTTGTTCGGATGTTTTTCTTAATGGTGTATCCGCTTCCATGTTACTAAACACCTGCCTTAGTGAAATTGTATAATGTAAGATAATAGTAGCATCGATATTTTTTTGCGAATAGTATTAATTTTCTTACAACCTATTCTGAAAAATGAGATTATTGTTTGTATTATTCAACAGCGAATTGAACAATGGACTATTAAAATGAAAAAACCGAATTTCTCCTTGCTTTTAAAAAGAGGAGGAATTCGGTTTCAAAGTTTATAAATTCCAACAAAATTTATACGATGGGAAATCCAATTTTCTGGAGTATAATAATTATAAGTTTGGCTGGTGACAGGCACCAATAACAACCCCAGCTGGAACCTTCGCATCCCAATTTTTAGGGATTGGCAAACCCAGCGCATGGGCAGCAACAGCAGCCGTATCCGTAATGCAGAGATCTCCGAGTTTCGTTTCATTACTTATGCCAGGACCATGGCATCCCCAAAAAACAGTCATATCCATTGGGTGGCTGCTTCCATGGGTATATGCTCCAGCATCCCCGCCGCCGCCATGGTCTGCGGTAAAAATGATGAGACTGTCATCAAGGAGATTAGCTTCTTCTATCGTATCAATCAAAACACCCACATATTCATCCACTTTGGTAATACTTTCTAAGTATGGTTTTGTCCCATAACCATGTCGATGGCCGGAAGCGTCTGGTGAATCCAATTGTATAAAAAACAATTTAAGATCTGGATTTTGTCTAATATAATCAGCCGCTTCATAGCACAATCCTTCGTCTGGCATGGCCGCCTTAAAGCACTCGCTTGAATCCTCAATGATTCCGTAGTTAATTGGTGCCCAACCAGAGAATGATGCAAGCTTTGCATTAGGGAACGCTTGCCGTGCTAACTTGAAAATGGAGGGAAATGGTGAATCTTCCGGATATGGCTTGACTTCGACAATTTCATTCGTTAATCCATGTTTTTCAGGAAGCACCCCATGTAGAATCGACCCCCAGCACTCAGCGCTTATCGACGGAAATACCGCCTGCGCATTATATGTTACTGCTCCATTTGCAATCAACCGATCAATGTTTGGAGTCTCCGTATCCTTTATAAAGTTTCCAGCCCCGTCCAGCCCTATAATAAATACACGTTGAATGGTATTATCCATTTGTCTCCTCTACCCTTCGTAATTTACTTGTGCCGCCACTTTCCGAAATTTTAAACACCCTGAAAATATCCTGGTAGTGCCTCTGTCTATCTTTCTATTTGATCAATTACTTGATTGAGGTCTGAAATACGGTCAATGACAAAGTCGGCGCCCGCCTCCATTAGACGTTGACGCACTGCTTCCATTTTTACTTTTAAAGAGGATGCCTCCATATGCTCCACTTCTTCTTCGGAAAGAGCCAACTCACTGCTTCCTAAAATGACTCCAACCGTCCACATGCCTGCATTTTTCCCTTCCTTCATATCCATTGCTGTATCACCGATTTTCATCATGCGGCTCATTGGATACACATCAAGTTCCATCGCATTGCGGTAACACATCCACGGATACGGTCGGCCCGTTTTCACATCATCAGCGGTAACATAACAATCCGAAGAATATCCTTTTTCTTTTGCTTTCGGAACAACAATGTCCATCATTTCTTTCGTATATCCGGTAGTGGAACCAATCTTGATTCCTCTTTCTCTTAATCGCTTTACAAGCTCAACGGCACCGGGAATTGGTGTAGCAAAATCAGGCAATATGCTGAACAAAATCGATTCAAATTCATTGTTCATATTCAACACATCTTTTTCGTCTGGTACAGTTCCATGAATATTCACCCATTCCAGCTGAATACGGGGGTTACTACAAAGTGTACGAATATGTTCAATTTTCGACATTCCCATCGGTTCTCTTGCTTCCGCAACGGTGACTTCCACACCACGTTTGCGGAAAATCTCTAAAAACACCTCTAGCGGCGCAAAACAACCATAATCAATCATTGTACCTGCCCAATCAAACACAACAGCTTCAATTTTCCCCATCTTTCCATTTCCCCTCCTCAAAAAATGACAGCTTTCTAAATTGCTAAAGCTTCAACTTCACTTCCGGAAACCAATATATACTATGATGTTAAGTTTTATGTTAATAGGAAGTAACGGATACTTCTTATTTCTGTTTTTGCACCCACAACCCCTTCTTTTCACGGTAAAAAATAACAAAATTATCTGTTTTCTGAAATAGTTTTTCACCCTTGATATTTCTTCAAAATCTAATCTTTTATGTTCAAATAAAAAAGAGTGCAGCCTAAATTTTAGACTACACTCCTGCATTAATTGCCTTTTTAACAAAAAAGGCCTCTATTCTTCATGTCTTTACAGTGACGGCGCATAGGCTGTTTCCGGAATTTTTTCATAATCGTCCGGATTTAAGTGAGTAACTGACCCATCTGCTACACCATTAATAATTCCGTACAGACCGGTTTCAACCGCCTTAACCAACTGTCCTTTCTTCTTTTGCCCCAATGTGTGAGATTGCCCTCTTACCTCAAAGAGAATGGTGCCGCTTCCATTTAAGGCAAAGCTACCTAAAGCAGTTCCTGGAAGATCTAAATTTCGCTGATATAGCGTAATATTGTTAAATACTGAGTTTTCACCAATTGATTGAAGTGCATTGTATGCAGCTAGATTTAGCTGCTTCGAGAATTCCACATTATAGCCTTCCGAATAATTGGCATACCTGGCCCCTTCATGCGTCCGTGGGTCCGGCACAAATTCAGCTGATAATGACATCGTTACAAGGTCATCCGTGCCTTCTACATAATATTGTCCTTGATGGTGCAAATCAATAAACACATCGACTTTGCCGAACTCTTTTTGCAACGACTTATAGACATCCCTTACCGTCTGCGACTCCGGTGTTATGTACCAGCCTGGTTTACTCGATGCCCCCGGAAAATCCGCTGCTTTCGGAACATAGTTTAAGTCAGGGTTAAAATCACGATTGACATCAAAGCCTGGCTTCCCCGTATAATCTCTTTCCTGTCTTACCCCTGTTGCATAATAATTCCACGCTGGTTTTGCTGCTGCCTTTAGCTGCGGGAACTTTTCTACGACTTCATCCCACGACATATCATTGCCGCGGCGGTCCAGCTCCGACGCGTCTGGATTCATTTTTGGCAGCACAACGAGCGTAATTTCTTTACGAATCTTCTCCGCCTCAGGGGAGCTGCTGGAGCCAACATATTGAAGCAAATTCAACAACGCCTCTGTTCCGGTCTTTTCATTGCCATGAATCTCACTTTCGATGAGGATCACTTTTTTCCCATTTCCTACTCTAGCTTTATAAATATCTCTGCCGCGGTTCGATTGGCCTGCTACTTCTAAAGCCACTCTGCCCTGACTATTCTGTACGATTTGCTGCAGGCGTTTCACCATTTCAGCATGGTCTGTGAATCCTTTAATCGAATAAACCTGATTTTCATTCGTTAAATTTCCATTTGGGGAATTCGATGCTAGTGTTGGTGTTGCTAAACTAGCACAAAGCGCAGCAGCCAGCAGACCCGTCATCATTTTTTTCTTTTTCATCATCTCCATCACTCCTCTATTTATCTGAATTTTCTATCATATTTTATAATAACGCATAGTTAGAGTTTATTGAAATAATATTTCATTAATTTATCATTAGTTTTAAAAAATAAATCCAAAATCATGCTCCCTTTTACCTAAATTTTGGCTTTTATAGGTCTTAGGTGGCATGGACGGAGCTGGTTAATTGGCGATATGCTTTTACTATCAATTGGAAGCGCTGCCAGTTTTTTTGCGATACATATGTCTTTCGCTTACAATTGAAATCATTCATAGGGGGACGACATATGATTAAGAAGACGTTCATGCTCAGTTCAGTTTGTATGGTTTTTCTAGGCACTTCGACTGTATTTGCAGGAGGTGATACAATCGTGACCCCACCGATTGAAAAGAAAGAAAAAGCCACTGTTCCATCCGAGAAGCCGCATCCTGTTTTCACATGGAATTCACACATTCTGCCGGTATCCGGCGTCCTGCACCCAGGCTCAGCTAGAGGAGCAGGCATGGTGGAAGCCCCTCTTCGGCAAATTGACCACATCTTAAACCAGGCCATTTCGGAAAAAGTTATGCCCGGTGCTGTAGCCTTTGTCGCGAGAGGCGGGCAGATTGTAAAACACGACGCCTATGGATATGCAGCCAGATACACAGATAGTAAGTTTACTGAAATGGAACATCCGGTTGCCATGCAGGAGAATACCATATTTGACCTGGCATCCATCAGCAAAATTTTCACATCAACGGCAGTGATGATTCTGTTTGAGAAAGGCTTGTTCCAGCTCGACGATCCAGTCGCTAAGTATATTCCAGAGTTCGCCGCGAACGGCAAGGAGAACGTGACGATCCGCCAGCTGCTGACACATACGTCCGGTTTTACCGCTTGGATTCCACTCTATTCACTGGGGAATTCACGTGAGGAACGGCTTCAAATCATTTTTAAACAGCCGTTAAAAAATAAACCTGGAACTCACTACGAATACAGCGATCTGAACATGATTACCCTCGGAGCTTTAATCGAACGCTTATCGGGACAACGTCAGGATGAGTTTGTTAAAGAGCACATCACAGACCCATTAGGTATGAAGGATACAATGTACAATCCATCGGCTTCGTTGAAAAACCGGATTGCCGCAACCGAATTCCAAGCTGTGCCGAACCGCGGACTTGTTTGGGGTGAGGTTCATGATGAAAACGCCTGGTCGCTCGATGGCGTTGCCGGGCATGCGGGTGTGTTCTCGACAGCTCAGGATCTTGCGAAATTGGCGTATGTTTTTATCAATGACGGTAAGTATGGAGGAAAAAGAATCCTTAAATCGGAAACGGTGAAACTGCTGCTGGAAAACCAAAATGCCGCCTTCCCTGGCGATGATCACGGACTAGGCTGGGAGCTCGGCCAGGGCTGGTACATGGACGCTTTATCGGAGGGCATCTACTCCTTTGGTCATACGGGTTATACCGGGACATCGATTGTTGTCAGCCCGAATAACAAAACGATTGCGATATTGCTGACGAACCGGGTCCATCCTTCTAGAAGTACGGTATCTACAAATCAAACGCGGCGGTTGTTTGCCCGCCAGGTAGCCGATGCGATTCCAGTTTCGATTCCTGGAAAGGGATCGGCATGGTTTGCCGGATATGGTGATAAGATCAACCGCGTGATGGAAGCTAATGTGAAGCTTGATGCCGACGCGAAATTAACGTTTACTACCTGGCACCGGCTTGAGAATCAGGCGGATTATGGTGCTGTTGAGGTATTGGTTGACAACGAATGGCAGAAACTTGCCTCATTTACTGGTGCCAGCAATGGCTGGGAAGCTAAAACTTTAGTTATCCCGAAGGAAGCTGAGAAACTACGATTCGTGTATCAAACTGATTCTTCCGTTAATGGACGCGGGATTTATATTCTTGATCCGAAAATTCATTCTGTCGGGGAACTTGATTTTTCGAGAAATGATTGGGGAATGCGGAATTATTAGTGATTGCGGAATAAGTATCAACGCGAATTTTCTATTTTAAAAAAAGACTTGCTAATAAAAAAGAAAAAGCCGCTAACAAACACCCGATTAAACTAGAGAGGAGAATTAATAAATGAAAAAGATAATTATATCACTATTGGCCGTCATCCTGACGATTACGGGAATCCCTCTTACCGGAGCAAAAGCTGCTTCCGGCATCACGGATCTCGTCATTGATCTGAACGTTCCACAAGTCTCTAGAGATTTTCAGGATAACAAAATTCAATTAAATCCACTGTACGTATATGAGGACGGCCATTTTATGCTGGCCTCGGAAAAGCTTTTCTGGAAGTCATCGAACAAAAATGTCGCCTCTGTCGATAAGAATGGCGAAGTTTCGTTATCAGGACACAATGGTAATACGTTCATTACGGTAAGCGATGGCACCTACAGCGACCGAATCTCCATCCAATACAAAGGCAATCAAGACGAAATTCTTGTGGAAAAAGAAGAAGGCAACCGCTATGACTTGATTGGAAATGTGATCAAACACATGACGATGGAAGAAAAAGTCGGTCAGATGTTGATGCCTGATTTCCGCAATTGGAAAGGGAAAAATGTAACCGTCATGAACGATGAGATTGCCCAGCTCGTAAAGGATTACCATCTAGGCGGCGTCATTCTTTTCCGCGAAAATACGGTAACGGCAGAACAAACGACGAAGCTTGTTCATGCTTATCAAGAAGCTTCCGAAAAATATGGGCTGCTGATTTCGATTGACCAAGAGGGCGGCATTGTTACCCGTCTGCAAACGGGGACAGATTTTCCCGGCAACATGGCGCTTGGGGCTGCACGCTCTGAAGAAACCGCTGAAAAAGTCGGAAAGGCCATCGGCGAAGAGCTGCACGCCCTTGGCATTAACATGAATTTCGGCCCGTCGCTCGATATCAATAACAATCCGGATAACCCGGTTATTGGAGTTCGCTCGTTCGGTGAATCACCGGAACTTGTAGCAACATTGGGCAATGCCTATATTAAAGGACTGCACGAAAGCGGCACAGCAGCAACGGCGAAGCATTTTCCGGGGCATGGTGACACAGCTGTGGATTCCCATGTTGGACTTCCGGAAGTTCCTTACGACATCGATCGTTTGAAAAAGGTTGAATTGTATCCGTTTCAACAGGCAATGGACGCTGGAATTGATGCGATTATGACCGCCCATGTGACCTTCCCGAAAATCGACGATACTAAAACTATTTCGAAAAAGGATGGTACGGAAATTGCTGTTCCTGCCACGTTATCTCATAAAGTATTGACCGGTCTCATACGCAAAGAGATGGACTTTAAAGGGGTCATCTTCACAGATGCCATGAACATGGGGGCGATTGTTGATAATTTTGGACCCGTTGACGCGGCAATCCGCGCAGTGAAAGCGGGAACGGATATCCTGTTAATGCCGGTGGGGATTGAATCTGTAGCGAATGGACTTTATCAGGCGGTAAACTCTGGTGAAATATCAATTAATAGGGTTGAAGCTTCCGTTGAGCGAATTTTAACATTGAAATTAAACCGCGGGATTGTAAAATCAGAAGCTGGTGTAAGTCTAGAGGAGAAGGTTTCCAATGCTGTAAAAGTAGTTGCCTCGGCAGACCACAAAGCAATTGAAAAAGAAGCCGCGGCTAAATCAATTACACTTGTAAAAAATAATTCCGTCCTGCCGCTGAAAGCTTCCGCGGAGGATAAGATTGCAGTTGTCGGGTATTCCGGCTATTATGTTGATTCCCTTGCGGCCGAGGTGAAAAAACACCATGACAATGTAATCTATATTAACACTTCCGGACCTCTTACTGCGGCACAATTGGCACAGGTGAAGGATGCGAAGGCGATTATTGTCGGTACCTATACATCAAGCGTCGGCGGCCGGGCTCCTAATGCCAGCCAAATGCTGATGACGAATCAGTTAATTGATGCGACGGATGCACCGGTAATTGCTGTCGGAATTCGCAATCCATACGATGTAATGTCTTATCCGAATGTGGATGCTTACCTTGTTCAATACGGCTTCCGTCTTGCAAGCTTCGAAGCTTCAGTGAATACCATTTTTGGCGTAAATCAGCTGGTCGGTAAGCTTCCTGTGACGATTTACAACCAGGACGGCAGTGTGTTATATGGTTTTGGGCATGGGTTAGGGTATTAAATATAGAAAAAAATCAGTTAACCACTTTATTCCAATTTTTGTAGAATAGATTTGAAATTACGTAGAAAAAGTGCCTATTTTTGTAGAAAAGAACTCAAATTACGTAGAAAAAACACACATTTATGTAGAATCAGTCTTACATCCTATAACGGCGGGGAATCATTAAGCCTCCCTGCCAAATTCGGGAATATGAGGAGGTATTATTTTTGAAAAAATTGCTTACAGGACTGCTGGCGCTTGTTCTTCTGCTTACTACCGTGTCAGCTGCCATTGCCAAAAATGATAAAGAGAAAAAGAAATTCCGATTAGGAGTGGAAGTATTACTGCAAGACAAGCTTGATTTAATTAAAGGTAAGCGCGTCGGTCTGATTACCAATCCAACTGGTGTCGACCAGGACCTTAATAGTATCGTAGACCTGCTTTACAACAACCATAATGTAAAATTAACAGCTCTTTATGGTCCGGAACATGGAGTCCGCGGCGATGCACAGGCTGGGCAGTATGTGGAAAAATATATCGATGAAAAAACCGGGGTTCCTGTTTACAGTTTGTATGGAGCAACAAAAAAGCCTACCCCTGAAATGCTGAGCGATGTAGATGTACTGCTGTTTGACATTCAGGACGTCGGGACACGATACTATACCTACATTTACACAATGGCGTTAGCAATGGAAGCAGCAAAGGAAAACAATATTCCGTTTATCGTGCTGGACCGCCCGAACCCAATCAGCGGCACAAAGGTCGAAGGACCGGTGCTTGAAGATAAATACTCTTCCTTCGTTGGCGAATATCCGATTCCCGTCCGTCACGGGATGACAGTCGGCGAGCTCGCACAGCTTTTTAACAAAGAATTTGGGATTGGCGCTGATTTAACCGTGGTGAAAATGGACGGCTGGAAACGGAATATGTATTACGATGACACACCACTAGAGTTCGTTCTGCCGTCGCCCAACATGCCGACATTAGATACTGCCTTAGTATATCCAGGTGCTGCTTTAATTGAAGGTGCTGCCAATGTTTCCGAAGGCCGTGGGACAACAAAGCCATTTGAATTAATCGGAGCACCGTTTATTAACAGCACAGACCTAGCGGCGAAATTGAATTCGTACCATCTCCCTGGCGTGAAATTCCGTGCCGCGTCGTTTACACCAACTTTTTCAAAAAATGTAAACAAGCTGAATCACGGAATTCAAATCCATGTCACAAACCGTAATGCATATAAGCCGTTTGAAACTGGACTATATATTGTAAAAACAATTCATGATATGTATCCTGAAGACTTCCAGTTCCGTGCTCGAAACAGTGCAGGAGTCTCCTTCTTTGACCAGCTAGTCGGCAACGGCTCTATCCGTGATGGAATTGAAGCTGGCAAATCTATAGAAGAAATGAAAAAAGAATGGCTGCCCGAACTGGATCAATTCATGGAGGTTCGAGAGCAATATTTGTTATATTAAGCAATAGATTTAAAAGGACCATCAATTTATCAGATGGTCCTTTTCTTCTTTCAACTAGCGCTTTTCCTTTCGCCCAAATACTTTCTCTATAAAGGATATTCTTTGTTTCCTGCACTCCCTAAGATGCAAAGTTTTAAAAACAAACTTAGTTATTTTGGAATAATTAAGGATGCTTTGTAAATTTTAAGTATAAAAGGGGGCAGAAATTGTGTATTTAAAAAACCCATTAAGTGTATCAGAGCTGGGAACTCTTTGGATCACTTACCAGGAAAAGACGATGATCTTAAGAATTTTAGAATTTTTTATCGAGAAATCAGATGACCAAGAAGCTAAAAATATCATGGGAATGATGTGGCAGGAACTGGATTATTATGTTGAGCTGATAACTGAGATATTTGTGAAGGAAGGAGCAGTCATACCAAGGGGATTTACAAAAGAAGATGTGAATTTAAATGCCCCCAGGTTATTTGACAATGGATTCGATATTATGTTTCTTCGTATCCTCAAAGAAATGAGTATGGGAATGTACACCCTCAATATGAATATGGCATACCGAGTAGATGTGATGACAATTTATGAGGGATTGACGACGATTACTCTTAAATGCTACAAACTGGCAACTATTTATTTGCTAAAAAAGGGCATTCTTTCTCTCCCTCCACATATTACGATGCCTACAACAACTGAGTTTATTGAAAGCAAAAAGTACATGAGCGGATTGAACCCATTTACTGAAAAAAGACCATTAAACGCGATTGAGGTAGGTTTTCTTCATCACGGAATAGAAACAAATAATATCGGAATGCAGCTTATTACTGGATTTGCCCAATGTGCAAAGAACAAAGAGGTTAGAAAGTATTTTGAAAAAGGAAAAGATCTAGCCAAAAAGCATATCAAAGTATTTCAAGATTTACTTTTAGACAATGATATTCAGTTTTCGGCAACCTCTGGCAGCACGGTGACAACTTCAACCATTGCTCCATTTTCCGATCGGCTAATGATGTTTTGTATTGACCTTCTTAATGGATTTAGCATTGTTGGCAATAGCTTTGGGACATTTTTTACATTAAGAAATGATTTATCCTTTAAAACGACATTATTAGCCAAAGATATCTTTTTTTATGGTCAAGAAGGACTTGAAATTATGTTTAAACACGGATGGTATGAAGAACCGCCGCAATCAGAAGATAGAAATCAATTAATAAATCGCAATGAATGAAACTGGTCTTTGGTAACATGTATTATTGTACCTGTCACTTCCCGAAAAACACCGAAATATCATACCCCTTTTGGCGAAATTCGGGGGACAGGCACTGAAATCATCATCGAATGAATGGCCAGTTTGTGGCTTTTATAAAATTAGCATTAAAATTTAACAATAGTCTCCTTGATATCATCCCAGCGCCATACATTATCCTTCCCCGTAATGTGAACACCCCCGAACCAGTTATTGATATCATTTAAGGCTATCCAATCCTCTTTTCCATCCAAAACACGCTGCCCTGTCTTAGTCATAATGACTCGAGAATCTTGAAATTTCTGTTCAGGATTGGTATAGCTCGGGAAATTGAATTCCATATCTTCTATACGTATCAGGGGACGGGGACCATCTGACATTCTTTTTAGAATACACCAATATTGAAGATCCCCCATACCAAAGATATGGAACTTAGCAGCCACCTGTTGAAATAACTCTATCGGGTTGTTAATCCCCTGCTGAACAAGCTCCAGCGTCCTTTTTTCTAATGAGCCAAGTCCGTTTTGGACAGAGGGAAAGCGTGACATATGGAAACGGAATGCTTCCTTAACAAACGGTAAGGCAGAAGTGTCTTCTTGAAGCAATTCAACAAGCTGCAGCGGATGGGATGATGTATAAGCCTCCCAAACCCTTTTGCCTGCGTCCAGTTCTGATGGTTCAATTGGATGCCAAGATCCTAATAAGGATTTGAGCTGTTCTACAGATAGTTGACCTAAACCACGAAAATCTTTAATACCAGGAAACGATCCGATACAAAGCAGATTTAATTTTGTCCGCTCCAGGGATTGCTTTGAAAACCAATGAAGTAAGTAACATAACATGGTTTGGTCAAAAAGATCATATTCGAACCATAACACGACCTCTTCATATTTCTTAAACAAGTTTAACTGTTGTTCTTGTGATTCACTTAAATTTATAAATTCCTGACGGGGGATCCCTAACATTTTCTCTAAATAGTCTGCTCGATCAAAGCGGCGGGATAATGGGTCCATAAAAACCGGACCTTCTGTATAAATTTCCCTCCATACAAGAATATCTCCCGGAACCTTTCCTTTTTTCAGCTTTCCCCCTACTGAATCCCCATTGACAATATGCAGCAAGCTTATTCCCCCTCTATCCATTAGTTAACTCTAAAACAACAATTTTAGTTCACTTGTAAAATTAACTGATACCTTGGAGTTAAATTTAAAGGTAATTCACCTAATCACTTACTACCTTTTCATGAAGCGACAATATTCTATCAGAAATTAGGACATTATTTCCCAGAAAATAAATCTAAACCTACATATTTCTCGAAAATAATCTCTTTTCCAACATCATCTCAGAATATTAATAACAAATTTTATAGAAAAAGTAAAAAACCAGGTCAACATCTATGAAAATAGATATGACCTGGTTCCTTATTCGTATATTCGTTAAGTGGGCCTAAATGGACTTGAACCATCGACCTCACGCTTATCAGGCGTGCGCTCTAACCAGCTGAGCTATAGGCCCCTATTGGAGCGGGTGATGAGAATCGAACTCACAACAACAGCTTGGAAGGCTGTGGTTTTACCACTAAACTACACCCGCATTTCTTATTAAATTCTCGTGAACTGACCTTATTTATAATACAGATTATTCACAAGTTCGTCAACCCTTTTTGCAAAGTTTGTCGGAATTTATGATTATTTATTTAGTTCATATAACCATTTTATATACCTTTTGTAAAATAATCCAAATTCTTTCTTACTTTCGTTATAATAGATATGGGTAATGGAATCCATAATCCAACTAACTGAAAGGACGCAATGTAAATTTAAAAAAATACAAACCAAATTTCAAACAACTGAATGCAGGAGAGGATCAAATGACTAAAAAAGATTACATAACCGTTTCTACTGGAGTGTCCGGTAATCTTGATGCTAATAACGATAAAGTAAATGACCAGTGGAGACAATTAGAGTATGGCATGTTTATCCATTGGGGATTGTATTCGGTATTTGGAGGGGAACGTAATGGTATTGCTGTAAAAAAAGGGTACAGTGAACAAATTCAGATGTGGGATGATATTCCTGAACCCGAGTATTTGGAAGCGGCAAAGCAATTCACGGGAGAAAACTTCAATCCAAAGAAAATATGTGAACTAGCAAAGGCAGCAGGAATGAAGTACATCGTTATCACCAGTAAACATCATGATGGTTTTGCCATGTTCGATACAGCCACAACGGATTATAATGTTGTGAAACAAACAGCCTTTGGCAAGGATCCATTGAAATTACTTGCTGATGAATGCCGGAACCATGATCTTAAATTCGGTGTTTATTTTTCACTCGTCGATTGGCATCAAGGACATGAATTCGATGAAAACAATTGTAATCCAATTCCCGCTTCTATGGAACCAGTGATTGTACAGCAGTTAGAAGAATTAATGACAAATTATGGGGAAATCGCTGAAGTTTGGTTTGATATGTCAAGCCCTACACGCGAGCAAAGTATAAAATTCGCAAATATCGTTCGCAAGCATCAGCCCAATGCAGCTATTAATAGTAGAATTTGGAACAACGTGGGAGACTTTCGTACTCTTAATGATAATCAAGTTCCAGAACAGACGTTAGATGGACCATGGCAGACCCCCGCTTCGATTTACCATGAAACATGGGGCTATCGCAGGTGGCAGGAACGTAACGACTTTTCCAAACGGGTACGTGCTCTCATAGCCGGATTAACAAGTGTACATGCACGTGGCGGGAATTATTTATTAAATATTGGTCCACGTGGGGATGGTTCGGTTGTTGAGTTTGAAGAGGAAGTATTGCGTGCAATCGGAGCATGGTTAAATAGTCACCCTCATGCTGTTATAGGTGCGAAAGCTACGATATTTGGTGAACAAAAATGGGGAGAAGTGACCCTTAATAATAACAACTTATTTCTCCATATCATTAATATACCAACTGACGGCACCATAACACTATCCGGGCTGGCAACGGACGTGGTAAAAGTAGTAGAGGACGCTACTTCCAGAAGCCTTGAATGGAAAATGGACCATAATACCCTTACAGTGACAATGCCAGGTGATTTAGAAGAAGAATGTGTCCATGTGATAAGGGTTGAACTAGCAGGTCCGCTATCTGTTATACCTAAGAATACGATAACCTTAAACGCAGGGACAACGACAACATTGGTGCCAGATCACTTTTCATTCGGACGTGGTTTTGCCGATAGAGGAAGTTATTTTACACTGTATCAAACTACTACTCGTCTAACTGCCTTTATAGCGGGTGATGAGACGAAAGATATTCATTTGCAGATCAAAGGGAAAATACAAGATGATGCGGTGAACTATCAAATTCAAATTGGTGAAACTAGCAAAATAGTAACAGCTGGGCAGTTACTTGAATCGAAAATCGGCCCTTTTCCAATTAAGAAAAATGCCATTACAACTTTAACGATACGTTTGGCAGTCCCAAACTATCAAGAAGAAGATCTGAAACTCGAATTTGATTCGATTGTTATAGACTAGCAGGGAATATTCTTTGGCCGCTTATCTCCCGGAAAAATCGGACGTTCCAAGTTTTTGCAAATAACAAGTTACCAAAAAATATATAAGCCGCCAAGGTGTCTTGGCGGCAATTTTATTAGCCTTAAAGGATAATTGTCCTTTGTAGTATAAACCAAATAATTACTCTTTCTAAATTTAGGAAAACCGTATGGCTTTGTCTTGCTTCCTTTCGTTGAAATTAAACAGAAATCAACGAGTGCGAAGTACCATACTGCCAGAAACCTAATAATCGAGATATACTATTTTTAAACAATAAAAAAACACTAATTCACGTAAATCAGCGTCAAATCGAGATTTATATACCGGTGGTCGGGGTCGAACCGACACTCCTCACGGAACACGATTTTGAGTCGTGCGCGTCTGCCAATTCCGCCACACCGGCAATACGATGGAGGCGGCAACCGGATTCGAACCGGTGGTAAAGGTGTTGCAGACCTGTGCCTTACCACTTGGCTATGCCGCCAGAAATATACTTAATGGAGCGGAAGACGGGATTCGAACCCGCGACCCCCACCTTGGCAAGGTGGTGTTCTACCACTGAACTACTTCCGCACTATGGCTGGGCTAGCAGGATTCGAACCTACGAATGACGGAGTCAAAGTCCGTTGCCTTACCGCTTGGCTATAGCCCAATATAAATTAAATGGGGCGGCTGATGGGAATCGAACCCACGAATGTCGGAACCACAATCCGATGCGTTAACCACTTCGCCACAACCGCCGAAATACTATTCAAATTTCAAAGTGGCGGTCTGGACGGGAC
>NZ_BNDS01000005.1:0-122855 GCF_014656545.1 Neobacillus kokaensis
AACGTGCTTTAAAAGCCAACAGATCGGACGATTGTTTTTGTTTTAATGAAGTAGGACACAGAGAACTTTGAGAATCTTTTAAAAAAGGGAGGGAAAGTAGTTGGAAAATATTGCGGACCTATGGCAGGCGGCTCTTTCCAATATTGAAAAGAAAATAAGCAAGCCCAGCTTTGAAACATGGCTAAAATCCACCAAAGCCCATTCCCTTCAAGGCGATCTGCTTGTCATAAATGTTCCAAATGAGTTTGCTCGCGATTGGCTGGAGGAGCGTTACTCTAAATTAATTTCAGATATTTTATATGAAATAACCGGTGAAAACTTATCGGCAAAGTTTATTATTCCGCAAGATCAAAAAGAGGAAGAAATTGAAATTAAAACACCGCCAAAAAAGGCAAAAAAGGATGACGATCAAAACGATTTTCCAACCAGTGTACTAATTCCTAAATATACATTTGATACATTTGTCATTGGTTCCGGTAACCGCTTTGCACACGCTGCTTCACTTGCCGTAGCGGAAGCACCGGCTAAAGCCTACAATCCGCTGTTCATTTATGGAGGCGTTGGGCTCGGAAAAACGCACTTAATGCATGCCATTGGACATTATGTTTTAGAGCATAATCCATCAGCAAAAGTAGTCTATTTGTCTTCTGAAAAGTTTACCAATGAATTTATTAATTCAATCCGGGACAATCGCGCAGAGAGTTTCCGTAATAAATATCGTAATGTTGATGTACTGCTAATTGATGATATTCAATTTTTAGCTGGAAAAGAATCGACCCAAGAGGAATTTTTCCATACCTTTAACAGCCTGCATGAAGAAAGTAAGCAAATCGTCATTTCCAGTGACCGGCCGCCAAGGGAAATTCCAACATTAGAAGACCGCTTAAGATCGAGGTTTGAATGGGGGTTAATTACTGATATAACTCCGCCCGATTTAGAAACAAGGATTGCGATTTTGCGGAAAAAAGCCAAGGCAGACGGCTTGGATATTCCAAATGAAGTGATGCTTTATATTGCTAACCAAATCGATTCAAACATTCGTGAGCTTGAAGGGGCATTAATCCGTGTTGTGGCTTATTCATCGCTGATTAATAAGGATATCAATGCTGATTTAGCAGCAGAGGCTTTAAAGGACATCATTCCTAGTTCAAAGCCGAAGGTCATTACCATTCATGAAATTCAAAAGGTTGTTGGCGAGCAATATAACGTAAAACTTGAGGATTTTAAGGCGAAAAAACGGACAAAAACAGTTGCATTCCCAAGGCAAATTGCGATGTACCTGTCTCGTGAATTAACCGACTATTCTTTGCCAAAAATAGGGGAAGAGTTTGGCGGCAGAGACCATACAACCGTCATTCATGCCCATGAAAAGATTTCTAGGCTGCTACAGACAGATTCGCAGCTTCAAAAACAAGTAAAAGAACTCAATGAACTATTAAAGGTGTAAAAAGATTGCAAGCTGAGCCTTTATAAGATTTAGCTTATCTGTTGAAAATGTGAATAACCGCTTGTGATATATGCACAGTCTGTCCACATGTGGATAGGCTGTGTTTCCATTGTAAAAACGAGTTATCCACATGTTAACAAGCCCTACTAGTACTTCTTCTATTTTTTTAAAAAATATTATTATATGTTACTGCTAAAAAAATATGCTTAAACGGAGGATTAAAAAATGAAATTTATCATTCAGCGGGACCGTCTCGTACAAAGTGTTCAAGATGTTATGAAGGCAGTCACTTCCAGAACAACTATCCCAATCCTGACGGGGATTAAAATGACTGCAACCACTGAGGGAGTAACATTAACCGGAAGTGATTCGGATATATCAATTGAATCATTTATACCTAAAGAAGAAGCTGGCGATGAAATTGTTGAAATCAAACAGCCTGGAGCTATTGTTCTTCAAGCAAAATTTTTCAGCGAGATTGTAAAAAAACTGCCAACGGATTTTGTTGAAATTGAAGTGTTAAATCACTTGCAAACGGTTATTCGTTCAGGTAAATCCGAATTTAACTTAATCGGTCTTGATGCTGAAGAATATCCTCACTTGCCGCAAATAGAGGAAAATAATAAATTTCAGATTGCTACTGATCTCTTAAAAGCAATGATTCGGCAAACCCATTTTGCTGTATCGACTTCAGAAACACGTCCCATCTTGACAGGTGTAAACTGGAACATCACAAATGGGGAACTAAACTGTATTGCAACAGACAGCCACCGCCTGGCACTACGAAAGGCTAGAATCGAAACGGACCATGATGCAAGCTATAATATTGTTATTCCAGGAAAGAGTTTAAATGAGCTAAGTAAAATCATTGATGATTCAAATGAGATGATTGATATCGTTATTACTGAAAATCAAATTTTATTTAAAGCGAAACATTTATTGTTTTTCTCAAGATTATTGGAAGGTAACTACCCTGACACTTCGAGATTAATCCCAGCGGAAAGCAAAACAGATATTACAGTAAATACAAAGGGATTTCTGCATGCAATTGACCGTGCATCCCTTCTTGCCCGTGAAGGAAGAAATAATGTGGTAAAACTGGCGGCTCACGACGACGGAGTTATCGAAATTTCTTCTAATACACCAGAAATCGGAAAAGTAGTGGAAGAAGTTCAAAGTGAATCAGTTACCGGGGAAGAGTTAAAAATCTCCTTTAGTGCAAAGTATATGATGGATGCTCTAAAAGCACTGGAAGGAACAGATATTTCCATTAGCTTTACAGGAGCGATGCGTCCATTTGTCATCCGTCCGTTAAATGACGAAAGTATCCTGCAGCTTATTTTACCTGTAAGAACGTACTAAGTAATCCCAAAGCCACCAGATATGAAAACGGTGGCTTTTTTCAAAGTGTCCAGCAGCTGCTAACGGGCGCTTTTGCTTTTTTGAGTATCTTTTGTAAAAAGGTTTAATTTTTAGTAAAATAAAGTATTAAGACATTGAAGAATGAGGGTGAAGATTTGCCTGAAAAAATCAAACTGGACACGGAATTTATTACATTAGGCCAATTTTTGAAGCTGGCTGAGATCATTCAGTCAGGCGGTATGGCCAAATGGTTTCTAAGTGAACATGAGGTTTTCATTAACGGTGAACAGGATCAGCGAAGAGGAAGGAAGCTTCGAGCGGGCGACAAAGTTGAAATTCCCGGCTTCGGTGAATTTGTAATTACCGAATAATTAGAGGATGACGTTCACATGTATATAGAATCATTAAGCTTAAAAAATTATCGTAATTATGAAGAATTATTCGTGGAATTTGAAAATAAAGTAAATGTCATCTTAGGTGAAAACGCTCAAGGAAAAACAAATGTCATGGAATCCATCTATGTTTTAGCTATGGCAAAGTCACATAGAACTTCAAATGATAAAGAACTTATCCGTTGGGACCAAGATTATGCTAAAATAGAGGGTAGGGTTCAAAAACAGCATAGCTCATTGCCTCTTCAGTTAGTAATATCCAAAAAAGGTAAAAAGGCGAAATGCAACCATATTGAACAGCAAAAATTGAGCCAATATGTTGGCAATATGAATGTGGTCATGTTTGCTCCCGAAGACCTTAATCTAGTCAAAGGAAGCCCTCAGGTTCGAAGAAGATTCATTGATATGGAGATTGGCCAGGTATCCCCTATTTATTTACATGATATGAGCCAATATCAAAAAATTCTCCAGCAGCGTAATCATTATTTAAAGATGATGCAAATCAAAAAGCAGACAGATCAAGCGATGCTCGAAATTTTAACAGAGCAGTTCATTCAAATGGCTGTGAAAATTGTCACAAAGAGGTTTGAGTTTTTGCGGCTGCTCCAAAACTGGGCCAAACCGATTCATCATGGCATCTCCAGAGGGCTTGAGACACTTGAAATTCAATATAAACCGTCTGTTGAGGTATTAGAAGAGCAAGACTTGTCGAAAATGGTAGCAAGCTTTGAAGAAAAGTTTGGAAAAGTTAGAAATAGAGAAATAGAGCGGGGGACAACATTGTTTGGCCCTCATCGTGATGATTTATTGTTCTTTGTGAATGATAGAGACGTACAAACGTTCGGGTCGCAAGGCCAGCAGCGAACCACTGCATTATCTGTCAAGCTTGCGGAAATTGAATTGATTCATGCTGAAATTGGCGAGTATCCAATCCTTCTTTTAGATGATGTTTTGTCAGAATTAGATGATTATCGTCAATCTCATTTATTAAATACGATTCAAGGAAAAGTGCAAACATTTGTTACGACCACAAGTGTAGACGGAATTGACCATCAAACATTAAAAGGTGCCTCAACATTTGAGGTTGCTTCTGGTGTTATGAGAAAAGCATAGCTTTGGATGGGAAATTCTTAAAACTAGAGGTGGAATATGTATATTCATATCGGTGAAGACCTTAATATCAGGGTAAAGGATATCATTACCGTATTGGATAAGGAATGTGTCCAGAATTCGGAAATATTGGAGGAATTCCTTATACAACATAAGGAAAAGATAATGAATTTATCTAAAAACCCTTTTAAATCAGTCATCGTAACAGATCAGTATGTCTATTTATCCCCTATAGCTTCAGGAACCTTAAAGAAGCGTTCGACTCAAACAAATATGCAGGAATTATTATAGATTTATTTTTTAAAAATATAGATTTACTTAATGTTAGAAAGTGCAGGTGAATCAAGTGACAATGGATCAAAAAGCAGTTCAGGAGCAAGTCTATGATGCTGATCAAATACAGGTTTTAGAAGGACTTGAGGCTGTTCGTAAAAGACCTGGAATGTATATCGGTTCAACTAGCAGTAAGGGGCTCCATCACCTCGTTTGGGAGATTGTTGATAACAGTATTGACGAGGCGCTAGCAGGCTTTTGTACTGAAATCAATGTCACGATTGAAGAAGATAACAGCATTACGGTTAAAGATAATGGACGCGGTATTCCGGTTGGCATTCAAGAAAAAATGGGCCGGCCGGCAGTTGAAGTCATTATGACCGTTCTCCACGCCGGAGGAAAATTTGGCGGCGGCGGATATAAAGTCTCTGGTGGTCTACATGGTGTAGGTGCTTCGGTTGTTAACGCCCTTTCCACATTTTTGGAGGTTTTCGTTCATCGTGATGGAAAAATCCATTATCAAAAATATGAACGAGGTGTCCCCGCTGCCGATCTAAAAGTAATTGGCGAAACAGATGTGACGGGTACGGTTACCCATTTTAAACCGGATGGGGAAATTTTCACTGAAACATTAGAATATGAATATGACATTCTTGCGACTCGTATTCGTGAGCTTGCCTTTCTAAATCGCGGTCTAAAAATTACGATTGAAGATAAGCGTGAAGAAAATAAACGAAATGAATATCACTACGAAGGCGGTATTAAATCATATGTAGAGCACTTAAACCGCACAAAAGAAGTGATTCATGAAGAACCGATTGATATTGAAGGGGAACGTGACGGTATTAGTGTTGAGGTTGCGCTTCAGTATAATGAGGGCTATACAGATAACATATACTCTTTCGCCAATAATATTCACACGTATGAAGGCGGAACACATGAGTCAGGCTTCAAAACTGCTTTAACAAGGGTCATTAATGACTATGCCAGAAAGAATGGCTTGATTAAAGAGGCTGATACGAACCTTTCTGGTGAAGATGTTCGGGAAGGGTTAACAGCGATTGTCTCGATTAAGCACCCGGATCCGCAATTTGAAGGGCAAACGAAAACAAAGTTAGGCAACTCTGAAGTAAGAGCCATTACGGATACGATTTTTGCCAGCCACTTTGAGAAGTTTTTATTAGAAAACCCAACAGTAGCCCGAAAAATTGTTGATAAAGGCCTTATGGCTGCGAGAGCAAGACTGGCAGCCAAAAAGGCGAGAGAACTAACGCGTCGAAAAAGTGCTCTTGAAGTTTCAAGCTTACCAGGAAAGCTGGCAGACTGTTCCTCTAAGGACCCTTCGGAAAGTGAATTATATATCGTTGAGGGTGATTCTGCGGGCGGCTCAGCGAAGCAGGGACGTGACCGGCATTTCCAGGCGATCCTGCCGTTAAAGGGGAAGATTCTAAACGTTGAAAAGGCTCGTCTTGATAAGATTCTTTCTAACAACGAAGTAAGAGCGATGATTACAGCAGTGGGAACAGGAATTGGAGAAGACTTCGATATTGCAAAGGCACGTTATCATAAAATCGTCATCATGACCGATGCGGATGTCGACGGCGCCCATATTCGTACTCTGCTGTTGACCTTCTTCTACCGCTATATGCGCAATATTATCGAAGCGGGTTATGTTTATATTGCCCAGCCTCCGTTATATAAAGTACAGCAAGGCAAGCGGATTGAGTACGCCTATAATGATAAAGAGCTTGAACGGATTTTCAGCGAGCTGCCAAGTTCACCGAAACCTAACATTCAGCGCTATAAAGGTTTGGGTGAGATGAATCCGGAGCAGCTATGGGAAACTACGTTGGACCCAGCTACAAGGACGATGCTTCAGGTTAACCTTGAAGACGCCATAGAAGCAGACGAAACATTTGAAATGTTAATGGGAGATAAGGTAGAACCTCGTCGGAACTTTATTGAAACAAATGCCCAATATGTGAAGAACTTAGATATTTAAAAAGGGATAGAGGGTGGTCCACTATCCTCCTTTTCTTTTAATAAAGATTTTTATGAAATAGTTTAAGGTTTTTTATTACCTTTATTAGGAGGTACTTAAGTATGGCTGAAACACCAAATCCTCAAGTAAAAGAGATTAATATTAGTCAGGAGATGAGAACGTCCTTTCTTGACTATGCAATGAGTGTTATCGTTTCCCGTGCCCTTCCAGATGTTCGCGACGGGTTAAAGCCGGTTCACCGCCGTATTTTATATGCAATGCATGACCTTGGCATCCATGCAGATAAACCGTACAAAAAGTCAGCCCGTATCGTTGGGGATGTAATTGGTAAATATCACCCGCATGGTGATTCTGCAGTATATGAAACCATGGTCAGGATGGCCCAAAACTTTAGCTATCGCTATATGCTTGTCGATGGTCACGGTAACTTTGGTTCCGTTGACGGTGATGGCGCTGCGGCAATGCGTTATACAGAATCAAGAATGTCCAAAATCTCGATGGAATTATTAAGAGATATTAACAAAGATACGATTGATTTTCAAGATAACTATGATGGCGAAGAAAGAGAACCTGCTGTTCTTCCGGCAAGGTTCCCCAATCTTTTGGTTAATGGAACCACCGGTATTGCTGTTGGGATGGCGACTAATATTCCGCCGCATCAGCTTGGAGAAGTCATTGACGGCGTAATGGCAGTTAGTCATGATCCTGGCATAACGACTCAGGAACTGATGGAAATTATCCCGGGTCCTGATTTTCCAACTGGAGGACTCATTATCGGCCGCAGCGGGATTCGTAAAGCTTACGAAACAGGCCGCGGTTCTATCACGCTACGAGCTAAAGTAGAAATTGAACAAAAATCAAATGGCAAAGAAGTTATCATCGTAAATGAGCTGCCATACCAAGTAAATAAAGCAAAACTGATCGAAAAAATTGCCGAGCTTGCTCGTGATAAAAAAATAGAGGGTATTACAGACCTTCGAGATGAATCTGACCGCAGAGGGATGCGCATCGTCATTGAGGTTCGTAAAGACGCTAATGCCAATGTCCTCCTTAATAATTTATATAAACAAACAGCTTTACAGACAAGCTTCGGCATTAACACTTTAGCTCTTGTTAATGGGCACCCTAAGGTATTGAGCTTAAAACAATGCTTAATGCATTACTTGGATCACCAGAAAGTGGTCATTCGCCGCAGGACAGAGTTTGAACTTCGAAAGGCGGAAGCAAGAGCTCATATTTTAGAAGGCTTGCGAATAGCCCTAGACCATATAGATGCAATTATTACACTTATCCGTAATTCTCAAACCACTGATATTGCCCGTACGGGATTAATGGAGCAATTCAGCCTTTCTGAAAAACAAGCACAGGCAATCCTGGACATGCGTCTTCAGCGTTTAACAGGCTTGGAACGTGAAAAAATTGAGGAAGAATATCAGGAATTAGTCAAGCTGATTGCAGAATTAAAAGCGATTTTAGCAGATGAAGAAAAAGTTCTTGAAATCATCCGCGCAGAATTATTAGAGGTTAAGGAGCGCTTCAATGATAAGCGTCGTACAGAGATTGTTGCTGGCGGCATTGAAAATATTGAAGATGAAGACTTGATTCCACGCGAAAATATCGTGATCAGCTTAACCCATAACGGTTATATTAAGCGTCTGCCGGTATCCACTTACCGGGCGCAAAGGCGCGGAGGCCGCGGGATCCAGGGAATGGGGACAAATGAAGATGACTTTGTAGAACATTTAATCACCACCTCCACCCATGATACGATCCTTTTCTTTACTAACAAAGGGAAGGTATATCGTTCGAAGGGGTACGAAATTCCGGAGTTCAGCCGTACGGCTAAAGGTATTCCGATTATCAACCTGCTGGGAATTGATAAAGGCGAATGGGTCAATGCGATTATTCCAGTAGAGGAATTTGTCGATGACTGGTTCTTATTCTTTACAACAAAAGAGGGAATTTCTAAACGTTCTCCATTAACATCTTTTGCGAATATCCGCAATAATGGCCTAATTGCCGTGAATCTGCGTGATGGTGATGAACTAATTTCCGTTCGTTTAACTGACGGAAACAAGCATATTATCATCGGTACGAAAAAAGGTATGCTGATTCGCTTCCCAGAAGACGATGTAAGGTCAATGGGCCGCACCGCTACTGGTGTTAAAGGAATTACCCTTGATGCCGATGATGAAGTGGTCGGCATGGAAGTTTTAGAAGAAGATAATGACATCTTAATCGTAACGAAAAAAGGTTACGGAAAACGAACGCAAGCCTCCGAATACCGTATTCAAGGCAGAGGCGGTAAAGGAATTAAGACATGCCACGTCACCGAGAAAAACGGCGATCTTGTATCAGTAAGAGCTGTCACTGGTAATGAGGACCTAATGCTGATCACTACAGGCGGCGTGCTGATTCGAATCGATGTTGCCGGCATTTCCACTATGGGTCGAAACACACAAGGTGTAAAACTCATCAGCCTAAGGGAAAACGAAAATGAATTCGTTGCTACCGTGGCCAAGGTGGAAAAAGAGGAAGAAGAAGCGGATGCTCTTGCTTATGGAGAAGATGGTGAGAATGCTGGAGAGTCAATTGAGGTCTCTGCTGAAACACCACCAACTGCTGAGGATGAGGAATAGACTAATTAAAAGGAGCACTTTAGGGTGTTCCTTTTTTTGTATGGTTGAGGCGGATCTGCAGTGCTAGCTGTTATCTGGGAAAGAAATTTTTGTTTAGAAAGTAAGTAGAAAGGGTCTAGTTGCTGTCTAGAAGAGGAATTTTTGTTTAGAGAGCAAGTAGAAGGGGGCTAGTTACTGTCAGGAAGAGGAATTTAAGTTTAGAGAGCAAGTAGAAAGGGTCTAGTTACTGTCAGGAAGAGGAATTTAAGTTTAGAGAGTAAGTAGAAAGGGTCTAGTTACTGTCAGGAAGAGGAATTTAAGTTTAGAGAGTAAGTAGAAAGGGTCTAGCTGTTGTCTGGGAGAGAAATTTAAATTTAGAGAGCAAGTAGAAAGGGTCTAGTTGCTGTCTGGGAGAGAAATTTAAATTTAGAGAGCAAGTAGAAAGGGTCTAGTTACTGTCAGGAAGAGGAATTTAAGTTTAGAGAGCAAGTAGAAAGGGTCTAGTTGCTGTCTGGGAGAGAAATTTAAATTTAGAGAGCAAGTAGAAGGGCTCTAGTTACTGTCTAGAGGAGAAATTTTTGTTTAGAGAGCAAGTAGAAAGGATCTAGCTGTTGTCTGAAAGAAAAAATTAAGTGTAGAGATAAGTAAAAGGGCACTAATTGCAATCTAGGAAAAATTACATTAAAGCATATGTAAAGGTTCTAGTGTCTCTTTTTGTTAATAAAAAAAAGAGGTTTCCCTCCTTTTAAAATGAGTTATTCAAAATATACCCATCTACCAAATCCAATTGAATTATAGTGCTTCTTTAAATACTTTCTAATCGTACTCTCAGCAATATAACCCCCGCACCAAACATAAATTGCATGCGTTGTAATCTTTCTCTCCGGAAAAATCAGGCTGAATTCTTCGACGTGACGTAAAATGACAGATTCAATTCCTTCTTTGTACCCACATTTAGCACAAACAAAACTTTTTCCACCAACAGGTTTCATAAAATGATAACTCCTTGGGCAAGTAACCATCTTCTTAAGATGTTCAAAATCATATGCTGGTAATTGAGTAAATGGAGACCTTTCTTGATGCAGAGAAATTAATGTCTCAGCAAGATGTTTATGAAATTCATTTTTTAGCTTTGACGGCTGCTTATCCATATTGATTATAAAACGGTTAAGCTGTGATGGAAGAATAATAGGAAGATCACGAGGTGCTTGAAAAAGAGAAAACTCGGGGTTAACAAAGCAAACGAAACCCTTAACTTGGATTTTAAAGCCATTTTGCTGAAGCAGCTGACGCATTAAGGATTCACTTCGTTCTAGCTGGATGAATGGATTTTTTATTTCTTTTTCACCAGGAATTTTATAAAACTTACCGGAGTCTAAATAATAGTCACCTTCATAATTTTTCACTTCAAAAAAGTGTAAAATAGATTGAGAAATAACGGTTGTGTCTATTTGAAAGTAAGTATTGCCAAGTTTTAAAAGTAGATCATTTAAAATATAGCGTTCTCCACGAAGTGTATTAGTCAGCTTGTCAAATTCTAATTCTCCTTCATAGCCCTTTTCAGCAGTATAATAATTAAACATTCCCTTTTCTGAAAAGTCTTGTCGGGGATATAAAACTCTTAAAACTTTCAACTCATACGGTACTGCCCGAAACCTCTTCATATTCTCACCCTTTTTTATAGACTTCCCCCTAATTGTATAAAAGCTAATCCCCCAAAAAACGCCAATATATTTAACAATATGTGACAAAATACTCCCTCCCTATCAACACGGAAAAATTAGTTTCTTGCAATAATATTTACCGTTTTAAAAAGTGTATGATTTTTTATAAGAAAAAACTAAAACTATGTTGACATCTATTTATATAGATGGTATATTAATAAAGTCGCTTCGGGCGATACGTTAAAAGTTGTTCTTTGAAAACTAAACAAACAAAAACGTCAACAAACAATAATAATTAGTTTCTTATGAAACTAAGCCAACGTAAATTTATGAGCCCTTTGACCAAAAACAGGATTTTTACAGCCTTTTGGGCAATGGAAGCCCATCCCTTTGACCGCCAACAGCTTTTTTTACGCCTTTTGGGCAATGGAACACCCTACCTTTGACCAAAAACAGGATTTTTACCGCCCTTTGGGCAAGGTAAGCCCACCCCTTTGACCGCCAACAGCTTTTTTTACGCCTTTTGGGCAATGGAACCCATGCCCATTGTCCGAGAATAGATTTTTCCTCGCCTTTCGGGCCCTGGAACACCGACCTTACAGATGTTTCTCCTCGTACTCGGTAATTTTTCCAACACGATTGGCATGACGGCCGCCTTCGAATTCCCCAGTCAGCCAAACTGCCGCAATGTCACGTGCCAGGCCAGGACCGACCACACGTTCACCCATCGCCAGCATGTTGCTGTCATTATGATTCCGCGTTGCTTTTGCACTGAATGTATCGTGGCAAAGTGCACAGCGGATCCCTTTCACTTTGTTAGCCGCGATGGACATGCCGATACCTGTCCCGCAAATTAAAATACCGCGGTCAAACTCACCGCTTGCGACCTTCTCCGCAACCGGCAAGGCATAGTCAGGATAATCAACCGATGTTTCACAATCACAGCCAAAATCAACGTATTCAATCTTCAACTCATCAAGCAAATTGGCGATTTCCTTACGAATATGGATGCCGCCATGGTCAGATGCAAGTGCCACTCTCATGTCCAATTCCTCCTGAATTCTAAATCTGTCTTAATTTTGACATACTGCTTAAAAAATATAAAGTATTCAAACTGTACAAAAAATAAAAAGCCCTCTATTTTAAAACAGAGAGCTTTACTCGTTTATTTTTTCAATCGCCCTATCAATTAGTTTTTCTAGTTCCCGAAAGGTTTCCTCATATTGCTTCAAGCTTCCGCCATAGGGGTCGATCACGTCCTGGTCGAACGGCTCACCACCGCTGAACTCCTTTAAGGTAAATACTTTTTCAATTGCGTGCGGAAACTGCTGCTGAATCGCCATTTTATGGGAACCTGTCATCGTTAAGATCAAATCGGCCCAGGCCACCTCTGTACTCGTTAACGACTGTGACTGATGGCTGTAGGAAATTTGATTGTCAACGAGCACCTGCTTGGCATGCTCTGAAGCATCACTGCCGCTCGCCGCAAAGATCCCTGCAGACTTAACCTCCATACCGTCGATTGCTTTATTTTTTAAAATTGCCGCTGCCATCGGACTCCTGCATGTATTCCCAGTACAGACAAACAAAATGTGCCGCATCCACTGTTCCCCCTTTCCGTATGGTTGTATATTCTATTTTACCATATGGATTGTCTTTAAAAAAAATGGTCTTACCAAGTTTTATCTAAAAAAACGTGCTTAGCAGCTTGAATCCAAATCCCAGCAGAATTGCCCCGCCCAGGGCTTCGCTGTAGGTTCCTAACCAGCCCCGTACCTTTTTTCCCAGCAATAAGCCTGCCCATGTTTGTATGGTTGCCACAATGCCGAAGCATAAAATGACTAAAATGGTTTTTGCTCCGAATATTCCTAGCGTTAAACCGACCGAGAAACTATCAAGACTTACACTTAAGGCAAAAAGCAATAGGCCAAAGCCAACCGGAGTAATGGCGCTTTCGGCTTCCTTCTTTAAGCTTGACCAAATCATTTGCGCTCCTAATATAATTAACAGGAGGCCCCCAATCCAAGAAGCGAGGGCTCCAAACTTTTCCGATAATAGTTTTCCGGCAAGTATACCCAAAAGCGGCATGATGACATGGAATAAACCAATCAGGATGCCGATTTCAAAGATCTTCCGGAGCCGCAGCTTATACATCCCCATTCCCAGTCCAACCGAGAAGGCATCCATGCCCAGTGCTGCTGCCATGATCACTAATGTTACGATTTCTCCTACTATTTCTGTCATTTCTCTCTCTCGCCCCCTTGGACTAACTAATTCAACTTATGCACGTCCAAGGGGTTTTAGAAGCCATAAAGGGAAATTGCCACCGTTTCAAGCGGGGGGGTGAGCTATACTGGGTTATTAGGCGGACGGTTCTGTTGTCCTCTTTTTGTTTACCGGCAGATTTCATAGCTTTAGCGGCAGATAACTTCCAATTAACAACCTGTTTCAGCCTTTTACTGGCACAGCCTCACCATTTACCAACCAAATTCACTCTTTTACCGGCAATCAACACAAAAAAGCACCAGTCCCCCTTCATTAAAAAGAGATTCTGGTGCATAAGCTTATTCAGCAATTATTTTATTTCCCGCAGCCTTTTGCAAACGGTTCATGATCGCCAGCCCCACTCCCGAGGTCGGGAACATTTCGCTAAAAATCACATCTACATCCGTTTGATTAAACCGCCGTAGTATATCATACAGAGCAGCCGCAACCGACTCAAGCTCAGAACGCCGCCCGCAGGCTAAAACCACATCGGCATCAAACTCCCCGGTATGCTCCTCTGTCGTCAGCACCCCTACCCGCAATCCTTCCTGCCGCTTTTCTTCTACTAAATGCTGCAAAAATTCTCTGGTGCCTGACACCAAATAAAGCGGTGCATTGGGAGCGTAATGGCGATATTTCATTCCCGGTGATTTTGGGCGCGCCGCTCCTTCGGTATTGGTTAAAGCAGGGTCAATGCGGACTTCTCCGATAACGGTCTCAAGCTGTTCTTTCGTGATTCCGCCTGGTCTAAAAATGACTGGGATTTCTTCCGTACAGTCGACGACGGTTGACTCAACGCCTACCCCAGTCGCTCCGGCATCTAATACGCCAGCGATTTTTCCGTTTAAATCATCGACAACATGGGCGGCAGTCGTCGGACTCGGTTTACCAGAGCTGTTGGCGCTTGGGGCAGCAATCGGCAGATCGCATGCTGCAAGCAGCGCCAGCGCCACCGGATGATCCGGCATTCTGACGGCAACGGTGTTTAGACCGGCTGTTGCCTTTTCGGAGAGAACCCCTTCTTTTTTGTTAAAAATAATCGTTAACGGTCCCGGCCAAAACGCATCCATTAATGCATCGGCCTTCACCGGAATCTCTTTCACAAATCGGTCGAGCTGAACTTTGTCAGCAATGTGGATAATTAACGGATTATCCGACGGCCGCCCTTTCGCGGCAAATATTTTCGTTACTGCCTCGTCATTCTCAGCATTTCCGCCAAGTCCATAGACGGTTTCTGTCGGCAGAGCCACGACTTCATTTTCCCGTAAAAAATGAGCTGCATCCACAATATGTGGATTACTTTCTAATTTATCCACATATTTATCCACTTTCCAAACATTCGTGTTCATAGTTATCCACCTTCATACTCTTTCAGGCCTTTATCGAATTTTGGCGAAATCAGGCGCTTTACCACATATTTTTCACATAATACGTTTGCAAGTATAAAAGAAGGCGGGACTAAATACAAGTGTTATCCACAAATTGTGCATAAGTTATCAGAAAAAGTGGATAACTTTGGTGAAATATCCACAAAGTTATAAGGAAAGTTTTAAAAATAACGAGTTATCCACATTTAAGATATGTCGAATATGTTCTGAGCCGTAAAATTTGTTAGGCAGCTCGTCGCGTTCCACCTGCTTAAAGCCCATTAGTTCAAAAAACGGCACGGTCACCGCTTTATTTGTCGCTAAAAATAAACTTTCCATCCCCTTTTCTTTTGCAAACTTCACCATTTGGTCAAATAAGACGAAAATTTCCTTCTCAGCTTGTCCAGGTGACACGACCAATGAGCGCAAAAGCCCAGCCCCTTGAAATACTTCCATTCCAAGTGTTCCCTTGATTTCATCATTTTCATCCTGCAAAAGGAGAAAAGACTCAATCGTTTCAGCAGTTAGTCCATCCGTCCCTAGGTTTGCCCGTGTAAGAAATGCCTTCAACAGCTCCAAATCCTCTATATCAGCCTTCCGAATCAATGCCTGCATTCTTTTCCACCTCATTTTTTAAATTCTATTCTATGAATATGGAAAAATAGGAGAAATAGAACAGAGAAATCTAGTAATTTTTTTAAATAAGAGGTTTTGTGTTTTTCTAAATATGGTTCTTGGACGCTGGAATGGGGATTACCCGTCAAAAAGTGTAATTTACTCGTCTATTTTTTGAATTTACCCGTCAAGAAGCAACTTTTACCCATCAACTGAAAAAAGAAAAACCAACCCCGATTCAGGACTAGTTTCTCTTTTTAGTTAAAAAGTTTTTCCCACAGCTCGACAACGAAGAATTTCACTTTTACCGGCTGTTCATCCTCTTTTGTGTAGACCGGTGCTTGTTGAGCTTTTTCTTTTTCCACAGATGTTTCGAAATTTACTGCTGGTTTTTCCACAGATTCTTCTTTTTCAGGTTCAGTTACAGGCTCTTCTTTCGTAATTTCAGTTACTGATTTTACCGCAGGTTTTTCTTTTTCCAATTCGGGTGCTGATTTTACAGCAGGATTTTCATCATTAGATATCGCTGCATCGTCAAATGTCTCGATATGCGATTCTGATTTCTCCACAGATTGAGACTTATCCACAGCTTGCGTTTGCGGTTGTTCCTCTTCCACTACTTCACGTGTTTCTTCCGCTTCCCTTTTATCCACAGCTGATTCAGAGTCTCCTGCCGGTTCCTCTGGAGTTTGTACGGCCTCTTCTACAACCTGTTCATTCATAACTTCCTGTTCACTTGTCGCCGCCATTGCGGAATCTTCAAAACCATCACTTGTTACAGCAACTCCATTTGAAAAATCAAGAAAGCATAACGGCGGGTACAGCACACACCACCAATTTGCACCTTCCCCCTTACCCAAGGTAATTAATATCGCTTGGTACTTTCCAGCTGGGTATAAAAACTGACCATATAGTTTAGTTGGAAACTGCACCTTTCGAAACTCTACTTTAACCGATTGATCCGACCCTTGTTCTAGAACTGTTTTTTCGGCAATTTCTTGTATCTCTGGAAGCTTTGATTCAATGACCTCTCTTGCTTTTTCCATAGAAGTTAGATCCCTGACCCACAGTTCTACTTTGGCGTTGACCGCATCGCGCACTTTCCGCTTGATCTTCTGGTCCTTTTCAAAATCACTGTTAGCGAGAATCCTCAGACGAATCGCTTCTCCTGGAATGACAATCGATTCCTTCGCAACTGCTTCGTTTTTTGGCATATATAAATTTAGCATCGTGGCTAACGATAATACACATAGATATCCCCAAACTAATACTTTACTTCTCATTTCCGGCACCATCCCTTCGCTATCATCATTGTGGACAAGATGTCAGAATCTTAAACTATTAAATTGAAAAAAATCTATTAAACCTTAAATGTATGAGGTGCTCAAAAATAGGAGAAGATACTTTCAAGCCCTTCATTCCTAGGAGGATTACTGTGCTTTTATTAACCGTTTCGACAATAGTAACTTTGCTGGCAGTGATTTTGCTGCCAAAACGCATCCCCTATTTAGAGATGTATACGACCTATTTCTTCACAGCCTATTTAGCATCATTAGCTGATGTCTTTTTAGATGGAAAATATAATCTTTACGGCTTTTTTAAAAAAGGCGTAGATTTAGAATATATTCCGATTTTCCTGATTATTTATCCTTGCGTTAGTTTGCTTATTGTAAACTTTTACCCTTTTCACGGCTCTTTATTTAGAAAGGTTATTTATATTTTAATCTGGTGTGCCGTTACACTTGCTTTTGAATATGCTTCACTCTTTACTGGCGTATTTTATTATAACGGCTGGAAGTTTTGGTATTCTGTTATCAGCTATCCGATTATTTATAGCCTGATCCTGCTGAATATAAAAGTGACCCGAAAATTATATGCTGCTTTAGGAAAGCGGTGAAAAAACACATGTGTAATCTTTTTTGCCCAGTCTGAATGGCTGACCGTAAACAAAAAGGCTCCGAGGTGCTTACCCTCCGAAGCCAATTTCTGCAAATACCATTCGGTCCTTGCCATTAATATCATTCACAACCTCAACCTTAGCATCCGGGAAGGTCTGCTGTAAAAGCCCAGCCACGGATGCACCCTGACCAGCTCCAATTTCAAAGCAGACAAGCGCTTTGGGTGCGAGCACCTGCGGCAGCTCGTCCATAAACCGGCGGTAAAAATCGAGCCCGTCCTCTCCTGCGAACAAGGCACGATGCGGTTCATGATCCGTTACCACCTCTGACATCCATTCCTGATCACAAAGTGGAATATACGGCGGGTTCGACATTACCACATCCAGCCGCTCACCAAGACCGATAAATGGTCCAAGTAAATCTCCTTGAATAAACTCAACTTCCGCACCCAGCCTGGCAGCATTCTCCCGCGCAACAGCCAATGATTCATCAGCAATATCCGTTCCATAAATTTTGGTGCCTGACACCATTTCTAGCTTCATAGTAATGGCGATGGCTCCGCTCCCGGTGCCGATGTCAGCAAGCTTAATGCCAGGTCCATGGCCGCTGCCCCTCAAAAGCCGCTTGATTCTTTGCAGTGCGCCGTAGACCAGTTCTTCTGTTTCTGGTCTCGGGATTAGGACCTCAGGATTAACAAGAAAAGATCGCCCGTAAAATTCCTCTGAGCCGATGATGTACTGCACCGGAATCCCTGATGCGTGCTCGTGGACCGCCTCCTTAAAGCGGCCCCAGACATCATCCTCCAAGTCATCCCTCATTCCAGCAAATAATTGTGTCCGCGACATCCCGCTAAAGTGTCTTAGCAGCAGCTCTCCGGCATTGTCATCCCGGCCTGCCTCCGCTAAAAAAGAAGAAGCCCATTTCAGAGCTTCGAATACTTTTTTACTCATTTGCGGCATTTTCCAATCGTTTTGCCTGGTCCTCGAGGATTAATGCTTCAATTACTTCCTCCAGCTTACCTTCGATAATTTGATCAAGCTTTTGAATCGTAAGGCCGATACGGTGGTCGGTTACACGGTTTTGCGGATAGTTATATGTGCGAATCCGCTCGGAACGGTCGCCGGTACCGACAGCTGATTTCCGCACTTGGTCATATTCTGCCTGTGCTTCCTGCTGGAATTTATCATAAATCCGCGCGCGTAGGATTTTCATTGCTTTATCTTTATTTTTATGCTGAGAACGTTCGTCCTGACTTGTTGCCACAATACCGGTCGGGATGTGCGTTAAGCGTACCGCCGACATGGTCGTGTTAACACTCTGTCCGCCGGCACCGCTTGATGCAAACGTATCAAAACGGATATCCTTATCGTTAATGTCAATATCAAATTCTTCTACTTCCGGTAAGCAGGCAACCGTTGCTGTTGACGTATGAATCCGTCCGCCTGATTCTGTTTCCGGAACACGCTGTACACGGTGAGCGCCGTTTTCAAATTTAAGTTTAGAGTAAGCACCTTGGCCGGTAATCATAAAGCTGATTTCTTTAAAGCCGCCAAGTCCAGTTTCACTCGCATCCATTACCTCTGTTTTCCAGCCCTGTGACTCGGCATAACGACTGTACATGCGGTAAAGCGTTCCCGCAAACAATGCCGCCTCTTCCCCGCCGGCCGCTCCGCGAATTTCCATAATAACGTTCTTGTCATCGTTCGGGTCTTTTGGAATCAACAAGATTTTTAGGCGCTCTTCAAATTGCTCAATTTGTTCTTCCAGCTCGTTTACTTCTTCTTTTACCATTTCGCGCATTTCCGCATCCAGCTTCTCATCCAGCATTGCCTTTGCGTCCTGGAACTGGGACTTGGCTTCTTTATACTGGCGGTAGGTTTGTACCGTTTCTTGAATATCTGATTGCTCTTTTGAATATTCCCTTAGTTTTTTTGCATCATTTATAATTTCCGGATCGCTCAACAGCTCATTTAATCTCTCGTAGCGATCTTCCACGGATTGCAGACGATCAAACACAGTCCATTCACCTCTATTTTTTCAATTACTTGTTTATAAAAAAAGCAAAATGCTTTGTTCTTTTTTTAGTCCATAACATTCTAATTATAGTATAGGTAAAAACGAAGGTCAAAACCATTTTCAATGGGAAATTTTTTTGATGAGGAAAATTGAAAAAACATGCCCTGAAATCAGAGCATGCTATCTTCTGTCTTCCTTTACGCGTACTTCAATGTTATATCGCGGCAGAGCTGTAACTAGCTTTTTGTGCAGGCGGGATTCGGCATCAATTTTTCCACGGTCAGAAAACGTTCCTTTTTTGTAAACAGATACCCACATCCGGTCGCCGTTGATCCAAACAGAATCAGTAACAAACTCATTCGTTGCCGCAACCACATCTTTTGCTTTTTTAATATCATCAGCTTGGTTGCCGGCACCCGTTTCGCTGCCGCTTCCCGTTCTGTTTAGTTCAAGGAAGTTCGGATTTTGATTGGTAATATCATTTTCCACCATGTGCTGCTCGCCCTTGTCGCGGTCCGCCAAATAATCCGACGTATCTTCAGCGTTATTAGCGATGTTTTTGTTGGACATGTAATTCGGAACGCTATTATCCCTGCGCAAATCATAAGCGGTATCATCCGCATTTTGTTTGGCATTTTGGCACCCCGCAGTAAACATTAGCAGCATCATAAACGTGGGAAACATCCATTTTTTCATGTAGTACACCTCCCATTACCCTTTATCATGCCCTTGGGCAGGTGGTAACTGGACAAGTGAATTGTTTCCAAAGGAGGGGTTAAGAAAAAATAAGATGCTATTTTTAGTCTCATAAAACTATTATGAGGACTGATTGCCGGTTCTTTTCCCGGTGTTTGTTCTTATAGAACGTTTATGAGAACTAATCCCTCGTTCTTTTTCCTGTCTTTGTTCTCATGAAGCGTTTATGAGGACTGATCCCTCGTTCTTTTTCCTGTCTTTGTTCTCATGAAGCGTTTATGAGGACTGATCCCAAGCTTCATTACTAAAATTTGTTCTCATGAACATTTTGCTTTTTAACTGATGTTACTATCTTTTATTTTTCCCACAAAAAAACCGTCCAAGTCTCAACTCTTGGACAGTTTTCAAAAATTGGTGTCAGGCACCAAATTACAAAACCTATACTTCTTCCACCGCCGCATGATGAACCGCGGTTTTTGGTACTTCATGGTGATGGCGGCAGCGCGCCTCGTATTGTTCGGAGGCACCTACTAAGATGATTGGATCGTGGTATGATGCCGGGCGGCCGTCAATAAGACGCTGGGTTCGTGATGCCGGAGATCCACAAACAGAGCAAACAGCCTGCAATTTGGTAACAGACTCGGCAATCGCCATTAAGAGGGGCATAGAGCCGAACGGTTCACCGCGGAAGTCCTGATCAAGTCCAGCACAAATTACCCGGTGTCCTTGGTCAGCAAGCTGCTGGACGACGCGGACTATGCCTTCATCAAAGAACTGAATCTCATCGATAGCAATCACATCAATATCAGCTTCCACATGGTGTAAGATTTCGATCGAATGGGAAATTGGTTTCGCTTGAAAAGAAGATCCATTATGGGATACTACAGATTGGTCGCTGTAGCGATTATCAATTTTTGGTTTGAACACAACAATGTTTTGTTTGGCAAATTGAGCACGGCGTACACGACGGATTAGCTCCTCCGATTTTCCGGAAAACATACTGCCACAGATAACCTCTACCCATCCGCTTTGCTTCATTTCATACATAAAGGTGTCTCCTCCTCTTACGAACCCTTTTTAACTAAGTATCTACAACGACTTTTTTTAAAATCCAGTCGCAAAAACGGTGGATGCCAGCCCTAAAAGGTCCGCTCCACCGATATTTTCCTATATATGTCAACTCCGGCGGTCAGAGACGCCTTCGCTTTTATCTTATCCAATAAAAAACAGGCAAGTCGGATTTCTTCTTGCCTGTTCCCTGCAAAATTATTGTTGCTTAAGGCCATATTTCTTGTTGAAGCGGTCAACACGTCCGCCAGCTTCAGCGAATTTTTGACGACCTGTATAGAATGGATGACACTCAGAGCAAGTTTCAATGCGGATTTCGTTTTTCACTGATCCGGTTTCGAAAGTGTTGCCGCAAGCACAAGTCACCATTACTTTTTTATAATTAGGATGAATTCCTGCTTTCATTCTTTTCATCTCCTTCCGCCCTGAATCCTGAAGAAACAGAGTTATAAATCAAAGTGCTTGTCTGAAACAGGCACTTGAAGTTACTAAAAACACACTGTACACATTATAACAACGCATGCTTATTTTTGCAAGCAGGGAATTTTTAGGAACGGTGTGATTTTTTCAAAAAAATCCTAGGCTCAAAAGCCCAAAACACTTAGGATCTGCGGGCCTTTAACTCCACATCTAATTGATCAAAAAACTCCTGGTTTGACTTGGTGTGTCTTAATTTTTTCAAGAAACGTTCGGCAAAGTCTGGTGAATCTGACATGGATTTACGGATTGCCCATAATTTATCCAGGTGATCCTTCGGAATAAGCAATTCTTCTTTACGCGTACCAGAGCGGCGGATGTCAAGCGCTGGGAAGATACGGCGTTCTGCAAGCTGCCGGTCAAGGTGCAGCTCCATATTGCCTGTCCCTTTAAATTCCTCGTAAATGACGTCGTCCATACGTGAGCCGGTATCAACTAATGCTGTTGCCAAAATCGTTAAGCTGCCACCCTCTTCAATGTTACGGGCAGCACCGAAGAAACGCTTAGGACGGTGGAATGCCGCTGGGTCGATACCACCAGAAAGCGTACGGCCGCTTGGCGGAATTACCAGGTTGTAAGCTCGTGCTAAACGAGTGATACTATCCATTAGAATCACCACATCACGCTTATGCTCGACTAAACGCATCGCACGGTCAAGGACAAGCTCAGCGACTTTAATATGGTTTTCAGGCACTTCATCGAACGTTGAGCTGACAACATCGCCTGCAACAGAACGTTCAATGTCGGTTACCTCTTCCGGACGTTCATCAATCAATAACACGATTAGTTCCACATCAGGATGATTGGTCGTAATGCTGTTTGCAATTTCCTTTAACAGCATCGTTTTACCGGCCTTTGGCGGTGCAACAATCAGTCCGCGCTGGCCAAAGCCGACAGGCGCTACTAGGTCCATAATCCGTGTGGATAGATGCTTTTGAGTCGTTTCCAGCTTCATCATTCTATTTGGATATAGCGGTGTTAATGCTGGGAAGTAGACACGTTCCTTGGCAGACTCCGGGTCCTCGCCGTTTACCGCTTCCACATGAAGCAAACCGAAATAGCGTTCATTTTCCTTCGGCGGGCGCACTTTTCCGGACACCTTATCCCCATTTCTTAAATCGAAGCGGCGGATTTGCGAAGCGGAAATGTAAATATCCTCCGAGCTTGGCGAATAGTTAATTGGGCGCAAGAAACCGAATCCTTCAGATTGGATTATTTCCAAAACGCCTTCCATGAAGAAATAGCCCTGCTGTTCCGCACGAGATTTTAAAATGGCAAAGATTAATTCCTTTTTCGTTAATTTGCTGTAATAAGTCACTTTATACTCGCGGGCAAGCTCGTAAAGCTCCTTCAG
This sequence comes from Neobacillus kokaensis, assembly GCF_014656545.1. Taxonomy (GTDB): domain Bacteria; phylum Bacillota; class Bacilli; order Bacillales; family Cytobacillaceae; genus Neobacillus; species Neobacillus kokaensis. The sequence goes on from NZ_BNDS01000005.1 coordinate 22,625, forward strand.
CTTCATATTTTCTAAACTTGATATTGTTAAGTCCATTTGTACACCACTCTTTTAAATTTTTCCGTCCGTGCCGCATAATATAGCGGGAGATGGTTTTTTCGAATTATAAAATATAGAGGATTAGTAAATAGAAGTTATTATGAAATGAATAGAATAGCAGAAAATATGCATAATATAAAAACAATTTCTATTTTACCCTCTCAGCTGAAAATTAATCAACTACATTTTTTGGCAAATCAGAAATCCTAACGCATAAGTGTTTATTCACCGATGACGGTGAACAGTCTTTATGTGATTCGCTGGAATTTTTCTTTATGGAAGGAATTCCCCTAGGAGATTTCGGAGTTTTTTCTCTTTTTATATTGAGTGTCAGGCACCATGTGAATTCTTCACATGTCCAGCTTCAGCGCCTAGCCCCTCAAGATTATAAGCCAATCCGTCCAAAAGGTTAAAAAACAACCTTCCCGCCGGCTCGTCTTATGCTTGTCGGGGCTGACCGAAGCGCTTACGCTTTTCTTGGTGCCTGACACTATTAAAAATTAAAGCACAAATTTAGGTTTTTTCTTTAAGCTATGGCGTCCTTCGACAAAGCGGACTGTTCCGGATTTGGCACGCATGACGATAGAATGTGTGGATGCGTGGGAGCCTTTGAATTGGACACCTCGCAATAGTTCCCCGTCAGTGACACCGGTTGCTGCGAAGATAGCGTCGTCACCTTTTACAAGGTCTTCCATCCGTAATACTTTACTGATGTCTATGCCCATTTTCTTGCAGCGCTCAACTTCAGCATCATCCTGCGGCAGAAGTTTCCCCATGATTTCGCCGCCAAGACATTTCAATGCAACGGCAGAAAGAACACCCTCTGGTGCACCGCCTGAACCGAATAAGATATCAACTCCCGTGTTATCAAAGGCTGTATTGATCGCTCCAGCCACGTCACCGTCATTGATTAACTTAATCCTTGCACCGGCTTCACGGATTTGAGCAATAATATGCTCATGGCGCGGACGATTCAATACAGTCGCCACAACATCTTCAATATCTTTATTTTTCGCCTTGGCAACAGCTTTCAGATTATCAATAACCGGGGCATTAATATCAATCAAACCTACTGCTTCAGGGCCGACAGCGATTTTTTCCATGTACATATCTGGTGCATGCAAGAGGTTGCCGTGGTCTGCAATCGCGAGAACCGCTAAGGCATTCCAGCCTCCTGATGCTAAAATATTCGTCCCTTCAAGCGGGTCTACAGCGACGTCAACGCGTGGACCATAGCCTGTCCCAAGTTTTTCCCCGATGTAGAGCATCGGTGCCTCATCCATTTCACCCTCACCAATGACAACAGTTCCTTTCATTGGCACAGTGTCAAACACATTCCGCATCGCCGTTGTTGCTGCATCATCAGCCTCATCCTTTTTCCCGCGTCCCATCCAGCGTGCGGATGCAAGCGCCGCACCTTCTGTCACGCGAACAAGCTCCATCGTTAAACTTCTTTCCATTGCTACTTCCATCTCCCATTTTTTCTCTTTTTGATAAAAAAAGAGGTTGTTAAACGTGCTGTAATTAAAAATCTATATGAAGGAAACCGTTTACAGCCCTCATCCACTATACTAAATATTTTTCATATGTTCCAGTTCTTCTTGTGTCAGCGCTTCACGCCAGACAGTGGCACCAAGACCATTTAGCTTTTCGACTAGCTCGCTGTAGCCGCGGTCGATATGCTCAAGCCCGGTCACTTCGGTAATTCCCTCTGCCATCAGACCGGCAATGAATAATGCCGCTCCGGCTCTCAGGTCACTCGCCTTCACCTTGGCCCCCTGCAGCTGGATTGGACCGTTAATAATAGCAGAACGCCCTTCCACCTTAATATTGGCATTCATTCTGCGCAATTCATCAATATGCTTAAATCGGGCACCATAAATGGTATCGGTTACAACACTCGATCCCGTTGCCCGCGTTAACAGCGTCGTGAACGGCTGCTGCAGATCGGTTGGAAATCCTGGATAAACCAATGTTTTAATATCAACAGCTTTTAAGTTTTGCGCTGTCTTGACAAAAATTTGATCATCGCCAGATTCTACGTGAACACCCATTTCACGTAACTTGGCAATCACAGATTCTAAATGGTGTGGAATGACGTTATCAATTACAACGCCTTCTCCCATCGCTGCACCAAGAATCAGATAGGTACCTGCCTCAATCCGGTCTGGAATGATTGTATGGCGGCAGCCGTTCAGTTTTTCAACACCGTCGATACGGATAACGTCCGTTCCGGCTCCTTTAATCTTTGCCCCCATATTGGTCAGCAATGTTGCCACATCAATAATTTCCGGCTCCTTTGCGGCATTTTCAATAATTGTCCGGCCCTTTGCCCGTACTGCCGCAAGCATAATATTGATGGTTGCCCCAACACTGACAACGTCAAGGTATATCCGGGCCCCGCGCAATTCATCTGCCCTTAGATAAATCGCTCCTTGCTCGTTGGTTACTTGTGCGCCAAGTGCTTCGAAGCCTTTTATATGCTGGTCAATCGGCCGCGGTCCTAAATGGCAGCCGCCCGGCAGGCCAATAACCGCCTTTTTAAAACGGCCAAGCATCGCCCCCATAAGATAGTAGGACGCGCGAAGCTTTTTAACCTTTCCATTTGGCAGCGGCATGGAGATCATTGTCTGTGGGTCTACCGTCATTTCATCCTCGCTGATTCGCACCTTGCCGCCAATCTCTTCAAGGAGGTCCTTTAAGATTTCGACATCAGAAATGTTCGGCAGCCCTTCAATTGTCACTGGTGATTCAGCTAAAATGGTGGCAGGAATGAGCGCGACAGCACTGTTTTTCGCACCGCTTACCCGAACTGTTCCCTTCAACGGATATCCGCCCGCAATTTTAAGTTTTTCCATTTTCGACTCCCTTCTAAGCCCTATGTAAAAACATGAAAGTGAACTGGCTTGGCCCGAGCTTTTTAAAAACTCGGACCCGGCATGAGCATTTTAGGTATATTTTTCCAATCATCATAACTAAAATCCGACAGTTTGTCTAACTTATAGTTTACACGAAAATTTAAATTTCATGTATGGTAATTAAAAAAATTTACACGAAAATGGAAAAACTATATGAAATTTTAAGCTTCTGTCCGGGAATTCCAGTCATTTAAGAAGGCTTCAATTCCTTTATCTGTCAATGGATGCTTCGTTAAGCCCATTAGCACCTTGTATGGAATGGTTGCAATATGGGCACCTCTTAAAGCTGCTTCTGTTACATGCAATGGGTGACGGATAGAAGCAGCGATGATTTCTGTTTCAATACCATGGATTGCAAAGATTTCGGAGATAGTGGAGATTAAGTCTAACCCATTTTGGCCGATATCATCCAATCTGCCAAGGAATGGCGACACATAGGTTGCCCCTGCTCTTGCTGCAAGCAAGGCTTGGTTGGCGTTAAAAATAAGCGTGACATTCGTTTTAATGCCCTCTTTTGAAAAAGCATGAACCGCTTTTAATCCATCTGGCGTCATTGGAACTTTTACAGTAATGTTTGGAGCGATCGCTGCAAGCTCACGTCCTTCTTTAATCATCCCTTCAGCATCAAGGGCAATAACTTCGGCACTGACAGAGCCTGGAACAAGGCTGGTAATTTCTTTTAAACGATCGTGGAAAGAAACACCTTTTTCTTTTGCTACAAGAGAAGGGTTTGTCGTTACCCCTGCTAATAATCCAAGGTCATGTGCTTCACGAATTTCATCAAGGTTAGCTGTATCGATAAAAAATTTCATGTCTTTCCCTCCAGTTTTCCGATTGAATTTCCTGTCTTTGAACAGACGGAAACCGCCCTTATAATAGCAGGGCGGTTCACCTTGTTAACAAGTGTCACCTACCGGCAAATGCCGGTGCAGGACACCAATGGATCAAAAGTATTACGCTTTTTGGGATGAACCGAATTCACGCATTTTTCCGATAACTGTTTCTTTAATCGTTTCGCGGGCTGGTCCTAGGTATTTACGTGGATCGTATACATTTGGATCTGCTGCTAATACTTCGCGAACCGTTTTAGTAGACGAGATTTGGTTTTCAGTGTTAACATTAATTTTTGCTGTACCAAGAGAAATCGATCTTTGGATATCTTTAGTCGGAATACCTGTTCCACCGTGAAGAACTAAAGGCATACCAGTCGCGTTGCCGATCTCTTCCATCTCTTTAAATCCAAGATTTGGTTCGCCTTTATAAGGGCCGTGAACAGAACCTAGTGCTGGCGCAAGGCAATCGATACCAGTGCGTTTTACTAGTTCTTCACATTCTTTTGGATCCGCATAGATGACGCCGTCCGCAACCACATCGTCCTCTTGGCCGCCAACTGTTCCTAGTTCCGCTTCTACAGAAACACCTTTGGAATGAGCGTATTCTACAACTTTAGAAGTGATTTCCACGTTCTCTTCAAATGAATGGTGAGAAGCATCAATCATAACAGATGTAAAGCCGGCATCAATCGCTTGTTTACATTTGTCAAAGCTTGAACCGTGGTCAAGATGAATCGCAACCGGTACAGTAATGTTGTAATCTTCCATTAAACCTTCGACCATTTTCACAACGGTTTTGAAACCGCCAATATAACGGCCTGCACCTTCTGATACCCCAAGAATAACTGGTGACTTTTCAGCTTCAGCCGCTTGCAGGATTGCCTGAGTATACTCAAGGTTGTTAATGTTAAATTGCCCAACAGCGTAATGTTCCGCTTTTGCTTTTTTCAGCATTTCTGTCATTGAAACTAAAGGCATATCGATTCCTCCTTAAATTAGGTCGATGTCTTTTCTCATAAAATAGAAGTCATCCATCATAAATAGTTTCCCTCTATTTTCGGAAATATGTATCGGAAAAGCCCATCCACAATTTAAAATTCATATGTAATCATATCAAATAGAAATCAGAAATACCATTAATCCAACGCAGTTTTTCAAAGTTTCAAAATGTAAGCGGACCCATTGGTAAATCTAACCTAATTCGCTTTTTGGGGGATATGTTTTCTCACTGCTGCACGGATATCATCGATGTCAAATGGCTTGGCAAAATGGGTGATGGCACCGAGGTCCTTTGCTTCTTGAATCATGTCCAGCTCACCATAAGCGGTCATAATGATGACGCGAATGTCCGGGTCAATAACCTTCATTCGTTTTAAAATTTCAATCCCGTCCATACCTGGTATTTTCATGTCTAAAAGGACCAAGTCCGGAGCATGCTTTGTTACAATATCAAGTGCCTGAACTCCGTTTGCTGCTTGAAAGGTCTTGTATCCTTCCTTTTGAAACACCTCATTCAGCAATATGCGAATGCCAAATTGATCATCGACGATTAAAATTTTCTCTTTCATCCTTCCACCTCTTCCCAATTCACTAATTTATTTATTTAAAATCCCCTTTTATCCTTTAGTTATAATTCTACCCTCACAGCAAAAAATCCTTCTTATTTCTTTTTTATTAGTGTAATATTGTGGAAATTTCCATTTTTATGTCGAGGGCGCTATAATAAAATCGCAAATGAAAGGAGTATTTTTATGTTAAAAATGTTTACTACCCAGCTTACTGGTTTGTTTAAAAAAATTGCGGATCATGAGGAGTTTTCCTTTGAAGACGGGGCCCGTTTGCTTGCTCAAGCAGCTGCCGGCGATGGTTCAATTTATATTTATGGGATTGGTGAAATGAAGGCGGTTGAGTTTGAGGCATTGGAAGGCGCAGAGCCGCTTCATTCGGCAAAGCGGCTGGATTTAGGAATTGTTTCAGAGCTAACGGACGCCGACCGGGTGATAATTTTTGCAAGAAATTCAGTTGATGAAGAGGCAGTGCAGGCAGCCCGGGCGCTTCAGGAAAAAAATATCCCGATTGTCGCAGTTTCCACAGTCATAGATGCTGCGGATGGCGGGTTGGCAGATACTGCAGATGTACATATCGATTTAGCGTTGAAAAAAGGCCTGATTCCGGATGACTTCGGCGGCCGGATTGGATATCCATCCTCGATGGCTGCCTTGTTTGTGTATTACGGCTTAAAATTTACGATTGATGAGATATTGGCGGAGTATGAGGTTGAATAATTAGTGTAGAAACGGCCTTATAATGTAAGGTCGTTTTTGTTTAGGTTTTTTAAAGGGTTTTGTCTATTTCCCCGTCCCATTTAGCTAAATAAACATTTTGGGGAAACTAAAACAAACAAAAAGCCAGCTCTCCGAGATAGAGAACTGGCCCAACTACACTAGTATTTATTTTTCAATAGTAGCTTTAACGAAATCACGGAATAGCGGCTGTGGACGCTGTGGTCTTGAGACGAATTCTGGGTGGAACTGGGAAGCTACGAACCAAGGGTGATCCTTTAACTCAATGATTTCCACTAGGCGGCCATCAGGGCTTGTCCCTGAGAACACGAAGCCAGACTCTTCCATTTCTTGACGATAATGATTGTTAAACTCATAGCGATGGCGGTGACGCTCATAAACCACTTTTTCACCGTAGGCAGCAAATGCCTTTGTGCCTTCTGCTAAACGGCAAGGGTAAAGTCCTAAACGTAATGTTCCGCCTAAGTCTTCGACATCCTTTTGCTCAGGAAGCAAGTCGATCATTGGGTGCTTCGTATCCGGAACAAATTCAGATGAATGGGCATCAGCATAGCCCAGTACGTTGCGTGCATACTCGATAGTTGCCAGCTGCATGCCTAAGCAGATGCCAAGGAATGGCTTCTTATTTTCACGAGCATAACGGGTCGCTTCGATTTTCCCTTCAATACCACGGTCGCCGAAGCCGCCAGGTACAAGGACACCATCAACATCACCAAGAAGCTCAGCAACATTTTCGCGAGTGACGCAATCAGAATTAATCCATTTTACTTCTACATCGGTATCGAATGCATAACCTGCATGCTTTAATGCTTCAACAACGGAAATATAAGCATCCTGAAGCTCAACATACTTTCCAACAAGACCAATGCGTGTCTTGCCTGACAAATTTAATACCTTGTCAACCAATTGCTTCCACTCCGTCATATCCGGATCCTGCGTCACTAATTTCAAATGATCGCAAACGATTTGGTCCATATGCTGTTCCTGCAATGCAAGCGGAATAGAATAAAGCGTGTCGGCATCCTGACATTCAATTACCGCTTTATTATCGATATCACAGAATAATGCAATTTTATCCTTCATATCCTGTGAAATTGGCATTTCCGTACGCACGACGATAATATTTGGCTGAATGCCAAGACTGCGCAATTCTTTAACACTGTGCTGAGTTGGCTTTGTTTTCATTTCGCCAGCAGCTTTGATATAAGGAACAAGCGTACAGTGAATGTACATTACATTGTCACGGCCGATATCGCTCTTGATTTGACGGATGGCTTCTAAGAACGGCAGTGACTCGATATCACCGACAGTTCCGCCGATTTCAGTAATAACAACGTCCGCATTGGTTTCTTTACCGGCACGGAAGACACGGTCTTTAATTTCGTTCGTAATGTGCGGAATTACCTGAACCGTTCCGCCTAAATAGTCGCCGCGGCGCTCTTTACGAAGTACTGTAGAATAGATTTTCCCAGTTGTAACGTTGCTATATTTGTTTAAATTAATGTCGATAAAGCGCTCATAGTGACCTAAATCCAAATCAGTCTCAGCGCCATCATCGGTTACGAACACTTCACCATGCTGGTAAGGGCTCATCGTTCCCGGGTCAACGTTAATATACGGGTCAAATTTCTGAATCGTTACATTCAAGCCGCGATTTTTTAATAATCTTCCTAATGATGCAGCGGTAATCCCTTTTCCAAGCGAGGACACCACACCGCCTGTTACAAAAATATACTTTGTCATTAAAAATTCCCCCTTAGGTTACAGTTTGTGCATTATTTAGAATGTTAAAGGGCTTTTTTGAAAAAATATTTCCATATAGTAAAAGCGCAAGCGCTCTGAAGCTGGAAAATGAAAAAACTCCATGACGAGGGAGTTTTTATCAATAAAAAAACGCTCCACTTAACATTTTGTAAGGGGAGCGTATATTTTAGTAAATACGAATTGTCCTTTTTTAAGGAGCCCAAACTAGATATTACAAGGGGGCGGAAGAAAAGTCAAGCACTTCTAAAGTTAAAAAATGAATATCGCAATGCATTACTTTTTAAAGAATTTTTTGAGAAATGGTTCTTGTAATGCTCCCTTTACTGTCGGAAATGCAGGACTAGCCGGCATATTGTTCATTAATGGTGATGGGAATCTTGCCGCTTCAAAGTGTGTATTAAAAGGTAATCCTAAAATTACCCCATTAACAAAGCCGATTTCTCGTGAAAACGCGCTAAATTGTACCGACAGTGTATCTCCAGCATTTAATTGTACGATACTTGAGGTACTTACTACGACTGGAACCCCAAATAATTCTACCGGTACATTATCCAAATCAGTTGTTAATAAATCAGTACCATTTAATATGATATCAACTTCCACAGCAAAATTTACCGGGGCCAGTGTAGAATTTGGTTCAAATCCAATTGAAGCTAAAATAGAGTAAACCCCATCTTGATGAGCCGTAAAGGTGGATGTTGCGGGATCGTATTCACCCATAACATCAAATCCATATGGCGGTGTAAAATCATCTTGAAATAAAACAGGAAATACAGATCCTCCTACGACTGGTTGATTAGTTGTACTAAAAGCTCGAAAACCCGAAAACAGTTGTTGTAAACCCAAAATTTACCACTCCTTTTTAGTAGTCAACAACAGTTTATTGGGTTTTAAAAAAAACGTTTGGACAAACATACAATTGGGAAAAAGTTGATCAAAAAGCCTCTCTAATAAAAAAAGCCGCCCACCATTTGTGAGCAGCTTTTAAAAATCTAATATAAGCTAGAATCCCCGCTTTACAGGTCTTCCTCTTCCTCTTCTTCCTCGTCCTCTTCGTCCTCAAGTTCAAGGTCTTCGTCGAGTTCTTCCTCTTCGTCAAGCTCGAATTCCTCGTCGTCCTCTAGTACTTCCTCTTCATCATCGAATTCATCAACTTCATCAATGTCGTCAAATTCTTCCTCATCATCTAGAAGGTCATCCTCTTCGAAGTCATCGACGTCATCGTAATCCTCTTCATCAAGTTCATCGTATACGTCAAGATCCTCTTCATCGACAACCTTTTTCGCCTTCTTCTTCTTCGGCTTCACAGCGGTCACGACTTCTTCCTCCTGGGTATCAACAGGGTACCACACGCGAAGTCCCCAACGGTTTTCTCCTAATGAAAGAAAACGGCCATCGATATTGATGTCTGTGTAAAATTGGGCCAGACGAGATCGCATAACTTCTTCCGAAATAGCGGCAGCAGCGGAAATTTCTTTTACTAAATCATGAAAAGAAATTGGCTGCTTGCTGTTTTTTAAATATTCATACGCCATTTCAATGAGGGATAACTCTAGTAACTCCTCTTTTGAGTATTGTGCTAGACTCAAGCTAAGGCACTTCCTTTCTCTATTAAACACGGCAATTATTTTGGTTGATCTAAATGCATATTCTCCATTATAAACAAATTCCCCCTGTTTATGCTAGTTCCAACAGAGGTTTCCTAAAAAAATTACTCCCCGTCTCGTTCCTTTTGTTCCCGAAACTTCTTATATTCTTTAATGGAGACCACCAGAAAGAAGATTGCCAACAGCAGGAAGGAAATCGCTCCTAATTGCCGTTCGTACAAATAATACAATGGCCAGGCAAATATAAGTAAAATAATGATCATATAACCTAATTTCATAAAAGTGGACACCTGCCCATATTCTTAAGATGTTTGTCCTTACTTATATGTGATTTTAACATAAAAATACAATGGCATAAAATGGCCATTGTATTTTTTGTTAAACTTGCCTGTTAAGCTGCGCTCCAATCAACATAATGCCAAAATCATCTTTACATATTGCGTCGGTATTGCCCGCCGACCTCGTAAAGCGCTCGGGAAATCTGGCCGAGGCTAGCGACTTTGACGGTTTCCATCAGCTCGGCAAAAATATTGCCGCCGCTTACCGCTGCTTCCTTCAGCCGCGTTAACGCAGCCGCCGCCATGTCAGCATGCTCCTCCTGGAAGGCGCGCAAATTATGGATTTGCAGTTCCTTCTCTTCCTTCGTTGCCCGGGCCAGCTCCATATTATCAACCTCTTCCGCAGACGGCGGATTCGGATTTAAATACGTATTGACCCCGATGATCGGCAGTTCGCCGGTATGCTTTTTCATTTCATAATACATTGACTCATCCTGGATCTTGCCGCGCTGGTATTGCGTTTCCATCGCCCCAAGAACGCCGCCGCGGTCATTTAAGCGGTCAAATTCCTGCAGCACTGCCTCTTCCACAAGGTCAGTCAGCTCTTCGACGATAAACGAACCCTGCAGCGGATTTTCATTCTTCGTTAAGCCATGCTCTTTTGTAATAATCATCTGAATCGCCATCGCCCGGCGGACTGATTCCTCGGTCGGCGTCGTAATCGCCTCATCATAAGCATTCGTATGAAGCGAGTTGCAGTTATCATGCAATGCCATCAATGCCTGCAGGGTTGTTCTGATATCATTAAAATCAATTTCCTGCGCGTGCAGCGAGCGTCCGGATGTCTGTACATGGTACTTCAGCTTCTGGCTTCGCTCATTGGCACCATATTTTTCACGCATAACAGCAGCCCAAATGCGGCGCGCCACGCGGCCGATGACGGTATACTCCGGATCCAAGCCATTTGAGAAAAAGAATGACAGGTTCGGCGCAAAATCATCAATGTGCATGCCGCGGCTTAAATAATACTCCACATAGGTAAAGCCGTTTGCAAGCGTGAATGCCAGCTGGGAAATTGGGTTTGCCCCCGCTTCAGCGATATGGTAGCCGGAAATTGATACTGAATAGTAATTGCGTACCTGATTGTCGATGAAATACTGCTGAATGTCGCCCATCATCCGCAGCGCAAATTCTGTTGAAAAAATACATGTATTCTGGCCTTGGTCTTCTTTTAAAATATCCGCCTGTACCGTTCCGCGTACAGTCCGTAATGTATAGGCTTTCACTTCAGCAAACTCTTCAACAGTCAACACACGGCCGAGCTCGGCCTCTTTGCGTTTCACCTGCTGGTCAATCGCCGTGTTCATGAACATCGCCAAAATAATCGGCGCTGGTCCGTTGATTGTCATTGAAACTGATGTCGACGGATGGCATAAGTCAAAGCCGTCATACAGCTTTTTCATATCGTCCAACGTACAAATGCTGACACCGCTCTCGCCGACTTTGCCGTAAATATCCGGACGGTAATCTGGATCCTCGCCATACAATGTAACCGAATCAAACGCCGTACTTAGGCGCTTGGCTGGATCATCCTTCGATAAATAGTGGAAGCGGCGGTTCGTCCGCTCCGGTGTCCCTTCTCCGGCAAACTGTCGTTTCGGGTCCTCGCCTTCACGCTTGAACGGAAATACCCCTGCCGTGTACGGGAACGAGCCTGGGGCGTTTTCGCGGTACACCCAGCGCAGGATCTCGCCGTAATCCTTATACTTTGGCAAAGCCACTTTTGGAATATCAAGGCCTGACAAGCTTTTCGTTTTTAACACCGTGATAATCTCTTTATCACGAATTCTTGTGACAAACTTGTCGCTGCTGTAGGCTGCCTTTGTCTGAGCCCAGCCGTCGAGGATCTTTTTCGATTCAGGTGTTAACCTTGACTCTGTCTCAGCCTTGACCACTTCCAGCGCTGCTACAACTTCCGGCTGGTCTTTTACCGCTTCGGCTGCGCCTTCGATTTGGAACACCTTTCGGGCAAGATCCGCCTGCTCTTCTGCCTTCTTATGATAGCCGCGGACAGCATCGGAAATCTCTCTTAGATAATAACGGCGGTCCGTTGGAATAATGACATTTTGCTTTTCCACAACAGCTTTTTTGCTGAAAGTGGTCATCCAATCTGTTCCCGCTTTTTCATTTATTTTTTCAATTAACGCAGCAAATAACGCGTTTGTACCCGGGTCATGGAACTGGCTGGCAATCGTGCCATAAACCGGCATCTCTGACGGGTCCTTTTCAAACAGCATATGGCTGCGCTGATATTGTTTTTGCACCTGGCGCTTCGCATCTTCTGAACCCTTGCGTTCAAATTTATTAATGACAATTAAGTCCGCAAAGTCGATCATATCGATTTTTTCAAGCTGTGACGGGGCACCGAACTCGCTTGTCATGACGTACATTGAAATATCGCAAATCTCGGTAATACCTGCATCGCCTTGGCCAATCCCGCTTGTTTCGACAATTACCAGGTCAAATCCGGCCGCCTTCGTAACGGCAACAGCGTCGGTAATCGCTAACGACAATTCGCTCCGTGCGGCCCTTGTCGCCAAGCTTCGCATATAGACATTAGGTGAAAAAATAGCATTCATCCTAATCCTATCGCCGAGGAGGGCGCCCCCCGTTTTTTGCTTTGTCGGGTCAACAGATAAAATCGCCACTTTTTTATCCGGGAATTCGTTGATAAAACGGCGGATTAATTCATCAGTCAGCGAGCTTTTTCCAGCGCCGCCTGTTCCAGTAATCCCGACAACCGGTATTTCCTTTTCCAGCTGCTTGACTTTTTCCAGCACCTGCTCAGCCGCTGCCGCCGCTTCACTTTTTTGATCGACATGCAGCTCTGCCAGGGTAATCAGCTTGGCAATCGCATTAACGTCCCCCGTGGGCAGTTTCTCGATATGCTCAGCCACATCACCGCTGATCGTTGAAAAGTCGCATTCCTCAATCATTTGGTCAATCATGCCCTGCAGACCAAATTCACGGCCGTCATCCGGTGAAAAGATACGAGCAATTCCGTAATCATGCAGTTCTTTGATTTCCCTCGGGATAATGACTCCGCCTCCGCCTCCGTAAATGCGGACATAAGGCGCCCCTTTTTCTTTTAAAAGATCATACATGTATTTAAAATATTCCACATGCCCGCCTTGATAAGAGGAAATCGCAATCCCCTGAACATCCTCTTGAATCGCGGCATTCACGACCTCTTCTACTGAGCGGTTATGCCCGAGGTGAATGACCTCTGCCCCGCTCGCTTGGAGAATCCGCCTCATAATATTGATGGAGGCATCATGCCCGTCAAAAAGACTTGAAGCTGTAACAAAACGAATATGGTGTTTAGGCTGATACTTTTTACTCATCCTGCTCCCCCTGTCATTCTTTTTGTGGTTGGTACTGGCTTAACCCCGCCAGTATAAGTTCCGTTTGCAGTTCAATATATTCATCCAGCGTATATAATTTTCGTAATGCCCAGCGGCGGAAGCCCCACATTTGCCCTTGCACGAAAATATTATGAGCGATCATTTTGATTTGTTTTTCGGATAAAACCAGCTCACCATTCTCCACACATTTGCGCAGCAGTGATTCAAACATGCCGACCATTTGCATTTCCTTTTTTAACACATATGGCAGAGCATCCTTTGTCAGTGATTTTACTTCCTGATACATAACAAGCACCTCGGCCTGCATTTCATCCATCACTTGGAAAAAGTTCGTTATACCTAGTTGTAAGCTTTCTAAAGTTCCTTTTTTCAGTTCAAGATCCTGCTGCAGCCGTTCACTTACATGGTCGTAAATGCTGTCACAAACAAGGTACAGAACATCCTCCTTGGTACGGATGTATTCATACAATGTTCCGATACTAAAGCCTGCTGCTTTAGCAATCTCTCTAGTGGTCGTCCGGTGAAATCCTTTTTCTTTAAAAAGCTGTACGGCCCCTTTGATCATTTGATCGCGCCTTTTTTGTACTAGACGTTCGTCCTTGACCGAAGCCTGAACTTCTCGTTTATTCATTCCTTTAACCGCCTTTATTTTTCAAATTTGGCGATCCGTTGATTTTCGCCTTTCTAGTAAAATAGCTTACTTGTATTGAAGCGGCAACTGTTTTTTCGTACTGGCCGGCCCTTTATTTTGTTAACATACGTGAAATCACGAGGCGCTGAATTTCCTGTGTGCCTTCATAAATTTGCGTAATCTTAGCGTCGCGCATAAAACGTTCAACTGGGTAATCCTTTGTATAGCCGTATCCGCCAAATACCTGTACCGCTTCCGTTGTGACCTTCATCGCCGTATCTCCGGCAAGTAACTTCGACATTGCCGACTCTTTGCCATACGGCAGCCCGTTGGATTCAAGCCATGCCGCTTGATAGGTTAATAGTCTTGAAGCTTCAATCGATGTGGCCATATCGGCAAGCTTGAAACTGATGCCTTGGTTGGCAGCAATTGGCTTGCCAAATTGGTGGCGTTCCTTTGCATATTCTACTGCCGCATCCAGCGCTCCTTGAGCAATTCCGACTGCCTGCGCAGCAATTCCGTTACGTCCCCCATCAAGCGTCATCATCGCAATTTTAAAGCCTTCCCCTTCTTTACCGAGGCGGTTGGCGACAGGCACGCGGCAATCTTCAAAAATAATTTCTGTGGTTGGCGACGAACGAATACCGAGTTTCTTTTCTTTTTTACCTACGGAGAAACCAGGGAAGTCTTTCTCTACAATGAATGCTGTTGTCCCTTTTTGCTTGCTCGATGGGTCAGTTAAGGCAAACACAACATAAATGTCGGCAATCCCGCCGTTCGTGATGAAAATTTTGGAACCGTTCAGGACATAGTCATCGCCGTCAAGTTTTGCTGTCGTTCTCATTCCGCCGGCATCAGATCCGCTGCTTGGCTCTGTTAAGCCGTAAGCACCAATTTTGCTTCCCTCTGCCATCGGGCGAAGGTATTTTTGCTTTTGCTCCTCGCTGCCAAATTTATAGATTGGCCAGCCGGCAAGCGATGTGTGGGCAGAAAGGGTAACACCGATTGATGCGTCAACACGGGACAATTCCTCCACAGCGATGCAATAGGCAAGATAGTCGCTGCCGATGCCGCCGTACTCCTCCGGCCACGGAATCCCTGTTAAGCCCAGCTCAGCCATTTTGTCAAAAATTTCTTTGTCAAAACGTTCTTCCTCATCGCGCTCCGCGGCCTGTGGTGCAACCTCGTTTTTAGCAAAATCTCGCACCATTTTACGGATCATTTCATGTTCTTCCGATAATTTAAAGTTCATTTTTAGAAGGACCTCCCCTAATTACTTGTTCCGGATTTAGGATATCTACATGATTTAAGACGATATCTACATAACTTTTGAATTTATCTACAAAGTTTGAAGGTTTATCTACACAATTTAGGGCTTTATCAACAAAATAAGCTGGGTTATATACAAATATTGGGTTGAATTGGAAAAATACTCTTGGTAATCAGATGGTTTCTACATAGATAAGCTTACTTATCAACAATTTTTGGATCATTATTTACAAATGCTTGCTGATCACAATCCGCTGAATCTCGCTCGTGCCTTCATAGATTTCTGTTACCTTGGCATCGCGGAAGTAGCGCTCGACCGGGTACTCCTTCGTGTAGCCGTAGCCGCCGAATACTTGAATCGCTTCCGTCGTGACTTCCACTGCCGTTCTAGTTGCGAACAGCTTTGCCATGGAGGCCTCCATCCCGCACTTCCGTCCGCTAGAACGCAGATTGGCGGCACGATAGACTAATAGTTTCGCAGCCTCAACACTCGTTGCCATGTCGGCTAGCTTAAAAGCGATACCTTGCTGTGCGGCAATTGACTTGCCGAATTGGCGGCGGTCTTTAGCGTAGGCAGTCGCTGCCTCCAATGCCGCTTCGGCTATTCCAAGCGCTTGGGCAGCAATCCCGATCCGCCCGGCATCTAGATTGGCCATGGCAATTTTAAAACCTTCCCCTTCCTTGCCAAGAAGATTAGCAGCCGGAACGCGCATGTTGTCAAACGTCAGCTGCACCGTTCTTGATCCATGCAGCCCCATTTTCTTTTCATCCTTGCCAATCAAAAGGCCCGGGGTATTTTTTTCTACAATAAATGCAGCTATACCCTTTGTGCCAAGCTTTGGATCGGTAGTAGCGAAGACGATATATACATCTGCTTCACCGCCATTGGTGATAAATACCTTTGAACCGTTCAACACATAGGCGTCACCATCGCGGACAGCCCGGGTTTTAAGGCTGGCAGCATCCGACCCGGCGCTCGGCTCGGTCAGACAAAAAGCGCCTAAGTATTCCCCGGATGCAAGTTTCGGCACATATTTTTGCTTCTGTTCTTCACTTCCAAAATAAACAATCGGGTTCGTGCCGACCGAGGTGTGCACCGAGAGAATCACGCCGATCGTCGCACTAACTTTGGAAAGCTCATGGATGGCGATAATGTAGGAGGTAAAATCCATCGCGCTGCCGCCGTATGATTCCGGAATTGGAATACCCATCAATCCAAGCTCTCCCAATTTGCGCAGGATTTCACGCGGGAATTCTCCGTTCTCCATGTTTTCAATAAATGGGGCAATTTCTGCTTCAGCAAAATCGCGCACCATTTTTCTCATCATCTCTTGTTCTTCTGTAAATGTCAGATTCATGTCGGTTCTCCCCTTCTCCGAGGATAGTTTTGTTGGGTCACGGAAATGTGGTGCTGATCCGCGGATATCGCCTGGCGATACGCGATATATTCTTGGCGCTACACGAAATATCGCTTGGCGATACGCGGATATCTGGCAAGGATGCACCGTTCTGGCACCGATCCGTTTATATCTGGCATAGAGTCACCGATATGTGAACCCGATATCTACTCAGGATTCGCTAATATCTATTTCCGATACATCCATATCGTCGAGCAATTTCTGATATATCCCTGATTCACCGATACCACTCCAGATTCGTCGTTACAGCTAACACGGTTCCACGGATAAACCAGCTTTATTCGTACACGTAAAACCCACGTCCGCTCTTCTTGCCGAGCCAGCCTGCTTTGACATACTTACGAAGCAGCGGGCATGGGCGGTATTTATCGTCGCCGAAGCCTTCATGGAGTGTTTCCATGATGTATAGGCAAGTATCTAGTCCGATAAAATCTGCCAAGGTCAACGGACCCATTGGGTGGTTCATCCCCAGCTTCATAACCTCATCAATCGCTTCCTTTGTTGCCACACCCTCATACAATGTATAAATCGCTTCATTGATCATCGGCATTAACACACGGTTGGCCACAAATCCTGGGAAATCATTGACTTCCACCGGTACCTTGTTCAAAGTTTTTGTCATATCTTCAATCACCTGGTACACTTCATCAGCCGTTGCCAGACCGCGGATAATTTCCACCAGCTTCATTACCGGCACCGGGTTCATAAAGTGCATGCCAATCACCTTTTCTGGGCGCTTTGTCGCCGCCGCAATTTCGGTAATCGGCAATGATGAAGTGTTGCTGGCTAAAATCGCATGGGCAGGGGCAATTACATCTAACTGTGCAAAGATTTTCGTCTTAATTTCCATATTTTCAACCGCTGCTTCAATCACGAGGTCGACTGCGCTGGCATCGTTCAAATCAGTTGAAGCTATTAAGTTATTTAAAATTTCCCGCTTTTGTTCTTCCGTGATACGGCCTTTGTCGACATTACGGGAAAGATTTTTATTAATCACTCCGAGTCCGCGCTCCACGAATTCCGGTTTCAAATCATTCAGCAGCACTTTGTATCCTGCCTGTGCACAAACCTGGGCAATTCCCGATCCCATTTGACCTGCTCCAACAACCATTACTTTTTCAACCTTCATGTTTTCGCCTCCGGCTTCTTTATTTGTTTTGAGTTTTGGCTATTTTTTCGATCTTTTTGGCTAAACAGCCAAAAACCGGAATAACTATTATCCCTTTGGCACCTCAATCATCACCGCATCACCCTGGCCGCCGCCGGAACAAATCGCGGCAATCCCGATACCGCCTCCGCGCCGCTTTAATTCATGCATTAAAGTAATGATGATGCGCGCCCCGCTGGCACCGATTGGATGTCCGAGGGCGACCGCACCGCCATTAACATTGACCTTTTCCGGGTCAAGACCGGCAATTTGTCCGCTCGCCAGCGCTACTGCCGCGAAAGCCTCATTAATTTCAAACAAATCGATATCTGCTATGCTCTTGCCTGTTTTTCGTAAAATTTCATTGATGACAAATCCGGGTGTTTTTGGGAAATCCTTCGCTTCCACAGCGATGGCCGCCTGGCCGATGACAACCGCCTCCACTTTACGTCCCTCACGCAATGCGCGCTCTTCGCTCATCAGCACCAGCGCCCCGGCACCGTCGTTGACCCCTGGAGCGTTTCCTGCGGTGATCGTCCCTTCGCCATTAAAGGCCGGCCTGAGCTTTATTAATTTTTCTATGGAAGTATCCTTCCGCGGTGCTTCATCATTCTCGACCACTATTGGTGCACCTTTTCGCTGCGGTACCTCCACTGGAGTTATTTCCTCGGAAAATTTCCCGCTCTCGATGGCGGCAATCGCCCGCTGGTGGCTCCTAAACGCCCACTCATCTTGGGCTTGGCGGCTGAGCTCCAGTTCTTCTGCTGTTGAATTTCCGTATGTCCCCATGTGAACGCCAGTGAAGCTGCAGCTTAAGCCGTCGTGAATCATCAAGTCCTGAACGGCAGCGTCACCCATCCTTAAGCCCCAGCGCGCTTTTGGCAAAATGTACGGAGCATTGCTCATTGATTCCATCCCGCCAGCGACAATTACTTCTTCATCCCCGAGGCGGATAATTTGATCTGCCAAAGTTACACTACGCAGCCCTGATGCACACACTTTATTAATCGTTTCTGTTTTCACTTCCCACGGCAGTCCAGCGTTTCTTGCCGCCTGGCGAGATGGGATTTGCCCTTGTCCACCTTGTAAAACCGTTCCCAAAATAACCTCATCAACTTCGTCAAGCGCCACATTCGCCCTATTCAGTGCCTCTTTAATCGCAATGCCGCCCAGCGATGCAGCGGAAAGACTGCTCAAACCGCCGTTGAATTTCCCAAATGGTGTACGAACACCGCTTAAAATAACCGTTCTTCCCATTCAAAACCCTCTCCCTTTTGCCAAAATTCAGACTTATTTTTTTTAAAAAAAGCTGTCTTCGAACAAGCGACTGAACGCTCGCTCGGCCAAAATGCAAAAACGAACGCAGACTAAATAAATTCAGACCACGTAACCAGATGGAAATGAAAGCGTTTTATCCATACCTCTATTCTACATAAAAAATAGCAGAAGTTGAATTGTTTTACACAAAATTCCTAAAATTTTGTTTTTCAACCTCTACTATTTGCGCTAATTAGTGATGCTTCTACGCTAATTGGAACGCTTTTACGCCAATTTGAGTGCGCCCTACGCTAATTAGAGACGCTTTTGCGCTAATTGAAATGCGCCCTACGCTAATTGGAGACGCTTTTGCGCTAATTGAAGTGCGCCCTACGCTAATTGGAGACGCTTTTGCGCTAATTGAAGTGCACCCTACGCTAATTAAACTGCCCTCCAATAATTAAAAAGCGTCGCAAGCTAATTAGAGACACGCCCTCACGCCAATTAGCGCGCCGCGCGTCTCCTTTCAACTAATCACACCATGTTAGGCACTTACAGCCGCAGGCTCGCCGCAGACTGCTTTTTCCAAAATTTCCGCGACATCGTAGGTGCTGATTGTGTCTTCGACTTCCTTCGCCTTTGTTCCGTCAGACAGCATCGTTAAGCAGTACGGACAGGCGGAGCTGATCATCGACGAATGTGTTTCTAAAGCCTGCTCGGTACGCGCTACGTTGATGCGCTGGCCTGTGTCTTCCTCCATCCACATCAAACCGCCGCCCGCGCCGCAGCACATCGCCTTGTCGTGGCTGCGTTCCATTTCCACCAGCTTCACACCAGGGATCGCCTTCAAAATCTCACGCGGCGGATCGTAGACATCGTTGTAACGTCCGAGATAGCAGGAATCGTGGAACGTAATCGTCTCATTGACAGCATGCTTCGGTACGAGCTTACCGTCACGGACTAGCTCATAAAGGATTTCGGTATGATGATAAACCTCGACACCCTCCAAGCCGAAATCTGGGTATTCATTTTTGAAAATATTATACGCATGCGGGTCCGTTGTAATGATTTTCTTGATACCCGCTTTTTCAAATTCCTCAATGTTTTTCGTTGCAAGCTCCTGGAACAAGAACTCGTTTCCTAAGCGGCGGGCTGTATCGCCGGAGTTCTTTTCCTTGTTGCCCAGGATGGCGAATTTCACGCCAGCTTCGTTTAACAGCTTGGCAAACGAAAGGGCAATCTTTTGGCTGCGGTTATCGTAAGAACCCATGGACCCCACCCAGAAGAGGTATTCAAACTCAACGCCTGCCTTGTTCATTTCTTTAACCGTCTTTACCTCGACATCTTCGCGAAGCTCGCGCCAGTTTTCACGCTCCTTGCGATTCAAGCCCCAAGGGTTTCCTTGACGTTCGATGTTCGTCATCGCACGCTGGGCATCAGGGTTCATTTTTCCTTCTGTTAAAACCAGATAGCGGCGAAGATCGATAATTTTATCAACATGCTCGTTCATTACCGGACATTGGTCTTCACAGTTGCGGCACGTCGTACATGCCCAAATTTCCTCTTCGGTAATGACGTCGCCGATCAAGCTCGGGCTGTATAAAGCAGCAGCAGATTCCTGTGCGCCTTGCCCGCTGGCAGCAAGAGCCAGCTGATTCCCTTGCGTATTGTTAAATGCAAACGTTGGCACCCATGGCTTTTTCGACGTCACCGCGGCACCATAATTAGTCAGATGGTCTCTCATTTTCACAATTAAATCCATCGGCGACAGCATTTTTCCAGTCCCGGTTGCAGGACACATATTGGTACAGCGGCCACACTCCACGCAGGCGTAAAAATCAACCATTTGCAGTTGGGTAAAGTCTTCAATTTTTCCAACCCCGAAGGATTCCTGCGTTTCATCTTCAAAATCAATCTTGGATAACTTGCCAGGCTTCTCCAAACGGTTTAGGTAAACGTTGGCCGGGCCTGCGATTAAGTGAGCGTGCTTGCCCTGCGGCACATACACTAAGAAAGAAAGCAGGAATAGCAAATGGATCCACCAAGCAACATAAAAAATAACGATGGAGGCAGTCTCACCAATGCCTGAAAGCGCCATAGCAATGACCGAAGCCACTGGCTCAGACCATGTTGGCTCTTCGCCATGCCAGATGATTCCCATACCGTTTCCGAGAAGAACGGAAAGCATTAAGCCGCCGATAAAGATTAATACGAGCCCTGCTTTAAAGCCGCGCTTTAAGCGGACAAGTTTTTCAATGTAACGGCGATAGAACGCCCAGACAACCGCTACTAAAATTGTCAATGTGACAATTTCTTGGAAAAAGGTAAATGCCGGATAGAGCGGGCCAAGCGGCAGATGCGATCCCGGTTTAATTCCTTTCCAAATAAAATCAATTGCCCCGAATTGAACAAGAATGAAGCCATAAAAAAACATAACGTGGATAATCCCGCTCTTTTTGTCCTTTAAGAGCTTCTTTTGGCCAAAAACCATGACCCAAATTTTGTTCAGCCGTTCCTTCACATTGTTGTCAAACTCCGTCTTTTTTCCAAGCTTAATGTACTGGATCCGGGTTTTGACAACATAGGTGAACAAGCTGATGCCGTAAGCGGTTACAGCAAGAAACGCAATAAGGTTAATCCATAACAGACCATTCATGTAAAACGCCCCCTTCGTTTAATTCTCCTCTGCTGTTATCACAAGTAGTTGAAAATAATTAATTTTCTGAACTAGTCTTATCATTATTATATAATGAATGAGCATTCAGTCAACAGGTTTTTGAAAGTTTCAATTATTTGATTACCCTTCCTTATCGCAAAAAATAGTTAATTTTTTGAAAATATCTTACTTTCTATTATAAAGTGAACGCACGTTCAGTCAACCTGTTTTTAAAATATTCTACCAATTCTGTAGATTGTACACCTTATTATCCGCAAAAATAGTGTTGTAATAGAATCCTACTGCCCTGGAAAAACTAATTTCACTGATTGGAGGAATTCCAATGTTTGTGTTAGGCGCAGGTTTATTACTTATCATTTTATGGCTCGTTTTAGATTTTAGCTTAGGTCGAAGGAAGCAACTTTCGCTGATCGGTGATCAAGAAAGCCCGATGCTTAGCGGCCATTTTAAAATTTTTACTCATGGAAAAAAATTGTTCCGAGATTATTTCGAAGTGCTGTGGCAGGCTGAAAAACAGATTTACGTGTTGTTTTATATCGTAAAGGATGACGAGTTTGTAGCGGAATTTCTTTCAATTTTAAAAGAAAAGGCGCAGGCTGGGATTGAGGTGCGCCTCTTGCTGGACCGGCTTGGCAGCCTGAAGGTAAAAAAGGCCGCGGTTGCAGACTTGCGGCGTGCCGGTGTCAAAGTGGCCTTTAGTGACCGCGTTCAACTCCCCTTTTTGTTTTATTCTGCAAACGTCAGGAATCATCGGAAAATTTCTGTGATTGATGGAAAAATCGGTTACCTTGGCGGCTTTAATGTGGGCATGGAATATATTGATGAGGCCCCGCCTCCATTAAATCCGTGGCGGGATTATCATTTAAAAATTACCGGTGATGATGTGGTGTTTTTACAAGAAGAATATCTGCTGGATTGGCATAGAGCGACTTGCGGTTTTTCACGTAGTAAAAGCAGGGATTTCTTACAAAGGAAGCCTTTATCGGGTTTTGCGGGAAGTCATATGAAAACTGCTGACATGGAGACTGCTTCAGAGCTCGCCTTTTCTCCGGCACCAGCCTTCGACGGAATCCGCTATAAACTGGTTCCAACTGAAGGCAATCAGCTTGAGGAGCGGTTTATTTCGTTAATACAGCAGGCCGAACTTGAAATCATGATTGGTACACCCTATTTTATTCCAAGCCGGCGGATTTTGGATGAACTTCTAAGGGCATTGAGGCGGGGCGTCAAGCTTACGATCGTTGTTCCGTTTACCGCTGATCATGTACTTGTCCAGGAGGCCTCCTACCGCTATTTCCGACTGCTTTTGCCTGAAGGTGCTCTGGTTTACCAATATAATAATGGTTTTTATCATGCCAAAATCTTTGTGGTCGACAATAAAGTCTGCGATATTGGCACCGCCAACTTCGACAAACGCAGCCTTTATTTGAACAAAGAAATCAACTGCTTCATCTATGATGCTGATTTCATCAGGCAATTAAAAGACGTTTTAGCAAAAGACATCCGGGACTCCAAACCGCTGACACTCGAGACGTTGGAAAAACCGAATTTTTCCCGATCTTTGAAAGAAGTCCTGGCTGGGGCAATTTCTTATTTTTTATAAAAATTAGTTTATCCGCGTTTTTTCATAAATTATCCGCCAATTTGTTGAAGTTATCCGCGAATCAAGGTTGGTTATCCGCGGATTTCCGGTTTTATCCGCGAATTGAAAATTTCTAAACAAAAGAGTCCCCGAACTTTGCTTCGGAGACTCTTTGTTAGTCTTCTATTAAGTTGAGGACTGGGACATCACGTTCATTATCCGGATCTTTTCTAGTGTAGATCCGTGCCATTTTCGTTGTTTCATCGACATGCTGGATAATCACGGGCGTCCCGTCGTAGCTGACATTGATCATCTCTGCCGATTCGAGAATTTCTTTTGCTCTTCCCACATTCATTTATCGGTTCACTCCTTGCAAAAAAGTACATTACTACTATTTGCATTTTTTTGGATATTATTCACTCATGTGAACCGGATGAAATTGAATTTTTAATTGATAAGTGCCGGCTGGAGAGCCCTGCATCTCGAAATCATAGACAATATCAATTTGCCCGCCGCCTTGTACATGACCGTCGGTAAACTCCATTTTCTGCGCCAATGTAGCTGTTTCAAATACACCGAACGGCATTTCATAGCTGCCATTTAATTTTTTCTGCAGCTGGAACGGAAGCCGCATTTTTATCGCCCCGCTGCGTAAAATTAACATCTCCTCTTCGGATATCTTTACAATCGTTCGAACAGTACCGAGTTCTTCCATTACTTCCTCATACTTCAGATAGGAAGCATTGCCTTTTTGAAAATAGCGGCCAAAAACAACCAATTCCATCGGATCCGCTTCATCAATTGTGGTCTTTACAGTGACCTTTACTGGTATTTCATTTGTCGTCAAAAAACTGCACTTCCCTTTTAAAAAATAATTCGCTAATAAAAGATGGAGATTCCCTAATAGAAGCTACTTTTCGCTAAATTCGCTAATATCCATTATAAACAGACGCAGCCCCTATATAAAACAAAGATGCCCACCCTATTTGGGCAGACACCTGAATGATAAAAAATTATTTCACCCAGCCAAGCAGCATTTCGCGAATCAGTTTGCTTGCGGTATTGGCGGTTTGCTCAGAAACGTCATAAATCGGAGCTACTTCCACAAGGTCGGCACCGACAACGTTCACCTCAGAGCGGGCAATTTCGTGAATCGAGGCAAGAAGCTCTTTTGAAGTAATCCCGCCTGCATCCACAGTGCCCGTTCCAGGCGCATGAGCAGGATCTAATACATCAATATCAATTGTGACATAAACAGGACGGCCGGCAAGCTTCGGTAAAATTTCCTTTAACGGCTCAAGCACTTCAAATTTAGAAATATGCATGCCGTTTTGCTTTGCCCATTCAAATTCTTCCTTCATCCCAGAACGGATCCCGAAAGAATAAACGTTAGACGGTCCAATCAATTCAGCAATTTTTCGAATTGGAGTAGAGTGTGACAGCTCTTCCCCCTCATAATTCTCACGAAGATCAGTATGAGCATCCATATGGATAATCGCGAGGTCTGGATATTTTTTATAAACTGCCCGCATTACCGGCCATGAGACAAGGTGCTCTCCTCCCATGCCAAACGGAAATTTGTCAGCATCCAGTATTGTTTTTACATATTCCTCGATTAAATCAAGGCTCTTATGCGGATTGCCAAACGGCAGCGGAATATCCCCAGCATCAAAATATTTCACCTCGTCAAGCTCGCGGTCAAGGTACGGGCTGTACTCCTCAAGACCAATCGACACCTCACGAATCCTTGCCGGGCCAAAGCGCGACCCTGGACGATAGCTCACCGTCCAATCCATCGGCATCCCATAAAGCACAACCCGGCTCTCCTCATAATTCGGATGACTCTTAATAAACACATTCCCTGAATAAGCCTCATCAAAACGCATTTTCGGTTTCCTCTCTTTCTATTTCTTGGTGTTATGTCTTGGTGTCAGGCACCACCCGTGGACACGATTCCACATGGAGCGGACACATTTTTTTACAGGTAGACTTCTTGTTCCTCTTACTTGCTGTTTAAACCGTATTTTCCTTTGCGGACACCAGCTAGACGGATACTTCCTGTCTAAACCTCATTTTCTCTTTCAGACACCAGCTTGACTGACTCTACTTGCTGTCTTATCCTCATTTTTCCTTCAAGACACCAGCTAGAACCCTTCTACTTACTCTCTGAAGCTCATTTTCCCTTCCAGAGAAAATCTAGAATTTATTTCACCAAATCTCCCACAAATTTCGGCAGGACGAATGCTGCTTTGTGGAGTTCTTTTGTGTAGTATTTTGTTTCTATGTCATGGAAGCGGTCGTCTTGGATTTCGAGCGGGTCGTATTTTTTCGAACCGATGGTAAAGGCCCATAGGCCGCTCGGGTAGGTTGGAATATTGGCGACATACAGCCGGGTTATCGGGAAGATTTCACGAACATCACGCTGCACATTGCGGATTAAGTCCCCTTTGAACCATGGGTTATCCGATTGGGCGACGAAGATTCCATCGTCTTTCAACGCCTTGGAAATCCCAGCATAGAACCCTTTTGTGAACAGATTTACCGCAGGACCAACAGGCTCTGTTGAATCGACCATGATGACGTCATATTCATTGTCGCTGTTAGCGATATGCATGAAGCCATCGTCTACTCGAACATCCACCCGCGGGTCATCCAGCCAGCCGGCAATCTCCGGCAAAAACTTCTTCGAATACTCAATGACTTTTCCATCGATATCGACAAGGGTCGCCTTTTTCACGCTTGGGTGTTTCAATACCTCACGGATGACTCCGCCGTCGCCGCCGCCGACAACGAGCACATTCTCCGGATTTGGATGGGTAAATAGCGGCACATGCGCAACCATTTCATGATAGACAAATTCGTCCTTCACGCTGGTCATAACCATGCCGTCAAGCAGCAGCATGTTGCCCCATTCCGCCGTTTCCACCATCTCCAGCATTTGAAACTCGGTTTGCTCTGTATGTAAGGTTTTATTGACTTTCATCGTAATCCCAAAGTTCTCCGTTTGCTTTTCCGTAAACCACAGTCCAGCCATATATTATCATCCTTCCAATTTTTCTACATACCACTCCCAAAAGACCGAAACACGTCTTGCAAACAACATCCGCCGTATTTCCATCCATTCAATTTTTATACTACCCAAACTATTGAATTACAATCACACGAAATTGTCTAGTAAAAATAAAATCACGGCCAAAAAATGTTTAAAAATCCAATATTTTTTCAATACTATTACTATCTAATTTTTTAGCAAAACACGGCCTTTAAACTGGGGCGTTGATTTTTTAAAAAAAGACAGGTGGTGGCCACTGTGGAAATCATGACGGATCACGGGTTTCGTAAGACGATTAAAATCTTTCGCGCTATATTGTTCATCAGTTTGATCGGCATGGTTTGTATGGCTATTGTCCTGATCGGCATCCTGGCCTACGCCAAGGTTCTAGGCGCACCGCCGCTTGCTGTGCCGCAGTCGACGCTGTACTTCTCGGACGACGGTACGTTGATCGGCGAAAGCAATAGCGGGCAGAAGCGTTACTGGGCTAAGCTCGACCATATTTCTCCAGATTTAGTGAATGCCACGATTTCAATTGAAGATAAAAGCTTTTTCGACCACCACGGTTTTGACTACAAACGGATTGCCGGAGCAGTGATTGCCGATGTCAAGGCATTTGCCAAGGTACAGGGCGCGAGCACAATCACCCAGCAATATGCACGAAATCTGTTTCTAGAACATGACAAAACGTGGACACGGAAGCTTCATGAGGCCCTTTATACGATCCGCCTGGAAATGAATTATTCAAAAAATGATATTTTGGAAGGCTATTTAAATACCATCTACTATGGAAACGGTGCATATGGTGCCGAAGCCGCAAGCCAGTTTTATTTTGGTAAAAAGGCAAACGAACTCAGCTTGGCAGAGGCAAGCATGCTGGCAGGGATTCCAAAGGGGCCTGGCTACTACTCACCGCTGCGTTCACCGGAAAACGCCAAAAGACGCCAAGCGATTATTTTAAACAGCATGGTCAAGAATGGCTATATCAGTAAAAAAGAAGCAGAAGCAGCTGTCGAGGAAAAGCTGGTATTCACCGGTGTTCATACAACCCAAAAAGTGAAGGCGGCCCCGTATTTCCAGGATGCCGTGAAAAATGCCCTGAAAAATCAGCTCCATTTAGATGACCGTACCATTGCTCTTGGCGGGTTAAAGGTGTACACCACCCTAAACCTAAAGCAGCAAAAGGCGGCGGAGGAGCAAATCAAAAAATATGTATCCAGCTCATCGGAGATTCAGACGGCCTTAGTTGCGATGAATCCGAAAAATGGTTACGTCCAGGCAATGGTGGGCGGCCGGGATTATGAAAAAAGTCCCTTTAACCGTGCCGTTCAGGCAGTAAGGCAGCCTGGTTCAACCATCAAGCCGCTGCTGTACTACAGTGCACTTGAACACGGCTTTACCCCTTCGTCAACAATGCGCAGCGAATATACGACGTTTCACTTTGATGACGGCAGGACTAAATATACACCGCATAATTTTAATAACAAATATGCCGACGGGGAAATTACCCTCGCTCAGGCCCTAGCTGTATCGGATAATATTTATGCCGTTAAAACGCATTTGTTTTTAGGAGAAGAGGTGTTAGCGGAGACAGCGCAGAAATTTGGACTGTCTACGAAAATGGCACAGGTGCCTTCACTTGCCCTTGGAACATCAGGCGTTCGCATAATTGAAATGGCCAATGCCTACAGTCTGCTTGCCAACGGCGGCAAACGCGTCTATCCGACCTTGATTACGAGAGTGGAAGATTATAACGGCAAGGTGATTTTTGAAAGAAAACAAGAATCGGAAAAGGTTCTCGACCCGGCTAAAGCATATGTGATGACGCAAATGATGACCGGTGTGTTTGATACCAAATTGAATGGCTACGCCAAGGTAACTGGAAGCACGATTGCGGAAGACCTTACAAGACCGTATGCTGGAAAGTCCGGATCAACGGAAACGGACAGCTGGATGATTGGCTATTCGCCGCAGCTTGTTTCGGCCGTTTGGGTCGGCTATGATGTCGGCAAACCGATTGAGCTGCGTCCGGAAAAATCATATGCGAAAAATATCTGGGCTAATTTTATGGAAGAGGCCTTAGAGGGCAAATCAGTAAAAGCCTTTAAACCGCCAAAGGACGGGGTGATCGGCGTCTATGTAAACCCTGAAAACGGGAAGCTTGCAACAAAAGACTGTCCGGTCCGGCGCTTCACCTACTATGTCACAGGAACGGAGCCGGCTGAGTATTGCACCGAGCATTTGAAAAACGGCACCGGCAGTGAACCGGCAAAAGGCGGGCAAAAGATGAAAAAGCCTTGGTACAAACGCATCCTGCCGTGGAGCTAATTTTGCCACTTTGAATTAATAATCTGAACTGGTCTGGGAGCCCCTCATTCTCGTTCCCCTATAACGGAAAAAGCTCCGGAAATGATTCCGGAGCTTTTTCCTGTCCTAGTCTTACAGTGTTTTTCACACTTCTTATAATACTACCCATTCTTTTAAAAAACTACAAGAGATTCATCATTTTATTTTTTCAAAAAAATTTCTAAATTTCACAAATTTGTCAAACTTTCCTTCAATTCGTCACTTGAATTATTCCATAACGCTTCATTATGTGCTAGAAGAAAGTCGGCCAGTATCTTTTTGGACTTTGCATCCATGTCATCAACAATAATATGGCGCTTAAGCGACTTATCCATGCGGTTGACATGCTCAGGCAGTGACTTGTAGCCGCGGCGGATTTCTCGGTCAACGGTCATGAAGCACGCCGTCACACCGGCATAATAAGGCCCTTCTTCCTTGCGGTCAATCGTTACCCACACAAGCCAATACGGCTTGCCGTTTGGAACTTCCTCTTTATTCGGTAAAAATTTGATCCCCTTTTCCACGGCACTGCGGGCATGCATCGCTCCAACATCAATCTCCGCCTCGCCTGCGTCGACATCAATGATGACAGGTGATACGTTATCAAGGCTAAGGGCACCTTTTCCATACCCCTTATGTCCGGCAGTCGGATCACTTTTGATAATATTAAAGCCCAATTTTTTCTTTTTATCTTCCATTATGGCTCGAAACCTCCTTTAAAAAAATACCCCATAAAAGAAATTACTTAACAGATCCCAAATCCAAGGGATGACAAAGCTGAAAATCGGTCCGATCGTTACGTTGTAGAGCGGGTCGATAAGAACTAAGATCAAAAAGATCAGGATTCCATACTGTTCATATTGTGTCATTTTTGCTCTCAAATGGTTAGGCGCTAAGTCCTCGACAATCCGGTAGCCATCCAGCGGCGGCAGCGGCAGCAGGTTAAAAATGAATAAAACAATATTAAGCCTGATAAAAATATCTAGAAAATCATAAAAATTATCCGTCAAGTTAAAGCCGGCGCGAGATAAACCATAGCCAATCATAAAGCCAATGCAGGCCAAAAGCAAGTTCGACAGCGGGCCGGCGGCAGATACGAGAATCCCTGCCAGACGCGGCTTTTTGAAAAAGTAGCGGTTGACCGGTACCGGGCGGGCCCAGCCGAACCCGGCAATCAAGATTAAGATCGTGCCAAACGGGTCCAGGTGCTGTAGCGGATTTAACGTCAGCCGCCCCTGTTTTTTCGCCGTCTCGTCACCAAATTTATAGGCGACATAGGCATGGGCAAATTCGTGCAGCGTGAAGGCAAACACCAACGTAATCGCCACATAGGGAATCATTCGCAAGGGATATGCCAAAAATCCTTCTAAAAAATCCAAACGGGCTACTCCTCCTTATTATAACGGCTTTATTTAACCGAACTGTCTCTATTTTCCTTATAGTATACATGAAACCGGTTTGAAAAAGAAAATCAAATGATAGGCAAGATATTGCACTTTTCCGTCAATTATGGAACACTACTAAAGTAGTCCATTTTAAGGAGGTAAAGAGAATGCCATACGTAACAGTCAAAATGCTTGAGGGACGTACCGAAGACCAAAAGAAAGCGTTAGTCGAAAAAGTAACTGACGCCGTCAGCGAAACCACTGGCGCACCAAAAGAGAACGTCACTGTCTTCATCGAAGAAATGAGCAAAAATCACTACGGCGTAGCAGGTGTACGCTTTAGCGACAAATAAGTTAGTGACATAATTTGGTGTCAGGCATCATGTGATTTTTTCACATTCCAGCTTCAGCGCTTGATACAGTTTGAGAGTAAAAAAGAGTGTGAGCCATCTGAGGTTACACACTCTTTTTGGTTTCGTCCCATTATAGATTTAGATTATCCTTTGGACTTTCGAGTTTGATTTTTTCGAGTTCAAGGCGCATTTTTTCAGTTTCAATTAAATAGTTTTGATGTTTTAGTTTTTCAAGCTCCAGCTGGTCTTTAACCATTTCTGCCTGTAATTTTGCCTTCTTCGTTGAATAGCCTCCCAGAATCGCAATAATGGGAATACCGAAGATCATCACAATCGCAACCAATCCTACAAATTCACCCATGTAGCATCCTCCTTCACCACTCCGATAGACAAATCATAACAGAATTTCAAAAAAATTCATATTCCTTCCAAATAAAAAACGCCTGTATACCCGACTTACACCGAGACCAAGCGTCTTTTCCTATCCGTATCTCTATTGAATTTTCGCTTTCAAGCTTTCAATATACTGATAAGCCTCATCAATTTCCGCCTCTGTGTAGCGCTGGCTGCTTTTTAACGTAAACACCTTGTTCATAACCTCTCCCTTCGGGAGGTCGTCAAAAAACAGCACCGTTGAGACCAGCTCTAAAAATCTGGCATTTTGCTCATTCATATCTATTAAGCAATCTTCTAAACACGGCATGTCCACTTCATTTATGCTCAAGAACTCTTTCCCGGTCTCGGTCAGCGTATAGCGGTATTGAAAATAACCGCCCTTTTTTTCCTTAACCTCATTCAAAAAGCCCATGTTGCATAGCTCTTCTACTCTTGTCGTTAATTCCTCAGAGTATGGGCCGTAAAAATGAAACTGAAATCTATCATTAAATGGAAATTGAATTTTTTTCGCAATGTATATCATCTTTTGCAGCTTTTTCCGCCCGATGATTTCGCCAGAAACCAAAATCGCCTGCATCAGCTTGGCATGATCTTTTAACACTATTCGTCATCTCCTACTCCATTTAACAGCTATTCTAAAAGGGTACGTATCTGCTTCTTTATATCCTTTGCATTTGATTCATCGGCAAGAAAATCAGCAGGATAATAGAGTTTATGGTCGGTTCTTCGTTTTCCTGAAATCGCATCGACAATCTCTGATTCTCTAGAAAGCTCCCGTAATTCCCCGTTTTTCATCAATAAGTGAATCGGCAGCCGCTCTTCTTCCTCGCCCGGACGATAAAAGTCGTAAGGCAAATCAGAGGAGGAATCCACCACCAAATAATAGTCAGGATCAATCCCTGCTTTTAAAAACAGGCCATTTAACTCGGCCAGCTTTTTGTATTCCTTAGCCGGGTCGAACTCGGCATACTTAAACAAATTTCGATTGACAAAACGGCGGCACAAATCGCTTAAGATCGGGTCGGCCTCATTCTGCCAAATTTGAAAATAAAACATAATGACCGCTTCATCTAACTTTAAGTAGTCTTCTAATGTGACGTTTTCAGTTTCACTAAAAAACGAGATGAAATGCTGCGGCTCGTGTTTAAAGGCATAGTTATCCTTATATAGCTGCTTCGCCCGGTGGAGGATTTTCGTCAAAATGACCTCTGCGCTGCGGGAAACTGGATGAAAATACACCTGCCAGTACATTTGATAGCGGCTCATAATATAGTCTTCAACCGCGTGCATACCGCTTTTTTTAATCACGACCTGCTCTTCCCGAGGGCGCATGACGCGCAAAATCCGTTCCATGTCAAATTGGCCGTAGCTGACCCCGGTAAAATAGGCGTCACGCTGCAGGTAATCCATCCGGTCAGCATCAATTTGACTGGAAATTAAACTGACTACAAGCTTTTTTTCTGAAGTCTTCGCAATCACTTCTGCAACTTTTTCCGGAAATTCGGGACTAACGTTTTTAAGTACCTTGTTTACCTCTGTATCGCCTAAAATAATCGCCCGTGTAAAATCCTCATGATCAAAATCGAATACTTTTTCAAATGCGTGGGAAAACGGTCCATGGCCAAGGTCATGAAGAAGGGCGGCACATAAGGTGAGAAGGCGGTCCCTATTGTCCCATTCCGGTCTGCCGTCAAAGACATCGTCAATGATACGGCGGACAATTTCGTAAACGCCAAGGGAATGGTTAAAACGGCTGTGCTCTGCCCCGTGGAAGGTCAAAAAGGTCGTACCAAGCTGTTTAATCCGCCTTAAGCGCTGAAACTCCTTCGTTCCGACTAAATCCCAAATCGCCCGGTCACGCACATGAACATAGCGATGGACAGGATCCTTAAACACTTTCTCTTCACTCAACTTCTCCACCATATAGGTCATCCGCTTCCCTCTTCCCATTAACATTCCAATAAACCTAATTAACCGAACATCATTATTTCTATTATATACCAAAAAAACACAAAATTCCGCAGGATTTTTCGACAAGTGCTGTTGCTTTGGTGTCAGGCACCGCGAATAGCGGAAGCGCCTTGGTCAGCACCGACTAGCATAAGACGAGCCGGCTGAAAGGTTGCTTTTTAACCTTTTGGACGGATTAGCATATGACTCGAGGCGCTAGGCGCTGGAGCAGAACATGTGAAAAATTCACATGGTGCCTGACACAACTCTCAAAAAATGACACCTTAAAAAGAAAAATCACCTTTGTCCATTCCAGCAGCAAAGGTGATTTATTCTTTTTTCACGTCTATTTTATCTTTTTATTTACTTTTTCCATTAATTCCTCTTCTGACAGGGCGGCGACTGGGCGGTTGTTGACGAAGGCGAAGGTCTTTTTCCGTCCTGGCCCGCAATATGATTGGCAGCCGATTTTGATTTCGGCATTCGGATCAGCTTCTTTCAAACGAGGGATTAATGTCTTCAAATTTACGGCTTGGCAATCATCACAAACGCGAAATTCATTAGCCATTTCCGACAACCCTTTCTTCAAGCACTCTATAACATTATTTTACCCAACCGGCAGCTTAGAATTTCACCAGCTGGCAAACAATAGAAAAAATAACAAATCATCATCCATTTTACTCCTAACGTATTTTACATTTTCTATCCTCCTAATGCAAGCAGCAATCTTCGGCCACCCTCAACAAGTCCTGCGAATATCAACAACTTTCACGATATCCCACCAGACAAACAATTTTTACCAGAAAAAATAGCTATTTAAAAAATCTATTATCCTTTTAACCATTTTGGTATAAACCTTGAAAAACTTGTCCATCATAAGACTAGAACTTTTAAATTACAGCCAGCATCAGGCTAGTATTCATTGGAAAATAATTATTAGGGAGTTGAAACAAATGAAAGTTCGTCAAGACGCATGGACAGATGAAAACGATTTGCTCTTGGCTGAGACTGTCCTTAGACATGTAAGGGAAGGCAGTACCCAGCTGAACGCATTTGAAGAAGTGGGTGACAAGCTGAACCGAACCTCCGCGGCCTGTGGCTTCAGATGGAATGCAGTTGTCCGCCACCGCTATGAAAAAGCATTGGCATTAGCCAAAAAACAACGGAAACAAAGACAACGAATCTTAGGAAAAGATCAAGGCGGGAAGAAAAAACTGCTTTATAATCCGCCGGTTGGGGCACCTGAAGAACTAGAAACAATGCCAGTCAATATGGAAATCCCTGCTATGCCGGAAATGCCTGCCATGGATGTATCAATAGCGGATGTACCAGCTTCCGAGGTTCAGAACTTAACCGCAGAAATGGCAATGGAATCATACGTCAAGCCGCAGCCGCAGGTATATACACAGCCAGTAACTGGAGCAGGACTAACGATGGATTCAGTGATTGCTTTCTTGCAAAACTTTAAACATTCCAATCTGCAAAATGAAGCATTAAAAAGTGAGAATGAAAGATTAAAGCGGGAAATCGCCGAGTTAAAGAGACAAAACGAGGAAATGAGCGCCAAGGTAAGGGGCCTAGAGGAAAATTCCGAAACGATGCAGGAAGACTACGAAACATTAATGAAGATCATGAATCGTGCCCGCAAGCTTGTCTTATTTGAAGAAGAGGAAAGACCCGCTACTAAATTCAAAATGGACCGTAACGGAAACTTAGAAAAAGTTGCGGAATAACCATGCAAACTGCCATATATGGGGAGAAGGAGAACAACGCGCAGCATCTCCATTAAAAAAGAGAGGCCGACTCTAATGAAGGTGTCACACCTGTGAGTCAGCCTCTTTTTGCATGGCCAAAAATGGCTCATTCCGCTCTGCAATCCGCTGCAAATATCCCGGCAAAAGCTCAAGCTCATGTTCATTTAATGACCCGGCATAAAGCAGGCCGCTGTGTTGCTTTAACTGGATTAATAGACGCTGCATCACATCGCTGACGGAAAAATTACAGCCGTACAGCTCCGACAAGGAAGCCATTACTTCCGGCACAATCATCGGATAGACAAACTTTGTCTCGTCGTTCCGCTTCGCTCTTGAGTAAAACTTGCGTACAATCTCCGCGCGCTTCGAACCGCTGCCGTCCACACACAAATAAATCTGGACCGCCACGCCTCTTCGCAGCCGCCTTTGCGAGATTCCGGCAAACTTTTTTCCATTTATACTAAGATCATAGCTTCCAGGACAATAGGAGCCGACGATTTCACGCGCTTCAATCGTTTGCGAAAAATCAGCAAACATGCTCTGAATCAGCGCCCACATCGTATCATAGCCGCGGTTAATATCAATCCCTTTTTCTGCTTCCGGAAAAATAAGCGAAATATTGAGGACTCCTGCGTCAAGAACAACCGCCAAACCGCCGGAATTCCGGACAATCACCTGATACCCCTGTGCATTTAAAAATTGAATCCCCTCTTGCAAATAGGGCAGCTTCGAATCCTGTATGCCCAATACAATTGTATTGTCATGAACCCATGTGCGCGCCGTCGCCGGTGCCGTTCCCGCCCCAACAGAGGCACACAACGCATCATCATAACCAAATGAATCCAGCGCCGAAAACTGCAAACCTGCAGAAGACTGATCAATCACCCGCCACTCAGGCTGATGCAATAAACCTTCCATAATGGTAACTCCCTTTTTGCATTTAGTGTCAGGCACCATGTGAAAATTTCACATTATCTAGCTCCAGCGCCCAGCAACTAGTGTACTTCGCTCTTCTCCTTACGATAAGTCAACATCGATTCGCTTTGCTCGTCGTGTTTCCTTTATCTCATTCGAAGCGCTCCTTCCATACGTTGCTAAACGAGCGCTTCCGCTTTCATGGTGCCTGACACCTCTTATAAAATCCACTTTACATTATAATCCCTGCGCTGCCGTAATCAGTGCAAGTTTATAAACATCTTCTTCGTTGCAGCCTCGGGATAGGTCGTTTACCGGGCGGTTTAAGCCTTGGAGAATTGGTCCGACTGCTTCGAAGCCGCCTAGGCGCTGGGCGATTTTATAGCCGATGTTGCCCGCTTCAAGGCTTGGGAAGATAAATACGTTAGCGTCACCTTGAATCACAGATCCTGGCGCCTTGCTTTTCCCAACAGACGGGACAAACGCAGCATCAAATTGGAACTCACCATCAAGCACAACCGATGGATCGCGGCGTTTCGCTTCCGCAACGGCAGCCACCACGCGCTCAGTTTCTTCTGATTTTGCTGAGCCCTTTGTCGAAAAGCTCAACATTGCCACACGTGGTTCCACGTCAAACATCTCAGCCGTTTTCGCGCTCTCCAATGCAATCTCCGCTAAATCATTGCTGTCCGGTGCAATATTAATCGCACAGTCAGCAAAGACATACTTCTCTTCGCCGCGCACCATAATGAACACACCTGACGTCTTCTTCACGCCTTCTTTTGTCTTAATGATCTGTAAAGCAGGTCGGACCGTATCAGCTGTTGAATGAGTCGCACCGCTGACAAGTCCGTTCGCTTTATTTAGATACACAAGCATCGTGCCAAAGTAGTTAACATCTAATAAAATCTTGCGAGCATCCTCTTCGGTCGCCTTTCCATTGCGCCGTTCCACAAACGCGGCGACAAGCTCGTCCATCCCAGCGTAATTCGAAGGGTCATAAATTTCCACTGCATCCAACGATACCCCAAGTTCAGCAGCCTTTGCCTGAATCTGTTCAATATTGCCAAGCAAAATCGGTATCAGTAATTTTTCTTCCGCTAAACGGCCTGCTGCTCTTAAAATCCGTTCATCTAAGCTTTCTGGAAAAACAATTTTCATTTCCCGTCCGGAAATCTTATTTTTCAATCCTGTAAATAAGTCACTCATAACCCCAAACCTCCTATAATTAAACTCTACCTTTAGCATACTTTACTAAGCCAATTTTTCAAACTATGTACATCCCCAAATTACGCTTTCAAGCAAAAATTTTTCTATTTTAAAAATTGCGCCCTGTCTTTTACTATCTTCCCATTCTTATAAAAATATCCAACTCAGTTGAATTAAGGTTTTATATAGGCATGTGTTGGTCAAACTATGTTATAGTAATGGTGTTCTATGAACAATGATTATTTAGGAGTGATTATCAATGAATGAAGCAGCACAAACGCTTGACGGCTGGTATTGTCTGCATGATTTCCGCAGCATGGACTGGACAGCTTGGAAAATGCTTTCCAGCGATGAGCGCCAAGCAGCGATCCACGAGTTTTTAAGTCTAGTTGAAAAATGGAATACAACCCAAGAACGTAAAGAAGGCAGCCATGCATTATATACCGTTGTTGGTCAAAAGGCTGATTTTATGATGATGATCCTTCGTCCGACAATGGAAGAGCTGAATGAAATTGAAACCGAATTCAATAAAACCAAATTAGCAGAATATACAATTCCTGCTTTTTCTTATGTGTCAGTAGTAGAACTCAGCAACTATATTCCATCTGACGGCGGTGACCCATACCAAAACCCATATGTACAAGGCCGTCTTTACCCAATTCTACCTAAAGCGAAGCATGTCTGCTTCTATCCAATGGACAAGCGCCGCGAGGGCAATGACAACTGGTACATGCTGCCGATGGAAGATCGCCGCAGCTTGATGAAGAGCCATGGCATGATTGGCCGCCAATATGCTGGAAAGGTGAAGCAAATCATCACCGGTTCAGTCGGCTTTGACGATTATGAATGGGGCGTAACGTTATTCGCAGACGATGTGCTGCAGTTTAAAAAGCTTGTCTATGAAATGCGCTTTGATGAAGTCAGTGCCCGCTACGGCGAATTTGGTGCTTTCTTCGTAGGAAATATTTTAGAGGAAGAACGCGTATCCAGCTTTCTCCATGTGTAAATAACGAGGCTCTCAGCAAATGCTGAGAGCTTTTTTATTTTTCCACCTAAACCTCAAGTCATATATCCTTCATTTATCTCATACTATTAAACAGTGAGAGCATAAGCTAAGCCCCGAACTAAATCTCTATAAAAAAATAATTCCTGCCCTTTTAGGCACCAATTTGGGGTTTATGGAGTATGAATAAAATTGTTTAAGGAAAAGGGGCGGAGCGCCGCATAAGGTGATTCATTCTAACCAATTGCAGTAAAAATTATTTTTTCACATTTCAAGGATTAGCGCATTTTTGCTCTGCTCACACCGCCTTTATTGGCAAGATGTAGTGTTCTGAATGGGGTTCCATAGGTTCCATAGTAAATTGAGTGTACTTCGCCATTAAAGTTTGGGGCCATTGTTTATTTCTTATTAGGAGGGAAAATGATGAACCAATATTACAATCCTCAAGGATACCAGCCGTATACTGGTGCGGCTGGGCAGCAGGGGGCACAGCCGATTGCGGGCGGAGGCCAAAGTCAGACGTTTTTCCCGACGCAGCCGCAATTTCCACCGCCGGGCGCAGGAACTGTCCCGCGTCCGCCATCGGGAGGTTCGTCCGTACCAGGCATGCTCCCAATTGAGCAGTCATACATTGAAAACATCCTACGTTTGAACAAAGGGAAATTAGTAAGTGTATTTGCAACCTTTGAAGGCAACAACCAATGGAATGCAAAGGAATTTAAAGGTATCATCGAGGCGGCAGGAAGAGACCATGTCATTTTGAGTGATCCGCAAACCGGAACCCGTTATCTCATCCCAATGGTAGCGGTCGACTACATCACATTTGCTGAAGAAATCGAGTACGAATACCCATTCGGCGGGGGGCCGACGTTAGGTACATTTCCACCAAGATAATATAAAAAGGCATTGGAGCTGTATTCGAAAGCCCAATGCCTTTTTTCCTGTGTTAAAAATTTTTCAGTGCACCAACAATCATTAGAATCCAAGCCGCTAAAAAACAAACGCCGCCAATTGGGGTAATCGCACCAA
Source organism: Neobacillus kokaensis (assembly GCF_014656545.1). Classification (GTDB taxonomy): domain Bacteria; phylum Bacillota; class Bacilli; order Bacillales; family Cytobacillaceae; genus Neobacillus; species Neobacillus kokaensis. Next base: position 61,165 of record NZ_BNDS01000005.1, read on the forward strand.
GCGGTCCTATTTTTGTTAAGCTTAGGACATACAAGCTGCCGCTAAACAAAATAATTCCAACGAGCATCAACCAGCCCGACCAAGAAAACAACGAACTAGAAGCGGCCTTTCCAAGCAGCAGAGCAATCACTAAAATCCCCGTTGCATGAAACATCTGATACTGCACACCCGTCTTCCAAATCTCCAAATAATGCGCATCAAGCTTATCCTTCAGCCCATGCGCCCCAAAAGCCCCAAGCGCCACCGCCAAAAACGCATTAATTGCTCCAATTACAATAAACGTCTTCATCATCAATTTCCTCCATTTTTTGAAGCATGGGACGGTTCTTTTGTTTCATCGCGAAACTGTTTTACGACAGTAGAACAATGATCCTCCCGCTTATGCTTGCTAAAGATCTAAACGATCTCCTCTTAAAAGTCGAACAATGAGTCACCGTTTGCTTCATCCTCAAGCTCCAGTTTTTTTAGCTGTAGTGTAGAAACCGGCTGCTGAACAATTGGAACCGCAGGCTGTTGTGGAACCACAACAGGAACTGGCCGGCCAATAACCGGTTCATTCCATGACTCCGCCGCCTTTGCCTGTTTTTCGTCAAGAATCAACTCGCATAATATTTTAATAGAGTAAATCCTTTCCCGCAAGTTTTCCTGCTTGGAAGCAGCCTTTGCCTGCATTAATTCCTCTTCCATTTTCGCTAACAGCTTTTGTACAGATATATTCACGAGCGCCACCCCTGCCCTTCAATCTCGTTATCTATTCTACATGAGTATCGCCTTTTTTTCGAAAAATTAGACCGTCGACATGTTTCCACATGTTTCACGTGGAACATGTCGGATTATGGTAATTTGTATCTCCTATCATCATAATCACAGGGCTGGCTTCCGTACTTTTGCCAAAAATAAAACTCGTACGTTTCAAGTAACGGGTTCTCTTGAAGGGGACAAAATCGCACACTTACTCGCATTGTTTGAGTAGATGTTTTTTGTTGATATTAAGCCATTGATAGGATTTTTATTATTAAAATCGCACTCGATCTTGCATTAATTAACCTTGTACAATGGTATGTTTCTGGTGATTTTAATTACTGATTTTATATTCATTTTTTATATCAAATTATTCATTTTTGATTTTCGTGTAGTATGAAAGTTCATAGGCGGAGAATTTCCGGCTAATACATAAAAGAGAGGCTTAAGAAGCAGATATAAGAGGAGATATTCCGATTAACTGATCTAAATAAGTCAAAATCCAAAGATTTGGATAAGATAAACGGAAAACCTCCCCTTATTTTTAGGGAAATATGGGTATTTCCCAATTTAAACGGAATTTTTCCGTTTATTTTTCAAACACGGTAACATCAACATCTAACAGTTGATAAATAACGATAAAAAAACTGCGAATTTTATATAAAAACGCAGTTTTTTCTTTGCTAATTTATTGTGATTTCATATGTTGATTTTGTTTTTTGTCCCCCAGAAGACAACCCGTTACGTTTCAAGTACGAGTCTAGAATCCATTATCCCATAATCCGCTGATAAATTGTCTTCGCATGTGTCAAATCCTTCGTCCCATGTATAAGGGCGCGACCGTCTTGAAAAATAACCATCCGTTCTTCACCCATTTCAACAGACAGCAAATATGGATTTCCTTTGACATTGTAACCTAGCGAACTAAGCTGCGCCGCCAGCTGTTCTAAAGAAATCTCTCCTGTATTGGCTGGGCGGATCTGGACGGTATCCCTGCCGCAAAGCACAGTCGTTTTCGTCATATTCTCACGGTCCAAGTATGGATATGTCCGTTCCTCGCCGCAGGATAGGCAGCCGGCAAACTTGGCCTTCGACATTTTCATGCTTGTATATTGATTACGCCATAAATCGAAGCTGACAAAAGAAGTCCTGACAGCATCCCAATCCTCTACCAGCATTTTTAACGCTTCAGCCGTTTGGTGAGAAATGACCATTTGCACTGTCGGTGAAATAACCCCGCCGGTATCACACGTCATCCCTTGCAACGGGATTGTACGAAGCAAACAATTCAAACACGGTGTTTTTCCTGGAATGATCGAAAAACTCATCCCGAAGCTGCCGACGCATGCCCCGTAAATCCACGGAATATTGTGTTTTTGTGCGACATCATTCATCGCCATCCGCGTTTCAAAATTATCGGTGGCATCCATCATAACATCTACATCGGGTACGAGCTCTTCCAGCATCTCTGGTGTTGCATCACCGATGATGGCGCGTATATCAACATCTGAATTAATCGCCTTTAGCCGTTTTTCTGCCGCTGCTGCTTTCGGGAGCTTTTCAGCTACATCTTCTTCGGTATATAGCTGCTGCCGCTGCAGGTTGCTTGCCTCGACGTAATCACGGTCAACGATGGTAATTTTGCCGACTCCCGCACGTGTCAGGATTTCCGCATTTCCCGAGCCCAATGCCCCAGCGCCAATAATTAAAACATGCTTACGGCTTATTTTATCCTGGCCTTCTTTGCCAATTCCGGGGAAGAGGATTTGGCGTGAATAGCGTTCGTTCATCTTCATTCCCCCTTTTTGAAAGGAAAACTCGCCGAGTCGGCGAGCTTTAGGTTGCAGCATTTGTTTTAATAAAGACAGAGACCGGTTATAAAAAACTTCATCCCCCGCTAACCGGCGGAATAAACGCGATCTCATCGCCGTCCTTAATAACCTCATCATTCGACGCAAACTCTTCATTAATCGCTGTCATTACTGTTTCCAGCCGTGGCAGGTCGTATTTCCCAGCCAACTCGGCCTTTAGCTCAGCAACAGTTTTTCCAGCGGCCTCTACCATAAGAAACTCTTCACCAACGACATCACGCAGATGGGCGAAAAACAGCACCTTATTCATCTACATCACCTGCCTCGGGTTTGCCGCTTGGGTAAGCGACCGTTTCCAGCTGGTTGCCGATCCACTCTTCGCCGTCCTCCCAATGTTCTTTTTTCCAAATTGGGACGATTTCCTTAATCCGCTCAATCGCATAGCGATTCGCTTCATAGGCATCGGCACGGTGCGGTGTTGACACTGCGATTACAACGGCAATATCAGTAATATCAAGGCGCCCAACCCGGTGGGTAATCGCGACCCGCGAACCTCCCCAGCGCTCCTCAATTTCCTGTCCAATTTGCTCAAGCTTTTTAACAGCCATTGCTTCATAAGCTTCATAGATTAAAAATAATGTTTTCTTACCATGGGTCAATTCCCGCACGGTGCCGATAAAGGTAGTTATCGCCCCGGCTTCGCGCTGAACTACTTTATCTATTACTGATTGTATATGAATCGGTTCTTTTGAGATTTCGTAGAATTTCAATGAACTCACCTCTTAGTCTAAGCACTTTGGCTCAGCATTCTCCACCACTTGATACCCGCCAATCTGCTTCACTCGCGCTTTAAAGGCAGCTGATTGGATTATCGTTTTAAAAGGGATACAAGACAACAACCTGCCTCGCTAACATTCTTTTAACATATGAAATATTATATTACTTCCACTCCGGGTTAAGCAAATGGATTCCCGCTGACACGAGCCTTACCTTTTACGAATCGCCATGATGCCAGCCATATGCCGATGTGGGAGGAAACGATTTTCATCTCCACTGAATCCATGTGTCAACACTTCGCCCATTTCTTCCATAATATGATCGGTGTAATCCTTGCTGCAACCAGATCAACCGGCGTTGATGACGATGATATCAGAACTCTTTGTTGCTTGGAAAATCGTGATGGAATACAGGGCACATATTCACCCCGTGACACCCCTTCTTTTTCGGAACTAATCTCGGGATTTTACTTTGAAAAATTGCATGGCTTCCTTGTCCCCCTACTCTGTTTCTGCCCATTTTTTAGCATCCTCGTAATCTTGCGGACGGTTCATATTGAAAAAAATGCGCTGAATCTCTATATCGGTAAAATCTGTAAAGTCCTTTTCCGTTACGTACCGTACACTTACTTCTTCAAGCAGGTGCTTCATCCTCAGTCTGCCTTCTTTAATACACTTCGCCGCAGCGACTGCTAAATCCTTTTTATACACAGCGAATAATGGGTGCTCCTTGCCAGCGATGACAGGGATAACCGCATCCACATCACGGCTGAAGCTTATCATAATCTCGGCGAGCTCCGCCGAAATAAACGGCATGTCACAGGCAACGACAAGATTCACCTCATGGTCGCTAGCCTCTAATCCCGCATGAAGCCCCGCAAGCGGCCCCATTCCAGGGTATTCATCCCCGGTCATTTTTACCCCGAGAAACTTGTAGGCTTGCGAATCATTCGTTACTAGAATTATATCATCAAAGACAGGTTTAATTTTGTCCCTGATTATTTCAATATTCATTTTGTTTTTAATCTTTAAAAAGGACTTGTTTGACCCCATACGGCTTGACTTTCCGCCTGATAAAATAATTGCGGCAGCTTTCATCACTTCACCCTCTTTACCTTATAACATTCATTTTAATCTAGCTGTAACAAATATCGCAAACAAGCAATGGGTGTAAGGCACCCGCTTTTTTTCTGCTAATTTTTATCAAATGATTTATACTAATAAAGGAAATGAGTCCGATTTTGCAGGAGGGATCTACATAATGTCGATTAAGAAAGTAATGACGATTGCTGGCTCGGATACAAGCGGCGGGGCTGGACTTCAGGCCGATTTAAAGACATTCCAGGAGCTTGGCGTTTATGGAATGACAGGACTTACCTGTATTGTGACGATGGATCCAAACGACAATTGGCACCACAATGTGTTTCCAATTGATGTCAATATTCTTGAAAAACAGCTAGAGACGATTCTATCTGTTGGCATTGACGGCATGAAAACAGGTATGCTTGGTACGGTTGAAATCATCGAATTAACAGCAAGAAAAATTGACGAACATAAGTTAGAGCGCGTCGTCATCGACCCTGTAATGGTATGCAAAGGGGAAGATGAAGTCTTAAATCCAGAAACAGCTGATGCAATGCGTGAATTGCTGCTGCCGCGTGCGCTCGTCGTAACACCAAACCTATTCGAATCCGGCCAGCTTGCGGGAATGAAAACACCAAAAACATTGGATGACATGAAGCAGGCAGCTGCGAAAATCCATGATTTAGGAGCTAAAAACGTCCTCATCAAGGGCGGCAGCAAGCTGCAGGCAGAGGAAAAGTCGATTGATCTGCTTTATGATGGAAAAGAGTTCAAAGTGTACGAATCAGAAAAAATTGAAACAACCTTCACACACGGTGCAGGCTGCACAAACTCCGCCGCCATTGCTGCCGAACTGGCAAAAGGAAAATCAGTTTATGAGGCCGTCCAGGTTTCTAAAGACTTTGTCTCTGCCGCCATTCAGCAGGGCTTCCAGTTGAACCAATACGTCGGCCCTACATGGCATGGTGCTTACCGCAGCAGCTTAACAAAATAATATATTAAAGGTGTCCCGAACCCTGGGACACCTTTTTTATCTAAAATAGAGCTTAGAATTCGATCCCAAGCTCTTAATCAATTACTCCCTTTTCTAAAATGTCTACATCTACCTTTATCGTTATTTTTATATCAGGATATTGTGCTAACCACTTTTTAGTATTAAAGTTTCTTGTACGGCTTCTTACCTCATTTCCTAAATGTAATGGATCAATCCCTGACTGCTGAAACGAGCGGATCATCTCCGTTCCCTGCTTTTCTAATTGTTTCTTCATTTGTTTCTTAATATAGTGTATTTCTCTCTTGTTTGTCGTCTTCCCCATTTTTTCCCTTATAATTCCTTTCACCCTAAGTCCAATAGAAATTTCCGGAGTATGTTTACCATTCCGGACACGAACTCTATGTTTTGAATTAACATTTTCAATTACCACAAATTCATCTTCCTTCAACCTAAGCTTATAGTTAGCTGACTTAAGTTTTTCCAAAAGGGCTTTAAAAACAAATTGATGGTCCTCATGAAGGGTTTTAAGAAAACGGTCTCCCTTAAATAAGGCAATGCCTTTAATTTGAACATCCTTCCCTTTTTGTCCGATAAGCGGCAAAAATGGATCACTTAACTTAGAGTAATAGTTATTAAGAAAAAGGTGAAGGTTATATGTCGGCACTAACCCTGCCTTTATATTTTGATCAATTAACATGGATAGAAATACACCGGTATCACGATCTCCATACTTATTCGTTAATAGCTGCTCTGCCTCTCCATCGGCAACAGCAACCAACAATCTCTCACTAATAGAGGGGTCCCGTTGCAAGGTGTCCAATAAATCGCCAATTCCGCGCTTCGCCAATTCTTTGCTATATAGAGCCACCTCTAATTTGCCGTTTACCAACCGCCGGGCAGAGCTTAGATTCATTTTTCTAAGGGTTTCTTTACTTAGTTCATCCGTGGCGGTAAAGGTTTCATTTCCAACGCTTTTGTCGGGGTTGAACACAGGAACAACCGATGTAGTTTTGATTCGATTTTCACCGGCAAAGTCGTATCCTACAGCTGATGCTAAATTCAAATCATCTAAAATCTGGCTTGGTACACGGCCAAAAAAAAGGGCAGAAAAAATAATACCGAGCACGGCAGCTATTTTTACCTTTTTTATCATCCTTTTCGCCTCAACTTATAACGTATGTGGTAACAAACAAAAAGAATAGGTATGTAAATAAGCAGGATAAAAAAGGAAACTTCCGACTGCCATTTATTGAATTGTTGAATCATTTCTCTTTCTGTTAAAAAACAGCTAATCATAAAACAAATGAATAACAGCAATACGAGTGCTTTTTTTTGTTTCACCTTGAATATCTCCTTAATTCCTCGACTCGCTGACCAAAACATGACGCAAATGATTGGAATCATCACTACCGCCCAAGAGGTCACGCCAATAATTTCGAAGCGTTCAACAATCGGTAATTCAATTATCTTCCACAACATTAACGTTGGCCAAATAACGGAATTTAAATATTCATGTTCAAAGAAAACTAATGTTACAACCATAATCAGAAGATACAGAGATGTGGTTAAAAGATTTCCATAATGTGCCCACTTTTGCGAACTCTCCGGTTTTTGGATAAACGGATAAAAGAACAATATATGTTCAATGCCGGAAAAGGATAAGGCTGTTGTTTTAATCGAACGTGCCATTTCAACAAAGGAATGGTCAAATACGGGCAACAGGTTACGAAAGTTTGAAAATTCAATTGGCACGAAAAATGTGAAAACTAAATAGAAGGGCAGGACGACAGATAAAAAGCTCACACCGGTAACTACCCGAAATCCGCTTGTAACGATATAGTAGACAGCAAGTAATATAACTAAAGCAAATGGCCATGTTTTTAGCAAAGGAAACATCCATACTTGAACAATTTCAATATACGAACGCAGTACAGTAATCGTATGCGAAAGAATAAAAATAATAATGAAAATACTTAACAGGTTTCCGATCCATTTTCCGAATGTATGCTGGTTAATGGTAATTAAATCACCCTTATCTTTATTTAACATAGAGTACATCATCCAAATGAGGAGATGTAAAATAACCCCTGTGATAATAACCGAAATCCAAGCATCATGACCTACAATGGAAGCAACATCCCGTTGAAAGCTTAAAACTCCAATCCCATATTGTGTACCATGAACAAGGAACAAAACAAGGAACGGCGAGACACGAAACTCGTCTTTAATTTGTATGCTCATACAATCCCCCTTTAGGATTGGATTCTACTCATCTATATCCTTTACTTCATTCACTTTTTTAGCGGGAAAGCGAATTTGATCTTTTGCTTGAAAAAAATGCGGTCTCCTCGATTGTTTTGAAAATGGCAGCCGGATAAAGGAATCCTTTAAATCCTTCCATCTCGGTGGGTAAATCGGTTCCAAATAAGGCCTTCCCAGCGAGGTTAACCGCAGCAGGTGGTTCATTAAAAAGATAAAAGCTATTGCAATCCCGAGCAGTCCCCACAATTCCGCCAGTAACAGGAAGGGGAACCGCAATAAACGAATCGTATTACCCATGCGATAGACCGGGGTGGTAAACGAAGCCAAGGCGGCCAGCGCGACAATAATCAGCAGTACATTGCTCGTTAATCCGGCATCTACGGCAGCCGTCCCAATAACGATACCGCCCACGATACCAATCGTTTGACCAACCTTTGAAGGAAGCCTTGCCCCAGCCTCCCTGAGGAGCTCAATCGTTAGCTCAAGGATGACTGCTTCTAAGAACGGCGGCAACGGAATATTTCGCCGGGATGAAACCAATGTCACCATTAAATCCTTTGGTATTAATTGATAATGATAGGTTAAGACGGCTACGTAAATCGGGGTCACCATGATCGAAAATGATACCGCGAATACCCGAATAAGTCTAAATGCTGACGCAATTTGCCAATTAACAAAATAATCTTCGAACGCATTAAAAAGTTCCATAATTGAAATAGGTCCAATTAAGACATGGGATGAGCCATCTACAACTATCACTACGCTTCCTTCTCCAAGCGCGCCTGCGACACGATCCGGCCGCTCCGTGTCGATTAATTGCGGAAAGAGGGAAATAGTATTATCCTCTATTAATTGTGAAATAAAGGAACTATCCAGGATTTGATGAAATTGCAGATTTTCCAGACGTTGACAAACTGTGTTTACATTTTCTTCATTCGTAATGCCATCAATAAAAAGCACAGCTACTTTTGTTTTAGAAAGTGTACCAATTGTAAATTCTTTCACCTGTAATTCTGTGATTGGCAGGCGGGTTCGAATTAAATTTAAGTTCGTCGTGATTGATTCGACAAATGCCTCTTTCGGTCCGACTACACTATATTCCTCTTCAGGAATCGTTACCTCACGGGACTTTTTCATTTCCGCCCGAACAAGGGCGCAAATGGAGGCAGTTTCGTCAAGCTGAATGAGAACAGAACCTCTTAATAAAGCATCCTCAATTTTTTTCTGCTCGCTCGTAATCAACACGTCTTCAAAAGGAAGCGCAGCCCTCACCGCTTCTAATGAAGTAAGGGCAGTTTGCTGTAAGTATGGAAGAATATCGCGATGCAGTATTTCTACATCAATTAATGAGCCAAAATAGGAAATCCAAAACGGCTGCGGTGTCTGCGGGTTATGAAAATGGACAAAATCACCCGACTTCTTGTAATACTGTATGAGGGCAGGAAGTGTACCTTGCTCTTGGACAACTGAAGCTTTTCGAAACCAATTTCTCATGGAGTATGCCCCCTTAAGGCCATAATAAACAAATGATTCTAGGAATAATGTTTCCAAGTAAACTTTTCTTAGCAAAGTTAATTATTACCAAGTTCAAACATTTTCCAAATGCAATCATTTCGCATTTTTTTACTAACTTTAGTATGATAGTTACATTATTATAAAAGCAGAAGAGCCTTGATCAGGGGCGACAAGCACAAGACGAGCCGGCGAGAAGGCTGTTCTTTACCTTCTTGACGGATTGGCTTGTGACCCCGAGCCCCTAGGTGTTGCAGCTAGACATTTCTCAAATTTAAATTTTATCTATAAAGGGGAAGGAGGAGCCACATATGCAAGTTGTTGACGCCAAGCGCGTGCAGGAAGCCATCAATCAGTTCGCAAATCAAGATGTTTATATCCACCTCGAAACAACAAACGGTGCTTATGCATCCCACTATGATCAAACATTTTTTTCTGCTGGCGCCTATATTCGAAATGCTCTTGTCCGCTATGAATTAGGGAAAATTACCGGCAATGGTCCTTACCGCGTCGGACTAAAAATCAATATCGGCTGGATTTACGCTGAAGGGATCACCCATTTTGTGATTGATGAACAGGGAAGGCTGCTTCTCGCCGGCCACGATTATAAAGGCAAACTTGCCGTTGCTCTCGAAATTAGCACGACTCCGTTTGAATAAAAAGAAAAGCGGAAGCGCCCTGGTCAGCGGCGTATGGCCTCCTCGAAAAAGCTAACGCTTTTTCTTCGTGCGATGCTATGCTGCCGAAGTTTTCCTTGTGGAGCGCTCCAACTGAGATAAAGGAAACACGAAGAGCCGGAGGCGCATTCGTGCTTGACTTATCGTAGGGCGGAGAGCGAAGGACACTAGACGCTAGGGCGCTGAAGCCGGACAATAGAAGGAGAATGGTTATGGAAAAAGAACGTCATGTCCTCGTTGTGTTCCCCCACCCGGATGATGAAGCCTTCGGGGTATCAGGAACAATTGCGACTTACGTCAAAAATGGCACACCGGTTACTTATGCCTGTCTAACCTTAGGCGAAATGGGCCGTAATATGGGGAACCCCCCATTTACTAACCGGGAAGACCTTCCGAGAATCAGGAAAAAAGAATTAATGGAAGCAGCCCGCGTTCTTGGCATCCAGGATTTGCGGATGATGGGCTTTCGTGATAAAACAATAGAATTTGAAGACGAAAATAAAATGACCAACATGGTTTTAGCGTTAATTGAGGAGCTGAATCCCTCGCTGATTATTACATTTTATCCAGGCTATGCGGTTCACCCTGACCATGATGCCACCGGTGCGGCCGTTGTTCGCGCTGTCGGTAAGATTCCGGCCGCCGCAAGACCGACTTTACACTGCGTCGCTTTTTCCAATGATTGTGTAGAAAAGCTCGGCGAAGCAGACATTATTAACGATATCACCCCGGTCAACGACATCAAGCTCGCAGCCATCCGAGCACACCGTTCGCAAACAGAGCAGATGTTTGCTGACATGGAAGAAAAAATGAAAAACCAAGATCCGCAAATCTTGGTTTGGATTAACAATGAACGGTTTTGGACGTATAAATTTACTAATTAAATAGTCATACAGCAAATGGGGGGATGATTATAATCCCCCCATTTTATCTTTAAAGGTTTTAAAGATCCATCAATCATTATCCACGGTGGTTATGCACCTGCAATTCTTGGCATCTTCATTGGTTCCTTCCCCAGCTCCGCCCAGATATATTTTAATAACAGGTTTGCCTTTATTTCGCTATAGTCTGGGGCATCCCACAAATTACATATTTCTCCTGGGTCCTCTTGTAAATCGAAAAGCTCTCCATATGTTTCATTATAATAAACTGTTATTTTATAGCGGCGATCTACGTATGTTTTCAGATGGACTTTGGTTGGCTGTGTCCGATATTCACAAATAATGTGATCTCTTTCTTCCTCTTTTTCCCCAAGCCATACATCCTTTTGATTGACACCTGTCATCAAAGACGGAATTGGTATCCCTGCAAAGCTCAAAAAAGTTGGTGCTAAGTCAACAAGAGACTGCATCGAATTTGAGATTTTACCAGAAGGAACCCTTTTAGGATAGCGGACAATAAATGGCAGTTTTATTAAATCCTCGTAGTGAAATCCACCTTTATCATGAAGGCCATGCTGGCCAAAAAAGTGTCCATGGTCGGACGTAAAGACAACGATGGTATTATCCGCTAACCCTAATTCATCTAATCGATCAAGAATTACTCCAATGTACTTGTCCAGCATACTAACCATTCCATAGTAGACAGCCATATTTTTCTTTGCCTCATCATGTAAAACATTCACATGTGACCGGAAACCAATATTGCCAATATCCGATTCAATATACTTAGAAAAATCAGGGTTATCCTCCTGGGTCATTTGAAAATGCGGAGGATTCTTCTCATGTTCCCCCGCTGTAACCACTGGCACCGTCAGCTTCTCCGGATCATACATGGTATCCCATGGCTCAGACACTAAATAAGGAGGATGGGGGTCAAAAAAGCTGGCCCATAAGAAGAAGCTCTCCCCCTCTTGTTTATATTGTTCAAGCCTTTTATTTGTCTGTTCCGCTATCCACGTATTGTAATGATATTCTTCAGGTATCTCCCATTTATACTTTATTGAACGGTCCATCGTGCCCGTAGGGGGCAAAAAGTAATCCCTCCAATTCTTACAGCCTTTCTCCTCCAGCCATAACGCATAATGCTGTCCAACATGGGCCTCATTTACATGGTTTCGAGCCAGTTCCACATGATCAAACCCATAAAAAGGTCCGTTAAATTCCTGCCAAAACTCTAAATCCTGTAATATAGGATAGGATTCCAAGGATGAATATTCTTCCGTAGCGTTCAATGGTTGAAAGTGGGCTTTCCCTATCAAGGATGTTCGATAGCCGCCTTCGGTAAGACTGTCGCCTACGGTATGTACATCTTCAAGCAGCTTTGTTCCTAGAGACCAGGCACCATGTTGACTTGGATACAGCCCCGTAATGATGGAGGACCTGCTTGGGGTGCAGGTGGGATTGGGGCAATAGGCCCGCGAGAAAGTCGTCCCTTCTTTTACTAATCGATCTAAATTAGGGGTTGAAACTTCCTTATTAAAGGCTCCAATCGTATTCCAGTGCTGCTGGTCACTTGTAATTAATAAAATATTCGGCCTATCCATTAGATCACTCCTCAATCCATCTGCCAATTTTAGAAAAAGGATACGGATTGCCGTACCCTTTCTAGTAATCTATTAATTATTCCTTAAATTTATCATAGTATTTTTGATTAATTTGAAGCAATTCTTCCAGACCCATTTTCTCTAATTGTTTCACATAATCGTCCCAATTTTCATCAATTTTTCCTTCGATAATAAATTTAGGAACAGTCTGATTCATATAATTATCAATATCAGTTTGTAGAATGGACAATCTGTCTGCATCTTCTACACTGTACAAAACATTCGGATAGATCTCCTTCGGCTGGAAAGGTTTATACATTTCTGCATACTCTAGCTTCTCCTGCTGTCCAGGACTTAAATTCAACTTTTCATAGGTGTCCTTTAATGTAGCATACACCCCGTACGAGCCTGGCGTCGATTTATGTCTAAATTCTTCATATCCCATTCCATTCGGTGCATCCAAAATTTGAATCTTATCTCCATCCTTTTTCAAGTTCACATCGTATGGCCCGAGGCTTACTTGAATACTCATTTCAGGATCATACATTTGATCTACCCATTTAATTGATCGAACTGGATTTTTATTGGCGGAGGTGATTGAAAATCCAGAAAAACTAAATGTTCCGCCATTTTTATTCCACAATTGATCGCCCTTTGGCCCTTTTAACGGCGGAATCGCCACATAATCACTGTCTAATGTGCCAAACGTTGACCAATTGGACCAGCTAAAGAAAGCACCTAATGTTTCTGGTTTCAGTTTGAGTTTTGAATCATATACTTCCACACTATGTGTAAAGGCTTCTTGATCAATTAAACCTTCTTTATATAATTGATTCATATATTTCAAGAATTCACGATATCCCGGCTGTGCTGGAGCATAATAAACCTTTCCATCCGTAACGCCTATATTTCGGCCAACCACTCCAAATGATCCTGCTAAAGAATGAGGGCCTCGGATGTGGTTATTAAACATAAAGCTAAAAGGAATTTCATCTTTTTTGCCATTTCCATTTAAATCTTGATCTTTAAAGGCTTTTAACGTTTTATAGAATTCTTCCGTTGTTTTGGGAATTGGCAGTCCAAGTTTATCTAACCATTTCTTATTGATAAAAAATGCATCATTAGAGGTACTCCACAAAGCCTCGTCTACCTGCGGCAACGCGTAAATATGACCGTCTGGGGCTGTAATCGTTTTCTTTAGTTCCGGTCTTTTTTCGAACAATGCTTTAATATTTGGAGCATGTTTTTCAATTAAATCTTCTAAAGGAATTAACTGACCGGTAGACCCATATTTAACAATATCATTTCCTGACAAGCTCCATGCCGAATAGAAAATATCAGGCATATCATTGCTGGCAAACATTAAATTGATCTGTTCACGATAAGTGGAAACGTTCGCCAACGTCCACTTAATATCCAAATTTACGTTATCTTGCAGCTCTTTCATGAATGGCATCTCATCATAATCAGTTGTTGCTGCTGGTGCCTTTACCCCAAATGCCTTGACCGCTACTTTTTCCTTGCTATTTACATCTTCTTTCGTTGCAGCATCCTCGCTCTTCTTGCTGCAGGCACCAAGCACTCCTAATACTAGAAGGACAGCCAAAAATAAACTAAAAACCTTTTTCTTCAATGTTTTCCCCTCACTCTATTTTTATTTTTATAAATGATCAGCCTTTAATTGATCCGATCATAACACCCTTAACAAAATGCTTTTGAAGAAATGGATAAAGGATTAGCACTGGTAAACTAGCAATAATTACAACACCATATTTAATTAGCTGGGAGATATTTTGCAATTCCGCTAATCCCCCGTTTAAAGAAGAATCCATTACCTCTTGCGCCTGGGTTAGAATCAATACTTCTCTAAGAACTAATTGCAATGGATATAAATCGGCATCCCTTAGATAAATAAGGGCGGAAAAATAAGTGTTCCAATGTCCAACGGCGCTAAACAATACCATTACGGCAATAATCGGTCTTGATAGCGGCAGGACAATCTTTAGAAAGAACTTCCAATTGGAACACCCATCAACAATCCCCGCCTCTAAGAGTTCGTTTGGAATCGTACTTTGAAAAAAGGTTCTGACGATGATTAAATTAAACACAGAGATGGCATTCGGGATTACTAATGCCCACATGGTATCCAGCATCCCCAAATCTTTCACTAGCAGATAATTTGGGATCATGCCGCCATTAAAGAACATCGTAAAAACGATAAAGAACATAAATATTTTGTTGCCTACTAAATCCTTTCTCGATAACACATATCCACCCGTAATGGTTAGTACAACATTAATCGACGTACCCACAACCGTGTAGATAATGGAATTTTTGTACCCTGTCCAAATTTTTTCATGTTCAAAAATCATTTTGTACCCTTCGAATGTGATATCCTTCGGCCAAAACCAAACTTCCCCATTATTAATACTATCAGGACTGCTAAAGGAGGATATAATCATAAAATAAAGCGGGTAAATGGTGATGAATAGAATAAGACTAAAAAAAACAACATTCATAATGTCAAAAATTTTGTCGCCCCTGCTGCGGCTGCCAATATTCAATGGAATCTTCCCCTTTCTTTACCAAAGACTTGATTGACCTGCTTTTTTCGCTAATTTATTGAAAGTAATGAGAAAGACAAAATTAATAACCGAATTAAATAATCCTACCGCTGCCGCATAACTATATTGGGCTCCCAATAATCCTGTCTTATAAACATAGGTTTGAATTACTTCCGAAGAAGATATGTTTAAAGAGTTCTGCATTAAATAGACTTTTTCGAACCCTACGCCCATTAGATTTCCAATATTCAGAATAAACATAATAGAGATTGTCGGTAAAATACTTGGAAGATCCACATGCCAAATTCGTTTCAATTTACTGGCTCCGTCAACAACAGCCGCCTCATGCAAATCAGGGCTGACCGCCGTTAATGCGGCTAAATAGATAATCATTCCCCATCCAAGGTTTTGCCAAACACCTGAAAAGACGAATAGGGACTTGAACCATTCCGGTATGCCAAAAAAGAAAATTGGTTCCCCGCCTAATAATATAATGAACTGGTTGATAATCCCATTTCGCGGGGATAAAAATAAATACAACATTCCAACTAAGACCACTACCGAGATAAAATGAGGAGCGTAGGTTACAGTCTGGACAATCCGCTTAAAACGTGAGCTTACCAATTGATTTAATAAAAGCGCCATGATAATTGGAATTGGAAACATGGCTAATTCAAAGACAGCTAATCCGAAGGTGTTTTTTAATACAGCCCAAAACTGATAAGAGTTAAAAAATCGCTCAAAGTGTTCAAATCCTGCCCAGCTGCTCCCCATGATTCCCTGTATGGGATTAAAGTTTTTAAAGGCAATTTGAACCCCATACATAGGGTAGTAATGGAAAACTAAAAAGTAGACTAATGTCGGTAGAAATAACAGATATAAATCATAATTCCGTACTACTTTTTTGATGATCGCCGATCGCCTTTTTACTTTAATGGTGACTGCTTGATCCTTTTGGAGTACCGTACCCCCTTGGTGCCCCATTCTGTTTCCTCCATTCTTGTTTTAAATTCTGTCCTCGATTGCCGGATCCCGTATTGTAAACGGATACAAATTATGAAACCGGATACTTGGTTCAGTGAAACAAGCATACAGGATTTTTTTTAAGCAGCACAATCAGCCATTTCATAACAAATGTGCTAAAACAACTTCATTACTTATACATCAATTAGTCTTTGCAATATGCTAAAAACAAACGAATATGCGATTTACAAACCCTTTAAAACGTTTATTTTACAGTCCTTTTAACGTAACACATAAAAAACAGGCTTACGTTTTCTTTTTAGTAAATGATTCAATAACGCAAAAAAAAACTGGCAATGCACCAGTTCCGTTTGCCAGTTTTTAATTTTTTTCCGCATAGTGTTTACGAAATTCTCCTGGGGTTAATTCCGTCATTTGTTTAAATTTCCTTATAAAACTAGAAGCATCACTATAGCCAACTTGTTTGACAATATCTTTTATTGGTGTGTCAGTTGTCTTTAATAATTGTTTAGCATGGTCCATTCTTAAGCGATTTAGATGCTGCCAAATTGTTTCTCCCGTTTGCTTTTTAAAATATCCCATTATGTATGTCTCTGATAGAGAAAAATAACTTGCCAGAGATTGAATGGAAAATTGATCGTCGTAATAGTGTTCTTTGATGTAAGCTAACAATTCATCCAACAATTTAGGAATTTCATTGCTTTTATTAACAAGTTGAAAAGCTGTATGAATCATGTTTGTAATCGTTTTTTCAACTTCTTCAACTGAATAAAAGTCATTAATAAGAAAAACATCCGGTAAGGCATCTTCAACTTTTGTTTGGAGATTATGTATGTCCTGAACAATTCTCATTGTCGTACTCGATATATCAAAACTAAGGCATTTCGCCATATACAAATTTGTATCTGATGACTTTATGATACTTACCATTTTAGTAAGAATTCTATCTACCTTTTCTTTATCCTTTTTTCTAAGGGAAGATTCCAATTGCTCAATGATTTGTTTGTCATACCATTGTATTTTAGGATTGAAAGCAGACGTTTCTTTAAAAAAGATCACCTGATCAATACCTTTGATTAATTTATAATTTAAGGCAGTAGATGCCTCCAAATGTGACTTTCCAATCTGTATTAACTCATGATAGCTATTCCCTACACCGATAGTGACTGTAAACGGTTGATTCTTAATACATTCTTGATACCAATTAGTTAATACTGATGAGGGGACTTCACCACAGATAATAACCGCCACTTTTGATGTTTCAAATAAATTTACTGGATATTTTTCAATATGCGGAAGCTTTTCTAACCAGTCGTTGATCAATTTAGACCGAATTTGCATTTTTGGCACATTGTCACTGTTAAAATCCATTACCATAACAAAGCATGACGCTTCATTTAGCGTCAATTCCATTTCTTCCCCTAGCTTGTTAAACTCAATGTAATCCTTTATTTCTCCCCTTAGTAAACGGGTTAATAGGTGCTGCTGAAGGACCGGCCGGCTGTTTTTAACTCGTTCAGATAACTGCTGATTCATTGAATCGGTGTAATCCATCACACCCCATATTTTATCCAAGTCATCCCGTTTATCAACTGCCTGCTCCCATTTCTCCTCCGCTCTTCGAATAAGTCTGCGTAATGGTTTATAGTTTATATGAAGACCGAAGTATATAATCAAAACCCCAGCACCCAATATAATCATATACGAGATCAGCACCTTATTTCTTATGCTATTGACTTCTTTCATTAATTCCTTTTCAGGCGTTAACGTTATATAAGACCAATCTAAAAAATTAGACTTCACCTGGGAAATAAAATATGGCTGATCATCTATGTTTACACTTCTAATTCCTGTAGAACTATCTTTTTTTAGTATCTTATGTATTAGAGATACATTTAAATCCTTGTGAGAAAGACCTGCCACGATCTTACCCTTTTGGTCCAAAATAAAAGCATTTCCATTAGGTGTATTTACTACGTTTTTTAACATATCTCTTATTACTTGTTCCTTCACTAAAAAGAGAATGGTACCATATGGTGTTGTACTATTAGAAGGAACCGGTACCACGTAAGTAATTAAGTGGCGATTCAATCCTTGAAATAAAGTTACATCTTCAGCTGTTCTTAATATAGGTTTACTTGTTTTATTAATAGTCTGATAAAAATCCTCCGCTGACCAATTTTTATATTGAAAATGGGACTTTAAGAATATAGATAGAGAATAACTAGAATTTGCTGAATAAATATATTTTCCATTCCTTATAAAGTAAAAAAGGTCATAAATAAAATCATTGCCTACTTTATAGTCTAATAACTTTTGTGCTTGATACACATCATAAAAATTATGGATTGCATATGGAGTTAATTCAGGTTGATTTGAGATTTTTGTAGAAATATTATGTATTTCTAGCAGCTTAGTATCGATTACATCTTTTACTTGTGTTAATTTTTGTTTATTTGATTCCTGTACTTGCTGCTTTAAATTCGTCATGATTTGAAAATGAATGATATAGCCCATTATAAAGATAGGGAGGATTAATAGTACAATATAGAACAATAAATACTTATATACCAGCGGTATTCGATAGTTTCTTTTCATCATCAAAACGCCCCCTCCCTTTGGGTTAATCTTTATCTAAATACCTTTTTCATTTTCCATAATAAAATATTATCAAAGTTTTCTATTTGTATAAACTGAATTTTCGAAATTAACTTTATCTACTCTTCTCTACATAGACCTTCCCTGCTAAAAATAATGGAAAAAAGCCCTTCAATTTTGAAGGGCTTTTTCCATTTTCAATACTCCTTATGCATCACCGTACACAGCTTACACCAATCAAGAATGACAATTTTCCGCGACTTTAAATCGATTAGTTCTTCCTTCCGCAGCTTCGAGAACACTCGGCTTACGCTTTCCCGCGTTGTCCCGACCACGGTCGCAAACTCCTGCACCGTCAACGGAATCTCAATGTCCCAGCGCCTGCCGTCGGTATTAAATTTTTTCCCCAGCCGCTCAAGCATTTTAACCGTTTTCGCATACACATCCAACAATGCAACATCTCGAAGCTGTGAGGTCATCTCCCGTAATCCATCGCTCATATAGCGAACCATCTGCAGTGCCAGTTCGAGATAATTTGCTAATTCCTTTTCGAGCTCCAGCTTATCCAAGAACAAAATCTTGCCTTCTTCGAGCATCGTCGCCGTTGCCGGATAGCATTCTGTTTTGTTTGTAAACAAGCACGCTTCGGCAAACACATCGCCCTTCTGTTTCATGCAGACAATAATTTCATTGCCGTTTTCATCCTGCTTTGTCAGTTTAACCGCCCCAGACAGAATAAAATACACGCCTCTAGCCACTTCATCCTCTGCGATAATCTGCGTTCCTTTTTTGAATTCGTACGTTTGAATCCTCTTTTCAATAACCTGCAGTGAATCCTGCGATAACTCTTTAAAAATCACAATCTTCCGAAGCAAATCGGCCTTCTTTAATTCTTGATATATAGCTAAATTCTCCTCCTTTAAGCAGTTGACTCGATTCAATTTCCCCGCCACCTTTGCTAATTTTCCTATCTAAAAACGATTGATTACCATCTATTGTAAACAATCTTTTTCTGGCATGAAGTGATACATTTCACAAAACTATTCATTTTTCCCTACATCCAAAGTGGAAACATACGTTTCACAAAACGTTCATTTTTAAAAAAAAGCTTTCTATCAAGGTTCTCACCTACTCTTCACAGAACGTTCAAAAACAGCTAAAGAGGCGTGAAGTATATCACATATATCTATTGCCCTGAAGATTAGGATGAAATTGTTCATTCGCTAAAAAAGGAGGGGGAAACATTGCAAAAAGCAATCATTAGTTTTGTCATCAGTGCCGTACTTGGCTTTGGTCTTGGCTACCTGGTATTTGACGTGATAATGGGGAAAGCCTCAAATGAACCGCAAACCGCACAGGCCGACAATAGCCAAACATCCGCAGCCAAAGAGGAAAGCACAGATACAAAAGAAACTAAAACAGTTTCTGCCAATGACGACAACATCCTCAATAAAAGAGGATGCCTAGGCTGCCACGCTGTCGAAACTCTTAATTTAAAAGGCGGGGCAACAGGTCCGGATCTTTCCAAAGCCTTTATAAACGTAGAGGGGAAACACGGCAAGCCAATTGAAGAATTCTTAAAAGAGCCTACATCAGCCGTAATGTCGGGAGTAATCGGTGGCAATCCGTTAACAGATGAAGAACGCAAGCAAGTTCTAGAAGTGCTGAAAGATGCGTCTGAAAAATAATGAAAAGGCAGGTGTAATGAATGAAAAAATGGGTTCCAATCGCTTCCGGTTTGCTGGCCGGGTTTATCGCAGCGACGATCTCCTTTGCGGATTTTTCGTCCAAGACAGACACACAAACAGCTTCCGCAGGCAACAAAAGCGATGCCGAAAAGGTTTATGTACCATTTGGCAAGAAAGATGACTACTATTTATTCGCATCCGGCGGCCACTCCGGTCAAATGTTTATTTACGGTGTGCCCTCGATGCGCAAAATCAGAACCATCCCTGTCTTCTCGCAGGATTCTGCAACAGGGTATGGGTTTGACGAGCATTCGAAGAAATTAATGGGCGGCTATACATGGGGCGACCTGCACCACCCGGCTTTTTCCGAAAAGAATGGCGACTATGACGGCAAATGGATGTTTGCCACCGATGTCGGCAACAGCCGTGCCGCCGTTGTGGACTTAAAAACATTCACAACAAAGGATATTATCAAGGTGCCAAACACTGCCGGTCCTCACTGCGCCGCATTTGTAACTGAAAATACAGAGTACATGTTCCTGCCGACCCGTTTCGCGGTGCCGCTTGGACAAAAATACGAATCGCTGGATGACTATAGCAGCAAATACCGCGGTGTCATGTCAGCCGTTACCTTTGATGAGAAAAAAGTGAAGTTAAACATTGCATATCAAGTGGCTCTTCCGCCTTGGTCCTATGACTTATCCGATGCCGGAAAGAAAGGCTCCAAAGATTGGGCGGTTATGACTACCTACAATACCGAAGAAGCAACAACGACAATGGAAGTCAACGCCTCTCAAGCTGACCGTGACTATATCGTGCTGTTCAACTGGAAAGAGCTTGAGAAGATGGTGAAAGAAGGAAAGTACGAAGATGTCGGCGGGCAAAAAATGATCTTCCCTGAAAAGCAAAAAGGCGGCATTTATTTAGTCCCTGTTGCCAAGTCGCCGCACGGTGTTGACGTAACTCCTGATGGTAATTACTTTATCGCATCCGGCAAGCTTGCCCCTGCGATGACGGTATTCTCTTTTGAAAAAGCATTTAAAGCAGTTGAAAACAAAGAATTTGCTGGGGAACGCAATGGTATTCCGATTTTGAAATATGAGTCGGTGATGGAGCGCGAGGTCAACCCTGAAAACGCCCTTGGACCGCTTCATACACAATTTGATGACAAAGGCATGGCTTATACAACAATGTTTATTTCTTCTGAAATTGTGAAATGGGACCCTAACACTGGCAAGACGTTAGACCGCGTGCCTGTACAATATTCTCCAGGCCACTCTGTTGCAGCTGAAGGTGACACTGTAGCACCTGATGGAAAATGGATTATAGCTCTGAACAAAATTGCTAAAGACACCTACTTATCTGTCGGCCCTTCTCATCCAGAATCGATGCAGCTAATCGACCTCAGCGGCGAGAAGATGAAGGTTGTTCAATCTGCGCCGGTTGACCCAGAGCCGCACTACGCTCAAATGATTAAGGCAGATAAAATTAAAACGATAGAAGTCTATCAAAAGGATTCAAAAAACAAGGATGCCGTGTATAACCAAAAGGATACAAAAATTGTCCGGAAAGGCAATGAAGTCCACGTCTACGGGATTGCCATGCGCTCAAGATTCATCTTTGACGCGAAATCAAAACGCCCGGATGTAATAGAGGTGAACGAAGGCGATCATGTGTTTATCCATTTAACCAATATCGACTTCGATGAGGACATTACCCACGGCTTTGCGATTAACGACTATGACTTAAACATGGAAGTACAGCCTGGGCAAACAAATACACTGGAATTTACCGCCGATAAAGCCGGGACATTCCCGCTCTATTGCACAAACTTCTGCTCCGCGCTGCACCAGGAAATGAACGGCTACTTCCTAGTAAAACCGAAATAGAAAAGCGCAAGGGCGCTTGCGCTAGACAGAAAAATTTTGTGGCGGGGTATCAATTGTAAAAGTTGGTACCCTTCCCCTTAGTAAGTTTGCAATATAAAAGGAGTGGTTAACTTGAATGACAGCAGCAAAAAATTATCTCTTACTTCTTCCTTGCTGATAGGACTGGCAGCCGTCTCCATCATTGCGTCGATGTTCTTCCCCTGGTGGAAGATGGTATTTTATGCGCCGCAATATCCAGAAGGGTTAAATATCATCGTCTACCCTAATAAGCTTGATGGACAAATTGATATTATTAACGGGCTGAACCACTATATTGGGATGTCCAACTTCGGTGAGGAAAATTTTCCGGAACTGTCCTATTTAATCTATATTATCGGCGGATTAGCCGGCCTTACTTTCATAACAGCAGTGCTTCGTAAAAGAGCTGTTCTTTACGGATTAATTGTCCTATTTGCCACTGGCGGTCTTACCGGGGTGTTAGACCTTCATTTTGCCTTAAAAAAGTATGGTTCAAATTTAAGCCCGGAGGCACCGATTAAAATTGACCCCTTTATCCCGCCAATTATTGGTGAAAACACGGTCGCAAACTTTATCACTCACAGTCTCTTAGGCACAGGTCTCTACCTTATCATTGCCGCTTTTATTTTATTGCTGATTCCGTTATGGAAGGACCGAGCTAAATGAAAAAACTGACGCTCCTGATTCTTGTTTTTTCTTTCTTTTTTTTCATAAAACCGGAGGAAAAGATGGCAGCCGAAAACTTGCAAGCAATGATCGACTCCATGAAAGAGGGAGCGGTACTGAAGCTTGAAGACAAAACCTATGAAGGCAACATCGTCATTGATAAACCGCTTACGCTAATTGGAGCAAAACATACCGTAATCAAGGGAGATGGAACCGGTAACGTGATTTCCGTAAGAGCACCACGTGTAAAGCTCAAGTATTTAACCGTAACCGGCAGCAGTATGAACCGGAACTCTTCAGAGGAGTATGCTGCAATTAAAGTCTATACAAACAATAATCTAATTGAACATATTACGGTCCGCCGTTCCTTTCACGGCATTTATTTAAGCAAGGCCCACCACAATATTGTCCGCTATACCAACATTAAAGGAATAGGCAAGGGCGAAATTGCTGCCCAAGGCAATGGGCTTCATATTTTTTATGCAAAAAACAACCTGCTTTCTCATAATACAATCGAAGGTACCCGCGATGGCATGTTCTTCGATTATGCTAACAAAAACAAAAGCTATGACAATAACATCAGCAATACAAGATACGGATTGCATTATATGTACTCTGACGGAAACACTTTTAAACGCAATATCTTCACAATGAACACGGGCGGCGCTGCTGTCATGAACTCTAACAATCTTACATTAGAAGATAATCAATTTATCGTTAACTATGGAAATCAATCATTCGGGCTCCTGCTTTTGCAGGCCAATGATAATCATATTGAGAATAATTTGTTTTACATGAACCAGCGCGGCTTGTACATCGACCAGGCAACGCGGAATCTGGTCAAGAACAACCGCATCATTCAAAATCAAATTGGGATTGAGCTCTGGGCCAGCTCACAGGCCCAAGTTTTTACCTTAAATCGAATTTCTGATAACACCATCCCAGCTGTCACGATTGGCGGCAATGGCGAGCGCAATGACTGGAGCAAGGCCGGGTTCGGCAATGACTGGAGCAGCGCCTTCCCGCTTACCGATTTAAATCAGGACGATATCGGGGATTTTCCGATCACCTATTACTCCAGCCTCCACCAATTGATAGAGGACCAGGAACTTACGAATCTTTTTTTAAAAAGCACGGCCATTTCGATTTATGAAAAAATAAATGCCACGCAAAATAACGAAGAGGTTATGTTTAAAGATCCGCACCCGCTTATGCCTGTAAAGCGCAGCCATACCTTCGTACTTTGGATTGGAATTGGACTTCTGGCGGCGGTTGGTATTTTTGCAAAGGGGAGACAAAAGCTATGCATTACATTTGGAAGGAATGGAAGGAACACATAAGGGGTAAAGGGCTTTGGCTGGCACTAAGCATCATTGTTCTGATTTCAATCAGCATTATGCTTCGTTCCTCTGCCCTTTCATTTGATAAAGGTTTTTACATTTTGATGATCAATTTATTTGATACGATCATTTACTTTATCCCGATTCTCTGCCTGTTCATCGGCGCCTTTTCGATATTTCAGGAAAAAGAACAAAAGACGCTGATCATGCTGCTGACAAAAAGGGACAATTATTCAAGCTTCCTGTTACGCAAAAGCTTTGGGCTCTATACGGTGGTATTGCTGCCGCTGCTCGTGTGGTTTTTCATCTATCTGTTATTGTTGAAGTTTCAATTTCAGCTTGATGTTAAAGCCTATCTCGTTTTTATTTTGGCACTTGTAGTGATGTCCCTGGTGTTTTTGCAGATGGGCGCGGCAATAGGAAGTTTTTCTCGCTCACGGATGCAGATTATCGGCTGCACGATTTTTATCTGGTTCTACTTTTTCTTTTTACATGATTTTATCCTGCTGTCGTTTTTACCGGATGTTACCTACGAAAATGTCAAACTATTTTCCGTTGGCTATTTTTTAAATCCGCTGCAGGCAGTTCGGATGTTTCTTGAAACCGGCATGGGCGTCTATTCATTCGGACATATGTCGCGGCTTCTAGAAGCGTTCATGTGGACAAAGCCAGTGTTCTTTTTACTAGGAAATCTCGTTGTTTGGCTGGGGGTTTCTTTTGGAACGGCCACTTTCTTAAACCGCAAGGAGGGGTATGAATGATTAAAGTTTCTAACTTGAACCAATCCTTCGGGAAAAAACAAGTGCTAGATTCTATTACCTTGGAAATAAAGAAACATGAAATCTGTGCTCTTGTGGGTCGAAACGGGGCAGGAAAATCGACATTTATTCATAGCCTGCTTGGGCTGTTGCCGATAAAGCAAGGAAAAATTGAGATAAACGGTGTGGAAGTGACTAAGAAAAATGGGGAGTGGAAAAAGGCGATTGCCTATCTGCCGGAGAAATTCATGCTTTATCCTAGCTTAACCGGGCTCGAAAATATCACCTTTTTTGCCGAAGCTGTGTCAGGCTCGGCGGTTCTTGAACAGGTGGAGCAAGTTCTGCGGTCTGTCCGCCTATGGGATGACCGCAACGTCCAGGTGAAGAAATATTCCAAAGGGATGCTGCAGCGGTTAGGCCTCGCGATTACGCTTTATCAGGATTCGAGCATTCTGATTTTGGATGAACCGACAAGCGGCATTGATCCGATGGGGCGCAAGGAAATTTTAGAGGTGTTAAAATCGCTGTATGACAAAACGATTCTTCTCTCCTCACACCATTTAGACGAAATTAAACAGGTGTGTACTCATGTCGCATTTTTAGAAGATGGAAAAATGTTAAAGTATACTGTTGGGGAATTTTTAGAGACACATCATTTGGGAGGTTATGGCGAATGAAAAGATTGATATATGCCTTGGTGCTGCTGGTTGCGATGCTTACCGGCTGCAGCTCTGGGTCAAATTACACTATTAAAGTAACAAAAGAGGTTTATTTTCAACAAGATAAGGCGTCACCAATTGAAATTAAAGTAACCGATGGCGGCAAGGCGGTGAAGGGCTTAACGGTAACAGCCGAATTATCAATGGCGAATATGGACCACGGCACTTCAGATGTAACCCTTAAGGAAGCTGCTGATGGTGTTTATTCCGGAGAAGCACAGCTCCCTATGAACGGAAAATATGAAGCGGCATTTATGTTGGTGAAGGATGGGGATAAGGCTGAAAAGGTGATTGAGCTGAATGTTGGGAAACCAAAAGGAGTCGCTGCGATTAACGGCAAGTGGATTACCGCCGATGACCTCGCTTTTTATAAGATGATTAACCAGCTGCAGCTCGCGATCAACCGCGAGGCCGCTAATCAAAAATACAGCGGCACCCAGTTAGAGGAAGAATTGGCTTACTTGGATTCACAGGAGAAATTAGCGGTTGATGAGAACCAGCTCTTGACGCAGATTATCCGTCTGCGTGCGATGGCTCTGCTTGCTGAAGAGAAAGGGCATCAAGCTTTAGATTTGGAAGTTGAAAAAGCAGTTGTTCAGGCCCGTGAGCAGTACAGTGAGTATGATGCTGCAATGAAATTAATTAAAGAGTATGGCGAAGATCAGTTTTGGGATGCTGAAAAGACGCAGTTCCAGATGATCGTCCTTTCAAAAAAAGTACAACAAGATGTTTTGGCCCAGGTGAAAAAGGAAAACCCGAAAGCCGGCGAGCAGGAGGTTCTTTATTTAGCCCAGCAAAAATACGAAGAGCTCTTGGTATCGCAGGTTAACTCGTTGAAGATTGAGATTTTGTAGTTTTGGGCAGGGCAGGGTTGGTTTGATGCGGGTTGGTTTGGACAGCAATCGTCATGACGAGTTGCTATTTAGCGTTGTTTTGATGAACGGGATTTATTAAAGACAGTTTTGGTAATTTCGCTCGCGGTTTTGTCCTTTAGAAGCCTTATTAAAGACAGTTTTACTAGTTTTCGCTTCGATTTTGTCCTTTAGAAGCCTTATTAAAGACAGTTTACTAGTTTTCACAGCGGTTTTGTCCCATAGAACCTCCCTATGGGACATTCCAAGCTTTTTTCCACATGCATTTGTCCCATAGGCATACTCTCAAAAAACCTTACTTTACACTTTACAGCCTCACTCGGTATAATTTGTCATCCGTCTCATCCGGAGTCCCACGGCCATCGGTGTTGTTGCTTACAAAATACATATATTCACCATCGATATACACATCGCGGATTCTTCCTAAACCGGTAATCACGGGCTTCATCTGTTTCCGCTCCAAATCAAACTGAAGCACCGCGTTGCCCCTTAACGCCGCGACATACAGCTTGCCGTTATAAGCCGTCATCCCAGAAGGCGCCCACGTTTTATTGCCTGATTGGAAAATCGGCGTTATCATGCCCATTTTTTGAGCTTTCCCTTGGATTACCGGCCAGCCATAATTAGCACGCGGCGTAATCCGATTAATTTCATCATGGGCCGACTGGCCGTGCTCGCTCGAATATAACTTATTTCCAATCCAAACCAGCCCTTGCGGATTACGGTGGCCATAGCTGTAAACATAGGTATTTGGGAAGGGGTTGTCGGCAGGAATCGTTCCGTCTAAATTCATCCGTAAGATTTTTCCATTAATCGACCTTAAATTTTGCGCCAAATCCGGATCGGTCGCATCGCCTGTTGTGATGTACAGCTTGCCATCAGGTCCAATTTTCAGCCTGCCGCCGTGATGGTAGGCAGCACTTGGTATCCGATCAAGAAGAATGGCCGCTTCAGTCCACTCGCTTCCATCAGTCTCCAACACAACAATGCGATTAAACTGTCCATGGTCCTCGTCGCCATATGTATAATAGGCATATGCCTTTTGTGTATTAGGGAATCCCGGGGCCAGGACAAATCCCAGCAGGCCGGCCTCCGCCGCTTGTGCCAGCGGTTTTTTCAAGTGCACCGGCTGCCGTTCCATTTTTCCGTTCGCTATTTTAACAATGCTTCCCGTCCGCTCGCTGATGTAAAAGGTTTGATTCACCCGATCGATGGACCAGGGAACGGATAAGTTTTCCGCAACAACTTCGGCCTCTGGCTGGATAACAACCGCTTCGCTGTTTGGCTCCGACTTTTGCTTTTTTTCAAAAAAGGAACAGCCTGACACAAGCAAAACTGCCATCATTAAAATCGAACCGACTCGTATCGCCAAAAGCGGGACCCCCTTTCTTTATGAAAGACATTTTGACATCAATTTATGAACATTTTGGCCTTCATCTGCCTTATGAAGGACAATCAATCCACGCTCCCTAATGTCTTCATCCAACTACAACACTTCAAAAATCGCCTTGCCCACGCCACTTTCCTCATTAGTGGCCGTTATGACATCGCATAAAGCCTTAATTTCAAAGCTGGCATTGCCCATTGCCACCGCACGGCCGGCCTTTTCCAGCATCGAAATATCATTAAAATTATCGCCAATCGCCATCGTATCGGCTAAATCAATTTCTTTTTCCTTCGTAAAGGCCTCAAGAGCAATTCCCTTCTGTGCTTGTTTATGAGTGATTTCAATATTTTCAACGCCTGACTTAGTAACTTCTAACTCCTCAAAGCCCGCCAATAAGGAGCTTGCTGCCTCCAGTTTTCCATCCTCAAATGAAAAGGCAAGAAATTTATAAATCTTAATATCGTCATCGGCAAATAGCAGCTCATAGTCTTCCACCGTATGGACCAAACCATCGCGAATCCTTGCACCTGCAGCAACGGTAATCTCGTCTCGATCCGCCTCAGGATTAGCACTCATTACGATATCAACGAGAATCGAAACAGCTTTTTCCGCATCAATCGTGTAGGCACCTTGATTGGTATAAACTTCAAAGTAAACATTGCTATCTGCTAGCTTTACCGCAGTCTCGCGTGCTAACTGCTTTGGAATCGGGTTTGCCGAGATGACTTCCCCCTCCTTAGAGCGGACCTCAGCGCCGTTTACACAAATTACCGGGCAGTTCAAGCCTGCCGCATTCAAAACATAGGTTGCTTCCTGGTAAGACCGGCCTGTCGCCACGACCACCTCAACCCCTTGGGATTGAGCTTTTAAAATGGCCTGCTTATTTTCCTCGGTTATTTCCTGCATCGAATTCAATAATGTTCCATCCATATCTGTTGCAATACATTTAATCATGCTGTCTCACCTCTCACAATATTACGGACATTTTACCATTTTTCTCCGAATAGTTCTTGCCCTAAGCCCTATGGTAAATACTTACTGCCTTCTCTAACACTTAAAGAGGCTAACCGATGTACCTCGATAAACGATTTAACCGAGTGAGGATTGGTCTTGGAATATTCCCGCAATACCCAGCCAATCGCCTTTTGGATAAAAAACTCTTTACTTTCGGCATTCAGCATTATGTAGTCATACAGCTTTTCTTCATTTGTCTCTTGTTTATATTTTAATTGAAATAGAATTGCCGTCCGCCGCAGCCACATATTATTATGGGCTGCCCAGCCATCGATGGTCTCTTCTACAACCTCGGGGTACTTTTGGGCGATTTTCCCCACCGGCTTTGCGGCAAGAGCATCTACCGTATCCCACCACGATTTCATCGTAATCAATGTTTCCATCAGTGATAAATCACCTATTTGCAGCTTTTTTAATGATTTTTCAATATACGTTATCGCCACATATTGGTATTCCCTTTGGTCCATCTTCCAAAGATCTAAGACTAGCTCGTGGTTAAATGGTTCTTTTAATATTCCCGTTTCTTGAAAAAATTGTTTTTCAATTTCTCTTCTTTGCGGGGACTTGATTCCAAAGAAAGGGAAGTGGTTTTTCATATAACCTTCCATTTGTGCCGCATTTTCCGGATCTTGGTTCTCTTCAAATTGCTTAGTTAAAAGGGCAATGATAGACGACATTACAATTCACTCCTAATAAATAATAACTCTCTTAGTTAATTCTATAATTTCCCAAAACATCCTCCCTTTAATTGCGAATAAAGGAAATCAAAGTTGCCAAACTATCTATAGCATCAAGGAAAGGAGCATTCACATGACCAAAAAATACAACAAAGGCAGCCAAAACCAAAACGCACCAGAAGCAGGCCACGCTGAAGCAGAATTCGCTACTGAATTCGTAAGCGGCGACAACAGCAAAGGCAACAAACGCAACAAGGGACAGCAAAGCAAAACCAATCCCCATAAATAAAAACGGGTGTCAGGCACCATGTGAAAATTTCACATGGTGCCTGACACCGCTCTCTAAACCCCGGTCATTTCGTTTATTTCTTCTTCAATTTTGTTTTGGATTTCGGTGACGACATTGAAGTCCATGGCGGCAATGTAAATGGCTTCAAGTTCGTCGCGGAGTTGTTTAGCTCCAGCGAGGTATTCTGTCGCTTCTGCCATTTTGTTTTTATATTTTGCAGAAATTTTACTGATGACGTCTGCAAAGAGTTCATCTGTTCCCGCTTCAATCAGAATTTCGTACATATCGATGATCTCGTCGCCGTCACGACTTGGAAAATATTCGTGCGGGGCGGTGCTGTCAAAGATTGCAATCCCCAATTCCCTAAAAATCAACATATCCAAGCTGTTTGGGTCAAAGCCGCAGTGGTAAATTTCCACATCGACTCCGCGGGCTTCAGCCGCCGTCGCTAGTTTCTTTAACATCGTTGACTTTCCGGAACCCGGGCGACCTTTAATAAAATATCGCTTTGGAATATCCTCCGTTAAATTTGGTACAAAGTCCACTGCACCAATCGGGGTAGCAGCCCCTAGAAAGCGATGGCGGACATCAGAGCTTTTATTAAGCTTCATTTTTCCAAAAAATGATTCGATTAATTTGTTGGTCAATTGGTCTGCCTTTTGAAAATCCATACTGTTAATATAAATTTTTTCCCAATCATCATGAATTTCCAACGCCTCTCTAAATGTGGCATAAGCCTTCTCGAAGGCTTCTGAAACCCGTAAAGTAAGCCTTTCAATGTCAGCTTTTTTAGCCGCAAGAGCTTTGGCATCCCAAGCTTCCCCTAAATTAATGTATTCCTCAACCGCTCCCGGTGCCTTCGGTTCAATCACGTGAGGCGCAGTACCGTCAACGATTCCCGCTTTCAACGCAGGGATTATCACACCATCAATGGATTTATTATCGGAAGAGCAATGTAAATATTCGATATCATAGCCTTTTTCAACCCATTTTTGGCCGACCTTTTTCATTAATGACGATTTTCCCGTTCCCGGTCCGCCTTTTAAAATAAATAACCGGTTTAGCCCCTGAAGGTTCGAATCGAACAGATTGTGGAAGCCCTTAGCTGTGTTACCGCCAGCAAAATAATTTTTGACTTTTCCTGCCATTTATCGACACTCCCTTTTTACAAGTCAACTGCGCCCTGTTGCCATTTTGGCCTGCGAGTTTTTATGATATGACGTTGCTGATTCATTGTCACCCATATCTTATGCAGTCGATTTTTTATAGGTGAGTGCCTATGGAATTTTTATTAGAAAAACTTACTTCGTAACCGCCGTAATGTCGGCCGCCGTTACCTCCTTTAATTGCCCAGGTGATATGACGATTTGCATGCCGATTTTCCCGGCGCTGACGACCATCAATTGGAGCGCCAGGCAGCTTTCGTCGATAAACGTCTGATAATGCTTTTTCATCCCGACTGGCGAACAGCCGCCGCGAATATAGCCGGTCCATTTTTGAATGTCCTTCACCGGAACCATTTCCATATTCTTCTCCCCAGCGGCTTTGGCTGCTTTTTTCATATCCAGCTCCCCCTCCACCGGAATGACAAACACATAGACATTTTTGCTTGCTCCTTGCGCCACGAGCGTTTTAAAAACTTCTTTTGGCTCCCTGCCGATTTTTTCAGCAACGGATACCCCGTCAATTTTTCCATCTTTATTATCGTATGTAAGGATTTCATAAGGGATTTTGTGTGTATCCAAAATCCGCATTGCATTTGTTTTTGTTTGTGCCATTTTGATTCATCCTTTTTATTGTCTACTTTAGCTTTAGTATAGCAGTTTTTGGCAAAAGCCTTCTAATTTTTAAAACCCATTTTCATGTCCCTTATTAAATAACATATCTCTTTTATAGAAAATGTATAATCAGCCAAAACAGCTGAAAAATAGCCAAACCTCTTAGAAAAATAGCCAAAACCACTTGAAAAGCAGCCAAAACCTTTGGACAAGTGGAAAACTTCCAACACCTATTAAAAAAGAAGATCCAAGTCCCTTGGCAAAGGGAAATCCGGTTTGTATCAATAATTCTCGACTACTACTTTTGACTTAACAAAATCAACCAAAATTTGTCACTCTTTTGTCACTATCAAAACCCATTCGTATAGTAAACTAGAAGCAGCATAAATTCCCAACTTATGACCTTCACCAAAATAATTACCTTCTAAAAACTCTCTATTCAGTTGTGAAATCAAATCACAAATCTGCAAAACTCGAGGTGTTTACGATGAAATACGATTTAGTGCTGCTGCATGCGCCAAGTGTGTATGATTTCCGAAAAAATCCCCTGCTGGCCGGGCCGATCAGCGATGTCGTGCCGTCATCGCCGGTATTTGAAATGTACCCGATTGGACTCACAAGCATTGCCGATTACTTGGAACGGTACGGGCTGCGGGTGAAAATTATCAACATCGCCAACCGGATGCTGATGAACCCGAATTTTGATGTTGAAAACAAACTCAAAAGCATCAAGACCCGCGCATTTGGGATTGACCTCCACTGGCTGCCGCACGCCCATGGCAGCATTGAGCTGGCCAAAATCGTAAAGCTGCTCCATCCGCATACCCCCATTATTTTTGGCGGCTTGTCAGCCACCTACTATCACAAAGAATTAATTGATTACCCATTTATTGATTTTGTCATGCGAGGCGATTCGACGGAAAAGCTGATGCTGCTTCTGATGAATAAATTGGAAATGGGCAGCACCTATTATGCCGATATTCCAAATTTAACCTGGAGGAAAGGGCCCGAGGTCGGTTATAATCCATTGACCTATGTGCCGAAGGATTTAGATGACATCGATGTTCCGGGCTACCGCTATACAATTCGCTCGGTATTTAAATATAAGAATTTTCTTGATCCGCTGCCATATAACGGCTGGCTGCAATATCCTAACACAGCACTGTTGACCGCACGCGGCTGCACCCAAAATTGCCTGATTTGCGGCGGTTCGCGGGAGGCTTATGAGCAAATCTGCAAACGCCATTCATTGGCATTAAGGTCGCCGGCAAAGCTAGTGGATGATATTCAATTTATTTCCCGCTTCAGCCGGGCGCCGATTTTTATCCTCCATGACCTAAGGCAGGGCAGGCGCGAGTATGTCGACGAATTTCTCCAGCGTCTGAAAAAATTACATTTGAAAAATGAAATCGTCTTTGAGCTGTTTCAATATGCAGATGAGACTTATTTCAAACAAATCGAAGAGAGTGTGCCAAATTACAGCATCGAAATCACGCTGGAGACACATGACGAGAAAATCCGTGAATATAACGGGAAATTCAGCTGTACGAACGCTAAGGTCTTTGAAACCTTGAATTCCGCTTTAAAGCATAGCTGTAAAAAAATCGACCTGTTCTTTATGGTCGGAATTCCGGGGCAGACACCGCAAAGTGCCGTTGAAAATATTGATTTCTGTGAAACGATTCATCTCGCCTGTAATAAGGATCCACGAATCTATTATTTTGTGGCACCACTTGCACCATTTCTTGACCCAGCGAGTCCTGCTTTTGAGCATCCGGATATCTATGGCTACAAAAAGCTGTGCCATACGCTTGAGGACCACCGCAAGGCGATTGCCCAGCCATCATGGAAGCACATGCTGAGTTATGAAACAAAGGATATGACCCGCAATGACATCGTCAACTCTACCTATGAGTCAGCGGAAAGGCTCAACGAGTTTAAACTAACATATGGTCTTATTGATCATGATAGCTATGAAGATATTAAATGGAAGATTGAAAAGTCGAAAGAGTATATTAGAGAAATTGATCGGATTCTTGCGCTTCCGGAGGCTGAGCAGGCTGGGGCCCTTGCAGAGCTGCGCAACGAAATTGAGCAGCTAAACAGCTACAGCATTTGCGGTCAAAATGAATTGAAGTGGGAGGTGCAAAAAAACTATGCCAACTTCTTCTCGCTGGCGCTGGTTGGATTGGAGCAGCTGTATCAGGACTATGCCAATAAAATTAAGTACCTGCTGCAGCCAAAACAGCGGCTGCAATTTACATTAGATCCGGAACAGGCAAAGGGAAAATCATAATAGAGTTAGGTATCGGAGCGGTGCGGGTTCCGGTACTTTTTTATGGCAAATTAATTATATAGACTGCTTCTACGCGACTTTAATTTTTGCTTTTTTCTTAATTGGGGCACATAGAACCCTTCTACGTTACCTTAGGCCCTTATTTTGGGTTTGATCGGGCACATGACACCCTTTACGTTACCTCTGCTCCTTATTTTTCGCTTGGTCAGGCACGTAGACTCCTTCTACGTTACCACAAACTCTTATTTTTTAGCTGGTCGGGCACGTAGAACCATTCTCATTGACCAAAATAGTAAGTTTTCCCACGTTTTGGGCAAGCAACCACCCTCCATTGACCAAAATTTAGAGTTTCCCTGCTTTTCGGGCAATGCAACCCCTTCCCATTGACCAAAATAGTAAGTTTCCCCACGTTTTGGGCAATGCAACCCCTTCCCTTTGACCAAAATAGTAAGTTTTCCCACGTTTTGGGCAATGCAACCACCCTCCATTGACCAAAATTTAGAGTTTCCCCACGTTTTGGGCAATGCAACCACCCTCCATTGACCAAAATTTAGAGTTTCCCTGCTTTTCGGGCAATGCAACCACCCTCCATTGACCAAAGTTTAGAGTTTCCCTGCTTTTCGGGCAATGCACCCCCTTCCCATTGACCAAAATAGTAAGTTTCCCCACGTTTCGGGCAATGCAACCAACTTCCTTTGACCAAAATTTAAAGTTCCCCTGCTTTTCGGGCAATGCAACCCCTTCCCATTGGCCAAAATAGAAAGTTTTCCCACGTTTTGGGCAATGCAACCACCCTCCATTGACCGAAATGGAAAGTTTTCCCGCATTTTAGGTAATGCACGCCACCTCCATTTCCCCACCAATAGCCCACACTAACTTAAATTCCAAATTATACCAACATTTGTATAATTAACCCGAAAATTTGTAGAATTACCCCTGACTTTTGTAAAATTACTCCCGTTTTATGTAAAATTCCACCCGAACCCCGTAAAATCGCACCCCTTTTTCGTAAAATCCCGCCAGCCCCAGCCCACGCACCGAGCACCCAAGCCCGAGCACCCCTAATAATAAAACCACAAAGAAAAGACGGGCATCTCCATTCAATGCCCGCCCAAATATGCCTTCCTGATTTGATCACTTTGTCCAAGTTCCTCTGCCGTACCGGAAGCAACAATTTTTCCCGTCTCAATGACATATGCACGGTTGGCAATCGACAATGCCATATTTGCATTCTGCTCAACTAACAGAATTGTAGTTCCTGTTTGATTAATCTCCTCAATAATCCTAAAAATCGTTTTTACCAATAACGGGGCTAACCCCATTGAAGGCTCATCCAACAGCAGCAGCCGCGGCCGGGCCATCAACGCTCTTCCCATCGCCAGCATTTGCTGCTCACCGCCTGATAATGTACCAGAAAGCTGCTTGCGGCGTTCCAGAAGGCGGGGGAACAGCCCATATATCTTCTCAAAATCTTCACGGATTCCCTTTTTATCCTTCCGTAAAAAGGCACCTAATTCCAGGTTTTCCTCCACCGACATATTGGCGAACACGCGGCGTCCTTCAGGAACATGGGAAATTCCCCGTTTCACAATCAACTGCGGCACCTTGCCAGCCACATATTCATCTTCAAATAAAATTTCCCCGGTCTTCGGCTTCAAAAGCCCCGAAATCGTCTTCAACAGCGTACTTTTCCCGGCACCGTTCGCCCCGATCAAAGTTACAATTTCGCCCGGATTGATGTTCAGGGAAACACCCTTTAAGGCATGGATATTACCATAATAAACATTGATATCATTGATTTTCAACATGCTATGAGACCTCCTCGCCAAGATACGCTTCGATGACTTTTGGGTTGTTTCGGATTTCCTCCGGAGTACCATCTGCAATCAACTGCCCGTGGTCAAGAACATAGATCCGCTCACATACACCCATGACGAGGTTCATGTCATGTTCGATTAACAGAATCGTTAAATCAAACCGTTCGCGAATTAACGCGATTAGATTCATCAGTTCGTCCGTTTCCTGAGGGTTCATCCCCGCTGCCGGTTCGTCTAACAGCAGCAATTTAGGATTTGCCGCTAATGCCCGGGCAATTTCCAGCCGGCGCTGTTGTCCATAAGGAAGGTTCTTGGCCTGCTCGTACAGGACATTATCGAGCTTAAAGATTTTTAAAAACTCAATCGCCTTTTCTTCCATTTCACGCTCACCGGCAAAGTGAGAAGGGAGGCGGAAAATCGAGCTGATAATCGAATGCTTGGCAAGCGAGTGATAAGCAATTTTTACATTATCCAAAACGGTCAGGTCGCTGAACAAGCGTATGTTTTGGAACGTCCGGCTGATGCCCTTTTTGGTAATTTTATAGGGGGCAAAGCCATTTAATTTTTCTCCATCGAGGGAGATGCTTCCTTCTGTCGGCACATATACCCCCGTTAACAGGTTAAAAAACGTCGTCTTCCCGGCACCGTTTGGACCGATTAAGCCGACTAATTCTCCTTTTTGGAGCTCAAGATTGACCTCGGAAACAGCCTTCAGCCCGCCAAATCGGATTCCCGCCTTGTCTACTTTAAGCAGTGGTGTGTTTGCCGTCATCATGAGAACCTCCTTTAGCAGACTTGCCCATTTTTAAGAATGCCGTAATTTCTTTTGTCCCCATCAATCCTTGCGGACGGAACAGCATCATCACAACGAGTACAAGGCTGTAAATGACCATCCTAAGTTCAGGATAATTGGAGAGGTAAGTTGAAATAATCGTCAGCAAAATTGCCGCAAACACGGACCCTGACATACTGCCTAAACCGCCGATTACGACCAAAATTAAAATATCAAATGATTTCAAAAAGCCAAAGTTACCCGGCTGAATGATGTAAAAGTTATGAGCGTGCAGGGCGCCAGCCACGCCGGCAAAAAAAGCACCGATTACAAACGCCATAACCTTATAATACGTCGTGTTAATCCCCATCGCATCAGCAGCAATTTCGTTCTCACGAATCGACAAGCAGGCGCGCCCATGAGTGGAATTAGTGAAATTGACAATCACGATAATTGTCATTAACACGCAGGCGATCACCCATGGCCAGGTAGTCAGGTGGGTTACGGTCATCCCGCTCGCTCCGCCGACATAATCAATATTTAAAAATACGATTCTCATAATCTCGCCAAAACCAAGCGTCGCGATCGCTAAATAGTCGCCTCGCAAGCGCAGCGTTGGAATCCCGATAACTAAACCAGCAACCGCAGCGGCCATACCAGCAGCAAGGATGGCAACTGGAAATGGCAAGGCTAATTTCATCGTGACGATGGCTGACATGTAGGCGCCGACGGCCAAGAAACCGGCATGTCCAATCGAGAACTGCCCGGTAATCCCGATAATTAAGTGCAAGCTTACTGCCAGAATAATATTAATCCCGATGGAAAAAAGTGTGTTGACGTAAAAGGGGTTTAACGTTCCCCCGGAAATAAGAAACTGCATGACGATTGAAAAAATAACGGCTAAAACGATTGAGAGCCAAAATCCTTTTGCATGTTTACTAGATTTCATCGCTTAAGCCACCCCCTAGACCTTTTCTCTGACATTCTTACCAAATAATCCGGCAGGACGGAAAATCAGGATAAGGATTAAAACAACAAATGCCACACCATCGCGCCATAGGGAGAAACCCGCCGCACTGACCAGCGCCTCGATGACGCCCAGCAATAATCCGCCGGCCATTGCTCCAGGAAGGATGCCGATTCCACCTAAAACGGCAGCAACAAAGGCCTTTAGTCCTGGGATGATCCCCATCAATGGTTCAATTTTTGTATAATACATCCCGAAAACCACACCTGCAGCACCAGCAAGCGCCGAGCCAATGGCAAACGTTGCGGAAATCGTATTGTTTACATTAATACCCATTAATTTAGCGGCATCCTGGTCATGAGAAACAGCACGCATCGCTTTACCAATTTTTGTTTTATGAACGATAAATTGCAGTAAAATCATTAAAAAAATGGAAACGGCTAAAATCAATAATGACTGGCCGCTGATTTTCACACCAAGGATTTCAATGCTCTTTAGCGGCACAATCCCATTAGGATAAGCTTCCGGCTGAGCACCACGGATATAGATGGTGCCGTACTCAATAAATAATGAAACCCCAATGGCCGTAATTAAAGCGGCAATCCTCGTGGCATTCCTTAGTGGTTTGTAGGCGATCCGTTCAATCAACACACCAAATATGGCACAGGCTGCCATCGAAATGAGCAGAGCAGGGAAAAATCCTAAATGAAAAACAGTAATGGAATAAAAACCGATAAATGCACCGACCATGAAGACATCCCCAT
Organism: Neobacillus kokaensis; assembly: GCF_014656545.1. Classification (GTDB taxonomy): domain Bacteria; phylum Bacillota; class Bacilli; order Bacillales; family Cytobacillaceae; genus Neobacillus; species Neobacillus kokaensis. Next base: position 99,363 of record NZ_BNDS01000005.1, read on the forward strand.
GGGCGAAGTTAATTAATTTTACTATGCCGTAAACCATTGTGTACCCGAGGGCAATCAATGCGTAAATACTTCCTAAGGAAATACCGTTGACCAGCTGCTGTATTAATTGCTCCATGAAAGCACTCCCTCCATTGGAGATAGGAATAAACTCCCAATCTCTAAAAATTGGAATAGGGAACATGAACATGCTCCCTATTCATTTAAAATTATAAAATTTATGGATTAACCTTTGTTTTAAATGATTGTTCGCCATTTTTGTATTCCAAAATAACAGCAGATTTAATTGGATTGTGCTTATCATCAAGCTTCATTTTTCCAGTTACAAGCTCTAAACCGTCAGTTTCAGCCAGGGCCTTCTGGATTTTTTCAGTATCCGTGCTGCCAGCGCGTTTGATAGCGTCAGCAATAAAGTAAGCAGAGTCATAGCCTAAAGCGTTGAACGCATCTGGAGATTTGTCTTTGTACTTTGCTTTAAATGCTTTTACAAACTCCTGAACCTTTGGATCATTGTCGCCAGAAGAATAGTGGTTTGTGATAAACGTATTGTTCAAAGCGTCCTTGCCGGCAAGTTCAATCAGCTTCGGAGAATCCCAGCCGTCAGCCCCCATCATTGGAGCGGCAATACCAAGCTCGCGGGCTTGCTTTACGATTAGACCAACCTCTTCATAGTATCCTGGGATAAAAATGAAGTCTGGATTTTTCCCTTTAATATTTGTTAATTGGGCGTTGAAGTCTGTATCCTTTGCTACATAGGCCTCTTCCTTCACGATTTTGCCGCCTTCCTTCGTGAACAATTCTTTAAAGGAAGCCGCTAACCCTTTGGAATAATCACTGGCGCTGTCAATAAAGATGGCAGCTGTTTTAGCCTTTAATTCCTTTGCTGCAAAGTTCGCAGCTACTGTCCCTTGGAATGGGTCAATGAAGCAGGTACGGAAGACATAATCATTCAATTTTCCATCTTTAAAAGTTACGTCATCTGCTGTACCTGTCGGCGTTAAAATAGGCACCTTATTGCTTTGAGCAATTTCGATTTGTGCCTTTGTATTTCCGCTTGTTGCCGCCCCGATAATCGCTACAACCTTATCCTGGCTGATCAGCTTGGTGGCACCGTTAATCGCTTCAGGCGCATCTGACTTATTATCAAATGGAACCAGCTTTAACTTCTTGCCGTCGATTCCTTCTTTGTTGATTTCCTCGAGCGCTAAATCAATACCTTCTTTAATGGATTGGCCGTAAGACGCAACTCCGCCGGACAATTCAAGGTTTGCACCGATTAAAATGTCGCCGCCTTTATCTCCATCCTTGTCGCCGCCCCCGCTGGTACTAGAGTTACAGCCTGCCATTACCCCTGCTGCCAGCATCAATGATGCAAAAATACCCGCTACTTTTTTCTTTCTCATAGCATTACCCCCTGATTTTAATAATTTTCCCAACATGGAAGTCTAAGTCTTGCCAAAAAAGATAATATTCTGAAAACATTGTACATAATATTCAGTTGTTCGTCTAGTACTAAGATGTGTTATTTTGAAATAATTTTGAAAATAATGAATCTTGTGTGTCAATCCTGTTTTTATACGCTTTATCACTTTAAAGTCAGTAAGGATTACTTTTTTATTTTTAAAAAAGTTGCTTGATAAATATTTTGTCTAAATATGAATCTTCTTACGAGGCATAAAACAAGAGACCTCCATAAAAGGAGATCCCTGCCAATAAATATTATACTAACTCTTTTTGCTTCGTTTCTTTTCCCAAAATAAATACGGCTAATGCTCCGACTAAGACTGATATACAGAAAATAGTAAAAATCATTGAAACAGAGATATTTCGGGCTACGAAATACCCTACTAGTAATGGACCAAGCACGCCGCCAATCCGTCCTACTGCCGCGGCCATTCCCGAGCCGGTTCCACGGATGATCGTAGGGTACTGTTCGGGGGTATAGGCATATAGGCCGCCCCAGGCACCGAGGTTAAAAAATGATAAGAGAATTCCTGATGTCAATAGCAAGACCGTTGAATCAGCTGTCCCAAAGAAATAGGCACTGACTGCCGTTCCGATCAGATAGACAACCAATACAAATTTACGGCCAAACCGCTCAATACACCATGCTGCAGTAAAATAACCCGGAAGCTGCGCTAACGTCATAATTAATACATATTCAAAGCTTTTGATTAAACTAAAGCCTTTCATTACCATCACACTAGGGAGCCAGAGGAACATCCCATAATAGGAGAAAACGACACAGAACCACACGATCCAAAGCATTGTCGTTTGCCGTGCATAGTCCTTTGCCCATATCTTTGTAAGGTTTTCAACCACGGAAACCTTCTCTTTCTTTTGGACCGCTGTAAACTGCGGTGAATCCGGCAGCCCAACCCGTAAATATAATACATAAAGTGCAGGCAGAGCACTGATAATCAAAGCTGTCTGCCAGCCATATGCAGGGATGACAAAATAAGATATTAAAGCCGCAATCAGCCAGCCGACGGCCCAAAAGCTTTCAAGAAGCACGACCGTACTGCCGCGCTTTTCAACCGGAACACTTTCTGAGACAAGCGTAGAAGCGACCGGAAGCTCTCCTCCTAAGCCAGCGCCTATAATAAATCTTAAAATTAAAAAGATGGCTAAACTGCTTGTAAACGCTGAGGCGCCACTTGCAAGTGAAAAGAGTAACAAAGTAATCATAAAAACATTCTTCCGGCCAATTTTATCGGCCATTAACCCAAAGACAAGCGCCCCAACAGCCATACCGATGGAATTCACACTGCCGATCCAGCCCATTTGTCCAGGCGTTAAATTCCATTCTACGTGTAATGCCGCAATTATAAAGCTTAAGATCCCGACATCCATAGCGTCGAACATCCAAGCCGTTCCTGCAATACCAAGCAGCTTGCGGCTCGAGACTTCTTTCCTTTGACCAGCCGCTCCGTATAAACGTCCGCCGGTAATCCCCTTTGTATTGTCCACTTGCTTAAACCCCCTATATTGAACAAGTTAGTACCATTATTCCCTATTTTTTTTGGAAAAATAGTCAATCTTATTTACACAAGTATTTTAACAAGTGTCTTTACAGTTGTCACTAAAAAAGTAGGAGAGAATGATTCTCTCCTATTCAGACGCGTCTTCTATATTTTTAAACTGATTAAAAAACATCTGATAATATCTGCCTTGCTGCTTCATTAATTCATCATGGCTGCCTTTTTCAATAATTTGCCCTTGGTCAATCACCATGATTATGTCGGCATCGCGAATCGTGTTAAGACGGTGGGCAATGATGAAGCTTGTTCGGTTCTCCATTAAAGAAAGCAGCGCCTGCTGAATGTGAAGCTCTGTCCGGGTATCAATGCTGCTTGTTGCCTCATCCAAAATCAACACCGCCGGCTTAGCCAGCATTACTCTGGCAATGGCCAACAGCTGGCGTTCACCCTGACTGAGGTTGCCGCCATTTTCTGAAAGCACCGTGTCATACCGTTGCGGGAGACGATTAATAAAGCCGGCGGCACCAGCCATCTTCGCCGCAAGATCGACTTCCTCATCTGTCGCATCAGGCTTCCCGTACTTAATATTTTCTTTTATCGTCCCGGAAAATAAATAGGTATCCTGAAGCACAAACCCAAAGGAACGCCTTAACGAGTCTCTTGTATAGTCACGAATATCGCGTCCATCGAGTAAAATTCGCCCGCTCGTCACATCATAAAATCTTGTTAACAGATTGACGACCGTTGTTTTCCCCGCGCCAGTCGGGCCAACAAGGGCAATGCTCGTGCCAACACCCGCTTCAAAGCTGACATTTTTCAAAATCGGCACATCAGGACGGTAGCCGAAGCTGACATGATCAAATACGACATGGCCCTTTGGCTGCTCTAATGGAACAGCTTCCTTCTTATCAGCCGTTTCCTCCTCTTCGTCCATTGTTTCAAACACCCGCTCCGCGCCGGCAACCCCCGACTGAAGGATGTTAAAAATATTGGCGAGGTCATTGAGAGGGCGGACAAATTGCCGTGAATAGGTAATAAAGCTGGCAATCGCGCCAACTGTGATATGACCTTTTACCGCCAGGATACCGCCGACAATTGCCACGATGGCAAAGCCCAGATTGTTGATGACGTTCATAATCGGCATCAGGAACCCAGACCAAATTTGCGCCTTAAGGCCGACCTCACGCAGCCTTGTATTGACTTGATCAAATTCCTCAATCACCTTATCCTCATGGTTAAAGGCTTTCACCACTTCAATCCCAGAAATGGTTTCTTCGATATGACCATTTAATGTCCCCAATTCGATTTGCTGCTTTTTAAACAGCACTCTAGTTCGTTTCGCAATTGTCCGCGTCAGCAAAAACACGAGTGGAATCGTCACCATGCTGGCTAACGTTAAAACCGGACTTAAGACCATCATCATGATAAACGACCCGGTAAGGATGACAACACCTGACATTAACTGGGTTGTTGATTGCGAAATCGTATTGCTGATATTGTCGACATCATTGGATAGTCTGCTCATCAGTTCCCCGTGTGTCCGTGAGTCGAAAAAGGCAACCGGAAGCTTTTGCAGTTTTTTAAATAGGGCATCCCTTAGATTCTTTACAATCCTGCCGGCCACACCTGCCATCAGCCAGCCCTGCAGCCATGTCAGCACAGCATCGGCGATATAAGCAGCTGCTAAAACTAAAATCATTACTTCTAAAAAATCAAAATCAACCTTGCCATGATTCAAACTCATCGCATCGATTGCTTTACCGATAAGGAAGGGATTAAGCAGCATTAACACTGAATCTACCAAAATAAAGATGAAGATGAGCGTAAGCATGTTTCTTTCTTTTCCGATGTAATCCCATAACCGCCTAAGGGTTCCTGCGAAATTCTTCGGCTTCACAACCGGCCCGCCTCGGGAGTGGGCCCCGCCTGGTCTCAAGGGAGGCGGGGTTACTGGATTATTCCGCTCTTGTGCTGCTGTCTTCGCCATTAAGGGCCACCTCCTTGCCGATTTGTGAGCGATAAATCTCTTGATACACCTGACAATCCTTGATTAATTCCTGATGTGTCCCGACACCGGCAACCATCCCATGGTCGAGCACGACAATCTTATCAGAATCCATGATAGATGTAATTCGCTGCGCAATTAAGATGCACGTCAAGCCCTGGGCATATTTTTTCAAGCCTTCTTTAATTTTCGCCTCGGTCGTCACATCAACGGCACTCGTGCTGTCATCAAGGATGAGGATTTCCGGCTTTTTCACCAACGCCCTGGCAATCGAAAGGCGCTGCTTCTGCCCCCCGGAAAAATTAACCCCGCGTTGGCCAATCAACGTTTTATAGCCTTCGGGGGATGCGGCGATAAAATCATGTGCTCCGGCAATCCTCGCTGCTTCAATAATTTCCTCTTGCGTAGCCTCCTCCTTGCCCCAGCGTATATTGTCCGCTACACTGCCAGTAAATAAAATATTCTTTTGCGGCACGAAGGCGATTTTGTCGCGGAGTGCTTTCGGACTTACGGTTTTGACATCTTCACCGTTGACCTTCACAGTCCCTTGGACGGCGTCATAGAAGCGGGGGATCAGTCCGACGAGAGTGCTTTTTCCTGATCCGGTTGAGCCGATGATGCCGACGGTTTCTCCTGGAAAAATCGTTAAGTTAATCTGCTTTAACACCGGCTCAAGTCCGGTATCTTCATAGGAGAAGGAGACATTTTCAAAATCAATTCTGCCTTTTTGATTGCTGTTTTGTTGGAGAACTTCCTTGGACCATGTCTGCTTACTTTCCTGGGAAAAGACTTCACCAATTCGGCCGGCTGAGGCCTTGGCCCGGACGAACATATTAAACACCATTGAAATCATCATCAGTGAAAAGAGAATTTGCGTCATGTAGTTTATAAAGGCAATAATGTGCCCGACTTGGATTTCGCCTGATTCCACGCCAAGGCCGCCTAGCCAAATGACGATAACAATCCCAAGATTAACCATCAGCATAATAGCTGGACTGAACACTGACATCAAACGGCTGGCTGAAATCGAGCGGTCCTTAAACTGATCATTCACTTTGGTAAACTTGTTAATCTCCACGTCAAAGCGGTTGAACGCCTTGACGACGCGCACACCTGACAGGTATTCCCTCATGATACTGTTGACCCCATCAAGGGCCTTTTGCACTTTAGCGAAACGAGGGAAACCTAGTTTTAGATTGATAATAATCAGTATCGCCACAAGCGGTACGACAACGGCTAGGACGACAGCAAGGTGGAGGTTTAGCCTCGTTGCCATAATCAGTCCGCCTATTGCCAGCAGCGGTGCTTTTACGAAGATACGCATCAAACCGTTGACGAAAATTTGCACCTGGGTGACGTCATTTGTCAGCCTTGTGATCAGTGACGCGCGGTCAAATTGATCAAGATTTTTAAAGGCTAGGTTTTGAACTTTTTTAAACAAATCAGACCTCAGTTCAGTACCAAATTTTTGCGAGACAATGCTGGCCAGAATGCTTCTAGACGTAGCGGCGACGGCACCGCATGCGGTAACGAGCAGCATCACGCTGCCCATCTTTAAGACGTAGTCGATGTCTTTGTTTACCACACCTTCGTCAATAATTTTGGCGATGATCGTCGGCTGCAGCAGATCACAAATCGCTTCAAACGTAAGAAACACCACCGCCGCCCCGAAAGACAGCCAATATTTTTTGATGTATTTTGTTAAAAAATTCATAGGGTATGCTCCTTGAACGTTGATAAAGCTATTATAATTTTGTTTCCTAAAAATAGACAAATGATTGAGCTTTTGGGGATAAAATCTAGGGGAAAGTGGATATTGGTGGATAGCTGGCTTATTGAGCAGATGGCTATTCTATTAGTATAAATCGCCCTCCAATCAGCGCGAATGCCTCTTCTATTAGCGTTTATCGCTCTCCAATTAACGGTGTCCAAACAAAAAAACGGTCCACAACAATTGTGGACCGCGCTACTTATTTTACTTCGCTAAACTCATGCACCCAAACTCGCATTTGCGGCAGCCATGGCATACCAGGGTGGATCGAAAGAATGGATTGTTTATATTCCTCAACCGTTGCAAAGCCCTCGCGGCGTGCGTCATCATCTGTCAACTCGCCTAAGCTTTGTGAATACACTTTATCAACCACAAACTGACGGCCTTCAAGCGTCATGATTTCACCAGGGTCAGCGTAGCGGCCATTGCGGCGGGTAGCTGTTTTTTCCCCGGCAAGCACCTTTTTAACATCCTCTTCTAATGTTACCATCCGTTCAATCGTACAAGTTTTTGGCGGCAACGTATTATTATCATGCTGCATCATTAACAATTCCTCCTTTTACCAATTCAAATTCCTATTTTAACACTATTGCTATTGTAATAAAAGTTCCCCCTAAATAGCAAAGATGACATCTTTTTTAGGCAATTAGTTATTCTAAATATTCCGATTATAATATCCGCCACTCTTCATATACTTGATACTAAACAGGCATTGCCTGTAAAAAATTGAATGGGAGGAGATCAGATGTCTGCAATCTGGTTAGCGGTAATCGGAACCGTTGTATTTATTCTCGGTTATCGCTACTACTCAAAATTTGTGGCAGAAAAGATTTATCGTCTTGATCCTAATTTTGTTACTCCTGCACATGAATTTAGGGATGATGTAGACTTTGTTCCTACGAAAAAAATTGTCTTATGGGGGCACCATTTTACATCAGTTGCCGGTGCCGCTCCTATTGTTGGACCAGCCATCGCGGTGTATTGGGGCTGGCTCCCTGCATTATTATGGGTCGTCCTCGGTACCGTCTTTGCCGCCGGGGTCCATGACTTTGGAACGCTCGTATTATCGGTCCGCAACAAGGGGCAATCAGTTGGCACGCTGGCCAACAAACTCATCGGAAAACGAGCAAAACTACTATTCTTATTTATTATTTTAATTCTTGTATTAATGGTGAATGCCGTCTTTGCCTGGGTCATTTCAAATCTATTTGTCAAGTTCCCGGCAAGTGTCTTTCCTGTCTTTATTCAAATACCTTTAGCCATCTGGATTGGCTATATCGTTTATAAAAAGCAAAAGAAAATGCTCGTTCCGTCACTAATTGCCCTGGCGATTATGTATGGAACTGCGATTTTATCCAGCAGAATTCCAGCACTGCAGATTGATTTAGTAAAATATTTCGGCGGCCCTGACGCGACAACTTTATTCGGGCTAAACGGCGTATCAATGGCCTTCTTCGTCTGGATTATTATTCTTATGGTCTACTGTTATTTTGCCTCTACACTGCCTGTTTGGAAGCTGCTGCAGCCGCGTGATTTTATCAACTCTCACCAACTGGTTGTAGGGCTGGCCATTATGTATTTAGGATTATTCTTTTTAAATCCGAAAATTACGGCACCAATGACAAATCCAGCGGCTACGGACAAATCCTGGTTCCCGCTCTTATTTATCACGATCGCCTGCGGCGCGATTTCCGGTTTCCATGGCCTCGTGTCTTCTGGGACCTCGTCGAAACAATTAAACAAGGAAACAGACGCCCGCTTTGTCGGCTATCTCGGGGCGATTGGCGAAGGATTCCTAGCGCTAATCTCCATTATTGCCTGTGTCAGCTTGTTCGCCAATGCCGGTGAATTTAAAGCAGCTTATTCAAGCTTCAGCGCAGCAAACGGCGGCGGGCTAGGCAACTTTATTCAAGGCGGGGCGAATCTAGCAGGCGGATTAGGAATTCCTGCCGATATCGCGATGACCATCATCTCGATTATCGTTGTCAGCTTTGCCGCTACCACGCTGGATTCATCCGTCCGGTTAATGCGCTATATTATTGCAGAATTAGCGGATGAGTACAACTTCAAGCCGTTAACAAGAACACATGCAGCTACTGCAGTCGCGGTTGCCTCAAGTGCGGCATTAGTGCTCCTTCCGAAAGGGCCAAACGGCTTCGGTTCAGGCGGTTATTTGCTCTGGCCGTTATTTGGAACAGCCAATCAGCTGCTCGCCGGTATTAGTTTACTATTAATCTCCGTCTGGCTGAAGCGGCTCGGACGCAACTATTTAGTCACCTTTATTCCTATGGTCTTCCTGCTATTTATGACCGTCTGGGCGATGGTTCAGCAGGTCGTGTTTGAATGGTCCGGACTCGGGGGAACGGACGCCAATCTGCTGCTGTTTATCTTTGGAGCGATTATTCTCGTATTTGCCATCTGGATTACCATCACTGCTCTGATGGAGTTATCGAAAAAAAGCAATCCAATGAACAGGTAAACAGTTGGGGGACCCGGCTTCCTCCGGGCTCCCTATTGTTTTTTCTATACGAGAGCGATCCAGTAATGGATTGGGGCATTTTATCGGCGAATCTTCCGTATTTATCGGCGAAACGAAACCTCTTATCGGCGATATTTTGAATTTATCGGCGAAAAGAGCAAATTTATCGGCGAACCAAAAAAGAACACCATTTTTCTAAGCAATTACTAGATTTATTAGCGAAATTACTTAAATTTAAAAAGCTGGTGACCGATTTGAAAAGCTTAAAAAAACTATTACAGCTGTATGAAGACATTATCTCTGTCAATCACCGCACCGAGATTGCCAGAGAACTACGTGATGAAGATGATTTATTCCTATTTCTCTGCCTGTCGGAGACGCTTGGCCTTCCAAACCCTGCCTACTACTATACGCTTGAGCTTTATCCGTATATACTTGAAAAATTCCATGATTGGCACCTAAGAATGGGCATGGAAAAATCACCGCTTACCGGCTTTCGCTGCTGTTAAAGGAGGGGGAAAACATGAAAAAAATCTGGTTTGTCGGCGGAAAAGGGGGAGTGGGGAAATCAACCAGCGCGGCCGCTCTAGCGCTCCTCTTATCGGAGCAGTTGCAACAGAAAACCCTGCTTGTATCCACCGACCCGGCACACAACATCGGCGATATTTTTCACAAGCCATTGAAAAATAAACCGCTGGAAGTATCACCTCATTTGGATGCAGTCGAAATTGACCCTGCTGCCGAATGCCGGAATTATATCAAAACAGTAAAAAGAAATATCCGCGGGGTCATCAGTGCCCAGATGCAAGCAGAGGTGCACCGGCAGATTGATGCCGCAAGCTCGTCTCCAGGGGCAGAGGAGGCAGCCTTGTTTGACCGCATCGTTTCGATTATTCTTGATGAGGGGGAGCGGTATGATGCGATTGTCTTTGATACCGCACCCACCGGGCACACCATCCGGCTGCTGACTCTGCCAGAAATCATGGGAGTGTGGATTAACGGTATGCTCGAACGGCGGAAGAAAACAACCGACAATTACACCCAGCTGTTAAATGACGGTGACCCCATCGATGACCCGATTTATCAAGTGCTGCAACTGAGAAAACAGCGCTTTGCGGCCGTACGCCAAATTCTTATGGACAATCAGTCAACGTGCTTTATTTTTGTCCTGAATGCCGAACGCCTGCCTATCCTAGAAACCTCAAAGGCTATTAAACTATTAAAACAACACGGATTAGAGGTCAACACGCTGTTCATCAATAAAGTGCTTGGGGAGGAAGCGACAGGAGCGTTTTGGCAAAAGAGAAGGAAAAACGAAGAAGAGTACCTTGACTGGATTAACCGGGAATTCCCAGGACAGCAGAAATGCCAGATTCCGTTGTTTGAAACCGATATTAACTCCATGACGTTATTAGCCAGATTCGCAGCCTACCTAAAAGAAAATTTAAAGGGGGACCTCACAAATTGAGAAGCCCCCTTTTGTTATTTAGACAACTTGCCCGCCCTTATCCCGATACTTTAGAATTCCTTCAGCTGCTCGGTACGCGAAGGCTCCAACCGTTCCAGTTGGATTGTAGCCGGAGTTATGAGCAAACGCCGATGCCCCGACAACAAATAAATTGTCCATATCCCACATTTGCAGGTAATTATTGACCGCCGATGTTGCCGGGTCTGCCCCCATAATCACGCCGCCTGTATTATGTGTCGATTGATAGGTGGTAATATCATATGGACCCAGTTCCTTTAATGAATCAATATGATCAGCACCCATCTCCTTTAAAATATCGGCACATTTATTGGCCAGGAAGACAGCGAGATTTCGGTCCTGTTTTTCGAAATCAAAGGTAATCCGAATCAGCGGATCGCCAAAAGCATCCTTATAGGTTGGATCAAGATCGAGATAGTGATGCTTAAACGGCATTGAAGATCCTTGGGCAGCGACAGATAAATAGCGGTTAGCATATTTTAACGATGTTTCCTTAAACTCTTTGCCCCATGCAGCGGTGCCTTGTGGAACCGGATTATTTTGAATCGGCCGCAGTCCTGTTTGAGAGAGTGATACCATACCGCCGTGGATAAAGTCCACATCTTTATGATCAAAGTTATCACCATTGTAATCGTCAATCACCATGCCCAAAGCACCAGCGCCGGCATACGTGTTAAATTGTTTATCATTGAAATAGCCAATCGCATTTCCTTTAATCACCTGGTAGGCATAATTTTTACCAATTACACCCCTGCCGGAACCCGGGTCATATGGCTTCCCAATATCCGACATTAATAATAAACGAATATTATTAAATACATAGCTTGTCAGCACCACTATATCGGCCGGCTGCTCAATATCTTCGCCGGTTGTCGTATCCGTATAGATGACTCCCGTCGCCTTTCCGCCTTTATGTAAAATGCGTCTTACGTTGGAATGAGTCCGAATTTCAAATTTCCCTGTTTTCTTGGCCACTGGGATAACCGTGACAACCGGGTCGGCCTTTGCCCCATACTCACAGCCGAACCGTTCACAATAGGCACAATACTGGCAGGCTGCCCGGGCGACACCATCCGGGTTCGTATAGCTTTGCGACAAATTCGCTGACGGCATCATATAAGGATGGAGTTTCATATTTTTCGTTGCTTCTTCAAACATTTTTATTGCGGGTGATTTTTTCATTGGCGGTGTCGGGTATTTATCAGAGCGTTTGCCCCCTAATGGATTCTCTTCTCCGGAAATCCCGCAGGTTTTTTCAAACTTATCATAGTATGGCTCCAGTTCATCGTAGGTGATGCCCCAATCCTGCAGTGCCATCTCGGCAGGTATTTTACTTTTCCCATACCGTTCCATCGTTTTGCTACGAATTTCAAAATCATACGGCAAAAAGCGGAATGTTTGACCGTTCCAATGAACACCCGCACCGCCTAAGCCATCCCCAATTAAAAACGAACCATACTGCCGCATCGGCAGGGCGCGGATTCTCTCGTTTCCGCGGAAGCTAATCGTTTCTTTTGATAGATCCTGCATGAGGTCATAACGCAATGCATATCTCAATTCGTCATGAACCATAAAATAATCTTCTGTCTTCCGCTCTTTTCCACGTTCAAGACCAACCACTTTTAAACCTTTCTTTGTCAGTTCAGAGGCAATAATACCGCCTGCCCAGCCGACACCGACAACGACGACATCTACCTTTGGTAACTTTCTCGCCATGATTTCACCTTCTTTGTCGAAATTCAATAAAAAACTTCAAATAACTTTAAGAATTATCTAGCTCCAGGCGCCAGCGGCTCGATGGTCTTCAGCCAATCCGTCATGAAGGTTAAAAAGCAACCTTCCTGCCGGCTCTCGTCTTCGCTTGTCGCCGATAAGCGGGCGCCTTCCGCTTTTCTAATGATTCATATGACTTTGCAGGCTCTGCGGTTTAATTTTTGTAAAGTCCTTCTCAATGACATCGGCATAAGCCATTTGGCTGCCGGGATAGTTCCGCATTTTCCAGCCGTCCATATTGCGGTTACCGCCATACAACGGATCGCTGTAAACACCTTCTAATGTTGCACTTCGCAGCATTTGGAAAAAACCGCTTGGTGAAATAGTCGTAACATTCACCTTATCTCCCTCAAAATCCTGTAAAATCTTATCCTGTTCTTCACCGCTTAATTCAATAAAGGTTTTCTTAAATGTTTGCATACTGTGGTTGTCGATTTCCCGTAAGCCAATATCGAAAATATCGCGCCGCTTTAACCTTCCTTGATAACCTTGAACTTTTTCACCACGGTAGAACGGCGGCTGCATATAATCACGGGCGTTAAAGCCCCAATCGCCGGCTAACTGATGATCAATGAAAAAGGCAACACCCAATTCTTTCGCCCCTGGACCATTATCATCTTTTGGAAAAATCCTTTCCGTTACAGCTTCGGCAATCTTAAATTGCTCAGGGGTAAAATACATCAGTGCCTGATTAAAATTCTCCTCATGGGGCGGGGGAGGGTTGTTGGTTTTATCATCCTTCCTCCATGGAATTAAACTTCCTAAGATTCCTCCAACAGCAAGTCCGCCAACTGTATAACCGGTATTTCGTAAAAATTTTCTTCTCGATATGTCCTGCGGCATTTCTTTGTTTTCTTCAGTCACCTGGGTCCACCTCCAAGGAAATAGTCAACTTCACATGTAAAATACGGCATTTTTTCCGCCATTTGACTAGTATAGTTCCCAAAAATTATCCATGCATACTCAGAAAAAATAAGGGGAATTGTATTGGATAAAAAGGAGGAAGATTTATGAAAAGGAATTGGAAGATTTGGGGTGTCCCCTTTGTCGGCGCCTTATTAGTACTTGGCGCTTGTACAAGCCAGCAGGAGTTTCACAAAAATGAAGCCAATGCAGCGGAAAATCTGCATGACAACTCACTAAATGAACGAGGAAACGGACATGTTCAGGGCACAAACAATCCAGATGTCATTCCAAGTGTCGACAGATCCAAAAAACATACGACGAAAACAACAGAAGGTATGGGGACAAACGTCTACAGCTTAATTGGCAGCTCCAGTCTGCATGACGGGGGGATTTCGTCTCACTTAGAATCAAGACTTGCCGGGGAAGGGATTACCGGAATCAAAGTATTTGTCCTTGATGACACAGTGATTCTTGCCCGGTCAAAGCCGGAAGCGACCTCTACCAGATATGATGAAATGCAAAATAAAGTGTTAAAAGGGACGACAGGTCTTTCCGGAAAAGGGAGTTTTGATGGCGTAGATGAAACCGACGTCAATACAGATGATAATTTAGATCAAGCAAAAAAACTGATGAACAAAGCGTTTGACGGTCAAGTCCAAATTCTGACGGTGACCAATCCAAATGCAATCACGTTAATTGACAGAATTAAATCTACCATAAAGGTGGACAACCCTTCCTACAGCAGACTTACAAGAGATATTACAGCACTGATCAAAATGACACGTGAAAAATAAAAAGAAACGCTCGGGACTTGAAAAGCTCCGAGCGTTTCTAGTAAAATCAACTTATTTTTTTAAAGCCTTTGAGACTACTGATGAATAGGAGCTGTATACATTTTTGCCGCTCACTACCTTATAAGCTCTTACCTTGTAATAATATGTTTTGCCTTTTGCTAATTTTGTATTGGTAAAGCTTACTGTTTTTCCAGAAGTAACCGTCTTAACTACTGAATATTTTCCTGATTTTGACGTTGCACGGTATACTTTATAGCCGCTCGCACCATTTACCTTAGACCAGGTAACCTTCACAGAAGTGCTGCTTACCTTAGCAGCTTTTACTCCCGTTGGCGTCTTAAGTGCCGGTTTGCCGCTTACTACCGCCGAATAAGGGCTGGCAAGCTTCACGCCGTCTACAGTGGACTTAGCCAAAACCTTATAATAATACGTTTTTCCAATCGTTAAACCACTGTTGCTGTAGCTTGTCCCCTTAACCGTTGCTGCCTTCGTATATTTACCTGATTTTGATGTTGCACGGTACACATCATATTGGGCAGCGCCGGATACTTTTGCCCAGCTGACAGTTAGTTTGTTGTAATCAGTCGATACAGCCTTTACTTTGGAAGGTTTTGCTAGATTCTTTGCGTAACGTGCATAAACATTAGCATCAGCGGTAATTGGTTTCGTAAAGTCAAACTTAGTCTTGAACTTAGCGTCTTTATACCAGCCGATGAAAGTGTATCCGGACTTCTTCGGTGCTGCCGGAGCTTTTGTTTTTGAACCTTTAATCACTTCATCTGTTTTCAAAACAGATTTGCCATTGTAATATTTTACTTTATAAAAATCGCCGCGGTAGACCTTAATTTGTTTCGTTGTTTTATGACCGGCAATATCAACAAGCTCCAGGGTAAAAGTGTTATTTCCAGGCTCAAGGTCTAATGGTGTTGTCACCTGCTTGCTTAGGCTTCTCATTGCATATGGCTCGGCAAAATCTTTGCTGAATTCCTCGCTGCCGTCAACATAATAATGAAGTTCATCATAATTGTCGGACACCGTAACATCAAGATTTACAGATTTAACATCTGCTTTTACCTTTGCAGGAACTGCTTTATTTACCTTGATTTGCGGTGCAGTCGTATCCACCATCAAATCACGTACTAGATAATTAATTTCGTTACCAGCATCATCTTTACCCGTAACCCGGATATTATAGACACCATCTTTCTTCACAGTCACTGCTGTTTCGAATTCGTACCGAGCCTCTTCCGCATTCCAGCTGAAGTCGACTGACTGAGCAGTGTAATATTTTTGATCCGCTTGATTAGATGGTTCTACTTTAACTGATAGACTCTTTAATTTGGACTGATCTGTCACATATCCAGCGACTGGAAGCTCATGAGTTGGATACACATTAGCCGCTCCAATGGAAGTGACATGAACATACGGAATCGTGTTGTCCGCTCCGCCGCGCAGTTCTACTTTACTTGTGTTGCCGGCAAAGTCATAGGCAACAACCTCAACTAAACCAACAGGCGTTTCATCAAATGTAAATTCTTGTGCACTGCCTGCTAAAGGATCAGCCAAAACAGATTTTCCATGAACTAAAACATCATAGTAAGCAACTCCAGATCCATCGCCGTCAGTCGAATTAATGGAAAGCTTTTTCCCATCAAGTACGGCCGTTACCTTTGGCGCAGCCGTATCAACAAGTACAGGGAACCTGACTGTTTGCGGCACTTTACCAGGGAAGTCAATTGCAGCAGCAATTTCATAATAGTACTGGCCGTCAGCAGCTAATTTGTTCTTAATTTTTCCATCCCAAGCATTTGCCGGATTAAGATAATATTGCGCCCCTCTGCCTCCATCATTAAAGTTTTTCCGGACAAGTGTATCCGATTTAATTTTCCGCAGAACATTTCCGTCTTTATCGACAATCTTGTATTCTACTGTTTTTGCATTTCGCAAGAATGATAGAATTGGCAGTGCATTATCCTGGACTCCGTCACCATTTGGCGAAATGGCAATTTGCTTGGACTTGAAGGAATCATCCGCTGGATTATATCCTAAATAGTCATAGTACTCGTTGCCTTCTTCGTCGACACCGGCAGTTGTTAACATGCCAGTCCAGGCGTAGAAGGATTCAGCATCGCTGCCGTCATAAATTTCTTTGTCAACGATTGGCGCCTTATTCCAGTCACCGTTAAACCCTACATATGGCACAGATACGACAGGATTGTTGTCATTTACATCTGTTAAAGTAACGAACCCTTCAACAAAATAGCCATTTTCAAATATTTCATTTAATGGTGCGTTGTAAGCCCAATCAACTGTATCCGTTAAGTCAACTGTTACATCGATTGTTGTGCTGCCATTGGCTGGCACAGTGATTTCCTTTTGACTGAAAGTAATTGGGAATTCGCCAGTCCAAGGCTCCGCTTCTGAAATGGTGCCATTTTTGTAAATCCCCTGTGCTTCCATTTGATCAATCACAAGGCCCTCTTTATTAGCTACCGCCAAATCGGTTTGAACATTTCCATCGACTGCATACTGAACTTCTTTATCTGAGAAGTTTCGTACCTTTAGGCTAAATTGAGCCTTGTTATCTTTAATTTCTTTTAAAGCAACCTTTGCTTCATTTGTTTTTTCTTCTGTCACCACAATAGGCGTGCTTAATGCTGCATGAAGCTGCATAACACCAGCCCCTTGACGACGCGGCGAATATGGATTATGCATAAATGCTGCATTATAAGTACCTTTATCCTCTACCACCTTACTCGTGTTCATTAATAGGTTTTTCGCCATGTTCACTCGTGCAGCACCTTTTAAATCGGCAAAGTCCTTTTTCACCCGTTCAAGTATAAGTGAGGCACCACCGGAAACATGCGGAGCAGCCATTGATGTACCGCTCATAACGCCATATTGGTTATTATTTAATGTGGAAAGAATATTGCCTCCCGGTGCAGTAATTTCAGGCTTAAAGTCTAAGTTTGGCGTTACACCCCAGGATGTGAAATCAGACATTTGGCCTGCTGTTGGGTTTGGAGCTGTAACTTTATCACCTTTAAATTCAATTGTTACCTTTACACCTGCATCAAGTTTTGCTTTCAGCTGATCGCCATCCGTTTTTAACATGAATAACTGTGGAATGGTAATCGCTGAATCGGACGCCATGTTTACAAATCCATTTGTGTTATTGTAAATAATAACGCCAACTGCACCTGCTTTTTGGGCATTTAAGGCTTTATCCACAAAGCCAATGGTCCCGCGCTGAATTAATGCATATTTTCCTTTAAAATCTTTGCCTTCAAAATCAGCTGGCTGGCCAATTCCGGCAGCTAAAATTTCAAAAGACTTTTGGCTTTGCTTTAATGGATCAGTACTGCTTGCCGATAAGAACGGTGACTTTCCTGCTTCCGCTCCATCAAAGGAATACGTAATCGCGTCTAAATCCATATAGTTATTTTCAATCGAAGCTACTTGTAGAGAATTAGTTGCAATACCAGGAGCACCAACTACTCCGTAATCCGGATTTGCCCCCAGCGGATTAAAGTAACCGTCGCCGAAATGGTTGGAGTTACCGGCAGAAATGGACATTAATACACCATTTTCGACCGCTCTTTGAACAGCCATTTGTTCAGGGTCATCTGCTTGTACAAACGCACTGGTTGATCCTAAACTTAGGTTATTTACATCTGCTCCTAGTTTAATAGAGTCGTCGATTGCTTTAATAATGATGTCGCTCCATGTAGAAGGCATTTCCGGATCATTACCGAACACTTTAAGGGCCAGTAATTGCGCCTCAGGAGCTACCCCTTTAATACCGCCTTTTTCTTCGTCGCCATTAGCCCCGACAGTACCGGCAACATGCATGCCGTGCATCGAAGCATCCGGACCTAAATCTAGAATTTGGTCGTTCTCATCATAGTAGTTAAAACCGTAAGGGACTTTATCAGTATAGAATTTTCCAGGTAGCCCTTTTTCAGTTTTAAGCGCTTTCACCCCATCTTCTGAAAGTGCCTCTTGTGATGTATCCATTAATGTCATGTCTTTATGGCTAGGGTCAATACCGGTGTCAATAATCCCAACAACCATTCCTTCACCTTTATAGCCGTAATCTTCCCAAGCCTTTTGCGCTTCGACAATTTCCTTGCTGTACTTCATATCCGGCTTAATTTCCGGGCGTTGATACTCATGGGCAATGGTTACTTTGGAAACACCTGCAATACTTTTAATCGCAGGAATTTTCCCATATTCAACAATACCGGAAAATCCATTGAAGGTTGTTGTAAAGTGCTGCTTGAACTTCATGTTAATCGCCTTTTGAGCAATTTGGTTTTTAACATTCTGCTGTGCATTTACGATATTTTTTTCTAATTTTTCTTTGACTGTTTTTGATAGTTCACTATATTTCTTGCCTTGCTTTGTTACATATGTAATCGCCGGTTCTCCATCAACCTCTACAATTACGCGGACTTTGTCCGTCTTTTTATAATTTTTCTCAAGCTCTTTGCCCTTAATGGACTTTGAGAGTTTATGTTTAAGCTGCGTTGTCTGGCTGCTTTTACTTAGAGCCGCTTTTGGAACAGCTGCTTGAGCAACACCGGAGAATACCATGAGCAAAATCAACAATAACGGTAAACTTCTTTTAAACTTCACCTTTCCTCCCCCATTTCTCCCATTTTTTAACACTAAAACTGAAAATCTTCTCTGGCACCTTAGACTTCCTTCTATTTTTTTCGAGTTTCAAATCAATTTTATTCAAAATTTGGTAAATCGTCAATATTTTGTTTATATTAGGAATATTCTACTAGTTTATTTTTCTAACAAAAAAAAGACTGCTGTGACAGTCTTTAAACACTTAAATCCCTCTTCCTAAAAGAAACATAAGTTAATGTGATTAGAATAATAATGATGATGGCGGATAGACCGACAAACACAGGGTCCAGCACACCGCCTGCTACTACTCTTTTGGCTTCGAAATACTTAAAAGGAGTAATATATTGCAATAATTTTATATTCTCATTTAAGTCAATAGCAAGGGAAAGAATATAGGAGATTAGTAGGATCCCGGTCCCTACGGAAGCAGCTCGCTTTGGCTTGTTCCCAGCTGCCGCAATACTAGACCCAGCGGCCAGAAAAATAAGCTGCAGCATGAACATTCCTGCCATTAATAAGTAAATATCAGTCAATGACTCGCCGTCCTTACTAAATTTGCTCACCATTGTGATGGAGAGAATCAAGGTTACCAGGTTAAAGATCACCACGTTGGCGAGCGCTGCCGACAGCTTGGCGGTAATTATTTGGGAACGCGATATCGGCTTTGCCATCAGAAATTCCGCGGTTTGGTCGCGCTCTTCCTTGGCAATGATATTGGCACCAAGCATCATGGCATGAATCGCTGCCATTAGCTGCAGATACGTAAAAAGAATCGCGTAAAATCCAACCGCCGTTGATAAATCCAAGGTTCCAGTTCCCATAATTGCCTGCAGCGATTTTGGCATTTCCGATATCATTTGCTGCAGTGATTGCCCAGTCCCGCTTAACCCTTCATATTTGGCCATGCCGCTTACAACCATAAAGCAAATTCCAATGCTCCATAGTATAAGCGACCTCCTCGCTGCCTTTATTTCCCGGAAAAACAAATTCATCACGACACCCCCTCACACCGCATGAATATCTTTTTTAGCATAAATCATGTAGCTTGCAGCTATTGCCCCGGCTATAACAATGATTTCTATGATGATATAGCTCGTTTCATAGGAAGAATGCTTGATAATATAAGCTGTGTCATAATACTTAAAAGGTGTAAGGTAACGGATAGCCTTTTCACCAATTACCGCACCAAACATGTTTAAGACATAGAAGCCAAATACCGTACTAAGTGAAAGCGGCAGGACTGATTTAATTCTTGTTACGACAGCAGAAACGAGCACTCCTAACGCTAAAAACATACATTCTACCCAAAATGCTGTTAAGGAAATTAACGTAAAGGTTTGTATATCAAATGGCTTTGTACTTACAGCCATTGCTATGATAACCGCTGCCGCCAAGTAGATACCATTCGTAATGATTAAGGAGGTTAGCGCGGCCGATAATTTAGCGGTTACCACTTGGTTTCGTTTCACCGGCTTTGTCAGTAAAAAGTCCGCCGTTTTTTCCCTCGACTCCTTTGATAAAATCGAGATTCCTAGATTCATAGCTTGAATGGAACCGCATAACAGAATATAAGCAAACACATACGAATAAAAACCTAGAAGCGAAGTGATGCTCTCAAGCGAAATACCAAACGCCTTTCTCACACCTTCCGGATATCCCTCAAGCAGCTTTTTAAAATCAGCTGCATCCCTCGTCAAACCAGGGAACATCGACATAAACAGCACCAGTATAGCAACGAGCGAGAATGCCCAGATGATGGTAGACTTCCGGTATGCCTTTAATTCATGGAGAAACATATTCATGGTCTAGTTCTCCTTTTCGTAATAATGCATAAAGATTTCCTCTAAATCAGGCTCCTCGATCCACAGATTGTAAAGCTCCAGCTGCGCTAATTTTTGCAAAATCATATTGATATTGCCGCTATATAAAAAGCTCGTTATATGATTATTCACCTCAAGGTTTTGAACTCCCTTGATTTTAAAATAATCATGCGGAACCTGCGTTTGCGATTCCAGCTTAAAGCGCTTATGGTTATTTTCTTTTAACGTGCTGATCTTCTCGACGTTGACCAGCTCGCCTTCCTTAATAATCGCAACCCGGTCACACAATTTCTGCACTTCGCTTAAAATATGCGACGAAAACAAAATCGTCGTGCCTTTTTTATTCTCCTCTTTTAACAATTCAAAGAACTTCTGCTGCATCAACGGGTCGAGGCCGCTCGTCGGCTCATCAAGAATAATCAGCTTCGGTTCGTGGAGCAGCCCCTGGACGATGCCAACCTTTTTCTTATTGCCAAACGAAAGATCATCAATTCTTTTATTGAGATCGAGGTCAAGCATCTCAGCCAGTTGTGTAATCCGCTTGCTGCAGTCCTTTTTGTAAAAACTGGCCGAATACTTCAGCAGCTCTTTTACCTTCATGTTGTCATAATAAAACACTTCCGAGGGCAGATAGCCGATTTCCTTTTTAATTTCCGGGCCGTACTTGACGGAATCCTTGCCAAAAATCATAGCACTGCCGCTTGTCGGATAAATCAGTGACAGCATCGTGCGAATCGTCGTCGACTTCCCGGCGCCATTTGGTCCGATAAACCCAAAAATCTCGCCCTCTTCCACATTAAAGCTGATGTTTGTAATTCCTCTCGCCTTACCATACGTTTTCGTCAGATTTTTAAGCTCAATCACATTCATCGCCCTTGGCCTCCCTTATTTGTAAAAAGCCTTGATCAGCACGTCGAAATACTTCTCTACCTCACTGCGGACTTTTTGATAATCAATTTCGTAATTTGGTAATAGCTTTGCTTTATTCAGCTCCTCCTCACTCAATTTTTCAAATGTCCAGGTGATGATTTTTATGACTTTTTCCAGCTCAATATCGCTGCGAAACTTCGAGGTATCAATGTTTTCATACATTTTGGCAAAATTGATTTCCTGCAGCTGCTGTAATTTTTTTTCGAACTCCTGTCTAATTTCCCTCGATTCTTCCAAGTAAACTGCCTGAAGGAAATTAAATAGCTCTGGATAGTTTGCCAGCAATTCCATCTTAATGATGACCGCCTGCCGCATTCTGATAAAAAAATCAGTCTCAGAAAGGTCAATTTTTTTGAAAAATTCATCAGCAATCAAATCGTAGCAATAGTCGAACAGGAATAAATACAACTGCTTTTTATTTCCAAAATAATGAAACAACAGCCCCTTTGAGATCTCGGCCACCTTCACAATTTCGTTTGTCGAGGCATTATCGTAGCCTTTTTGGGCAAATTCCTTTATCGCTGCATTAATAATTCGGTCTTGTTTTTCTTGTTCTAAGTTGAGAAACTTCGTATACACTTTTTTTGCGTCCCTCCTTTTGGTGCGGTTGTTTGTTGACCACACCAGTCAATTACATTTTATTCCTATTGACTGTATTGGTCAATGGGCGGACAAGTTTATTTTTTACAAGTTTTTGAACACTATAGTTTTGCTTTTTGCATTGTGCTACGATGCGTGTGGAGGTGATTCATTTGAAAGATCGAGATTACTCATTGAAGTTAGAAGGGCTGATTACCGCCCAAGACCGGTTACCAGCCGGTCATCTGATCTTGCCGGTTTTATCAGCCAAGCAAACCGCGGTGGAAGCGGGAATTGGCGGGGAAGAGAGGGTGGCAGAGGTTTTTCGTAAAAGTCCGTTTTGCTTTGAAAACCGCATTTATCATGATTTATCGCTTTCTTGTGATGAGAAATTCCAAATCGACTCACATTGTTTAACTCCCTGGCACGGCTTTGTTTTCGAGGTGAAAAATATCGGCGGGGTGCTGGAGTTTAAAGACAATCCGCCGCAATTAATCAGCACGAAGGACAACGGACATCAATTTGGCTATGAAAGCCCCGTTGTCCAGCTGCAGCGAAATTGCGATTATTTAACCGAATGGCTTTGGAGCCGGAACATCCAACTCCCCATCTATCGCGCTGTCGTACTAGCCTATCCTAGGCAAATCGTCAAAGTCCCCCCCGCCCATACAACACTATTATTTCCCAGCTTAGTTCCTACTTTCATTAAAAACATTCGAAGACCCGAACAAAAACTAGATCCAGATACCTTTGCATGGCTTTCTGCTGAACTACTGAGGTCTCATCAACGTTTTATCCCAAGACCCGTTAGTGAAGCTTATCAAATTCCGCTGAGTGATTTCCGGCCCGGAGTTAGATGCAAAGTATGTCAGAGGTTAGGAATGATTAAGCTTCCTAGGACATGGGTTTGCCCCACTTGTGATGCCACCGATCCTATAGCACATCAAAAAAATTTGCTCGAGTGGTTTCTGATATATAAAAGAACCATCACGAATCGGGAGTGCAGGGAGTTTTTGGGGGTGGATATCCATACGGCTAAGCGCATTTTACAAGGGATGGGCTTTAAAGGAGAGGGCGATTATCGATATCGAAAATATTTAATGGAAATTAATAACTTCGATTTTCTAATTAAAAATGATTTACGTTAATTGGAGGCGGTTCACGCTAATTAAGGGCGCTTCTATGCTAATTGGAGGGTGGTTTATGCTAATTGATTCGCCTTACGCTAATTGGGAGGCAGTTTACGCTAATTAAGGTGGCTTCTACGCTAATTGGAGGGTGGTTTGCGCTAATTGATTCGCCTTACGCTAATTGGGAGGCGCTTTGCGCTAATT
>NZ_BNDS01000005.1:122899-237893 GCF_014656545.1 Neobacillus kokaensis
ATTGATTCGCCTTACGCTAATTGGGAGGCGCTTTGCGCTAATTAAGGTCGCTTCTACGCTAATTGGAGAGCAGTTTACGCTAATTGATTCGCCTTATGCTAATTGAGCGACGCCTTCCCCCATTCACATTACCTTCCACACATTAATTATGCTATTCCACAGTACCCTAAATAATGTGTAACCGCTCCCTCAAAGTGATATGATAATCATGTACATAACTCAAGTAAAAAGGGAGTGCAGCTGAATTGAAAGATGAATTGATCAAACGATTTACTTCCTACGTTAAAATCGACACACAGTCGGATGAGAACAGTGAAACGTGTCCATCAACCGAGGGGCAGTGGACATTGCTGCGTATGCTGGTGGATGAGTTAAAGCAGATCGGCATGGAAGAGGTGACAATAGATGACAATGGCTACGTCATGGCCACACTGAAAGCCAACACCGATAAGGACGTGCCAACGATCGGCTTCCTTGCCCATGTTGACACAGCAACTGACTTTACCGGGAAAAACGTTAATCCGCAGATTCATGAACATTACGACGGCGGTGACATCGTTCTTAACGAAGCACTGAAAGTCGTTATGTCACCGAAGGATTTCCCGAATCTGGCAAATTACAAAGGTCACACCTTAATTACGACAGACGGCACTACGTTGCTTGGTGCTGATAACAAAGCTGGCGTTACGGAAATCATGACCGCTATGAATTACCTTATTCAACATCCAGAAATCAAGCACGGCAAGGTTCGCGTTGCGTTCACGCCGGATGAGGAAATTGGCAGAGGACCGCATAAGTTTGACGTTGCGGCATTCGATGCCAAGTTTGCTTATACCGTTGACGGCGGCAAGTTAGGAGAGCTGGAATATGAAAGCTTCAATGCAGCCGCTGCTAAAATAACAATCCAAGGAAGCAACATTCACCCTGGTTCAGCCAAAGACAAAATGGTTAATTCCATGAAAATTGCAATGGAATTACAAGGCAAGCTGCCGCCGCAAGAGGCGCCGGAGCACACTGAAAATTACGAAGGCTTCTATCACTTGCTGTCCTTCAATGGGGATGTCGAGCAAACAAAACTCCATTACATCATCCGTGACCATGATCGGGAAATTTTTAACAAAAGAAAAGAAACGATGACCCATATCGTTAATGAGTTAAAGGAAAAATACGGTGCTGATAACATTCAATTAGAGCTGAATGACCAATATTACAACATGCGTGAAAAAATTGAACCGGTGAAGGAAATCGTTGATATCGCGCAGCAAGCGATGGAGAGCCTTGATATCAAGCCGATTATCCAGCCAATCCGCGGCGGTACAGATGGCTCGCAGTTATCGTTTATGGGACTGCCAACGCCAAACATCTTCACCGGCGGGGAAAACTTCCACGGGAAATATGAGTTCATTTCCGTTGATAATATGATGAAAGCAACTCAAACCGTCGTTGGTATCGTAAAACTGTTTGAACAAAGAGCGTAACATAAAAAAGCTAACCCAGGGCCAAAAACACCCAGCGGGTTAGCTTTTTAAAATACACTCACACAGCTGCTCCAAAACATCAGCCGTTTCTTCTCGCTGTCTTTCCAGCTGTTCTTGCGGCCATTTTCCAGCATCCACCCGCAAATCCCGCTCAATTAATATCAGCATCCACATCGAAAACACTGCCGCGAATCGATAATACTCCTTTTTAAACTGACCCCGGTCAACCGCTCGCTGAACCCCGTCAAGATAACCATTCAAAGCTTCCTCCCGCAGTTCACAGGTCATTTTTTTCGAAAAATCAGGGTGTGACATATCAATCGCATGATACAAATCCCAATAAGGCAGATTCAAATGGGCATGCTCCCAATCCAGCACAGCCAATCGTCCATCCACAAGTGCATAATTGCCTTGGTGCAAATCGCCATGGCACACTACCTGCTTTGTAGAAAAAGGAAATTGATAAAGCACAGGGAAAATCGCCTCCACCCTCTCAGAGAAAGGGATTTTTCCCAGCTGAATCTCTGCCACCATCTCCCCAATTCTCGGCTTCATCCCCGTTAACGGAACACCCGCAAACGCCTCCAGTGGAAGGGAGTGCCACACTGCGGCAGACCTCACCACAGCAAGCAAACTTTCCTTACTAAACGTGTGCGATAGCGGACCTAAATCCTCGAGAATCATCCAGCTTTGCTCCGGCTTCCTATCAATCTGATAGGAAATAATTTTTGGAAAAACAGCTGGGAAGTGGGGGAGAATCTGTTCATGAACCCATACTTCTTTGCCAAATTGCGCATTGTTTGTTAGCGGCTTAAAAATGTAAGACTCCCCTGAAGACAAATAAAATCTTTCGACACACCGGCCATTGTTGCCGCGATAAAGTATTTCCCGCCGACAAACCAGCCCCTCATTCAACCTGCCATCCTCCAAAACAATCTCCTTCGGAAGCCCCCCGAAGCCTAACTCACTCATCACTGCCACCAGCCTCCCCAAAAACAGGCAGCGGAAACAGCTCTGAAAGCCGCCGCACCTGACCGTCAGCTGCTTTAAAAACAATATGCTCGCGGGTAAATCTTCGGGGTGACTCCAGACCGCATGCTGCCGCCAACGCATACAAGCCTTGGCGGACACTAATTATATAGTTCATCACGCGCCATTTCTTTTCCTCAGGCACCAGTGCCTCCTGCTGCTTCGGGTCAGTAGTCGTCACACCTGCCGGACACTTGCCGGTATGGCACTGCAAGGCCATGATGCAGCCGTTCGCCATCATAAATCCCCGGGCAGAGTTGACCGCATCAGCACCAATTGCCATGGCAATCGCAATCTTATCAGCGGAAATTAATTTCCCCGAGGCAAAAATCTTAAATTTATTACGAACCCCATAAGCAGCCGCTTGATCGACCACAGCAATCAAAGCAGGGTAGAGGGGGAGACCCATTGTATCGGCCATTGCTTTGTACGTTGCCCCCGACCCGCCTTCCCCGCCATCCACTGTAATAAAGTCGGGATAAATATCAAGCCGTTTCATCGTCTGAAAAAAAGAATCTAAATTAAAATGACTGCCAACAACAATCTTAATGCCGACCGGTTTGCCGCCGATCTTCTGAAGCTGTTTAATAAACTGAAGTGCTTCAGACCCTTTCCGTAAAAAGGAGAAGCGATTAGGCGAGATGATTGTTTTACCTTCTGGCACCTTACGAATCCGGGCCACTTTTTTCGTCACTTTTGCCCCTTCTAAATGCCCGCCCTGAATTTTAGCCCCCTGACCGAACTTTAATTCAAACGCCTTTACCACAGGAGCGTCCGCTACCCGCTTAAATTCTTCAAATGAAAAGTTCCCCTCATGGTCCCGGAAGCCAAATAACCCGGGGCCAATTTGGGCAACGAGATCTGCGCCAGACTCTAAATGTTCCGGTGCAATCCCGCCCTCACCGGTATTCACCCAGGAGCCGCCCGCCATTTTACAGCCATATCCAGTTGATAAAATATAGTTCTCTCCGACAGACCCATACGATGTAGCTGAAGCCCCGAATGGTCCATACAGAACCCATGGCTTCTCCCGCTCCGGACCAACAACAAGCGCCTCCACTTCAGGAAACAGCCAGCGCGGCACCTCTTCCCGAGCTAAATGCTCCCGGCGGAAAAATAAGCCTTCATGATCAATGTGGTATTTCATTGCCTGCACTTTTTCTTGATTATCAACCTGTAATTCTTCCTTTAACAGCGGAAACAACTCATTAGCGATGTAGTAGCCCGACTGGTCAAAATCCCGCTTCGAGCCAAAGCTGATTAAATCGGTTCGGTATTTCGCGGAAAATACAACCCCTAAATAGTCAGCTCGGGAAAACGGTCTGGCGCTGTTATCATCATCAAACCAATACTGCCTTAACTTTGGCCCCATCATTTCGAGCACATAACGGATCCAGCCAAAGTAAGGATAGGCCCGAATAATCGAGTGCTGCGGCTTTTTCGCTAAATTCCGGAGCCAAAGAAAAATGCCAAGTAAGCCGCCAAAGAATATAATTAAAACAATCGTCCACACCATACAAATCCCCCTTACGATGAGGTCTCAAGGTCAGCCGGCACGGCCTCTCACTGATGTATCAAAGATGAAATTTTTCCTTCTTTAATACATATGTATGATGGGAATGTTTATATCCACAATCAAAAATCTAATGCTTATAGCGGTCGAGAATACTGAAGAAGTCTCCTAAAAACTCAAAGAAAAGCTTTTCCGTTGGCAGCAGTTCTCTTTCAGTTGGAATGATGACCCCAACTGTACGGTTGACCTCAGGTTCTGTAATCGGAATCTTCACCGTCGAACGCGGCACACCGTCAATCAGCGTGATTTCCGGAATAAGCGTCACGCCAAGTCCCGCGGACACTAAACCTTTAATCGCATCAATATCTTCTCCCTCAAAAGGCACCTGCGGTTCAAAGCCCAGCTGTGCACAAGCATTCACAATAATTTCCCGCAAAATAAATCCTTTAGGGAACAGGACGAAAGAATCCTCGCGTAAATCATTTAACATTAACACACGCTTTTGGGCAAGCGGATGGCTCTGCGGCAGGAGAGCCACAATTTTTTCCGTAAACAGGGTTCTTCCCTTAATCTTTTGTTCCTTTTTAGGTACCGGGCCTAGGAGGGCTAAGTTAAAATCTCCCTTTACCACGCCTTCAATTAAATTTGCATAGGAGCTCTGATTTAACTTAAATTTCACCTCTGGATGAAGTTCACGGAAGGCTGAGATGGCGGTCGGTAAAGTGTAAGCGGCAAGGCTGCTCGGGAAACCGACCCGAATCGTACCTTTTTCGGGATCCAGCTGTTCCTCAATTTCGCTTACAGCATTGTCGATCAGCTTAACCGCCTGTTCCATTTGCTTTAAAAACATTTCACCAATCGGCGTCAGCCTTACGTTTCTGCCTTCACGGAAAAATAAGCTTACCCCCAGCTCTTCCTCTAAATTAAAAATTTGCCTGCTCACCGCTGATTGGGCCACATGCAAGGCATGAGCTGCCTCCGTTACATGCTCTCTTTTTGCCACTTCAATAAAATATTGAATCTGCCTTAACTCCACTGTTCACCCTCTCCTTCCATCAAATAGGTCTTCTTCTACCTATTTTAGACTATTCATCTCATTTTGGCATCAAACCTATCTATTATTCATATTGCTTAGATTATTTAATCCATTATAAAATAAATCCATGCTAATACGAATATTCAGTAAACACTTAACAAATTAAAAAATTTAAAAAAGGGGTTGATTCCTATGCAAACAATTACAGATGTAAAACAATCAGGAACACAAGCGGTGAGAGACTATGTGAGTGAGGTATTTGAGACGGTAAAACGCCGCAACCCTTTTGAATCTGAATTCCACCAAGCAGTTGAAGAAATTTTTGATTCATTAGTACCTGTATTTGAAAAGCATCCAAAATATATGCAACAAGGAATTTTAGAAAGAATTGTGGAACCTGAACGAGTAATTTCCTTCCGTGTTCCTTGGACAGATGACAGCGGCAAAGTACACGTTAACCGTGGTTTCCGTGTACAGTACAACAGTGCGATCGGGCCATATAAAGGCGGACTTCGTTTCCACCCATCTGTTAATGCCAGCATTATTAAGTTTTTAGGCTTCGAACAAATTTTTAAAAACTCTTTAACTGGCCAGCCAATCGGCGGCGGAAAAGGCGGCTCTGACTTCAATCCAAAAGGAAAATCAGACAACGAAATCATGCGTTTTTGCCAAAGCTTTATGCAAGAGCTTTATCGCCATATCGGACCGGATGTCGATGTACCAGCCGGCGATATCGGAGTAGGCGCAAGAGAAATTGGCTACATGTTTGGAATGTATAAGAAGCTTCGCGGCAATTTTGAAGCTGGTGTGTTAACGGGTAAGGGACTTAATTACGGCGGAAGCTTAGCAAGAACTGAAGCAACCGGCTATGGTACTGTTTATTTTGTAGAAGAAATGCTGAAGGATAAAGGCTTAAGCTTTGACGGAAGCACTGTGGTCGTTTCTGGCTCAGGTAATGTTGCGATTTATGCGATTGAAAAAGCACAGCAGCTTGGTGCAAAAGTAGTTGCCTGCAGCGATTCGAACGGTTATATCTATGATGAAAATGGTATCAATTTTGAAACTGTGAAACAACTTAAAGAAGTTGATCGAAAAAGAATTTCTGATTATGTCGATTATCATCCACATGCACAATATTTTGAAGGCTGCTCAGGTATTTGGTCCATTCCATGTGATATCGCTCTTCCTTGCGCGACACAAAATGAGATTGATGAAGCATCTGCAAAAATCTTGGTTGCAAATGGTGTTAAAGCAGTTGGGGAAGGGGCTAACATGCCGTCCACTCTTGATGCTGTAAATGTGTTCTTAAACAGCGAAGTGCTATTTGCACCTGGTAAAGCTGCAAATGCCGGCGGTGTTGCCGTCTCTGCACTTGAAATGGCTCAAAACAGCGCAAGACTTGCTTGGTCTTTTGAGGAAGTTGACTGCAAACTTCACGAAATCATGACAAACATTTACCGAAACAGCGTAAAGGCTGCTGAAGAGTACGGCTTCCCTGGCAATTTAGTAGTTGGCTCCAATATCGCTGGATTTACAAAGGTTGCCGATGTTATGATCACCCAAGGCTTAATTTAGAAATCTCCTTTTTAGGAGATTTTTTTATTTGTTACACACTCTCCTTTACATGTTTCCATTAAGGATGGAAACACTATCAAATGGTAAAGGAGGGTTAAAAAATGGATCAAGGCAGTACACATGAATTTGTTGAAAAGTTACAAGAAAGACAGGCAAAGGATAAGAAAAACAGGCAAAAACAAGGCGATAATGCACCTGCTAAGAAATTGCCAAATCATAAGCACTAAAAAGCCGCGATTTGAAATCGCGGCTTTTTTAGGTCATAACCTACTTATTCATACTCGCTAAAAATCCACCAAGCAGGTCGCCATCGTCTTCATCATCATTTTCAGGCTCGGCCACTTGGGGTTCCTCATTTTTGATCTGAGTCCAATCAAGCGCATCTAGATCATCTTCTAGGTCGTTTTGTTCCACCGCTGCCGCTGCTTCCTCCAGGAAATGATTATCATCAGGGGGAGTTGTATCTCTAGCCAGCATTTCCTCCTGAAGATATAATGCTTCTTCGAGATCCAACGACTTGCTATTTAACGACGCTAACAAAGATGTTGCACGAATAGGGTCAGCAATCAGCTGATAAAGGATGCTTCCAAGCAAGGCTTCAGAGTGCTCATGCTTTAACCAATTCCGCTGCATCTTCGTTAAGGACTTGGGAAGGGGAATCGTAATAGATTCCTTGTCCCGGGAATAGGAATTACTAACTCCTTGCAGGACAAAGTCCGCAATTTTACTGGAAAAATTCCTTCTTTCCGTTTCCTTTAATCTTTGCATTTCCTTTAAAAGATGCTCCGGTGTATCAGATGGGAGCCGGAACGAGATTGCCTGGCCTCGTTTTATTTCAGTGGTGGCAGACTTTTTCATATCATCACCTTAGATCAGCTTTTTACGGGTGCTTTTTCTTCTGCTGCCTTTGGTTTTTCTGTCCTTCTGACAAAGTCCGTAATAAGTTTATAATAAGCATTTGCCATCATCCAAATGCTTTCCTTATCATCTTCGAAAAATTCAATATTGTAACCATCTAAATTGTTATTAATCGTTTTTAGATAGTCCTTTAACACATGCGAACCGCCGCCAACAAAATAGCAGATTTCCGTCTGTGAATTTTTTGCCCAAACATTGCGTAATAGACGATATTCCTTTTTAGCTAATTCCATCAGAATACGGTCGGTAATATCATGAACGCTTGTCCGGCTGCCATGGACCATAATATGATTTCGATTATTTTTGCGGGTAATAATGTCCACTACATCGCGTCGGCTGTCGAGCTCAACGCCATGTTTCTTTCTAATTTCTTCACGAATCGCCTCTAATGACTCTGAAACGCCAAGATTAAAGCCTTGGGCCTTGTCATCATCGACATTGCGGTTTTTAATTACGGCGATATCAGTAGAAAGCCCGCCGATATCTTGAATTAAAATGCGTTTATCAATTAGGTCTTTATTAATAATTTTTAAATTGTTGTCCATCACGAGGTTAATGAAAGCAGCAAATCCTTCTGGATAGACCTTCACCTCATTGAATTTAATATTAACCTTTAATCCTTGATATTTAGGGGTCACGAGGAACTCTACCTGGTGAACGGATCCAAGCAATTTGGAACGGTATCCGGCATCTTTTCCTTCTTTTACTTCACGAAGAGGGAGACCTGTACCAAGGGTATAGTTCGCATCAATTATATTTTTATTTTTTGGAAAGTCCTGATTTACCGCATCCAGTGCCAATGTCGCAAACAGCATGATTAAGGTCTGATCTTCCTCAGACTTGCTGCTGCCAGGGTCTAACTCAGATGTATTATCACTTTTCGCAGCCAGGTTCCCGACACGATAGATGACATTATTCTCTTTGAGGGCAGGGGAGTGAACCTTAATATGTATTCCATCTAACGGGTCTTTAGTATCAAGCTCCTCAATCCCGATAATCGGGCGGTCTTCTGTATCTCTAGCGATAATATTCGGGATATTTAATTCATAATCTAAATCTCCAAAAATTGCCTTAATAGAATCATTACCAACGTCAACAGCCGCCAACCTTGATTTCGTCATAAACCTCAACCCTTTCAAATTAATAGGTTCTTCTACTACTAAGCGTATAAGAGATTACTAGAATCATCAATGAGTCTAAGCCAAAAGAAATATAAGTGTAAAAATGTAAACAATATGTAAACTTTAGCAAAATAGTAAACGTTTTCGTAAACAATATACACATAAATGTACACATGCTGATATAAAGGGAAGTACACAACTTTGTGTACATGTATACATTATTGTAAACACTATGTATACAAATCGTACACAAGTAAACATTAGATGTATACAATCTGAAAACACGTAAACATTTTGTTTACAAGTTGTTTTTAGGAAAAATAAAAACCTGAAACATCCAGTTCCAGGTCCATAACGTTTCTATTTTTTACCAGAAATTACTTCCATATCCTTACTTACATCAAGATAATACCAGTGATCCTTGTAGTTAATCCAATTTGCCACTGTAGAGCTACGGCTGCTCAAATAATATCGTTCTCCAGATAGTTCCAGCCAATTAGTACCTTGGGTTGTTTCATTGAAATCCTTCTCATTCAGAACAGCTGCCAGGGCAGTATCGAAGGAACCCGTATCACTTAAGTAGTACCAGCTTCCATTATCGTTTACCCAGCCGGTTTGCAGCACGCCATTTTCCGCTAAGTAATACCAGCTTCCGCTATCATTTGTCCAGCCGGTCTTCATGGCCCCTGTCTGATCAAAATAATACTTCTTGTCACCAATCTCCAGCCAGCCGGTAGTCACTGCTCCATCTTGGTCTAGATAATAGTTTTGGCCGCCAGCCTCTAGCCAGCCTGTTTGCACTACACCTGACTGATCCGAAAAGTATTTTTTTCCTAGATTCTCAAACCAGCCGGTCTGAAGCATTCCTGATGAATCAAAGTAATATTTCTGCCCGCTATCTTCTATCCAGCCGGTTTTGACAGCACCTGCTTCATCTAAATAATATTTTCCATCATCTACCACAATCCAGCCCGTCTTTGCCGCCCCAGATGAGTCCAGATAATACTTCTCGCCTCCAGCCTCCAGCCAGCCTGTTTGCATTACACCTGACTGATCAAAGTAATACCTTTCCCCGCCAATGGTAAACCAGCCGGTCCGCATTACTCCGTTGATATCCAGGAAGTATTTCTGACTGCCAAGTGTCAGCCATCCTGTTTGCATGGCACCCGATTGATAGAAGAAATACCTCTTTCCAGCAATCGTCTGCCAGCCTGTCTTTGCCGTTCCGTTTTCGTAATAATATTTGTTCCCATTTGCCTGAATCCAGCCATTTTGCGGTTCAATCGGAATGCTATCACTACCGTCACCGCTGGCAGGAACCGTCACAGGATAGCCATTTGCCAATGCAATCGTATCAAAACTGCTGCTTGAATACGTAATGACGACCGGTGTATAGTTGTTTACCCGGCTGAACAGCCAGCGCACCTCACCATTATGCATCCGGACACAGCCTGAACTGACATATTTACCTATTGAGCTTTCATTATTGTTGCCATGGATTCCATAGGTTGTGCCGTATGTGCCCCTTGCCTCAAGCCCCATCCAGCGGTTTCCTAACGGATTACGGGGATCCCCTCCTGGGATGTTGTGCTTATAATAGGGGCGGTTAACTATCTTATTGACAATCCTAAATTTCCCTTCTGGCGTTAACGATCGGGTTCTCCCCGTTGCGACCTTAAAGGTTCGTACCAGCTTGCCATCTTGATAAAAAGCAAGGATATTGGTTTGTTTATTAATAATAATGAACTGCGAATTACTTTCAGCTTCCGTTTGGCTGGTAAAAACCAAAAAAGACATCAACAACACAAAAATTTCTGTTAATTTTTTCATGATGATCTCTCCAATTTGGTTGTTATCATTAACATAACATTCCAAATCAAAGCAAATTGTCACAATTTTGTAGCACATTTGTAATTTTTTTAATACCTTTTACTTGAGGATAAAATCCTCCTACATAACTATAAAACTGTCTTTAATAAGCCTTCTTTAGAACAAAAACCTCTTAACTAACCATGAAATCGTCCTTAATAAGGGAGCGGATGCCTGCAATAGGGCGCCCTAAATACGATTAATGACCTTGTGCCGAAGCTGTTACAACCGTTCCCGTATTGTGATTGTCCAGAAGGGAAATGTCTGCCATACCCTTACCAACACTTAGGTAATACCAATTATCTTCATATTTTAACCAGCTCGTAACCGTCGAGGTGCTGTTGTTCAAATAATACCTATCCCCCGATAAATTTAACCAGCTCGTTTTCATCGTATCGGCAGTTTCCTCTAAATCCGGGCCGCCTCCACCGCCAAACCATGCATTTTCAATAAAGCCGCTCGAATTCAAATAGTACCATTTACCCTTAGAATTTACCCAGCCGGTCTTCAACGTTCCGTTTGTATCAAAAAAGTACCACTTATCAGCATTCTCTAACCAACCAGTCTTCATTGCCCCCGTTTGGTCAAAGTAATACTTTTGACCACCTTCTTCAAACCAGCCTGTTTTTAAAACACCATTCTTAGCAAAATAATACCTTTTGCCTGCATCTGTTAACCAGCCGGTTTTTGCCGCTCCTGTTTGGTCAAAGTAATATCTTTTGCCGTCCACTTTAAACCAGCCTGTCTTCGCTGCACCATTTTGATCAAGGTAAAATTTCTGTCCCCTGCTGGAAATCCAGCCGGTCTGCATAACCCCGTTTTCGTTAAGGTAATACTTTTTAACCCCAATCGTCTGCCAGCCTGTTTTCGCCGCACCATTAGCAAAATAAAATTTCTGTCCGCTAAAGATGTGCCAGCCGTTCGAGTGTTCTTTTGCAAGCGTATTAAAGCTGCTGCTTGAATAGGTAATCACAACAGGAGTATTATTTTTCACCCGGCTGAACAGCCAGCGAATCTCTGCATTATGCATGCGGACACAGCCCCCGCTTACATAGCGCCCAATCGAATATTCATTGCTATTCCCATGGATTGCATAGGTTGTCCCATACGTGCCCCTCGCATTAATTCCCATCCAACGATTCCCTAACGGATTGCGCGGATCCCCGCCAGGAATTTTCTCTTTATAATAAGGACGATTCACAATCTTATTCACAATCATAAATTTCCCTTCAGGGGTTAATGCCCTTGTCCGACCTGTGGCCACTTTAAACGTCCGAACCAGTTTGCCGCCATCATAAAATGCAAGGGTATTAATCTTCTTATTAATAATAATCAACTGCGAACTTCCGCTAGCTTCCGAATGACCAGCAGATAAGAAAAAGAACCCGAATAAAACGATAAAAACGACTGACAATTTTCTCATATTAAACCTCTCCAATTATGTAGTTACTATAAAGATAGCATTAATAGTCTGAATATTTTGTCATATTTTATCATAAACTTCGGAAAAAATCGGATGGCTCTTCTGTTTCAACCTACAACACAAAAAGGGGCCAATCCCTCACTCCGTTAAAGCAGTGAGGGACTGACCCCAATATTTCAAGTTATTTAATAATCCGTGCCCTTACGACACCGTCAATGGCATCAATTTGTTCTGCTAAACCCGGCAGGATATCACCATTTACTTCATTATCGATATCGATCATCGTATAGGCAAAGTTACCGCGGCTTCTGTTCACCATATCAGCAATATTCAAATGATAGTTTGAAATCGCAGAAGTGATTTTACCAACCATGTGCGGAATGTTTTGATGGAAAACCGTCACACGGACTTTTCCTGTATAAGGTAAATGGGCATTTGGGAAATTTACAGAGTTTTTGATATTACCTGTCTCCAATAGCTCCTTCACCTGGCGGGCCGCCATAATCGCACAGTTTTCCTCAGATTCCCTAGTAGAAGCGCCAAGATGCGGAATTGACACCACATTTTGCATTTGCAGTACATTTTCATTTGGGAAATCCGTAATGTACTGACCTACAATTCCGTCCTCAAGTGCAACCGCCATATCAATTTCATTTACAAGCTCACCGCGGGAGAAATTGAAGATATGAACGCCAGGCTTCATAATGCTGAAGGTTTCTTTGTTAAACATTCCTCTAGTATCATTTGTTAATGGAACGTGTACAGTAATATAATCAGATTCAGCAAACAGCTGTTCAATTGTCATGGCCCGCTGGACGTTTCGCGATAAGTTCCAAGCTGTATCAACTGAAATGAATGGGTCGAATCCAATGACATCCATATCTAAATCAAGAGCATCGTTCGCTACAAGAGCACCAATTGCCCCTAGGCCGATTACGCCGAGCGTTTTCCCTTTTATTTCTTTCCCAACAAACTGTTTCTTTCCTGCTTCTACAAGCTTTGGAATTTGGTCACCTTCACTTGCAAGCGTCTTTGTCCAAGCAATACCGTCAAAAAGGTTACGAGATGAAGCCATCATAGACGTCAGCACAAGCTCCTTCACTGCATTTGCATTGGCACCAGGCGTGTTAAAAACAACAATGCCCTGTTCTGTGCATTTATCAACTGGAATGTTATTTACACCTGCACCGGCACGGGCAATACCAAGCAAATTGCTGCCAAACTCCATAGAATGCATGTTAAAGCTGCGGACAACAATTGCATCAGGATTTTCGCAGGAATCATCGACTGAATACTGGTCATTTTTAAATACTTTCATTCCGCTTTCTGAAATGCTATTTAACGTTTTAATTGTTTTTACCTTGTCTAAAGTTAGTGTGTTCATGATTATTTCTCCCCTTTTTTAATAACTCATATTTATTTCTTCTTTAAATGAAAAAAGAGACTGGTGTTCTCCAATCCCTAAAAAAGGTTTCAAAAATAACAAATAAACATTGCCTTTGTTATCTTCTGTCCTTTTGCCTGAGATTTTGAACCCTTCGGCGCTGCGGCTAAACCGCATCCTCTCCAGAAGCTGCTCCTGTTATAGTGTGACCCATAACATTCATAGCGCTTTTACTATTTTGTTTTTATAACCAACAGAATTGCCAGCTTTTACGTTTTCTAGCAGGAATCCATTCATAACTGTCGCCTCCTTATAAGCATAAAGAGGCAAGGGAGTAAATCCCTTACCTCTGCCCAGGCGAACGGCTATTCGATACAATGTGCTCCCTCACGGTGATCCGTGTCTCGCCAGTTACACATCGTCTTTTAACTTATTCACATTTTAACAAAACTTCAGATAACTTTCAACCCCCACAAAACATAGATCCCTCTCTTTTTTCTTCTTTCACCAGTAAGCAGATCATTCTGCCTATTTTAGTACAAGTCTTGGAACTCCTTCAAAACCGCTCCATATAATAAAGTATCGCTAACGACAGGAGGGTTAATTCATGGGGAAAACAGCATTAATAACGGGAATTACTGGACAAGACGGAGCCTATCTTGCTGAATTTTTACTAAAAAAAGGATACACCGTACATGGATTAAAACGTAGAAGTTCCCTTTTTAACACCGATCGAATCGATCACCTATACCAAGATCCACGGGACCCTAAAACAAAATTTTTTCTCCATTATGGAGATTTGACGGACTCTACGAATCTAATTCGATTGATCGAAACTGTCCAGCCTGATGAAATTTATAATCTAGGGGCAATGAGCCATGTCCATGTTAGTTTTGATACCCCGGAATATACCGCGAATGTGGATGGCCTGGGTACCCTTCGAATTTTAGAGGCGGTTCGAATTCTTGGTCTTACCGAAAAAACCAAAATTTATCAAGCATCAACCTCTGAGCTGTATGGTCTAGTCCAGGCAACACCGCAATCGGAAACTACTCCCTTTTATCCTCGAAGCCCTTATGCTGTCGCGAAGCTGTATGGCTATTGGATTACAGTAAATTACCGAGAGGCATACGGGATGTTTGCCTGTAATGGCATCCTCTTTAACCATGAAAGTCCGATCCGCGGTGAGACGTTTGTTACCCGGAAGATTACTAGGGCAGTTGCTAGAATCGCTTTAGGACTGCAGGATCAATTATATTTAGGAAATCTGGAAGCTAAAAGGGATTGGGGACATGCCAAAGACTATGTTGAAGCAATGTGGCTTATGCTGCAACAGACGGAGCCCCAAGACTTTGTGATCGCAACGGGAGTATCTACGAAAGTTAGAGAATTTGTCCGCTTAGCATTTAGTGAAGTAGGGATTGAAATAGAATTTAAGGGAGCAAACGAAGAGGAGAAAGGCTATATTAAAGCGTGCCATCATCCCGATTTTCAGCTTCCTGCCGGAAAGCAGATAGTGGCTGTGGACCCACGTTATTTCCGCCCTGCGGAAGTAGATTTTTTGTTAGGCGATCCTAGTAAAGCAAAACGGGAATTAGGTTGGAATCCTAAATATGAACTACATGAGCTCATTAAAGAAATGGTTGAAAGTGATATGAAGGAAGCAAAAATGGAGGATTATTTAAGAAAAGGCGGCTACCGTATTCATAAAAACTATGAATAATCAAATTCAAGATTAATGTTCCGGCTTTGGATTAAGAAAGGAGGTTTTTCCGCGTTTATGAAAATTGTTATCTTATCTGGAGGTTCAGGAAAACGGCTGTGGCCCCTTTCCAATGATTCAAGGTCAAAGCAGTTTTTGAAGGTTTTAAAAGCAGAAAATGGGGAGTCAGAATCGATGATTCAAAGGGTTTGGAGACAGTTGAAGGAGGTCAATCTTCAGCAATCAGCCTATATTGCAACCGGCCAAGCTCAAGCCGACATGGTGCTCAGCCAGCTTGGATCCGATACCCCTCTTATCATTGAACCGCAGAGAAGTGATACTTTCCCTGCCATTGCACTAGCTTGCTCCTATCTTTATTCATGTTTAAACGTCGACCCTAATGAGGTTATATGTGTACTGCCTGTCGACCCCTTTGTGGAAAAGGACTATTTTGAAAAAATCAAATTGATGGAAAAGGTTGTTTTAGATTCCGGTGCAAAAATAGCATTACTAGGCGGCAGTCCAACTTATCCCTCTGAAAAATATGGATATATACTCCATGACAACAAGGGGTTGGAAAATGGACAGGTATCCTTCATGAAGGTTAACGCCTTTGTCGAGAAGCCAAAGGCGGACCAAGCAATCAAGTTTATTCAGCAGGGAGCTTTATGGAACCTGGGCGTTTTTGCCTTCAAACTTGAATACATGCTTAGCCTTTTAAAAGATAAAGGGATTCCTTTAAAATATGAGGATCTGAAAAAAGGATATGAACAGCTGCCAAAGATAAGCTTTGATTATGAGGTAGTCGAGAAAGCCAATGATGTTATCGTGATTCCTTACGACGGTAAATGGAAGGATTTAGGGACCTGGAATACGTTAACAGAAGAGATGCATACCATCCTGACAGGCAAGGGAATCATCGAAGACTCAGCCAATACGCATGTTATCAATGAATTAGACATCCCCGTTACGGTAATTGCCGTACCTGATATCGTAGTAGCCTCGAGTCCGCAGGGAATATTGGTGACGGATAAGGCAGCCAGTCACAGGATCAAAGATATCATGAAAAATGAAAAAGAAAGGCCCATGATTGAAGAACGCAGATGGGGATGGTACCAAGTACTAAACTATATTAGATACTCAGACAATCATGAAATATTGACAAAAAAAATCGTTGTAGAAGCTGGAAAAAATATCAGCTACCAATACCATTCAATGCGAAGCGAGGTCTGGGTGCTCCTTTCCGGCGAGGGAGAATTTGCTCTTCAAGACCAGCTATTTGCGGTTAAACAGGGAGATGTGCTGCAAATTCCCAATGGAGCAAAACACGGAATTAAAGCACTCAGTACCCTGGAACTAATCGAAGTTCAAATGGGCAGTTATCTGGTGGAAGAAGACATTATCCGCCTATTTATGACATGGGAAGAAGTCGTAAGGCATTGCAAAAAACATGAATAAATTTTTAATAAACCAATCGAAAGGGGAATTTCATTTTGTCTAAAAAAAAAAGCCCTTTAAGAATAAAACTAGATCATCTCGCTAAAGGTATAGCGAATAATGACTCTATTGTTGAACTGGACCCATATACCCTATTAAATCACTATCGATTTGATGTACCGGCTAAATATATTTATGCCAAGTTTAGAGAGCTGGGGTTGGAAAGTTCATGGGGAGAAAGATTGTATGATGAACATATCCGTGTTTTCAATGGATATCATGAACGTGATGATTCCGGAAAAAAAGGAATCGACGCCTTTAAAAATGCGTTTGACAGTACACTCGACTCCATTAAAGCGATCGGCTTTGACGAACAGAAATCGATTATACCTATTGGAACTAATAACGGCCTGATTGATGGAAGTCACAGATTAGCAGCCAGCTTATTATATGGTAAAAAAATCAAATCCGTTACGCTCGATGTGGAGCATAATTATGACTATAATTGTTTTCGAAAAAAAGGACTGACAGACAAATGGTGTGATGCCATTGCCCTTGAATACTGCCGGCTAAAGAAGGAAACATATATAGCGGTAGTATTTCCATCAGCTGTTGGAGGAGACAAGGAGATTAAAAATATTCTAAACGAATATGGAAACATCTATTATGAAAAAGAACTGTATTTAACTAAACAAGGTTCAATAAATTTAATCAAGCAGTTATATTTAGGTGAAAAATGGTTAGGCGGATGGCATAATCAATTTCCGGGAGCTAAAAGGAAAGCATCATCCTGTTTTAAGCATAATGGACCTATAAGAGTTTTTGTTTTCGAAACGGATCGTTATGAAAACACTCGTTCAGCGAAAGAAAAAATCCGCAGCCTTTTTAACATAGGGAATCACTCCATTCATATTAATGATGTTCACGAAGAGACCGTACGTTTAGCACAAACATTATTTAATGAAAATAGTATTCATTTTTTAAACCATTCCAAGCTTACTAATCACAGCAAAAGTTTTTACCAGAATTTTAATCAATTAAAAAAATGGTTAATAGAAAAAAAGGTTGATCCTGAACATTTTTGCATCGTATCTAGCTCGGTGATGGGGGTTTATGGTATTCGAAAACCTGCTGACTTAGACTTTTTAGTTTACGGTGATGATTTATTATCTAATAAAAATAAGAAATTCAGTAATCACGAAAAGCAGCTTCCTTATTACGAAAAGACAAAGGATGATATTATTTTCAACCCTGAGAATCACTTTTATGTTGAAGGGATAAAATTCGCTTCGCTACATGTTATAAAAGACATGAAACAGCGAAGAGGCGAATCAAAAGACCACGTTGATCTATCGTTAATTGATTTATTTTTAGGTTCATCTAAAAATGGATAAACAAAAAAAGACAGGGTGCCTATTGGTTCTTCCTGTCCGTTACATACCAATTAATCGTTTTTTGTAAGCCCTCTTCCAAGGTTGTTTTTGCTTCAAATCCAAATAAAGCTTTCGATTTCGTTACATCTAAACATCTTCTTGGCTGACCGTCCGGCTTGTCACTGTCCCAAATGATTTCCCCCGCAAAACCAGTTTTTTCTGCAATCAGAGCAGCCAACGCACTAATGCTGATTTCCTGTCCAGTTCCGATATTCACCGGCTCCCCGCCATCATATTTATCAGCAGCAAGCACAATGGCTTCCGCTGCATCTTCCACGTATAAGAATTCTCTTGTCACTTTTCCTGTTCCCCAAGCCTGAATCCGGCCTTGCCCCTTTTCCTTTGCCTCTACACATTTTCGAATCAAGGCTGGAATAACATGGGAGCTTTCCAAATCAAAATTATCCCTTGGTCCATACAAATTAACAGGGAGCAAGTAAATTGAATTGAATCCATATTGCTGGCGATAGGCTTGTGATTGGACAAGAAGCATCTTTTTAGCTAGCCCGTATGGCGCATTCGTTTCCTCCGGATATCCCTCCCACAATGCCTCTTCCTTAAATGGGATAGCTGCAAATTTTGGATATGAACAAATGGTTCCACAAGCAACGAACTTCTCAACCTGGCATAAACGGGCAGCCTCCATCAGGTGAATGCCCATCGCAGCATTATCATAGAATAACGTCCCCGGGTATTTACTATTCGCTCCAATTCCTCCCACAGCTGCCGCCAGGTGTACAATAATATCAGGCTTTGTATCTTTTATGAGTGAAAAGGTAACGGATGAATCCCGAAGATCATATTCTTGGCTGCGCGGAACAATAATTTCAGCACAGCCTTTGTTTTTAAACTGCTCGACAACATGGGACCCGAGAAAACCAGCCCCTCCTGTAACCATAACTCTTTTCCCCTTCATCTGGACGTTCCCCTTCCATAGGTTAGGTCATCTAACAATAGATTGTATGCGGTGGCATGTAGAAAGTTCAAAAGTCATTCCAATTACTATTTAGATTTCATTTTGCCTGAGGGTTCAGCTTTATTACTTGTTTTTCACTAGTCACAGCATTACGATTGGAGCGGATAAAATCATCTATAATGGCAAATAAATTGTATTTGTCTAACACCATCATTTTAGCTGCTGCAATTTTCTCTATTGATTTTTCATATAAATTGTTTTCAATACATTCTTCTATTATTTTTATGGACTTTTGAACATCATGTATATCAATGGCCGTAAACACATCTGCATCAAAATAATCACTCAGATTAGGACAGCCGCAGTAGATTGGATACGCACCACCCAAAAACGTGTCAGTTATTTTTTCTGTCCAATAATCCGTGTGGATACTGTTTTCAATAGCAATATGGTATTTATAATCGGCAATGGCATTCCATTTATCGTCAATATCCCGAATACCTCTTCCAAATACGTCAATTTTATTTCCAAAATAATCAGATATGGCCCTTACAAATTTCAGCCTGTTTCGATGTCCCTCAGACCTTGCTTTACTAGAACAAATGACGGAAAGCAATTTATCTTTCTGGTACTCTTTGTGTGCCAAAAGCTGGTCATAATCCTTTGATAGTTTAATATTTTTATTCTTTCCTTTAATCAAGCCTATATGCCACGGCAACCCCTGCTCCATATGAATGACATTGGGATGATTTATATTTCTGTGACAAGTAATGACAGTGTTAAACTGCTTCAAATAGCCCGGTTTAAACCGATATAAGGATGGCGGTTCACCAGTAATCAATATTACATTCTCAGGAGGACACTTGGTCCTCTCTTCCTTTGTTAATCCTTGATATACAATCCAATAATCGCACTCTTGAATATTTTCATTAAGGAAAAATTGACAGTTCCCCCAGATTCCTTTTGAACCAGGTGTTTGCCGCAATAAAGGTTCATGCGGGAAACTATTCGAGATCTTCACTTTTATATAATCCATTTTTTGGTTACCCATCCTTTTTAGATGATAGCTTTTGTAAAAAATAATTGTTCGATATGCTATTTTATGAGACATCTATTCCAACGATTGGGAAGTGGGGTAATTATTTGCATTAACAATTACCGTGAAATATTGGTAATTATGGTACCTGGTGGATTTACACAGGCTCAGGACACATGATTTGTAATATTTCTGTAATAAATACAAAGCGCATGAGGCTGGGATTTTTGTACTATATACGCCCTAATTGAGCAATGTTTTCTGATTATTCAATCTATTTAGAAATGTTATTGCAATATACCTGCCATATGTGTCATTAATTTAACATCTCCTTGTTCTTTGTCTCAGAAAAATACATGTTACGATTATGAAAACTTAGCAACCAAAGAACATGGAGGGTAATAGAATGCTTAACAAAATAAAAGTGATCATTTCAGCAGCTGTACTCTCATTGGCTGTCAGTGCTAATGTACAAGCTGCGACAATTACAGTAAAAAAGGGAGACACCCTTTGGGATCTATCACGCGATAATCATACATCTGTTGAAAATATCCAAAAGATCAATCATCTCACGTCAGACCTTATTCATCCGGGAGATGAACTAGCCGTTGCAAAGGAAAAACATTATACAGTGAAAAAAGAAGATACATTAATAGATATTGCCAAGGAACAACACGTAACGGTGTCACAAATTAAGGAATGGAATGATTTACTTACGAATATGATCCATCCTGGACTTGATTTAGTAATCTATCAAGAAATAGATACAACTAAGAAAGACAAAAAAGAAAAAGTAACAAAACCAGCTAAACAAAAGGTAAAGGCAGCATCTATTGATAAAAAGGAAGTAAAAGCTCGTACCGATAAAAAGATTATTAACGTCAAAGCCACAGCCTATACAGCATACTGTGAGGGATGCTCCGGTACCACTGCTACTGGAATTGACCTTAGAGCAAATCCAAATAAAAAGGTTATTGCAGTAGACCCATCCGTAATACCTCTTGGCAGCAAGGTATATGTAGAAGGCTTTGGTGAAGCAATCGCCGGAGATACTGGGGGCGCCATCAAAGGTAATCGAATCGATGTCTTTATCCCGTCTGAAGACGATGCCAACGAATTTGGTGTCCAACATTTAAAGGTAACCATTTTAGATTAATGAAACGTGGGACTGGTTCTACAGTTTCAATAA
Source organism: Neobacillus kokaensis (assembly GCF_014656545.1). Classification (GTDB taxonomy): domain Bacteria; phylum Bacillota; class Bacilli; order Bacillales; family Cytobacillaceae; genus Neobacillus; species Neobacillus kokaensis. The sequence goes on from NZ_BNDS01000005.1 coordinate 143,959, forward strand.
CAAAAGAACCAGCCCCAGGTTTCCCCAATGCTGCCAAAAAATTTTTTTGAATTCCCTATTGCAATTTTATTTTCATGCTGATACTATAAAGTAGCATTTAATTGGAAAGCTGATATTCATACTTTGAGTCTTTCCAGCAGATAATTTAGACCACTTCCTATTGGGAGTTAAGGCCATACGGACAGCCGGGTCGAATGCCGATTGGCAACTATAGTTGCCCCTATTGATTGAGTTAAAAGCTCAAATTTTATAAGTTGGTTACTTTACAACCAGTGCGCATGACGCACACAACTTGTGAAATGGTCAATAAGAGTGGTAAAAGTAATTATTTGCTATATAGACTCTGATCATATTTTGATATAGTTTGAATATTAAAGAGCTTTCTGCCATCAGGTTAGACTTTCATGGCAATAATATACTTGTGTCTTTTTCATGGGTATATTTATGCTTTTTAATAATAAGATTATGTCGAAGCAAGTGTTGTGCGCGAATAGGCGTTTTTACACTTGCTTTTTTTGTTGCAAAAAAATTCACTTGGGGGGAAACGAAACATGGGAAAAGCACTTATTATCGGAGCTGGCGGTGTAGCATCTGTTGCCGTCCACAAATGTGTTCAAAACAGCGAAGTATTTGAGGAAATTTGTATCGCAAGCCGGACAAAATCAAAATGTGATGAGCTAAAGGCAAAGCTTGACGGCGGTAAAACAAAAATTACAACTGCTCAAGTTGACGCAGATAATGTAGATGAGCTAATTGCGTTAATTAACGAAGTAAAACCAGACATCGTCATGAACTTAGCATTACCTTACCAAGACTTAACGATCATGGATGCCTGCCTGGCTACTAAAACTCATTATATGGATACTGCCAACTACGAGCCGGAAGATACGGCAAAATTTGAATACAAATGGCAGTGGGAATACAAAGAGCGCTTTGAAAAAGCCGGTATTACAGCTCTTCTTGGCTCAGGTTTTGACCCAGGTGTAACAGGCGTATTCTCAGCTTACGCATTAAAGCATTATTTTGATGAAATCGAATATATCGACATTCTTGACTGTAACGGCGGTGACCACGGCTATCCGTTTGCTACTAACTTCAACCCTGAAATCAATATCCGTGAAGTTTCTGCTAATGGACGTTACTGGGAAAATGGCGAATGGATTGAAACAGATCCAATGGAGATCAAGCGTGTCTATAACTTCGCTGAAGTAGGCGAAAAAGATATGTATTTGCTTTACCATGAAGAGCTTGAATCACTTGCGAAAAACATGCCAGGACTTAAGCGCATCCGTTTCTTCATGACTTTCGGCCAAAGCTATCTTACACACCTAAAAGCACTTGAAAATGTAGGAATGACTTCTATCGAGCCAATTGAATTCGAAGGAAAACAAATCATTCCGCTTCAGTTCTTGAAGGCTGTATTACCAGATCCTGCAACACTTGGCCCGCGTACAGTCGGTAAAACAAATATCGGTTGTATTTTCAGAGGGAAAAAGGATGGAAAAGACAAAACCTATTACGTATACAATGTTTGTGACCACCAAGAATGCTATAAAGAAGTAGGTTCACAAGCCGTTTCTTACACAACTGGCGTTCCTGCAATGATCGGTGCTGCCATGATCTTAACTGGCAAATGGAACAAAGCAGGCGTTTACAATATCGAAGAATTTGATCCAGATCCATTCATGGAAGAGTTAAACAAATGGGGACTTCCATGGGTAGAAGACTTCAATCCAGTGCTTGTTGATGATGAGCCTGTAAAAACGAAAAATCCGGAGTTCGTTCGCTAAGATGCGGTTCGAAGAATTACCAACACCTTGTTATGTGGTTGATGAGGGGCTGTTGGAAAAAAACTTAAAAATCCTGAACGGTGTCATGGAGCGTACAGGAGCTAAGATAGTTTTAGCACAAAAAGCCTTTTCTATGACAACAATGTATCCCCTCATTGGAAAATATTTAAGCGGTACAACAGCAAGCGGGTTGTACGAAGCACGGCTGGGCTACGAAGAAATGGGCAAAGAGAATCATGTCTTTGCCCCTGCCTATCGTGAAGATGAAATAGATGAAATTATCTCAATCTGTGATCATATTATTTTTAATTCCTTTTCACAGCTGGAGAAGTTTAAAGATAAAGCCCTTAAGGCTGGCAGGAAAATTGGATTGCGCATTAATCCACAATGCTCAACCCAGATTGGACATGCTATTTATGACCCATGTTCACCAGGTTCTAGATTCGGTGTAATCAAAGAGCATTTCCGCCCTGATTTGCTTGAAGGTGTGTCTGGACTGCATTTCCACACACTCTGTCAGCAAAACTCTGACGACTTAGAAACTACGCTTAATGCTGTGGAAGAAAAGTTTGGCGAATGGCTGCCGCAAATGGAATGGATCAACTTTGGTGGCGGGCACCATATCACAAGGGAAGATTATGATATCCCTCGCCTTGAGGCTTGCATTAAGAGAATGCAGGAGAATTACGGATTGGAAGTTTATCTTGAGCCAGGTGAAGCGGTTGCACTTAATGCCGGATATCTGGTTACCTCGGTCCTTGATTTCCATCAAAATGGAATGGAAATTGCGATTCTTGACACTTCTGCAACCTGCCACATGCCGGATGTACTGGAAATGCCTTATCGCCCACCGTTATTTGGCTCAGGTGAAGCAGGAGAAAAACCTTTTACATATCGTCTTGGCGGTCAAACTTGCCTTACAGGCGATGTGATTGGAGATTATTCTTTTGATCAGCCATTAAACAGCGGCGACCGCTTAGTCTTTGGTGATATGGCCATCTATACAATGGTCAAAAATACTACATTTAACGGCATGGCATTACCGGCTATTGCCATCAAAGACAAAAACGGAGATTGCCGTGTTGTCCAACAATTCGGCTATCAAGATTTTAAAATGAGACTTGCGTAGCAACATGCATAAAAGAAAAAAGGATGCCAAAAAGCCTTGTAAAAGACTCTTTTGGCACCCTTTTTTCTTTTCTCTTTCTTAACTAAGATTCCTCACTCGGGATGTGGATTTGTCCCGTCCGATCTTTCTGTAATAGTGTTTGAAAAATGATGTTTGAGAGTTTACTTGGCTGGTAGGGCTTAATTAAATACTCGTTTGCCCCCAGTGCTTTTCCCTTTTCCTTATCATCTAACGCAGAAGAAATAAAGATTGGAATGGTTTTTAAGTCTTCTATGGCCTTAACCTGTTTAATAAACTCCCATCCGTCCATTACATTTTCACCAAGCATGATATCTAGAACGATGACATCAGGGTGATTAGCTTCGATTGAGGCTAACGCCGCTTCGCCCGTTGAAAATACCTTGACGTGAAAATTACTTTCCTCTAATTCAGTGTGTAACAGAGAAGCATGACTAAGATCATCTTCCACGATAATGACGGTAAATTTCCCTGTTTGATGCTGAACTGGCTCTGGCTGTATATCTTTCGTACTTCTTGTAATTCCAGTTACCAGTGGAAAACGAACGGTAAACAAACTGCCCTCTTGAGGAGCAGAACTAACAGAAACATCTCCATCATGTGCCTTGACGATTTCCTTTACAATCGCCAATCCAAGTCCTGTTCCACCAATTTTCCGCCGGTCGGAATTATCTACTCGATAGAACTTTGTAAATAACTTATCCAGCGCATCTGCAGGGATTCCAAGCCCTTCATCTTTAATAGCAATTTTTAAGCTGGAAGCCTCTTCAAAGACCGTCACAAAAATATTACCTCCACCGGGGGAATACTTAATGGCATTGCTTATTAAATTATTAAACACCTGCGATAGTTTATCCTTATCACCAAAAACAACGGTATGGCTGGTTTTTGCCTCAAAATGTATCACATGCTGTGGATGATTGACTTCATAGGCCTCTATAATCGGCTGCAGAATGGGAATGACGTCCTCATATTTTTTTTCATACGTTTGTTTCCCGGATTCCATTCTTTGAACATCCAAGAAGTCATTAATCAGTGCTGTTAACCTTCTGGCCTCCTGGTAAATCGTCGTTAAATATTTCTTTTGGCGCACTGGTTTTAATTCTTTATTCAGCATTAGCTCTGTAAACCCTAGCACACTTGCCAGCGGTGTCCGCAGTTCATGACTGACAGTACTGACAAATTCGGATTTCATCACATCGACTTCATATTCCTTCGTGATATCACGATGAACAATAACTGTCCCAATTTTTTCACCGTCCCGTGTCAGCGCCTCACAGTATACTCGTACAACCCTTTTAGCTGGGCTGTGCTGATGGTAGATGGTGGATGACTGAATGGTTTCTTGCGCTATTACAACCTGATCGAAAAATCGTTTTAATTCGTCCTCATTTTCAACTATTTTTATTAATGCGGCACACCATTCTTCATAATTCTTATGAATGATTGCAGAGGAATTGATACCAGATAGATCACACAGCTTTTGATTTACTTGAATAACTTGTCCTGTTGTATCTATTAATTGGATTCCCTCATTAATAGTATCTAATATATTTTGTGTAAGCAGGCGTTCCTCTTCAGCTTGTTCATATAACTTGCGTAAATCGTGTTCTTTTTCTTGTATGCTCTTGCTCATTTTTTCAAAAGCCCTGGAGAGTAAACCCAATTCATCTTGGCGATTTGCCGCATCTGTAAATACGATCGTATGTCCCTTTGCAATTTCACTCGCTGCCATCGTAAGATTTTTTAACGGGCGTCCAATTTTGCCTAACATATATCGAGTCAGTAAACCCATTCCGCTTATTAATAGCAATAGAATAACAGCACATACTAATTGACTTAGAATTATCTTATCATCTTGCTCGTCATGCAGCTCAATATTGTGCTGTTTCAAGGTATCGGTATAACTTTTTAAATTGCTTTGATACTCGCGGATGGTCTGAGACCCCTTTTGTGTAACAGCAATCCCCGTAATCTCTTCCAATTTACCGGCAGCATCATACAATGCTTTAGACCTTGGCATTGCGTCGTAAAAATAATAGTTGTAAAAGTCCTCGGCATGATTGATAAACCGACGATCATCGTCATCATCTGCCAGCGCTTTTAATGCCGTCAAGCGATCCTTCACAATATGCTGTTGTTCCACAACCTCTTTATAAAAACTAGGTTCCCCATTAAAGGCAAAATAAGCTCGCATTTCAGAAATCGCCAAATTAAACGCATAATTAAGCTCTGATGCATAGAGCTGTTTTTGCTGCAGCTGTTTGTTTGTTGTTTCAAATTGTTTCTGGATTTGGTTTTGATAGATTAATAATGCTGTCATTAGTAAACTGAATGCCACTATGATGGTAATCATTAACATACTAAATTGTTTCGTCAGGCTTGTTTTTAAGTGCTTAGGTCGTTTCACTTAAGATTTCCTCAATTCTGTCGACAAGTTCAAGCGGGCTGAATGGTTTACTCATGAAATAATCCGCACCAGCATCTAATACTTTCTGTTGTTCGGATGCCTGATTTTTAGCACTCAACATCATAATTTTTGTTCCGTTCTGTTCCCTGCGGAGCATTTCAATTAGCTCAAGACCCGTATACACGGGCATCATATAATCTAATAAGATTAGATCATACGTATTTTTTTGGATATGCTGGTATGCTTCTTCCCCGTCACAGGCTTCATCGATGTGATAACCCTCATCTTCGAGCGTATCTACGACCAGCATCCGGAGTACTTCTTCATCTTCAGCCAGCAAAATTTTTGCCATCTTTGTGAATCCCCCCATCATTGCTATTATCTTTTAGGCTGTGTTAAACTTGGCTGTTGATTTGCGCTCCAGGCACGAGCGGTTCGCGGGCGGTTCGGGGAGCCTCCTCGGCGCTGAAAGCGCCTGCGGGGTCTCCCCTGTTCCGTACTCCCGCAGGAGTCTTCGTGCCTTCCGCTCCAATCAACAGGGTTATAAAAATCAACAACGTCCTTTAACACAGCCATCTTTTTAAAAAATCAGACCGGTTAAAGTAAACTTGTTAACCAGTCTGAATATATCCTTACTGTCCTATTTTCATCTCTCGGTAGACATTTTTCATGATGCCGTAGGACTTTTTCAGGCGTTCGTGATAGATTGGCTGCTGCCAGTTATCCCAAGTATAGTGCATCCAGCCCCCTTTCGTATTCGGCAGGCGCTGGACAAGTTCTTTTTTAGCATTGGAGACAAGAACCGCGGCTGAAATGGAATCAATGGTTTCAGAGCTATTGATTCCTTCCTTGGACCAAATGTCACCCATGATCTGTTTCTGACTCGGATCTTTGAAATTTAACATTTGCCATGGGATGCGAAGCTCCAGCATACCGTCTTTAAGATCGTAATCGGCTAAAGAATTGTAATTTTTGGCATCAGGATTGCCATTTCCAAATATTAATTTCCCTGTTTCATAGGAGGAAAACGGCACGTTGATTAACTTGCCATTCCTTTTAATCTTCAATTCTTTATTCAAGGTTAACCTTATCGGATGATAGATTCCATTATTTTTTTGATTGACCCTTGGCTCCGTTTTAATCATCTGAAGGACATGGCCATAGTGATAATAGAACGTATCATAGTTGCTATCGATTAACATTTTAGAGTTGGTTTTATCATTCAGCTCAATGAGAAAATCAATGCCCTTTTCTTTGGCCGATGGAATACCTGGAACAGATGATTGGCCTTGATTTTGAATTGTATCCAATAAAATTGATGTTTTAAAATCTTTTTCATTCCACTTGTCTTTATGATAATCAATGCGAATATACAGAGACCTTTCATCGCTAGATAAATAAACATTCTTAATTGGCCCTTCTTTACTTGTTTGAATCGGCTTTTCATCCCTTGCCAGCCAATCCTTCGGGCTGCCATCCACTGATAATTGAGTTTCTTTTGTATCAGGGTCAAAGCTTAAGAGACCAAAGTGCTGTTCGTTCGTTTGAATATTGTCCCAAAACGGTCTGCGGTCAGGATTATCATAGTCCATCGTATTCCAGGTTCGTTTAAACCATTCATCCTGCCAAGAAAAGACCAAGCCACCGGCCAGCTTCTCTGCCACAATATCTTCATATAAGCTTTTTAACATTTTCCCCTGCTCTTGTTCCGTGTGTTTCCCTTGATTGAAGCCATAGGCATTTTTATGGGTCAGCCCTCGTGAAGCCGGGATTCCAAATTCGGCAACAAGTAAAGGCATATTGTGATGCTGCTTCATGTCATGCAAGTACCCGGCATAGTTATTTTTTTTGTCGCGCTGATCCACATAGTTTAGGTATTTCTCCTCAAAGTTGAGGAAGTCCGGATAATATGGATAGATGTGGTACGATGCAAAAAGCCCTGGGTAAAAGGCCTGTTTCGCCTTAATCACATTCGGGTTAACAGAAACCATGTCTTCTTCTTTATTCGGTTCCGCAGGATGTTTCAATAGATCCGTTGTGACCCAATTGGTAAAGCTCATTGGATGCTGCCAATTATATTTCTTTGCTTCATAATCTGCAGTATAATCCATCATTTCTGCCAGCCAGACTTCAAACGGCGTTGCCTTCTTCGTCATTATATACGTTCCATCGTAACTGGTACGGCCAGGGTTTTTCTCATTTGTTCCCATAACACCATTTGGATCCCACTCCACGCCGATAATCCAGCCCAGCAGATAAGGAGACAGGTCATTATCATAGTTGCCGCTGGCATGTCCAGGCCTTGCCTCTATATTTGCATTTCCATGAATCAAATCAACCGTCCGCTTGATTTCCGCTTTAAACTCATCTGTAACAGCCGGGTCAAAGGCATTCTTCTTGTCCAAAAAGGTTTCTTCATTTACCCAAACTCCCTGAAAAAGATAGAGCGGATCTTTACGGTTCCGATTATGCTCGTAAAGCGCTTGATAAAATGCCGGCGGATGAATCGTATACACACGAATGGTATTCGCATTCATCTGACTGATTTGATCGAACCACCGCACATACTCCGCCTTGGTAATCTTCGTTTCTCCTGGGAATGAGCCTGGTTTGGCAATTCCCATATTCACTCCTTTAATAAGGATATCCTTCCAAGCCCCGTTTTTATATACCTGCAGAAACTGATCACCGGCATGACCGACTACTTTCATTCCGGCTTCTGTTTTGACTTCTGGCTTTATAGTAGCCTTTTTATGGTAGGTCCGCTTTTTAGCTGTCATAATTTCCTTCATCATCGGTACATAGGCTTTCCAATAGAAGGTATCTGTTCTTCCTTTCTCTTCAAAAGAAAATAGCCTTTCCCAATCCGGAATTCCCTTCACTTGATAAAACGAAGGCAGATTTTCCTGATCGGCAAAATCCCCAGCAAAGTAGTAGCTATCATAGGACTCAGCCTGATGGTGAATAACTGCCGGAAAGGAGAACGGAATCTGATGTTCCTTTAGTTTCTGCTTCCCGCTAGGCAAAAGGGACAGCTCAAAGTTTGCCTGAACCTCTTTGGCATCAGAAGCTTCTGTTATATCAAACCAATAATTGTAATCAATATTTTGTTTTAAATTTAAAGCTTTAGAGCCTTTTGCTGTTGCATTAAATTTAACTGGAGCATTAGAAATATCCTTTTCCGTTAAGACGACCACCTGATCCGTATCATTTACAAAAACTAAACCATTTCCTTTATAGGCAAAAGGTTTTCCGTATTGCTTTTCATAGTTTTGCTTTAGCCATACTGGTACCTCATTATTGCTTAATTCATTAAAATAACGCCCCATCCATCCTGTCCATTGGGCATTCAACAATTGATAAAAGTCTTCTCTCGTTTGCGGTTCTGTAGGAGAACCAAATGTATTAAATTCAGCAATAAGAGTTTGATGGTTAGCCATAAGCGATGTACCGATCCGGCTTACTTCATCGGAGGTCATCCCGCCGTACAGTAATTTAGAACGATTACCCTCTTTGTTTTCACCCATATATTCATCCTCATAGACGCCATAACTGTCGGCTACATAGAGGACGTCGTATTTTGATAAATCCTTTGGCAATTCTCTCGTTTTAAACGCTGGCGGCTGATCAGCTGGAACAAAGCCGACATAGTCATCTTTTGGATCATACGCTTCATTGCCGTTTTTTTTCAGCTTGAAGTGATTAAGCAGCCACACAATTCCTTTATGTTCACGATAAGATTGATCCGGAACTGTTTTATCGACAATTAGTACATTTAATTCTTTACTAGGCTGTATGATCCATAACCATATAGGTGAGGAGAATAATAGGAAAAGAAGTACTATTCCGCCTGCCATGATTCCCGTTTTTTTAGTCATTCGATACACCTTTTCTAACCATTTCTCCCCATCCTCTTTTACCAAATAGCATCTCGATCATTCCTTCTACCCTCCAAACTACTGTTAAAGGACGGTACCATAGCGTTTCCGTAAGCGAGACGAGAAATAATATGACAAAGTGCCGCACCTTTGGATATCTTTCCATACTCCATTCTTCCAACAGTACAGCGGACATGGAATAGATCGACCCGTATATCAAAGAAAGGAGGAAAAATAATAGAGCATATTCAAAATGAATACTCCCTGTAAAAACAGCGACAATCAATAAAATATAGCCAATGAGCTCAATCAGCGGACCTAAAAATTCGATAAAAAAGAAATATGGCATGGAAACGAAACCAATCGATCCATACTTTGGATTAAACATCAATTTCCTATGCTTCCACAAACTATCAAACAACCCGCGATGCCATCTTTTGCGTTGACGTCGCAGGTATTTAATGGAGTCAGGCGCCTCCGTCCAGCAAACAGGATCAGGTACATAAACAATTTTTTTATTTAACCGTTTTTCCTTTACCATCCGATGCAGCCGAACCACTAACTCCATATCCTCGCCAACTGTATGGGCGTAACCGCCTGCTTCGATGACCCACCTTTTGGAAAAGACCCCGAAGGCCCCCGAGACGATGAGCAGCAGATTATTTTGGCTTAGCCCGACACGGCCTGTTAAAAATGCTCGCAAATACTCAATCACTTGCATTATAACAATCGGCTTATTGGATAAACCTATACTAATCACTTCACCGCTTTGGATCGTACAGCCATTGGCAATTCGCACACTTCCTCCTGAAGCAATGATTTCATCATCTGATTCAATGATTGGCTTTAATACCTTTAAAAAGGCATTTCGTTCAATAATGGAGTCTCCATCCAGCGAACAAAAATAAGGATATCTTGAGCAATTGATGCCGGCATTTAAGGCATCGGCCTTACCGCCATTTTCCTTATCCAATACAATTAAGTGGGGATACAGGGTTGATTGGTAAATGCCTTTGATTTCCTTTGTGTCTAGTTGTTTGCGAATCACGCGATTTATTTTCACTAATTTAAATCGCGTGATAAGTTTTTCAAGTGTATCATCCGTTGAGCCGTCATTAATAATGATAATTTCATATTCTGGGTATTCAATGCTGAGCAATGATCGGATACTTCCATAAATGCCAACTGATTCATTATAAGCTGGGACCAGAATCGAAACTGGCTTCGTATTTTCTGATTGTAATAGTTCCTCATAAGGCTCAATATCATCCAGCTGGTAGTTTTTCCGGATTTGCAGGAAGGAGAGAGTCAACATACCGCCATATACAACAATAATGATGAGCATATAAATAAGAATAAACCAGCTGCCAACAACTAAAAAATCTGACCAATTAATATGAATGATTGTTCCGCTCCTTTTCCAGCCATTCTATTGCCATGTCCTTTGCGAACAAGTCTTTTGTCTGATCAACTACCATCGTTAAGATACCTTCTCCATCTCTAAATCGTAAAATAGACTTTGCCGCCTCCGACCGCACAATATATTCACGATCTGATAGCAGATAGATAAGCTGTAACTTAAACCGCTCGATTCGCTCCACACCCGTAACCTTCGCGGCCATCATCCGAACCTGCCAATTATCTGATTCAAAAAAGGCAGCTAGTAGGTTTGTATCGATTGGCAGCCCTGAATTGGCATAGGCTTTTAGTGAGCGAATTCTTAATTCCTCGTCGTCTTCACTCAGCAATCTATGCAGAAGCATGTGGTGGTGAGTCAGCTGTTTTTTACCAATCGTATCAATGACTACGTATTGAAGTTTTTTTGACAGTTCGTTAAAGTTTTCGATTAATTCATCAAGCGTTTTCTCCTCAAGGTTGGAAACAATCGATAATAATGAAAAATTCGATAGGTCTTCATGAATGTCTTTCAAATACTGTGGAACCTGAGGGTCATGAAACCTCGCTAACAGCTTTACAATTTGTGACTTTTCGGCAATGGTCGTTCGTCTTTTTTTGTATAACGCATGTACTGATGGTATCAACTGCTTCATATACAAGCCCTCTATTGCATAAAGGGCATTCATTCTTAGACTCCAACGCCCTTTTTTTAGTTCTTTCTTGATAAAACTTGTTAAATACTTATCAGCAAATTCACGAATCCTGTCTTCGACCACAGGGCCGTCTAAAACATTCGAATACTCGGTTAGGAGCTCCATTAAGGCGATTAATTGTTCCTGATTAAGACTGGAATTTAACCATTCACCATTTCCAGTTTGTAAATAATGAAACATGTCTAATTGGTAGTCTTCTTTTAGTTGGAAAATCTCCATTCTTGTTTGATTATTGAAGTATTTCTTGACAAACAAGTAGAAGAAAATACTGACTAACAGGAAAAGCAAGGCAATAAATACAATAAACAGGGCAGCTAGACTTATTTCTATCATCCTATAATTTCATCCTCTTAATCAAATAGCCAAGTCTAGTTTCCAGCTCTAATAACTTGAACGGCTTCGTTAAGTAATCATCGGCACCTAACTGGATTGCACTTGAAATATCATGCTCATTCTTGCGTGAAGTAAGCATGATGATGGTGAATTTATCCTGGTCATCCAGCCCTCGGAGTTTTTTTAGAACCTCCATTCCATCCATCCGCGGCATCATACCATCTAAAATAATTAGATAGGGCCGATTATGTTGTGAATACCAGTTTGACTCATAAAACTCCATTCCGTCTTTAAACGCCTTTATCTCTAGTGTAAATCCTTCAACCATTTTACTTTTACTAATTAAATCCGTCAGCATCGTTCGAATAATCGGATCATCATCTACAATACCGACATGAATATGGTTGTCAGAAACCTTTATTTCACCCTCAGAACTTACTGTTTCAAGCTCTCTTTCTTCATTTCTTTCTACATGGAAAACGAGTTCATCAATTGCCTGTTTTCTTTCTAACTGCCGCCTCACCCTGACAATAAATTCATCTGCTTCAAAAGGTATTACGATATAGTCATCAGCGCCATGCTGATAGCTGCTAACCCGCGTATCCTTTGATGTATCCTTGCTAATAATAATGGCTGGAGTAAAGGGCTGATTCAACTCTTTCCTTATCCTTCTCAGTACTTGCAGTCCGCTTTTTCCCTGAACCATATAGTTAATGATGATGCAGTCGGGGTTTAAATCATTATAAGAGTGAATGGCTTTTTCGGGATTTGCTGCCGTTAGTACTACCCAGCCATTCTCCTGAAGGACTTCCTTGAGAAGCATAATGACAGCCGGGTCATCGTCTATTAATAGAATCAGTTTTTTATCCTTAAAATCTTGTTTTCTTTCGATTATTTCATCAATAGTTGTTAATTCTTCGTAATAGAAGATTGATATTAACGGAAATAAAAACTGCTGCAACTCATCCTTTTCCCATTCCTTTTGATCATCTTCGTTCAATTGACCCATTAAAGCTCGAGCTGCTTCTCCAGCCTGTTCGAATCCAATTGTTGCGGCTGTCCCGGCAATAGAATGAAGAAATCGATATATTTCTTGATGTTCAATCGTTCCTTGGCCATTAAACCACGACTCGAGTTTCGTTCTGACATTTTTCACAAGAGCTTGTATATATTTGTTCATAACCCTCTCCCTTAATCATTAAAAGCATTCTATTTTTACTATACTAAAATTACAATTATTCCTTCATTTCCCTGATAAAGGTTTTTATAACCCTTATATTATCATTTACACCGTTTACATCATATAAATACTATCTACTATTTTTGACAATTTTGTTACTAAAAAAATCCTATTCTAATACGAGGATGGGATAAGCTGTGTAAATAATTTTTTTTAGTTATTTTTGTCATATGAGGGTAAATTACCATTAAAACAATTGAAAGGAGTGTTTATTATTTGAAAAAGGCAAGTTGGATCTTGATTGTTTTATTACTGTTGATGACGGCTGTTGCAGGATGCGGCGGTGGTCAGGACAACGCTAAAAACAATAAAACCGAAGATAACGGAAAAAATGAGGCAAAGTCAGAAGGAGACACTAAGGGAGAAGACAGTAAACCAGGTGCCGACGAACAAAAATCGAATAATACATTGTCTGGTACGGGCTATCGGTCATACCAGCATATGAAGTATCTTGCAAAAACGGCTCCAAAGTTTTCTTCCAATGAACTTTCCAAACCGCCAGCTGGGAATTGGGTAACAAATGGCGGCGACATCCGCAATGGCAGATATTCTCCATTGGACGAAATTACAACATCAAATGTAAAAAATTTAAAAGTAGAATGGGTTACAAGCCTTGGTTCTGGTAAGGAATTTAAATATTCAGGTGAAGCAACTCCGCTTGTCTATGATGGGGTAATGTTCACTGTTACAGGAGCAAATGACGTTCAAGCAATCGACGCGAAAACGGGAAAATTAATTTGGGAATATAAGCCGCAGCTTGCTGAAGGGTTAAATACGGTCTGCTGCGGCTGGACAAGCCGCGGGGTCGCCTTAGGGGACGGCAAAGTATTTGTCGGACTTCTTGATGCGAGACTAATTGCTTTAGACCAAAAAACCGGAAAATTAGTTTGGGAAACACAGGTTGAAAGCTGGGAGAAAGGCTATACCATTACAAGCGCTCCCCTCTATTACGATGGAAAAGTTTATACGGGAATTGCCGGCGGCGAGTACCAAATTAGAGGGTTTGTTGCCGCCTATGATGCTGAAATCGGAAGACAAATCTGGCGGACCTATACATTGCCTGCACCAGGTGATAAAGGCAGCGAAACATGGCCAAAGGACAGCAGGAACTGGTTAACAGGCGGTGCACCTGTTTGGCAGACGCCAGCCATTGACCCTGAATTAGGAATGATTTATTTTGCTACGGGGAATACCTCCCCAGACCTGGATGGCAGCAAACGAGAAGGAGATAATTTATTCGCCAACTCCATCCTTGCACTGGATGCCAATACAGGGAAATATAAATGGCATTTCCAAGAAGTACACCATGATATATGGGATTTAGACCCTGCCAACCCTGTCGTTTTATTTGATGTGAAAATGAAGGGCAAGAGGAGAAAAGGAATTGTCCAAGCGGGAAAAACGGGATGGCTTTATATCCTAGACCGTACAAATGGTAAACCGTTAATAGGCATTGAAGAGAAACCAGTGCCGCAAAATAAAAACCAAAAGACATCGCCTACTCAGCCTATACCAATAGGAGACGCCTTTGTACCGCAAAAAATTACAAAGGAAGATGTTAAACGTGATTTACCAAAAGACTTTAAAGGCAAATATGGGGATATCTTTACTCCTTTCTGGGATAAGCCGGTCACCCTTAAACCATCGCCTCAAGGCGGGGCAAACTGGCCGCCATCAGCCTACAACCCAAACACAGAGTTATTTTATGTGTTAGGAAATGATAACTATTTTGCCTATGCCCATTATGGAGAAGAAAAAGATGAACGGTTTGAGGAAGGAAAAGAGTATATCGGAAGCGTTTGGCAGCCGGTAGAAAAGTCCCCTCACCGCGGTACGGTAACCGCACTTGATATTAAAACAAATAAAATTGTTTGGCAAAAAAATTGGGATACAATTGCTTACAGCGGCATTTTAACAACAAAGGGCAACTTGATGTTTACTGGTCATAACGACGGCCGTATTCTTGCCTATGATGCAACCAATGGCAAGGATTTATGGGAGTTTAAAATGGATGCGGGGGCAAATGCTCCACCGATCACCTATGAAGTCGACGGAAAGCAGTATATCTCCATCTTCGCTGCCGGAAATACACTAGCGGGCACAACTCATGGCGATAAAATCTATACCTTCTCATTAGAAGGCAAATATGGATCTTTAAAGGATATTCCTAAAGATAAAATCAATGTATCACCAGTCAAGAAGGAAGACACCGAACTAGAAAAGAAACAGGCGGCTGATAAAAGTAAATCAAAAAATGAAACCAGCTCAGCTGCAGGAGCAGGAGAAGACGTCTATAAAGGTAATTGCTTAGCCTGCCATGGAGACCAAGGCGCTGGCGGTCACAATGGTCCAAATTTACAGAAGACAAAAATGGATCTCAATGCTGTTATCCATCAAGTGGAAAATGGAGGAGGCGGAATGCCGCCATTCAAGGACACCTTATCCGCGGATCAGATCAAAGCAGTAGCCGAATATGTAAAAAGTCTCGGCGGCGGTTAATACTTTATTCAAAGGTGTCAGGCACCATGTGAATTTTCCACATGCCCAGCTTCAGCGCCTAGGGGCTCGAGATCACAAGCCAACGAGTGAAGAAGGCTAAAAACAGCCTTCTCACCGGGTTGTCTTGTGCTTGTCGCCCCTGACCGAGGTGCTTCCGCTTTTCTTGGTGCCTGACACTAACATATTTTCACTTACTTTTTATCGGAAGATGCTTTTTCTGATAAAGAGATATGAATTAAACGGTCATCTTTATCTGTAGGATTTCCGCGTTTATCACGGTTGCTGGTTATCATAAATAACTCATTGTTATCAACCAGTACATCCCTTAATCTGCCGGCTTCTGCATAAAACTCATGAAGCTGCTTGCTTGCGACATCATACGAGAAAATCTTTTTGCCAGCTAATGAAGCAACATAGAGTTTGCCGTCATTGAAGGCCATTCCTGACGGCGCCCAAGTGGAATCACCCGATTGAACAATTGGCTGCACCATGCCTTTTGCTTCTTCATCCCCTTGAATAACAGGCCATCCGTAGTTCTTCCCGGCTTGAACCAGGTTAATTTCATCATGTCCTGATTCCCCATGCTCTGAGCTATAGAGATTTCCTTTATTATCCCAAACTAATCCCTGAGGGTTGCGATGACCGTAGGAATATACATATGAATTTTTAAATGGGTTATCCTTTGGAATTTCACCAGTTACAGTCATTCTTAGAATTTTTCCGGCCAAGCTCTTAAGATTTTGGGCATTTTCTCCCTTGCCAACATCACCTGTCGTAGCGTAAAGCATTCCATCCGGCCCGATTTTAATCCGGCCGCCGCTATTAACCTTACCGCCAGGGATGCCTTCCAACAAAACTGCATCTTCTTTCCACGTATTACCATCGAGTTTTAAAGAAACAATTCTATTTAAAGTTTCTCCATTTTTTTGATAGGAATGATAGGCAAAAGCCTTTCTTGCCTTTTCAAAATCAGGCGCTAGTGTAAATCCGAGAAAGCCGCCTTCTCCTTCATGGAATATATCCTTTGAAACCTTTACATTTTGAACATCAACTAAGCCCAGGTCCCCATTAATTTGAATTACTGAGCCTTCCCGCTGGCTTAAGAAAAACAAACCACCGCTCTTGTTAATCGTCCACGGAATGTATAAATGATTCGCATTAATACTCCCATCATCAGAAACGGAAACTTCAACTGACTTTTTTGTTACCTCCTTAGCATCCTGCTGGTGCAGGAAATTCTGCTTTTTACCGGCATCGTTTGCTTCATCTTTACCCTTCAAAACAAATGAAGCCCCAACCCCAGCTGCTAAAACAACCCCAAGCACACTATAAATAACTGACCTTTTCAAACTACCACCTCATAAAATATAATTTACAGCAACAGCGTTGACATATTTTCGACTTTTCAAACTCTTCTAAATACAGATAAATAGCAAAAGCAGAGAAAGGCTTAAACTTATGTCCAATAAAAAAAGCAATGCCTGAAATCGGCATTGCTTTTTCCTGAAATTATATTTTAGTACTTACCCTATGGAAATCATTCGGTCAATCGCAAGCTTTGCCCGCTTAGCAGTATCAGCAGGAACGGTAATTACATGCTGATTTTCCTTTAAAGCTACAAGTACCTTTTCAAGTGTGATCATTTTCATAAAGGGACAAACAGCTTCTCGATTTGCTGGGATGAAACGCTTTTCAGGGTTTTGTTTTTCCATCTGATGAATAATTCCTACTTCTGTTGCGACAATGAATTCCGATGCCGTTGATGTTTTTGAATGCGTTAACATATGGCCGGTTGAAAGAATATGCGTTTTATCCTTTGGAAGCTCGCCCTCGGCCATTAAATACATGCTGGAGGTGGAACAGCCGCATTCTGGATGGACAAGGAGTTCCGCTTCCGGGTGCTGTGTCATGACAGTTTCAACCTGATGTGGAGCAATCCCAGCATGAACGTGACATTCCCCCATCCAAATATGAATGTTTTCACGACCGGTTTCCCGCTTCACAAAAGAACCGAGGAACATATCCGGTAAGAAAAGAATTTCTTTATCTTCAGGAATGGAGCGAACAATATTTACAGCGTTCGAAGAGGTACAGCAATAATCACTTTCTGCTTTTACATCAGCCGTTGTATTTACATAAGCAACGACTACAGCGCCCGGATGCTGAGCTTTCCATTCCCGCAGCTGTTCAACTGTGATGGAATCAGCTAACGAACAGCCCGCCTCCAGATCTGGAAGAAGCACGGTTTTCGCCGGATTCAAGATGGCTGCTGTTTCTGCCATAAAGTGAACACCGCAGAATACAATCACCTCGGCATCGGTCGTTACTGCCGCACGTGCAAGCGCAAGGGAATCTCCCAATACATCGGCAATATCTTGAATTTCCGGCAGCTGATAATTATGGGCAAGTAACACAGCATTACGTTTTTTCTTCCACTCTTGAATTTCTTCTATTAAACGGCTTTTTAGTTCAGTAACTGTCATTTTCATGTTCCTTCCCTTTTAGATTAGGCTGAATTTGTGGACTAGCTTTTATCGGTAATTTCACAGTACTTATCTTATCAGCAAATTGAATACCTTTATCGGCGCCAGACTTCAGCTGAGAATAACCTTCACACTAATATCGAGCGCTCTATAGGAATGGGTTAAAAAGCCAAGAGAAATATAATCAACGCCCGTATCTTGGTAGGACGCCAAATTGCTTAATTGGATCCCGCCGGATGCTTCTGTGATGATATGGTCAGGCACTAACTCGATCAGTTCCTTAATTTCAGCAGGAGTGCGGTTATCGAACATAATAATGTCAGCTCTTGCCTCTACGGCTTCTATAACCTGCTCTTTCGTCTCTGTTTCCACTTCAATTTTCACCATATGACCGGCACTTTCACGGACCCGCTCCACAGCCTGTCTAATGGAACCGGCAAAGGAAATGTGATTATCTTTAATCATCACCCCGTCATATAGTCCAAAACGGTGGTTATATCCGCCGCCGCAACGGACCGCATATTTTTCCAGCATTCGCAGTCCAGGGGTTGTTTTTCTCGTATCGCAAATCCTTGTATGAGTGCTGTCCAGCATCTCAACTGCCTGTCGGGTCAAGGCAGCGATACCGCTCATACGCTGAACTAGATTGAGAATTACCCGCTCGCCCTTTAACAAATCAGAAATTCTGCCGGTGACAGCAGCCAATTGCTGCCCGACTTCAATAACGGCACCATCACGGACAAATAACTCCACTTCAATTTGCGGATTCAGCAGTTCAAATCCCGTTTTAATTACATCTTCCCCGCAAAAGACCCCGTTTTCTTTTGCCAAAAAGACAATCCTTCCGTTCGTATTCTCTGAAAAAATTAAATCTGTCGTTATATCCTGTTCTCCAATATCTTCGATAAAAAATTGCTCAATAGATGACCGCAGTTTCAACTTGTTCATAATTCACCATCACTTCCCCTTTGTGCTTGTGAATGATCGTTTTTTTATACCAATTTTCTTCTTCAGCAGGAAAATCACTGCGAAAATGGCCGCCGCGGCTTTCCGTACGGCGCAAGGCTGCATCCGTTATAAGGTAAGCTGTGATATACATAAAAATGGCGGTTATATCTTCAATCGAATAAAAATCAAGCTCTATCATTTCTTTTACAGGCAATGTTTGCTCCAGCCAATTTTTCTGTTCTTCCAAAAGCTCTTTAGAACGTACAATGCCAACTGTTTTCATCATCCGATCCTTTAGGAATTGGACATCCGGAAGAGCAGCCTGTTTTCCTTGTTTCAATTTGACAGGTGTAAGGAATTTCGGAATTGGATACGTTTCCACATTAGTATTGATCCATTGTGACAGCTTTTTCCCTTGGTAAAGGCCCTCTAATAGGGAATTGCTTGCCAGGCGGTTGGCGCCATGAAGGCCTGTACATGCCGCCTCCCCAATGGCGAACAGCCCATTAAGAGAGGTACGCCCTAATAAATCCGTCTTAATGCCGCCCATTAAAAAGTGACTTCCCGGAACTACGGGAATTCTCCCTTCTGACAGATTAATTCCGTTGTTTTCGCAAATAGCGGTAATCGAAGGAAATCTCTTTTTAAAATCGGTAATAGAACTAATATCTAAAAATACGTTATGTCCTTTTTCGATATAGTTAAAAATCGTCTGAGAAACCACATGTCTTGGGGCAAGGTCTTTTAAGGGATGGGTTCCCTCCATAATCGGCGTTCCATCCTCAGTAACCAAAACAGCTCCTTCTCCTCTTACAGCTTCGGAAATTAGCCCTATTGTTTGTCCATTTTTATATAAAAGTGTCGGGTGGAATTGCATAAATTCCATATCAGTAATTTCAGCACCGGCTAAGTAAGCCATAGCTATCCCATCCCCAGTAACCGTTGGCGCACCTGAACAAAAACGATAAAGCTGGCCGCAGCCGCCGGTTGCAAGGACGACATATTCTCCGTAAAAATAGTGAATGGTACCGTCCTTGCCTTTCGCTTTGACACCGATACACCGGTTCTGGTCTTGATCGAGAATTAGTTGATAAGCAAAAACATTCTCTTCCACCCTTATATTGTCTGTTAAACTACGAATCAAGTAATCTATGATATTTTTTCCTGTTGCATCCCCGCCGCTATGAACAATTCGTTTCTCACTATGAGCACCTTCAAGACCTAGAAGAAGGCTTCCGTCTTCGGCCTGGTCAAAAATATGATCTTCTTTTGAAAGCTCTTGAATCATCTGGGGGGCTTCGTTCAAAATTTCACGAACGGAGTCCTCATCATTATGAAATCTTCCTGCTTCAAGGGTGTCGGCGAAATGCTTTGAAGGGTTATCATGCATTCCGATGGCAGCCGCAATCCCGCCCTGTGCCAAGTAAGAATTTGTATTCGTTATATTGGACTTTGTGAGAATCCTCACATTTTTATCCTGACTAATCAGAGTAGCCAGCCTTAATGCCGCAACCCCGCTCCCAACAATTAAAACGTCATTCATTTCCATAAGTGAGCACTCCCTAGTATAAACAGGTGTCTTGACATATATATTTACACATATTCACAATAAATACAAGACTTTTTTTAAATGAAACAGGGGGGCGGTTCTTCTGCTTCTGAAGCAGAGAGCCGTCCCCCTGTTTTCTATTAATGATGGTGCACACTATCGTTTTTAGGCAGTTTTGTTTTTACCTGTGATTCCGTCCCGGGTTTTACTAATAAGAATTGGCCCATCATGCCGTCATCTTCATGCTTTAAAATATGGCAATGATACATAAATGGGTGATTTGGATCAGGATAATCGCCAAACTCCACCGCTAGTCTAACAGTTGACCCATTCGGTATAAACACAGTATCTTTTCTGCCGCTTTCATACTCCGGAGGCTTTTTGCCGTTAATGTCCAATATTCGGAATGCCGCATTATGGATATGGAAGTTATGTGACCAGCCAAAATTGTCAATTTCCCATATTTCTTTTGTACCCGCCGGCACAACTTCATCAATTCGATTCATATCCATCTTTTTGTCATTAATCATAGACTCCATTGTCATTTTGAATTGACGAACCTTGGCATCCTTTGGTATCTCTATTGGCGGAACAGAAGAAAGCTGCTCAGGTATCGCTGCCGACTCTGTTAGCTTCGAGGAGGCCACAATTTTTAACAAATCAAATTCACCTTTTTCAATGCCAGAGCCGCTGCTATAACTATGAAGAATCGTTTCCTCTCCAGGCTTAAACTCCACAACAATCTCTGCACGTTCTCCTGGACTTAACTTGATACGGTCCAATGTAGCCGGCTTCTGCAAAAGACCTGCATCATTTGCTACAAGTTTATAAGACCGTCCGTCCGTAAAGCCAAAATAATAGGTTCTTGCATTTGAAGCATTCAACAATCGAAAACGAACCTGATTCTTTGTTACTTTAAGAAATGGGTCATAGGTTCCATTCACCAGTATTTCATCGCCGAGTGTACCAAAGGTAGTATCATCCTTTTCTGATAATTGCCCCTTACTAGTAAACAATTTATCCTGTACAATCAACGGGATATCATCAACACCATAATCAGAAGGTAATTTTTTTGAATCCTGATCATTGATAATAAACATGCCGGCAAGTCCCCGGTACACATGCTGTGCCGTTTTTCCATGAAGGTGAGGATGGTACCACACGGTTGCTGCTGGCTGGTTAATCGTCCAATGTGGTGACCACGTTGCACCAGCTTCAATCATTTGATGTGGACCCCCATCCATAACAGCGGGTAATTTCATCCCATGCCAGTGTATGGTTGAGGTCTCTCCCAGCTTATTTACAACATCAAAGGCTACATTGTCCCCCTTTGAAACCATAATGGTAGGACCTAAATAGGAACCATTGAGTCCCCACGTATCAGTCTTTTTCCCTGGAAAAAACTCTGTAGTCCCTGTTTGCATTGCTAATTGAAAGTGTTTTGTGCCATCAGCACTAATTATAGGTTCTAGCAGCTGTGGAATTTTTAATGGATTCTCAAAGTGCAGTTTCCCGACATTTGTTTCTGCTTCCTCTTTTCCGCAGCCAGCTAACCCAACAACAAGTAACATCAACAGCAGGGCAGTATATCTATTATATGATTTCAACTCTTCCTCTTACTTCCTTTCTAATTCAAAAAAAGCCAATCCATCTCTTGATTGTAGAATATAGTAATTACCTATTTAGACTCTCCAAATCAATAATAAACAGGTTAATATAAAAATTCAATATAACAAAGTTTCTATGAAACAGACTTGCATCCTTTGTGCTCCGTGATTTGTGGGAATTTTTAAAATATTGATAATAAGTTAGGAGGAAATGAGGAGAATGTGTCGAATTATAAGACTTATAAGATTTGAACAAAAAAAGCACCTATAAAAAATAGATGCTTTTCTATTATATTTAAACAGATACAGTTTCTTTTTCTAGGTTACGGATCTCCTCTAACGATAAGTTTTTGCCTAAACCAAGTGTCCACGCTGTAAAAGTATGAAGTTCGTGGAAAAGCTCTGGATTTTCAGCCAGCGACATACCGTAAGAAGGAATCATTTCTTTAATTTTCGGTTCCCACTCCTTGATATGCTGTGGGAAACATTTGTTGATTACTTGCAGCATAACGTGAACAGCAGTAGAAGCACCTGGAGAAGCGCCAAGTAAGGCAGCGACTGAGCCGTCAGCCCCTGTAATAACTTCCGTACCAAATTGAAGCGTTCCTTTGCCAGCTGCAGTATCTTTGATAACTTGCACACGTTGGCCCGCTACTACGATATCCCAATCTTCACTTTTGGCATTCGGGATAAACTCTCGTAACTCTTCGATCCGTTTTTCCTTCGATAACATTACTTGCTCGATCAAATATTTTGTCAATGGCACGTTTTTTGCTCCTGCCGCTAACATAGTAAGGACATTATTCGGTTTTACAGAACCTAATAAATCCATATTTGAACCAGTTTTTAAGAATTTTGGTGAAAAGCCGGCAAACGGTCCAAAGAGAAGTGATTTTTTGTTATCGATAAATCGTGTATCAAGATGCGGCACCGACATTGGAGGAGCACCAACCTTCGCTTTACCGTATACCTTTGCATGATGCTGTTCTACAACCTCTGGATTGTTACATACCAGGAATAATCCGCTTACTGGGAATCCACCAATATGTTTACTTTCAGGAATACCGGTTTTTTGCAATAACGGCAAGGAACCGCCGCCGCCGCCGATAAAGACGAATTTTGCAGTATGGCGTTCAATAGCACCGCTTGCCATATTCCATACTTTCAATTCCCATTTGCCGTCCTCAGTACGTTTAATGTCTTCTACTTGATGTTTATAGTTAATTTCAACATTTTGTTTTTTTAAATGGTCAAACAATAGGCGCGTTAAAGCACCAAAGTTAACATCCGTTCCAGAATCAATTTTTGTAGCCGCTATAGGTTCCCCCGATGTCCGGCCTTTCATAATAAGCGGAATCCATTCCTCCAGCTTTTTAGGATTATCGGAGAACTCCATACCTTGGAACAGTGGATTGTTCGAAAGCGCTTCAAAACGTTTTTTCAAGAATTTAACATTTTCTTCCCCTTGTACTAAACTCATATGAGGCAGAGGCATGATAAATTCTTGAGGATTATTGATTAGATTGCTGTTTACTAGATAAGACCAAAACTGTCTTGAAACCTGAAACTGTTCGTTAATTTTTACAGCTTTGCTAATGTCTATAGAACCGTCCGGTTTTTCGACGGTGTAGTTAAGCTCACACAGTGCAGCATGCCCCGTTCCCGCATTATTCCATTCGTTGGAGCTTTCCTCACCTGCGTTTTCAAGTTTTTCAAACACTGTTATTTTCCATTCCGGAACTAATTCTTTCAAGAGTGTCCCCAATGTTGCACTCATGACTCCGGCACCAATTAAGATAACGTCTGTTTCAGTTTGTCTGTTACTCATTCTCCCCATCCCTTATACCCCTAAGTTTTGCAGAAAGGATGTTAGGCGCTCCTTCTTAGGCATCACAGCAAGCCAGGGGCGCGACTAGTCACACACCTTTTCTGGATGATCAATTATTACCTATTAATAGTTTATCACTATTATTTATATAATAATAGTTATTTAGAAATACTAAAGTTGTAAAAAAATGTAAATTACATCAATATGGGCCCCAAGTACACAAAAAAAACCAAGGTTTTTACCCGGCTTCTAGCTAGTGTTGAGTCCTTTGTTTGCCGTTGCTAATATGCTCACAAATCCCTGTTACATATTCCTTTCATTACGCTCTAAACCATTCTAATTCAAGTATATTACTAACGTGGTAATTAAAACATTCAATAATTATTATAAAAGCTCATAAGAAATTCTTATGATAAAAAGCAAATTTGTGTATTAAATGGCTAAAAGTTATTTCGTATATTTTTCTCAATAATTTCAACAAACCTTTCCGCAGCCCTATTTAAAGGGGCATTTTTCAAATAGCAGATGCCAATGCTTCTTTTCGGTATTGGGTCTATTAAGGTCACTTCACGAAGTAATCCTTTTCTCAAAAACTGTTCCGAGAATTCCTTTGTAACACAAGCAACGCCCAGATTGATCCTTGCGAATTCTAACAGCAATTCATGTGAACCTAACTCAAATTCTGGCTGAATTTTAATTCCCTTAGTAAGAAAAAATTCTTCCACATATCTTCTTGAATTGGAATTGTCCAATAAAATAAGCGGAAGCTTAACCAATTCCTCAAGTTTAATCGGCTTAGATAATATTTTTCGGTATTTATCACCATATACAAAGGTATCCTGAATTTCAAATATAGACTTTACCTCTAATGACTTGTCATCAATTGGAAGATTACAGATCGCAATGTTCACTTCTCCAGATTTTAAGGCAGCTATGATTTCCCACGTTGTCCCATTAACTATTTTAAATTTAAGATTTGGATATCGATTATGGAAAGTTTCTAAATAGGGAAGCAAAAAATATCGAGAAATTGTATCGCTAACCCCAATTTTAAACTCACCAATGATTAAATTTTTAAATTCCAAAAGCTTTTCTTCACCGGCTTGTATAAACTGAAGGGCTGAACTGACATATTCAAACAATAAACTTCCTTCGTCCGTTAGCGTTACTCCTTTAGATAACCGGTTAAAAAGCCTTGTATCTAATTCCTTTTCCAATTGTGCAATCGATTGACTAACCGCAGGCTGGGACATAAAGAGTTCTTTTGCTGCTTTAGAAAAGCTTTTATGTTTTCCGATTGTATAAAAAACATAATATAAATCTAATTTACTTATCATATAATTACTCCTTATACCACATATTAGATATATTGATTTTACTTATATCATTAAAACCCGTATATTACAAGTAGATACTGATTGAATCGTTAATATATTGGCATGATAACTATTTTAAAGTGAAAATTTTTTTTCGAATAAAGTTAAATTAACAAGAAGGAGCGATTTTTGTGGAAAGAGTTGTAGGAACTGTGGCAAGAGGGCTTCGCTGTCCAATTATCAACAAGGGAGACCGCATTGAAGAGATTGTTGTTGACAGCGTATTAAAAGCTGCTGAGGTTGAAGGCTTTACCATCGGAGATAAAGATATTGTAACCGTTACCGAGTCTGTTGTTGCACGTGCACAAGGAAACTATGCAACCATTGATCATATTGCTAAAGATGTTCACTCTAAATTCGGCGATGATACAATCGGTGTTATTTTCCCTATCCTTAGCCGTAATCGGTTTGCAATTTGTCTTCGCGGGATTGCAAAAGGCGCGAAGAAAATTGTGTTAATGTTAAGCTATCCTTCTGATGAAGTAGGCAATCATTTAGTTGATTTAGATACACTTGATGAAAAGGGCGTAAATCCTTGGACGGATGTGTTAACAGAAAAACAATTCCGAGAGTACTTTGGTTATAACAAACATACATTCACGGGCGTAGATTATATCGATTATTACAAATCTTTAATTGAAGAATATGGCGTGGAATGCGAAGTTATCTTTTCCAACAATCCAAAGACGATTCTAGATCACACAAAGAGTGTGCTTTGCTGTGATATTCACTCACGATTTAGAACAAAGAGAATTTTAAAGGCTAATGGCGGCGAAAAAATTTATAGTCTAGATAATATTCTTTCTGAATCTATTGACGGCAGCGGCTACAATGATGCTTATGGCCTATTAGGCTCGAATAAAGCAACAGAGGATAGTGTCAAGCTATTCCCGCGTAATTGCCAGCCGGTCGTTGATACAATTCAAGAAATCCTGAAAGAAAAGACAGGTAAAACGGTTGAAGTCATGATTTATGGTGACGGTGCATTCAAAGATCCTGTAGGAAAGATCTGGGAGCTCGCAGATCCAGTTGTTTCTCCTGCTTATACCGCTGGATTAGAAGGGACGCCAAATGAAATAAAACTAAAATACTTAGCCGACAATCATTTTGCTGACTTAAAAGGAGAAGAACTAAAGCAAGCCATTTCTAAATACATTGATGAGAAACAGGAAGACTTAGTCGGAGCGATGGAAGCCCAAGGGACTACTCCACGCAGACTAACAGACCTCATCGGCTCACTGTCCGATCTAACCTCAGGCAGCGGCGATAAGGGTACACCAATCGTATTTATTCAAGGTTACTTTGACAACTATACAAAATAACAGTGCCAGTAAATCATGGGACAAGGGAGTTAACTCCTTTGTCCTATTTTATTGACCCAAGAAAGCCCCTTCATCGATGAAAAGGATTATTTCCCACCCATAATTCTACATTTTTTCCACCCATTACATGATACCATCTTCATATTACTAATTACCTATTATGGAAATTTTTTTAAAACTAACTTATCTATAAACTTTTAAAGGAGAGAGGCTCGTAATGAACAATAAAATTGTTATCATTACTGGTGCAAATTCTGGGATTGGGAAAGCAGCAGCCCTTAAATTTGCCAAGGAAGGCTTTAGTGTAATCATGGCCTGCCGCAATTTGGAGATTAGTAAAGCCGTGCAAAAAGAGATTATGGAAGTCACAAAGAATACAAATGTAGATCTTATCGAGCTTGATGTTTCTTCTTTTGATTCTATTCGCTCATTTTGCACAGCTTTTAAATCCAAATACCCCAGGCTGGACATTTTGATACATAACGCCGCCTACTTAAATCACGGGGAAAAGGAATACAAACTTAGTCCTGAGCATATCGAATTGTCTTTTGCTACGAATACATTTGGTCCTTTTTTAATGACTCGTTTATTGGCCGATCATCTCACCAAATCATCAGACTCAAGAGTCCTTAATGCTTGTACAACAAATATCAAAAACTTCTTCGACCCGAAGAGAAAGATTGAATTCGACAATTTGCGCGGGGAACTGAAGGGGAAGCGGCCTTATAGCACCTATAAGATGTATGGAGACTCGAAAATGGCATTATTGATGCTAACCTTCAAAATGGCAGAAGAATATAAAAGCATGGGCATCAAGATTAATGCCCTTCAAATTAACCGCGTAAAACTATCGAAAGAGACGATAGAAAAAATGCATTCCGTTTGGAAGGTATTTGCACGGGTTCAAAATCTCACAAACCCTTTACCCTCGGGCATGGCCGATAATTATTTTCAAATTTGCACGTCGGAAGCTTTTAATGATGTGACCGGCCAGCTTATCAATCACAAATTAGAGATTCTTCAACCCTCCACATCTGAAAAAGGTTTTTCACAATTGAAGAACATATTCGGTTCAAGCAGCTACCCTAGATACGCAATAGATCGGCAAAATGTGGAACAAATATGGAGATTGAGCAACACGCTCACCGAAGGCTAATAGTTCAGGTAAGAAGTTTATAAAATTACTGTCACTTATAAGCTATAAAAGCCTTTCACCTAGTTCTGTTATAAAAATACCCTTAATTAGACAAAAGAGGCACTCCTTTGTAGTCAGCCCTCTTTTGTCTAATATTTTCTTTACTTAATTTTGTATTTTATTACAATTCCAAAAAACTTTTTACTAGCAATGCAATTAATGATGACTTTAAAAAATAAGTTTAAAGTTTATATAGATGTCACCCGGTTTCGTCCGCTCTTTTTAGACTCGTACAATGCCTGATCTGCTAATAAAAATAATTTGTCCTGATTAATATATATCGAATTTTTAGTCGAAACACCTATACTAACGGTAACATAAGAACTCACATTAGAATTTATGTGAGGGATTTTTAATTCTTTTACTTTCTTACGGAGCCTTTCTGCTAAAAATAAAGCTTTCTCTTTATTAGTATTAGGCAAAATAACACAAAACTCTTCTCCACCTATTCTGCATACACTATCATTTTCCCTTACACTTCTAGCCAGTGTATCTGCGACTTTAATCAAGCACTCATCGCCAGTTTTATGCCCATACGTATCGTTATATTGTTTAAAATAGTCGACATCAATAACTAATAAAGAAAAGGCAATATAATCTTGAAAATATTCTTGAAACGCCTTTTTTAATTGGCGGTTAAAATATCTGCGATTAAAAACCCCCGTTAATGAATCGGTATAAACTGTCTTTTTTAATAATTTCCTTTCCTCCTCTAACTCTATTAACTTCTGCTTATTTTTTGTGATATCCCTAGAAACACAGATAATTTCATTTGATACTTTATCCACTGATAAAACATGTTTATATTTTGATTCAATCCAAATATACTTTCCATTTTTACACTTAAAACGGTATGTTACAGTTTTAATTTCACCTATTAAATGAATATCGTTATTAAAAGATTTCATTTTTTTTATGTCATCGACATGTATAAAATCATACGTTGTTTTTCCCACCATCTCATCGGGGGAATACCCCAATAAAGAGGGGCAATTGGGAGAAACGTATGTGAATTTCCCATCAAGGGTGTGTAATGAAATAAAATCAGTCGAGTTTTCAGCAATATGACGATAAAGCTGCTCACTCCTTTTTAACTGAATTTCAACCAGCTTTCGATCTGTAATATTTACATGTGAAACAACTGCACCATTGTTTCCATTTATTTTTATCGGAGTAACTCTTAATAAAAACCAACGAAGTTCATTACTAGAATGACAGGGGTATTCATAGTTAAAATTGTCTTTTGTACCCTTTAACACCTGCAAAATACCATCTTTAACCTCATTGGGGCAAACAGCAAGATAATTATTTCCTATTCCAGTCTTTTGTAACTCCCCTTCATTTTCAATTGAAAAATTCACCCAAGATGTATTAATTGCAATAATATACCCATCCATATCCAATACGGCTATTTGATCTACTAATGAATCGAAAACCTCTAGATTAAAAGGTTTCATACTATCATTTCCCTTCCCCATACTCGAAAAGTTGACTGGGCTCTGACAAATTATTTTCGCTTCATTACCACAATTAATTAAGTGTTTTATTTTAAAATGTCTTCAATAGAATTTGTCACGGTAATGGTCTGTGGTTGATAGTCGGAGAAATACGTGACTGCCCCTTGGCCGCCAAGGTAGAAAGCTATGTCCTTTTGCTTTTTGGCGAATTGGTCTAAATTCCGCAGCAGTTGAGGGTCTGTTTCAAACGGTATTGCGGTTGTAGCCGACAACAAAACCACATCCGGCTTTAATTTCCCTACCAATGATTCAATCGCTCCTGGAGCAGGGGAAGCCCCAATTAACTGGGTTTTCCATCCTTTCATCATGAAACGCATTAAAATCAGATGTAGTGGTACTTCATGATGTTCATATGGCAGACATGCTCCAAGAACAAATGGAGCATTTTCCCGATATGGATAATTTCGTCGAATTTGAACCAAGTAATCCCTTACAACCAGACTTGAAACGGATTCTTGATATTCATCCCACTCACGATTCCCCCACTTT
This sequence comes from Neobacillus kokaensis, assembly GCF_014656545.1. Classification (GTDB taxonomy): domain Bacteria; phylum Bacillota; class Bacilli; order Bacillales; family Cytobacillaceae; genus Neobacillus; species Neobacillus kokaensis. The sequence goes on from NZ_BNDS01000005.1 coordinate 173,681, forward strand.
CTTCCAACCTCTTTTAAAAATGGAACCACGATATGGTTTAAAAATTGCTCTAGCCCCACCTGATGATATGCCTGTTTTAAGATAAAATTTAATTCTATTTCATCACAGTGCCTGCCTTTTTCTAGAAGCTGAAGGACATACTCATTCCATTGCTCATAATTAGGGGATTTTCCCTTCTGTATTGGTACTTCAGGGTCTTCCGCAAACTCTTTTACAAGATGGGCCGCTTGTTTAAGCGAATGGCCTTGCTCCGAAAGTAATTTAATTTTTAAAAGTGTTTTGACATCCTGTTGAGTATATATTCTATAACCATTCTCCAACCGCTTCGGTTGAATAATCCCATAACGTTCTTCCCATTTTCTGATCACTTGTTTCGATAATCCGGTCATATCTGCGACTTGTTGAATTGCAAATACTCCATTATCATCGGATTGAATCATCTATTTCATCCCCTTAACAGCTTGTACAACCCCGCAGGCATAATTAGTATAACGAATACATGTACTTTGTACAATGTTATCACTTTAAACATTGTACAAAGATTAAAGTTGGGAAAATCCTTCCTGATTGATAAAAGACAAGAACTTTCGTATAACGTTTTAAATATTTTATTATACAAAGGTTTGACAAATCAAGTTATTTCCGTTAATAATTAAATAAAATAGAATAAATACTTTCATTTAGAAAGGGAGTGACATGGTGTTTTTAGCATGGCAGGAAATTAAAAGAAACAAACTGCGTTTCACCTTGATTACTGGGATTTTAATGCTTGTTTCCTATCTTGTATTTTTTCTCTCCGGACTTGCAACTGGTCTCGCCAGCCTCAATAGGGAAGCAGTTGATAAATGGAAGGCGTCAGCTATTATCCTTACCGAAGAATCAGATAAAAGCTTGTACCAATCCTCCATGTCGATCGATCAGCTAAAAGACATTAAAGCAAAAAAAACGGCTGTAATTGGTCAACTAAACGCGATTGCCAGCAACGGTGACAACAAGCAAAATATCTCTCTCTTTGGTATTAACAAAGAGGAATTTCTGATGCCCAATGTGACAGAAGGAAGGGCTTTTGACAAAGCAAATGAAGTTATTGCTGACGATTCACTTAAAGACAAGGGATTCAAATTAGGGGATACATTATCCTTGTCCTCCAGTGACCAACAGTTAACGATTGTAGGATTTACAGACCATGCCAGGTTTAATGCTTCACCTGTTCTGTATGCCAACCTTGCCACCTTCCACCAAGTCAAATTTGGCGAAGCTGCGGATCAGAAAAAGGATCAAATTAATGGAATTGTTGTAAAGGATGATCCTATTTTAAATATGTACAAAAATAATGAACTGGATTCAATTGAGATTGAATCCTTCATTCAAAGTTTGCCCGGCTATACTGAACAAAAACTTACCTTAAATTTCATGATTTACTTCCTCTTTGGTATTTCATCCATCATCGTAGCGATTTTCTTGTATGTGTTGACCGTGCAGAAGATAAGTATGTTCGGGGTCATGAAGGCTCAAGGTATTTCCAGCACTTATTTATCTTGGTCTGTTGTAGCGCAAACCTTTATTTTAGCATTTATCGGGACAGCGCTAGGTTTTGCCTTAACACTCGTTTCAGGAGCCTTTTTACCAGCAGCTGTTCCAGTTTCGTTTGATCTAGCCTTGATGGTATTTTACGGGTTAATCCTAATGGTTGTTGCAACTTGCGGTGCCGTTTTCTCAGTCTTGACGATTGTGCGCATTGACCCACTGAAAGCGATAGGAGGATAAACAATGGCAGTGTTGGAGTTACATCAAGTAAAGAAGAGTTTTGGAAGCGGGCATACGAAAGTGGAAGCCTTAAAGGAAACCGATTTTCTTGCCGACCGGGGTGAGTTGGTTGCAATCATTGGCCCGTCTGGTTCTGGAAAAAGTACCTTTCTCACGATTGTCGGGGGATTATTATCTCCAACCTCAGGGGATGTAATAATCAATGGGAAAAACCTAACCTCATTGACTGAAAAAGCCCGCTCACAAATTCGGCTCAAGGAAATTGGATTTGTGTTACAAGCGTCGAACCTAATTCCCTTCCTCTCCGTGGCCAATCAATTGAAACTATTAGACAAAGTGAAAAAGGGGAATATGTCGAAAACGGAGAGAGATCAACTATACGAGGACTTGGGAATTGCTGACCTGCTCATGAAATATCCCTCCGACTTATCTGGCGGGGAACGGCAGCGTGTAGCCATCGCTAAAGCACTATATAGCAATCCATCGATTATTCTAGCTGATGAGCCTACAGCATCCCTTGACTCGGACCGTGCCTACGAAGTTATGGAGCTATTAAAAACCGTAACGAAGCAGAAAAATACAACAACCATTGTGGTCACTCACGATATTCGGCTTGTCGGTTATTGCGATAAAGTTTATAAAATGACTGATGGTGTCCTTTCATCTGCAATAGAGAAGCATATTAAGAGGCCACAAACTGTATTCGAGGAAAAAGTCGCTTATACAAATCATTAAGATTTATTGGAACTTAACGAAACTCTTGTCTCCTTTTTCCTTCCTGGCCTGCTTTGTTTAGAACTATGAGGCAGCTCTGTCCTGTGCACGGAGAGCTGTCTTTTTTCATAATGACGGAATATATTTACGTATAAACAAACTGCCATTCGCATATTGATAAAAAACCGATCGGATGGGAGTGGATGACTTGAGCACTTTTTACCCAGACAAACTATCTGTGGAATACTTGGACGGTACTGCTGCTGCGAACCCCGTTATTCCAAGGCGTTACACACTTACTCACTCAGATTTAACTGGAGAACTATTTTTAAACATTGGGATTCATTATGCCTTGGATAAAATTAATCCTTTGAGAGATGAAGTTTTGGGTGAATGGAAACAATATGGAGGCTTCTTTTGTTTTTATGTTTATTTATACGTAGATCAAGGAGAACAGACCCTTTCTGTTTCAGCAAAACGCAATGAAATATTTAGACGTGAATTACCACTTGCCTTAACAGCTATTAGATACGGCGATAGGTTTTTATTCAACAAATACCCTCATTTAGATCAAGCCTCTCTCATCATTCAGTTTATGTCCGCTTATCCCCAATTTGCAAAGCAAGAAAATTGGGGTACTTTCCAAAGATTCACCACTAAAATATAGTCACGATTTAATTCCATTGGTATGCCTTGGACCGCTTGTATTTATTTGTACAGTTCACTGTGATTTTTGCATGGACAAAATGAGGATGGATATATTAACAGTAAACTTTTTAATAACTGGGGGATACCAATGAATTTACAATCCGGAACATATTATTGGCCAACTACTTTTCCTGATGCTCCATCATATCCAGCATTAGAAGATGACCTATCTTGTGATGTATTAATCATTGGGGGTGGAAGCTCCGGGGCACAATGTGCGTATTATCTTGCCGATACTCATTTAGACGTGGCTGTAATTGAAAAATCAACCATTGGCAGCGGCAGTACTAGTGCAAACACAGCCCTCCTTCAATACTCCGGTGAAAAAATGTTTACAGATCTAATCAACACCTTTGGAGCAGATTACATAAACAGACATTTACAATTACTAAAGGAAGCAATCGATGAAATTGAAGCAGCCTCAAAAAACGCCACCATTGATTGTGAATTCAACAGAACAGACACCTTATATTCCGCAAGCTGTACAGAAGACGTTGAAAGGCTAAAAAAGGAATATGAATTTTTAAAGCGGCATAACTGTGAACTTACTTTTTTAACAAAGGAAGATATTGAAGCAAAATATCCTTTTAGCAGGGATGCCGCTATTTATTCATATAACGATGCAGAAATCAACCCATTCCGATTCACCCATGCACTATTGGATTACGCCGCCGGAAAAGGAATCCGTATATATGAAAATACGGAAATGAACGGTCACCATTATGATAAAGAACAAGGAAAGATGATTGTTTCTACAAAGAATGGCCTTTCGATAAAAGCACGCTATCTTATTTTTGCTGCGGGTTATGAAGGAATGGATATCAGAAAAGAGAAAAAAGCCTCTTTTGTAAGTACATATACGGTAACAACTAATCCAGTCGAAGATCTCTCCGAATGGTATAACAGGACACTCATTTGGGAAACCGCTCGTCCCTATTTATATATGCGGACAACTAGAGATAACAGGATTATTATTGGCGGACTTGATGATAATACTAACTATCCAGAAGACCGCGATAGTAAACTGATTCACAAAAAGAATAAATTAATTGAAGAGTTTAATAAAATGTTTCCCGCTATTAAAGTACAGCCAGAATATTACTTAACTGCATTTTATGGAGGGATAGCAGACGGTATTCCGATTATTGGCCAATATGAAGAATATCCTAATTGCTACTTCCTATTTGCCTTTGGTGATAATGGGACGGTTTACAGCCAATTGCTGTCAAGGATTATTGTAAAGGAAATTGTGGAAGGGAATTGTCCAGATTTAGCTTTATACTTACAAGAACGGCCTTTGCTAAACAAGGGATGAGAAAATGAGGTTGTGTGTACTTGGTATTACCTTTAGCATCAAAGATTGAATGCGGAGAGGGAAATTATGTTTACAGTTTTGAAAAGTCTGGAAATTTGTTGACTAAAAATTGTAAACGCTTTATACTTTGGTTATATATTGATTTTCATGTGACTGGTTCACACTGGGCATGGAAAACAAAACCGTAGGAATTTCTGAAGGAATTCTTGGTTTTGTTTTCCATGCCCTTTTATTTTTCATAAAGCTTTTAATCCATAACAAAGCAGGAAGTTCTAATTTTAGGGGGTGATAAAATTTAATATTGAACATGATTAAGGTTGATATTTTTGTTCATTTCTTAAGGCAAAGATCGATTTATATTCATTTGTTAAGAAAGTAGGGGGAATAATTGAAAAAAAGTATTTTGTTAAATCTAGCTATCATATTTGCTGTACTATTTAGCACAATAAGTGGTATTAAATCACCGTTACATGCTGCTGCAGAAACTATGAAATATCAAATTTATCCAAATCCCCACGAAATTCACTACCAAGACAAACAATTTGAGATAAGTAATACTTTAAATATTGTATATGAATCTAAAATTGATTCTTATACTAAAAAAAGAGTAGAGGAAATACTGGCAAGTAAAAATATTAAATTTACAGTATCAAATGAAATGGCGGCAGATAAAACGAACTTTTTAGTTGGTGTCTACCAGTCAAAAGAATATGTAGATCAGTATTTTAAAGAAAAGCAATTAAATGATGCCGCTATACTAGCAAAGCTAGATGCAAATATTGTTTCTATCGATGAAAATGTCATTGCAGTACTAGGAAAAGATGTCGATTCTGCCTTCTATGGTGTCACAACTGTCAAACATATTTTCAAACAAATGAAAGATCGTACCATTCAGGCCTTAACCATTAAAGATTATGCAGATGTTAAAGGCAGAGGTTTCATTGAAGGATATTATGGAGAACCATGGTCAAATGAAGATCGTGCAGAATTAATGACCTATGGCGGCGAATTCAAAATGAATTCTTATATCTATGCACCAAAAGATGATCCAAAGCATAATGGCAAATGGAGAGAATTATATACACCAGCAGAGCTTGAAAAAATCAGCAAACTTGCCGAAGCCGGTAATGCCAGCAAAACTAGATTTGTATATACACTTCACCCATTTATGAATAATGCCATTCGTTTTAATACAGAAGAAAATTATCAAGCAGACTTAAATATTATTAAAGCGAAGTTCACCCAATTACTGGATGCAGGAGTTCGGAAATTTGGTATTCTAGCTGATGATGCAGGAGTTCCACCACAAGGAGCACAGACGTATGTAAAATTGATGACCGATTTAACTAACTGGTTAATTGAGCAGCAAGCTGACTATGATGGATTAGTAACCGATATGATCTTCTGTCCAAATGATTATATGGGAAATGGGAGCAGCGCTCAAATCCAGACATTAAAACAATTGCCAAAGTCTGTTAGCATGATTCAAACCGGTGGTAAGGTTTGGGGAGAAGTTTCAAATAATTTCACTCAGACATTTACAAATAATGCTGGCAGAGGACCATTCTTATGGATCAATTGGCCTTGTACGGATAACTCTAAAAAGCACTTAATTATGGGCGGAAATGAAACATTTTTACAACCCAATGTGAACCCTGAAAATATAGAGGGTATTGTGTTAAATCCAATGCAGCAATCTGAAGCAAGTAAATCAGCTATTTTTGCTAATGCCGATTATGCATGGAATATTTGGGATAATGTTGATCAAGCACAGAAAAACTGGAATGACTCATTTGCATACATGGATCACTTAAACATTAATGAAACTCCTGCTTCCAATGCTCTAAGAGAGCTGTCCAAGCATATGATCAATCAAGCTATGGACGGCCGTGTTGCTAAATTAGAAGAATCAGTGGAATTGGCTCCCAAGTTAAATGAGTTTAAGAGCACCTTAGGGAAAGGAAAGATTACAGATCAAGCACAAGCGTTAATAGAAGAATTCGAAGTTATTCGTGATGCAGCACAAACGTACAAAGCCAAGCCTGGTAATGAAAGAACAAGAGATCAGATTATTTATTGGTTAGATAGTGCTGTGGATACGGCAACTGCAGCTATTTTCTTATTAAAGGCAGAAATGGCTCATGAACAAGGCGATAAGTCTGCTGTATGGGAAAACTATAGTCAAGGCCAAGCTTCTTTCGACGCTTCTAAGAATCATCCGTTCCGATACATTGACCATTATGAATATGCAGAAGTAGGCGTACAGCATATCGTTCCATTTATCAAAACATTATTAAATGATGTATCCGTTAAAGTTCAATCGATTGTAAATCCTGATAGCAACACAGCTAGAGTTATTACAAATCGAACCGATACTCCTTCTGGTGACTTAGAGAATCTGTTAGATAACAAAACAAGTACCGAAGTGATCTTTAAAAACCCTAACTCCATTTCGACTGGCACGTATATTGGGGTACTTTACGAAAAACCTCTTGTCCTAAATACAGTGCGCTTTGAATTAGGACAAGCCGGCAATGCTAATGACACCTTTACAGAAAGCAAAGCACAATACACCGTTGATGGAGAGAATTGGATCGATATCGAAGGTGCTTTATATGGCCATGTCAGTAAAGTGGTATTAGAAAATTTAAATCTAAAAGCAAGGGGTATTCGTTTAATCGCAACAAAAGATCGTACAAATACTTGGTTAGGTATTAAGGATATTGTGATTAACGAAATGAAGGATGACACTACATTACAATATGAGTTAATGGTGCCTAGCCATTTTAACGTGTATCAAGGACAAACAGCCAATTTATTTGATGGAGTTGACACTACTTTTATTTGGTATAATCCTTCAGGAACAATTAAAGATACTTCCGTTGCTGGAGATTATATTGGTGTAGATTTATTAAAGGTTAGAGATTTAGGTAAAGTTTACTTTGCTGTAGGCAGGGATAATGGTGACAAGTGGACGGATTACCAGTTAGAATATTCAACTGATAATGTAAATTACACGATGGTTAAGCAATATGCAGGTAAGGCATCAGGGATGGATAAAGTGGAAGAAGACCTAACAGGTATTAAAGCAAGATATGTCCGCCTAAAAAACCTTAAAACGGTTCCTGTTTGGATCAAGTTCAGCGAAATTCGCATTGATATTGCAAAATCGTCTTCTGCCTATACGTACACTAATAATACTAATTATAAAGGCATTCTTTCTCAGCATACCCTTGAAAATACTAGTTTAAGCAAAACAACAGATATTACCCTGAAACCACAAGAATACCTGGGTATAAAATTAGAGCGCATTAAAGAACTGAAGGATCTAACAGTAAATGCAACAAGCGATAAATTAACCTTACAGGCCTCAGCGAATGAGGTGGAATGGAAAGCTCCTAATGAGGGGACCATTGCTCGATATGTAAGACTATTTAACAATACGGATAAAGATATTACATTCGACCTGAATGATTTTAGCGTTACATCTAAAGAAATTTATGGACCAAGTTTTGTCGGAACGGATATGGGAATCTCTTCTGCCTATGCAGCCAGTGATTCAAGAAATGCGGGGACACTGCTGGCTCCTTTCGATAAAAAGTTCGGGACGAAAGCTATTTTTACAGATTTTCAGAGAAAAGGGCAGTCGATCACGTATTCAGTTGGCGAACCTAGAATTTTTAATAGTTTACGGGTATATAACGAAGAAAATAATATTAACTATATCCGAGACGCCAAAGTACAATTGTCCATGGACAATGAAAATTGGACAGATGTGATTACTTTAGGTGATGGTGTGGACAATCTTGCCGGTGGTAAAGCTGATTATGCAGATATGATTGCAGATGGCTACACACACGACTCTGCTAATCCAGGAAACTATTATTATGGTAATGATCATATCGGCGGCATTAAGGCCAAATATATTAGAATTCTCTTTACAGCAAATTATTTAACAAGATTTGCTCATATTAATGAATTCGTCATTAATGGCGGCGAATATGTTAAAACCGAGAACAATCCAACCTATGTTACCAATCCAATCGAGGAAGAAGGGTTTGGTCCTGAACGTCTATTGGATGGTGACCTAACAACAGCTTATAAACCGAATATGACTGATAAAACAAATGGGTCATTAACGTACCGTCTTTCAGAAAAAACAGATGTAGCAGTGATTACAATTGTACAAGGTTCAAAATCCATTTCCAAAGCTGCTGTAAGTGCCAGAGTTGGTAAAGATGAATGGGTCGAGCTGGGTGTCCTGGATAAAAGTTTAAATACTTTCTATAATCCAGCCTATGACCATATTTTTGAAATTAAGTTGACTTGGGGAAATGTCCAGCCGGTTATTTATGAGTTGAATACATCTACCAATAAAGAATTGTTACCTGATCGTTCCGTTTTAAAAGAACTATTATCAGAAGAACTGGATGCAGCTTTATTTACAAAGGAGTCCTATAATATCTATAAAACGGCTTATGAAATGGCACAAAAAGTTTACAACAACACTCAAGCTTCACAATCTGAATTAGATACGGCTAGTAAGGAGCTCCGTACTGCTAAAGCACAGCTTATCCTTTTGATCGATCTTGGAACAGAGCATTCTGCAAAAGTATCATTAACAAAGGAACAAGCACAGCTTTCAAAGGATAATGGAATTCCTTTACAAGTAATAAATGATGAGGTCAATCTTTTGATTCCAGCTGCCATTGTCTCTGAGGGAAGTTTTGAGATGACTCTTGAGCGTTTAAGAGATATCAACAAAGCCAAAAGCCCTGCTTACGACTTTACCATTTTAATTGACGGAAAGGAAATTCATCAATTTGAAGAACCAATTACGTTAACATTTACTCTTGATGGCCGTAAAGTGAGAGATCCAAAAAATTTGAAGGTATTTTATTTTAATGAGCAAGCAAAAGAATGGAAACTGGTACCTGGCGCTGTTTACAACGATGGCAAGGTTTCAGTGGAAACCAGCCACTTTAGTACCTTTACTGTATTAGAGGCTGCCGACGATAAAGCAGAACCCGGCACACAAGTCCCTAAACATAAAAACAAGGTGGATTAATTGCATCAACCTATTTCATTAAAATCTTTCTGTTAACATGTTAAAAGCAGTGTGATTTCATTTGCTAATCACACTGCTTTTATAGTTGTCTTTTCTTTAAAAGGGACCAGCTTTCAATAAATCCCCTTACCATCTCTCTGAAATTTTACTGATATACCTCCTATATCCATTAATGCTAAATCCGCCCTTTTTTCTTATGCATATTGCCTAATCGATAACCTATATTTTTAGTTGTTATATACAATTACATTAAATGGTATGCCTCTTACAATAATCTTGTAAGTTCATATGAAGATTTTTTAAATAAAGGTATTTAAGTGAACTAAAAGGGGGAAACCATTTACTACCTGCTCTTACTTAACTACTTTGCTCAATAGTGAACAAAGTGGTGCCGTCAATCTTGCAATTGGTTTACTAAGTTAAAAAGAGATCTTCATCCAGAACTGACTTTTCTCTGGGTTTGTTATTTGGATTGGAGATTATCAAAATGGGTTCCACTAGGAGGAATATTCATGTCAACCAGCATTGATGAAAAGAAATTATTGGATCCAGAGTTTGAACATACCCCTGTTCCTAAAGAATACCGCAAAAAATTATCATCCGTTGCAGCTGTTTGGTTTGGTTTCCCAATGGTATTAACTAGTGCAGTAATCGGCGGGCTAATTACTGCTCAGCTTGGCTTTAAAGCCGGTGCCTTAGCGATGCTGCTTGGAAATTTGCTCCTTTTCATAATGGTGGGCTTACTAAGCTATGATGCCGGCCGTTCGGGATTGAACTTTTCCCTGACTGCACAAAAAACATTCGGACGATCAGGTTATTATATTATTTCCGGATTACTATCTACTGTCGTTATCGGCTGGTTTGCTCTTCAAGTCGGACTTACTGGTGCTACGATGCATGGGTCTTTTGGTGCTAGTTTGCTGCTAATGACCATTATCGGTGGTGTCCTCTATGTTACAGTAACTTATATCGGTATTAAGGCTTTATCCATATTAGGTTGGATTGCAGCACCTTTTTATATTCTAATTGCAATTATAGCGATTGTTATGGCAATGAAAACTGGTAACTCCGATATTCTAGGCTATCATCCTCATGTATCGAATGCTATGTCATTTGGAGCTGCTGTAACGTTAGTTTTCGCTGGATTTGCTGATTCTGGTACAATGACAGCTGACTTTACCCGTTGGGCAAAAAATGGCCGTGAAGGGGCTTTATCCACCATTTTCGCCTTCCCGATCGGGAACTTTATTGCAGAGCTTGTTGGGGGAATTATTGTAGCAACTGGGGTTATCCCAAACCCTGCTTCAACTGGCGGGGATTTCATGTCAGTATTAGCAGGACATGGTCCTTTACTTACCATTTTGTCTATCCTGTTTGTCTTTATCAATCTGGGTTCTGTAGGTACCCACTGCTTATATAATGGCGCTGTTGGCTGGTCGCATATGACCGGTAAAAAAATGAGACCTATAACTCTTATTATTGGTGTAATCGGTTTAATTGTTGCAGTTTCTGGAATTTATAATCACTTTTTCAACTGGCTCGTTCTTCTTGGGGTAATTATTCCGCCTATAGGAGCCATTATCATTATGGATCGCTTGGTTTTACGTAAAAATGACTCTGAGAATTTAGTAAACTGGAGACCACTGGCATTCGTTGTCTGGATTTTGTCTTCCGCCATCGCATTATACTGTAACTTCTACGCACCACATCTTTCAGTGGCTTTTGTTGGCCTTGTATCAGCTGCTATTTTCTATGGTATTGGCAGCATGTTAGTCAAACGTTCAGGCACTAAGCCTGGAATGATATAAATAGTGAAGTAAAAGCCGCCTCCTTGTTGTCAAGGAAGCGGCTTTTTTATATCTACTTAATCAATTTGCCTGGGAGTAAATAAATTTCTTGGCTAATAAGGGAGAATCAAATCATTTCTAAGATTTATGTGAAATAAATCTATGTTTTTCTTTTACAAATAGAACTAAGATGAACCTATCGATTAAAAAGGAGGTGTTCCTTTGATAGGTGAACAAGTGTTATTAAGTACAGTTTTTGTTGCGGGGTTGCTTTCCTTTTTTGCCCCTTGCATCCTGCCGCTTTTACCTGTTTATATATCGGTGTTATCTTCAAATGACCAGAGCACTGAAGGAAGCAACCATTTCATAACTATTGGCAAGTTAACAATAAATCTACACTTATTACTTAAAACGGTCGTTTTTGTATTTGGACTATCAACTAGCTTTATCATCTTAGGGTTTGGTGCTGGAGCACTCGGAGTTGTCATTAATACAAGCTGGTTTATGGTTGTTTGCGGCCTTATTGTTGTGATATTGGGTTTACACCAAATTGGGCTGCTCCGTTTATCATTTTTAAATAAAGAAAGTAAGGTTAATCTTAAAAGAAGCGGGAAACGAGACATTCTTGGAACCTATTTATTAGGATTTACCTTTAGTTTTGGATGGACACCTTGTATAGGACCTGCCCTTGGTGCTGTTTTAGGCTTATCTGCCAGCCAAGGACAAGCAATCTACGGGGCGTTTCTCATGTTCATTTATGCATTAGGCTTATTAATACCGTTTATCATCCTTGCCATTTTTTCTGATGCCCTATTAAGACATATAAAAAAAATCAACAAACATATGAAAAAAATACAAATAGTTGGTGGTGTCTTCGTCATTATTATGGGAATTTTACTCATGACGAACAATTTAAACCTATTGGTCACGGTAATAACAGGATAAGGGAGTGATATGAATGAAAAAATTAACCGTACTAACCATTATTTCAATTTTAATGCTTATGATAGCAGCTTGTTCTAATTCAAATGCAAACAGCTCTGATTCCACAGAGACTGCTGGTAAAAAGAATGAAGGTAAGCTCGCACCAAGCTTTGACCTGAAAGATGTAAAAGGACAAACTCATCGTCTTTCAGATTATAAAGGTAAAAAAGTGTATGTGAAATTTTGGGCTTCGTGGTGTCCGATTTGCTTAGCAGGGCTTGAGGAACTAAATACGTTAGCTGGAGAGAAACATGATTTTGAAGTCCTTTCCATAGTGTCGCCTGGTTATAACAACGAAAAAAAGAGTGAATCTTTTATTAAATGGTTTAATGGTGTTGAAAATACCTCTAATATAACAGTCTTATTAGATGAAGACGGCTCTATTACAAAACAATATAACGTTCGAGGATACCCTACTTCTGCTTTTATTGGTTCGGATGGGGTCTTAGTTAGAACTCAACCTGGGCATGTCCCTAATGACCAGATTATTAAAGAGTTTGAAAGTATTAAGTAATGATAGGTGGTTTGAACAGAATGAAACTAAAAATAGCAGGCGTTTTAATCGGAATATTTCTACTTGCTGGATGTTCTGCATTAGGTGGTACTATTACAAGTAGTAACAGTACTACAGAGAGTATAGCATCGAATTCAAAGTATCCCGCAAACCCAAATGTAAATTTGAGTTTTGATAGCAGCCAATTAAAAGAAATATGGCTTGCAGGGGGCTGCTTCTGGGGTGTTGAGGCTTATATGTCAAGGGTTTATGGTGTTTACGATGTTACTTCTGGCTATGCAAATGGTCACACCGAGAACCCTACCTATGAAATAGTGAGCAGCGGGGATACTGGCTTTGCCGAAACGGTTCATGTACTTTATGACCCTAAACGTGTAGAATTAAAAAAACTTCTTACTAATTATTTTACTATTATTGATCCTACCATACTTAACCAACAAGGAAATGACATCGGGGAACAATACCGTACGGGCATTTATTATAAGGGAAAGGCTGATAAAGAGGTCATTGAGCAAGTGGTTGCAGTGCAGCAGAAAAAATATGATGAGCCGATTGTTACAGAGGTAAAGCCACTAAAGAATTTCTATCTTGCAGAAGAGTACCATCAAGATTATCTTGAAAAAAATCCAAATGGATATTGCCACATAAGCTTTGATTCTCTAAGGGATCAAAAAATACCAGCATTAATTGATCCTAAAAATTATCCAAAACCGAGTGATCAAGAAATAAAGGAAAAACTAACAGACATTCAGTATGAGGTAACCCAAGGAGAAGAGACAGAGGTTGCTTTCACTAATGAATATTGGGATAACTATGAACCAGGCATTTATGTAGATGTTGTAACTGGAGAACCGCTATTCTCCTCTGTTGATAAATATGATTCTGGCTGTGGCTGGCCTAGTTTTACAAAGCCGATTGAACCTGGTGTGATAAAGACGTTTAAGGATACAAGCTTTAATATGGTCAGAACGGAAGTGAGAAGCCGTTCAGGAAACAGCCATTTAGGTCATGTTTTTGATGATGGCCCAAAAGATAAAGGCGGGCTGCGCTATTGCATCAACAGTGCGGCTATAAAATTTATCCCTAAAGCAGAGATGAATAAATTAGGTTACGGTTATCTTGAATTTCTTATAAAATAAGAATGGCCCCATATACGATAAAATTGTTTTGCAAAAAAGGTGGTGGATACCACCTTTTCTTTAAGTTTATTTATCTTTCTTTATTAAAGGTGGATTGGATGTATAAATTATTATTAGTTGATGATGAACCTATTATTATCAAAGGCATTCGTTCTTTTGTTGACTTTGAAGCGCTCTCTATTTCAGAAGTATATGAAGCATATAATGGAGAAGATGCGCTTGAAAGCTTCAAAAAATATTTACCTGATCTAGTTCTAGCGGATATTAATATGCCCAAGATAAATGGTCTTGATTTTGCCAATGCCGCTAAAGCAATGAAACCAGATGTGAAAATTGCCATTATTACGGGCTATGACTATTTTGATTACGCTGTTACAGCATTAAAATCTGGTCTTGATGATTATGTATTAAAGCCTGTCTCGAAGAATGATATTCAAGAGGTATTAAAAAAGTTAATCGAAAAGCTTCAAACGGCTCACAACCAGTTGGAGATATCCCAGCTTGTTCATGATATGATCAGCATACCCCATACATCTGAGGATGCAGGTTATAAAGCAAAAATCCAGCAGGAAATAGAAGCAAACATTGCAAATGTAGATTTCTCCTTAACTTTTTTAGCCAAGAAAATGTCTCTAAGCTCAACCTACCTTAGCAGCCTCTTTAAAAGGCTTTATGGAAAAACGTTTCAAGACTATATGCTTTCTACTAGGTTAGATCGTGCAAAAATCCTGTTGCTCAGTACGGATTTAAAGATTTATGAAATTGCTACAGCAGTAGGTTTTGAGGACCCTAATTATTTTAGTACATCCTTTAAACGAAAATTTAAATTTTCCCCTAATCGGTTCAAAGAAAGAGCGAGGGAATGAAGATGCTGCAATCAAAGCTGTTGAAAAAATTACGCGTGCAAATTGCCCTCCATTACTTAATAGCAAGTGCCGTAACGCTCTTTCTCATGGGGTTTATTTTATATTACAGCAATTCATCTGTTGTAAGGAATGAATCTATTTCTACCACTAAAACAGCTATTAATAAAAGCGGCATGTACCTAGAGCTTTATATCGACAGGCTTAAAGCAGTGTCTAGCTTGCTTGCAGAAAACCCACAACTGATTGATTATTTCTCCGATACGAGGCGAGACCTCTCCGCTAGGAAAGATATCCTTACTTCCATTCATACCACGATGGCTACAGACCCTTTCATTAAATCTGTCATTATCGTGAGTAAGGATGGGCGGATTCTTTCCAATGAAAGACGATTAAATATGAGCATGTCGAGAAATATGATGAAGGAGCAATGGTACGTGGCAGCTATACACAGTGGCAATATGCCCGTTCTCACCTCTGCAAGAATGCAAAAGTTCTCCATGGACAAAAAAAATTGGGTCATTTCCATCAGCCGCGAAATTAAAGATAAGAAAGGAAAAAACATCGGCGTTTTACTTATCGATATTGAGTATAAGGTGATTGAAGACTATCTTTCAGATTTGGATTTAGGGAATACAGGCTTTTCGTTTATTATTAATGATCAATCCCAAGTGGTATACCATAAGAATCCTTCTTATTTTGTTGACCGTTCCAAACAAAGGATATTGCAAAATATCGTAGCAAATAAAAAAGCGTATGATGCGAAAGAAAATACTCTTACACATATTTATCATTTAAAAAATGCCGACTGGAAGCTTGTAGGCGTTTCCTCTCAAGATAGCCTTCAAGCAATTAAAAAACAGCTTTTAGAAATCTTTTTATTAGTGGGATTTGTCCTACTCATCATCGCAGCTTCTAGTGTGGCTGTCTTTGCTGGTAGAATAACGGCTCCTTTTCAAAAGCTCGAAAAGGCCATGGAGGAAATTGAGAATGGATTATTAGAGGTACCTATTGATGAAAATGGCTGTTATGAAGCGCAAAGTCTTGCCAAACACTTCAATGTAATGATTAATAAGATTAAAAAATTGATGCAAGAAATTACTGAAAAAGAAAGACATTTAAGGTCTTCTGAAATTAGTGCTTTGCATAGTCAAATTAACCCTCACTTTTTATACAATACTTTGGATACAATTGTTTGGATGGCAGAGTTTAATAATAGTGATAAGGTAATTGAGATTACAAAGGCTTTAGCTCAATTCTTTCGACTTTCTCTTAGAGGCGGTAACGAGCTGACAACGGTAGAAAATGAACTGAACCATGTGAGACAATATTTGTTTATACAAAAGGAGCGTTATGGTGACAAGCTTGAATACACCATCGACTGTCATGAATCGTTATTAAAGTATCAAATTCCTAAGATTATTTTACAGCCGATTGTAGAAAATGCTCTTTATCACGGTATCCGTGGCCTTAATAGACAAGGGTTCATTAACATCAGTGCCGAGGAAAAAGGGGATGACATTCTCTTCATTGTTCAAGATAACGGCGAGGGCTTTGATTTGAAGCGAGTAGGTGTGAAAGCAGCAGATAAAGTCGTTAAACTAGGTGGTGTAGGCATTAACAATGTCGATCAGCGAGTGAAGCTCTACTATGGTGATGATTACGGAATTACTATTGACTCTAAAATAGATAAAGGTACGACTGTGATCATTAAAGTGGCAAAGAAAATAAAGCATCTGAGTGGGATTAACTAAAAGAGATTGCTGTTTGTTAGTCTTTTTGTTTCTTTCCAATGATTATATTTAACACATAAAAGATAAAGACAAGGTACCAGCTGTGCCTTGTCTTTTCCCCTTGTACTTACTTATGATAAGGTTTACCGTTATTCGCATAAAACTCTACCCTCTGCTCACAGCTTGGCGGGCACTAACAGCAGCAAAACTGATGGTAGCGACACAGAGTAAAATAATGACAATAAAAGCCTTCCAAATATCACTTTCACCCCAGCCATTGATCATCACTGCACGCATACCTTCAAAGACATAGGTCGTTGGATTGATTACCGCGGCTGCTTTAAGCCAACCTGCTTCAATGAGATCATACGGGACAAATGTTGTGCTCAGGAATATAAGCGGGAAGAAGATAAATGTTCCTGCCTGGGCAGCTTGAGCATTTTTCGTTCGAAGAGCAAAACCAACGGAATAGCCCGCAAAAGCCAGACCCCATCCCACTGCGAGAAGAAGGACAACGACAACTCCTGAGAAGCCTGTTACCACTTTTAGACCCATTATAAATCCAATGAGCATTATGAGAATCGTTTGAACAAGAAGTTGAAGCATCCCTGCAATAATTGGACCCAAAACAATGGTAAGACGTGATGCGGGGGTCAACAAAAGTCTAGAAAAATAGCCGTTTTCCAAATCTGTAATAAGAGACTGTCCTGCACCTCCTGCACCTCCAATGGCCCCAGAAACAATGGATACAGGTAATATAAACGCTAAATAACTAGCACCACCAAATGCCGGGAGCTTTGCAATCCCACTTAGTCCAGCTTGATAGACAAATAGAAAGAAGAGACTAATCACCATATTTGGAATGAAGGCGAAAGGGTTCCGAATTGTATTCAATAAACTCCTTTTTGTGAAAAGCAACGTGTGCTTTACAAATATCTTCATGCATAAGACTCCTCTCTCTTTAATTTTTCAGTTTGAATGGAATGACCAGTCAAATTTAAAAAGACATCATCTAAAGAAGGAGGAGATACGTTCAGGGTAGTAGGAGTGATGGACTCCTGATCTAACAATCGAATAATTTCTGGCAATTTAGCTGTCCCTTTCTCCACAAACAACCTGAGATCTGGCCCTGTATGTTTCTCGTCACCTGCTAATCGTGCGAGCAATGCTGATGCACGCATAGCTTCCTCTTCCGTTGTGAAGACTAGATCAATGACATCTTTACCAATAGATGCTTTTAAGTTCTCTTGGGTGCCCGATGCAACAATTTTCCCCTCGTTGATAATCGAAATACGATCTGCCAATTCATCCGCTTCCTCAAGATATTGGGTTGTCAAAAAAATCGTCGTGCCTTTTTCTTTATTTAGAGAACGGATTTCTTCCCAGATGAGTTTTCGGTTATATGGATCAAGCCCTGTCGTAGGTTCATCTAAAAATAAAACCTTCGGGCGTTGAACAAGGGTTAATGCTAAGTCTAGACGTCTACGCATCCCACCTGAATACTTACCACATTTTCTATGGGCATCTTCAGTTAAACCTACAAGCTCTAATAATTCGTCCGCTCTCTTCCTCGCCATGCTCGACTGAAAGCCAAACAATTTCCCCTGAATCTCCAGGAGCTCACGAGCAGTCAGCTGAGGGTCAATTCCTGTCTCTTGTAGAGCCACTCCAATCACACGCCGTATTTGTTCCGGCTCATTCATGACATCGAAGCCCGCAATTTCAGCTCTGCCCGATGTGGGTTTTAATAAGGTAGTGATCATTTGTATAGTAGTTGATTTACCGGCGCCATTTGGTCCGAGGAAAGAAAAAAACTCACCCTCTTCCACATCGAATGAGACCCCTTTTACGGCTTGCACATTTCCTTTAAAGGTTTTAACCAGGTTCTCTACATGAATCATTGGTTTCAATCTAATCACTCCTCGTATAATGAATATCAGGCTAGCCTCTTTACATCTGAAGGGATTGTTGTGTAACTTATTTATTTATATATACCAGTCAGTTAATTTATCATAAAAAAATATGACTTTTGAAAAATAAATAGGGCTTATATTAGTAACTCCAGATAAAAAAAACAGTAGCTGAACATAGCAGCTACTAAAAACCTTCTAGATCTCATCATCCATTCATTTTGGAGAGAACCATATGAAAATTAGTGAGGCTGTTCAACTTTTAAATGAGTCAACATACAAGTCTATAGAATCCACACCTACTAACAAATCTTATGAGGATATAAAAACCACTCTGTATCAAGCACTCATTGAAATAACACTCAAGAGGCAAACAACATTATTGAAAATAATTTTTTAGGTGATTGAAACGCCAAATAAACTAATTCTTAATTTTTTTGACTATAAATTAAAGGGAATTGGCCAGTTTACCCCCGAGGTAACATATTGATTTTTGGAACAGTACCTGTCACGTCCCGAATCGGATAAGAGCTTATAAAAGGAGGGACAAATCTCCCTTTAATGAAAGACACATATAAATATATGAAGGTTTTTAATTAAAGGGAAAGAAGGAGAAGGAATGCCAAGCGGAATGCATCAAGTTGAAGTGGGTTTACCGATCAATAAGGTTTGGGATTTTGTTAAGAATATGGATAACTGGGCCCCGCTTATTCCCGGATATATTCAGCATCAGAAGTATACAAATCGTCAGTCCAGCTGGGAGTTTTATAGTAATATCGGATTCATTAAGAAAAAGATTAGTCTGATGGTCACCATTAAAGAATGGATGGAACCGACAAAGGTTACGTTTGCATTAAAAGGGATAAATGAGAAACTTTCAGGAGGAGGATACTTCCTGGCCGAAGCAATCGATGAAAATAAAACGAGAATAACCAGCTTCCTAGACATCACTGCCGGCGGTGCAATGGGACCGATAATTAATGCGGTTTTAAAATCTAATCTCCTTAAAGTAACAAAAGAAATGACTTCTGCAATTGCTGTAAAATTGGAGAAGCTTTAACACAGTGCCTGCACTCCCCGAATAGTGTTGATGATGTCGACAAAATGCAGGGAGTGACAGTGGCACTAATTTTTATTTCAATCTTTTTTGTATAATGAAGGGCAAATTTCCCCTTAGAATCCTGCAAAATGTCCCTCATCCCCTTTATGAAGGATAAAATCCCCTTCCAAATATAACAAAATATACTTCATCCACAATATTTAATAAGAAGGCAACAGAGCCCCGAACGAGTCTATACAAATGAACCCCCGTGTCCCAAGTATCCATTATTTCGATATTTATTAATCAATCTTATCGATAATTCGTATTGCGTCTTAGCCAAACTTACCGTTATATTAGTGATTAAATGAAGCTCTCTGAATGCCCAGGATATCCCCGGGCATTTTTGTATGCATCTGCAATTTTGGACAATTTCATAGGGATGTTTCTCATGTATTAGCAACAAAGATGGGCACCATGGCCTTTGCAAAAAAGGAGGAGATACGTTAATGAATCTTTATCAGGAAATTTTCAAAGAATACTGGAATCCCTACATCGCCGTTGGTATGGCTGGTCTTGCCAGTGCATTGTACTTTGGAATCACGGGTACAGTTTGGGCGGTAACCGGTGAATTTACCAGGTTGGGCGGACACATCCTCGGATGGTTCGGGGTTGATGTGTCACAATGGGCGTATTTTCAGCTTGTGGGCCTTGAAGGGACACCTATCAGCAGGACCGATGGCTGGATAGTCATTGGAATGCTGGCTGGCGCACTGATTACGATTTTACTTAGCAGCAGTTTTAAGATCCGCGTGCCGAAGCAAAAGCGGCGTTTGATCCAAGGATTTATTGGCGGCATTATCGCCGGATTTGGTGCACGTCTTGCCCTCGGGTGCAACCTGGCTGCCTTTTTCACGGGTGTACCGCAGTTCTCGTTCCACTCTTGGATCTTTATGGTGACCACTGCCATCGGAACATACTTTGGTGTTAAGGTCGTGAATACTAAATGGTGGCGGGGAAAACCGAAGTTGATGAAGGGCCCGATGAACCCAGTTGTCACCCAGAATGTCGAAAAAAGAAATATTCAACCTATCATAGGTCTCATTTTTGCCTGTTTGTACCTTGCTCTTGTTGTTTACTTTTTCGCGGCAGGAAAACCGATGCTTGCAGTTGCCTGTATAGCTGGAGCACTTTTTGGAATTCTTATTGAACGCGGGCAAATTTGTTTCACTTCCGCTTTCCGTGATTTATGGATCAGCGGCCGTGCCGTCATGTCTAAGGCGATTTCCGTTGGGATGCTGATCAGTGTTGTGGTAACATTTTTCTATATTCAAAACGGCGCTGCTTCTATTATCAAAGTGGCTGCACCAAGCACGGTCATTGGCGGTCTTCTTTTCGGGTTTGGTATTGTACTTGCCGGCGGCTGTGAGACTGGCATGATGTATCGGGCAATGGAAGGTCAATTATTATTCTGGGTAGTCGGTGCAGGCAATATCGTCGGTGCTACAGCTCTCGCCTATGGCTGGGATCATCTCGGCATCTATCATGCCCTGGTAGAAAATTGGTCGAAAGTAAACTTAATAGAACAATGGGGACCTATGGGAGCACTATTTGGAACGATAGCTATGCTTGCCGCTTGGTTCTTATTATCAAATTGGTGGGGAAAACACTTCCGTTATGGAACGGGAATCAAACATCAAAAAATAGAATCCATTTCTCACGTTACAAAGGAGGTATAAGGTATGTCCCAAGTAATGGATGTCAACTACACTTTAGACATTCGCGGCGAGCCATGACCCTACCCCGTCATTTATGCGCTGGATGCGCTAAAAAACATGAAAATTGGGGAAGTCTTACAGGTCATAGCGGATTGCCCACAATCCTTCCGAAGTGTTCCGGAAGAAGCCATCAAACATGGCTACCAGCTCCTGACTGAACCGAAAAAGGTCGGGCAGGATATCTATTTTTATATTAAAGTAGTAAAATAGCAGACTGTTTACTGTCAGGAAAAAGCGGCTCCTTCCTTAAAAAAAGTACCCTATAAGATAGACATAAAAAGTCTTACCTAGGGTACTTTATTGTATATAATGCGGATATATCCATGATATGACGCAATACACCGATATTAAAAAAGCGCCTGATTCATAATTCAAATATGGTAACATAGATAATTAAATCAGTGAGGTGGAGAAATTGAAAAATAAAGTAATTTTACTTGCTTCAGATCAGCTTGGCAAAGGAGAGCCAGAACTAGGCGAAGGGATATTAGAAACTTTCTTTACTATTCTTAAGCAAAAGGAAGAACTGCCTGTGGCTGTTTTTTGCATGAACCGCGGTGTGTTTACATTGACGGAAAACTCACTTGTTTCTCTCCAATTAAAAGAACTGGAAGAAAAGGGTACAGACGTACTTGCTTGTAAAACATGTGTTGATTTTTATGAGCTAAATGATAAGCTTGCAGCTGGGAAAATCAGCGGAATGGCCCAATTTATTGAGTTAGCCTCAAAATATGAAGTAATTACATTATCTTAACTTTGAAGAGTTATTCCTTAAGGTAATACATCAGCAATAAATTTAACCATAGAAAAACTGCACCTACAATTAATTAGATAGCTCCAAAATTGAGGTGCAGTTCATTACCGTTGATATTATTCATATAGTTTATGCTAAAACTACATTTTAAAATCCTAAATGGCATATAACAATTATGGTTGTCCTTTAACAAAGCTTTTTTATATCTTAAAAACAACCTTACCCACCGCTTTACGTGAAGTCAGTCTTTCAAAAGCTGCTTCAAATTCTTCCAGTGAGAACGTTGAATCTATTGTTGGCCGAATATCAACTTGCTTAGCCAACTTGAAAAGCTGTTCTAAAGTCTCACTGACAGCTTCATTAGAGTATTCCCAAAGATTAAAACCTGTCAAAGTTGCTTGTTTGATAACAAGGTTAATAAGATTAATGTTTGCTTCATTTCCTGCAGAAAAACTAATTGATACAACCCGGCCATATGGTGCAGCTGAAAGAAGCAATTGATTCGTCATTTTCCCGCCAATTGTATCAAGTATAAGATCCGCTCCGTGGTCTTCAGTTATACGGTAGATACCTTCCTTAACGTTCTCCTTCGATAAATCAACAACACGATTTTCTGCAACATCTTTAATTTTTTCTGCCTTTTCTGTGGAGGAAACAATCGCAATTGGTTTTGCTCCAAGTGCTTTGGAAACTTGTATAGCACCATAACCAACAGATCCAGCCGCCCCAGGGACTGCAATCCATTCTCCAGCCTTTATCCTGCCCCTCCTTGTTAGAGCTAAGTAGGCAGTCAAATAAGAACTTGGGAAAGAAGCCCCTTCCTCAAAGCTAAAGTAATCTGGAAGCCTGAACAGATAGGACTCTGGAACGACAATATATTCTTGGTATGTTCCATCTTTCGCCCTGCCTAAATTGTCACCAAATATCATGACACGACTACCTTTTGGGAAAGTCGTCCCTGATTCAACAATACCCGCGCCTTCATTGCCCAGAACAAGCGGCAGTTCTTTCATGAATGGAGAACCCTCTGTAGCCATTTTAAGCGCAAAAGGATAAAGCGGAGCAGCATGAATTCGTACTAGTGCTTCACCCTGTTTAGGAACAGGGATATCTATATTTTCAATAGTAATGGTTCGATTTTCACCATATTCTTTTAAGACTAATGCTTTCATCTATAGAACCCCTTAAGTGTATTAATTTTTTTATCAAACGAAAATATCTTAGCATTTGTTATTTAGCATAACCAATAATTAAATACTCGAATACACCGGGGTCACTTACATACAAGATTT
Source organism: Neobacillus kokaensis (assembly GCF_014656545.1). Classification (GTDB taxonomy): domain Bacteria; phylum Bacillota; class Bacilli; order Bacillales; family Cytobacillaceae; genus Neobacillus; species Neobacillus kokaensis. Next base: position 197,046 of record NZ_BNDS01000005.1, read on the forward strand.
CCTTCCTTGGAATAACTATTCCGGCACTTGAAAATATGATTCTTTTCCAGCTGAATCAAATCCCCATGTACTAGCAACTGGGGTAATTGAGAAACTGCAAAAATTTTATCCCTTATATCTAAAAAAGAGTTTGTGATTCATCGTTAAAATAAAGTATAGTTAAGTATCAAACAAAACAATCCTCTGATTAAGGATGTGTCAACATGCGTATTAATAAATATATAAGCGAATCTGGTAAAGCATCTAGACGAGGTGCGGATAAATTAATTGCCGAGGGAAGAGTTACTATAAATGGTAAACGTGTTACAATAGGCAGCCAAGTTGAACCTGGGGATGACGTTCGAGTGGATGGAAATCCAATCCGAGTAGCAAGGAATAATGTCTATATTGCCTTAAATAAACCTGTAGGCATTACTAGTACAACAGAAAAAGGTGTAAAGGGGAATATTGTTGATTTGGTCAACCATCCATTAAGAATATTTAATATTGGACGCCTAGACAAAGATTCAGAGGGCTTAATACTTCTTACGAACGATGGCGACATTGTTAACGAAATCCTACGTTCTGAAAATAAGCATGAAAAGGAATATATCGTTTCAGTAGACAAGCCCATTACTCCTGAATTTTTGAAGAAGATGTCAGAGGGTGTCAAAATATTAGGTACAAAAACACTTCCTTGTAAAACAGTTCAATTATCAAAATATGATTTTCAAATCATTTTAACACAGGGGCTAAATCGCCAAATTCGCCGTATGTGCGCCGAATTAGGATACGAGGTTTACAGATTGCAAAGAACCCGAATCATGAATATTCATTTAGGCAACCTTCCACCTGGACAATGGAGAGATTTATCCAAGAAAGAGCGAACTCAATTATTTAGAGAATTAAACTATGAGCCAAAAGAATGGTAAAACTACGGAACATAAAGGTTAGGTAGAATTTATCATTGGATTAATGTCTAACTAAAGGGACAATCTAATTATTATTATATCTTAGTGCTTCTTTCCAAGAAAGAAGCACTAAGGAAGATATGCATACGGGGACCCATTCCCTTAGGAACCTCACTTACTTATGGTGCTGTTTGCGGAAATTAATAAAAAAACTGCCTCTATTTATGATAAGGTTCACCCCGATTAATCCTGTACGCCCGATAAATCTGCTCTACCAATATCAGCCGCATCAGCTGGTGGGGGAAGGTCATACGTGAAAACGACAGCCGCTCATTCGACCGCTGCAATACTTCGTCACTCAATCCCAATGATCCGCCAATCACGAAGGCAATTTTGCTTTTGCCGTACGTTGCAAGCTTATCTAGTGTATCGGCCAACTCCTCTGATGATTGCATTTTCCCTTCAATCGCAAGCGCAATCACATATGTATCCGCACTGATCTTCGCTAAAATCCGTTCGCCTTCTTTTTGCTTTACCTGAAGCATTTCCAACCCGCTTAATTCTTCTGGTGCCTTTTCATCAGCAACTTCAATGACTTCCACCTTGGCATAGGCAGACAATCTTTTTACATATTCCTCAATTCCTAATTTCAAGTATTTTTCCTTTAGTTTGCCAACTGTAATTATTGAGATATTCACAATCCACAGCCCTTTTCATTTTGATTACAAACAGGTTACAAACAAGATATCCACAGAAGTTATCCACATATGCACATTTTTTATCCACATCTTGTATGAAATCACTTGTTCGCCACAAGATATACTGCCCTATTTTGACAAAATTCGCAGCTTGTTGATAAGTTATCCACATCAATTTTCGTTAATACCGGAAATGTCTCATATTCATCCACAACTACATCTAATCCAAGTTCCACATGTTCCTCACAGCAATAAATCATTTTAACCTTCACCTTTCTTAAAAACAATTAATAATTCTATTTTAGACTACACGTACTATATCATACAGCCTTCATAAATAACATGAAAAAACAGGAAGGTGAATAGCTCACCTTCCTGTTTTCAACTATCTATTGCATTCGTTCACCGGTTAACGTTAATCTTGTCTCTTGCAGTTTTCCATTACGATAAAACTTTACCGTCATTTTCTCGCCAATTTTCTTATCCTGATACAAATGCTTGCGGAGATCAATGACGTCACTAATTTTCACACCATCCATTTCGATAATGACATCCAATTCCTGAAGTCCAGCATGCGATGCAGGTGAACCTGGAACTACCTGACGAATGGCTACTCCATGAGTCACATCCCGCGGAAGCTTCAGTGCTTCCTGCTGATAATAAGCAGGAATTTCATCAACCGATTTCAAGTCCACGCCCATATATGGACGCTTTACACTGCCGAATGTCTCAAGATCATGAATAATCGGCTTTGCAGAATTAATTGGAATCGATAAGCCAATTCCTTCAACTGCGTTCTGAGCAATTTTCATCGAATTGATGCCAATTACCTGACCAGCCATATTAATTAACGCACCGCCGCTGTTCCCCGGGTTAATCGCTGCATCCGTCTGAAGCACTTCCGACTGCCAGTCAACAACACCGTCTTGATTGATATCCACTGGGATTGTCCGTTCTAACCCGGATATTATCCCTTGTGTAACCGAACCAGAGAAGGTAGGACCTAGCGGGTTTCCAATGGCAATGACCGGTTCACCCACTTTTAAGCTGTCAGAATCGCCAAATTCAGCAGTCTTTTTGATTTTTGCCGCATCAATTTCAAGGACTGCTAGATCCGTCCATATATCGCTTCCTAATAGCTTAGCAGGAATCTTAGTCCCATTTGACATACTTACCTCAAGCCTTGTAGCACCTTCCACTACATGGTGGTTTGTCACTACAAAGGCCTTGCCGCCAGCCTTCCGATAAATCACTCCAGAGCCAGTTCCCGCTGTTTCATCCATATTGTTATTATCCGTCCAAAAACTTGTGGACTGAATATTGTTAATTCCTACGACCGCATCAGCCGTTTTATTAATGGCTTTTGTTGTATCCGTCTTTACATCATAGGAAACCTGCTGATGGATCACATTTTCGCCACCGCTCGTATCAGTACTTTCCGCTGCTCTTTGATCCGATTGCAATATCCCTCTTTCCGTCAGCGAAGGGACCAGAATAATAACTAAAATTGCCCCGAGAATGACACCAACCAAACCAGCAAAGAATATGCCGCCTCGATTTCCTTTCTGCCCCTGGTATCGATTTGGTGAATGATCATCATAATAACCCAATTCTACACCATTCCTCTCTTTCGAAATGATTGCTATATATATTTTGGCTTATAATTACAATTATACTCTACTAACGGAAATTTACTAAAAAATTGCATCTGTTAGAAACAAACTTTACGATTTTGGACACACAAAAAAGGGTACCTACTGAGAAGTACCCTCATTTTTAAATATTTAAACCGCGGTTAAAATGGTTGGTGTTTTCGGATCGGTATCGTAAAGCCCAATTTGTTCCCCGACAATCACTCCGCAGCCTTCCAATGTTTGGCTTACCGACATTCTTGCTAAGTCCTTCATATTATTATCCTGGCTTAAATGAGCGAGGTACACTCTTTTTGTCCGGTCGCCAATTACTTCGCTCATAGCAAGTGCTGCGTCCTCATTTGAAACATGTCCGAGATCACTTAAGATGCGCCGTTTAATATTCCATGGATAGCGCCCCATCCGCAGCATTTGAACATCATGATTGGACTCAAATACGTAGACATCTGCATTCGAGATAATCCCCTTCATCCGGTCGCTGACATATCCTGTATCGGTAATCAACACCAGCTTCTTATCGGAATGATGGAAGGTATAAAACATTGGTTCCGCTGCATCATGGGAAACCCCAAATGATTCGATATCCACTGAACCAAAGCTTTTTACCGTTTCCATGCCAAAGACAAACTTTTGCTCAGTTGGTATGACACCAACTAAATTGTCCATCGCCTGCCATGTTTTTTCGTTCGCATATACAGGCAAATGATATTTACGTGCCAGGATTCCAACCCCCTTTATATGGTCACTATGTTCATGGGTCACAAAGATACCGGAAAGCTTACTCGGGTCACGGTCAATTTGCTGAAATAATGCTTCCATCTGCTTACCGCTAAAACCCGCATCCACCAAGAAGGAGTGTTCATCAGACTCTACATATAGAGCGTTCCCCGTACTCCCGCTTGCTAAGATGCTATATCGCAAAGACATACTACTCACTCCACACTCTTTTTTTCATCATTTTTAAAATCAATAATCTGACCTTCAAAGGCATTGACAAACAAACTCTCCTTGTCATTAACCTCAAAGCGCCAGGTAGGTGCTAACACTTGGGATGCTGCTAATTGTACGAGTGTCGAATAGCCTAGTTCAACCTTGGTAATCGTGCTCTTCGGCTTCAGTACTCCCTTTTGATGCAATGTTTCAATCGCTTTTATCGGACGGAGAATTTCCTCTTTCTCCGTCAATTCTTCCATTCCTTCTAAATAGCTTTGCTGATACGAAACAATCTGGTTTTTCTCGTTATAATGGAAAGTGATCATCCCATTTATATTTTGATATAACGGGAAGGTTTCATATTGTTGAAAGTAAGTAATCGTTCTTAACTCGTCATTTTTCTTCCAAAATTGATATTGGTCCCCATATATCACATTATTCTTTAAAAAATCAGCAAGCTCCGCAGGTTCAAACTTCCCACTTAACTTAAGCGGCTTCTCCAGAGTTATCATCAGAGAGCTGCTAGGCTCCGTAAATGATGCCTTTTGCCCTTTAAGCTTAGCCATATCTTCCTGCGTAAAGATTTTTGGCTTTGCACTAAGGTATTGTGCCTTGATTAACGTTTTTGGCAGTTCCCCATAGGTAATTTCATCTGCCTTCAGCTTTTCTTCAAAGGAGGCTTCGGTATTCACCTCATATTTATTGGCATCACGGATTTTCATGAATTGGAATAAAAGGTAGACATCTAAAATGAGAAAGGTGATGATAAAAATTGTTTTAATTTTACTCCAATCCATGAACTGGCCCTCCTAGTTCTTCAGACGTAATAATTCCCCATCTATTATCATAGCGATAATACCAGGCAGGCTCTAAGAGGATCAGCTGGCTCTCTTCTGTATCACGTTCCATCCGGTAGCCTAATACCATTTGTTCAAGAAGCTCAGGGTTAAAATTCTTTTTGTTTTGTAAAAATTCCAATGCCTTATATCCTGATGGCTGGACTACGCTTTTGGCCTCTGTATTCAACGGCAGTTCTAGAGCAATATTAGGGCGAATATATCTATTTATTTTATTGCCGCCCCATACCTCATAAATTTCTGACATCCCTAAATCATTAAATACTGGGTAACCATCTCTGCTATACAGCCGAAAGGTTACAGAGCGTTTATATTCATCCTTTTCAACATATCGATACTGGTCTGTCCATCCGCCATGTTCATTAACAAAATCGATGCTGCGCTTCACTAAATCATAGGACTTCTCCGAATAATTATCCTCTGCTGTCGGATTCACATAAGATAACATATTTTTATCGTAATTAACTGTCATTTTGCTAGAAACGTTTGTATATTCTTCCCCGTTCGTCAGCACACTTTTTTGGACAAAGCTTGGGTCATCAAAAAGCGCTTCTTTAAATTCCTCCGAATCAAGTGTAACAGGCAAATATTTATACGTTATCATCTCTGTGGGATTCTCTTGTAGGAAAATCGTCCGCTTACTTGTTGCCTTATAAGCAAAATAACGAGGATATTCATTGCCTTTTTTAAAAAAATCACGGTTGAACGCGGTTAAATTTGCTGGTGAAATATGGGCAACAAATACCTTTTGATTTTGCGAAGAGACAAAATAGACAATCCCGTTTTCCTTTCCGGAATGCTCAACATTTATCACGATTCGGTCAAAGTTAAAGGATGGTATTTTTCTTCCCTCAATGTTGACCACGCTCCGGTATAATTCAATCGGAATATCTCCTGGAAAAATAATTTCAGCATTGCCGGATCCATGAACCAACTCATTATAGTTTTCCACTTTATCTGAGTAGTTTTTTAAATCAAAAATGGACCATTTACTTATTCCTTTAACAATTTTCTCTAATTCCACGCTATTATTTGTTCCATAATGTTTGCCGTTTATATGGAACAGCACCCGATCTGGGCGGATAATTTTTTGCACTTCCTGCTTTTCACTTAATGTGACTTCTCTAAGGGTATTATTACTTTCAATGGTTTCATAATCAGGCTGATATGTCCAAAGATTCCAGGTTAACAAAACACTGACTAAAACTAAGATAGTTAAAATAACAGATTTTATCGTTTCATATCTCATGACCATTCATCCTCTTCAGTACGATCAAATGGCAGCGAGAAAGAAATAGTTGTTCCTTTGCCTTCCCTGCTAGTTGCCCAAATATTGCCGCCATGACATTTCACCATTTCTTTTGCAATGGCAAGTCCTAGTCCTGTACCGCCTAATTTGCGAGTTCTTGCTTTATCCACACGATAAAAACGATCAAATATTTTTCCAATGCTCTCTTTTGGAATCCCCACGCCTTCATCAGAAACACTAACAATAATTTTGTCACCCTTTTCCTTAATAGAGAAGGTAACCTGTCCGCCTTCTGGTGAGTACTTTAAAGCGTTCGAGATAATATTGTATAAAACCTGTGTCATCTTATCTTCATCAATTTCAACAAAAATAGCGCGATCTGGCAGCTTTCGCTTGAAGGTTACATTTTGCTGTTTTGACATCTCCAATCGTTCTATAATACGTTCAAAGAAAACAACAAAGTTCACCCATTCCTTATTCAGCTTATAATCTGTACTATCCATTTTTGATAACTGCAATAAGTCATTTACAAGGCGGATCATTCTTTCCGTCTCTGTCCTCGTCACTTCTAAAAAGTTCGGGGCAATTTCTTTATCCTGCCAGGCTCCATCTGCCAGTGCCTCAAGATAACTCCGCATGGTTGTCAGCGGCGTCCTCAGCTCGTGGGAAACATTCGCAACAAACTCTCTTCTATCCGCATCAATTTTTTCCTGCTCGGTAATATCATGAAGAACCGTAATTAGGCCGTTAACAAAACCGGTTTCTTTTTGAATGATAGAAAAATTGGCACGAAGGATATACGGTTCGGATTTCGTACTATAATCTAAAATTAAGGAATCATTTTCTTCCAGCAAATCCTCAAATGTAATCGAATCATCCAAACCAAGCACTTTTTCAATTGGCTGGGAAAGTATTGTTTCACGTGAAACATCCAGCATCTCTGCTGCTGGTTCATTAATGAGGATAACACGACCTTTGCGGTCTGTAGCCAATACCCCGTCGGTCATATATGACAACACCGAGGATAGTTTGCGCCGCTCTCCCTCCGTCATTGCCTGGGCTTCCTGGAGCTTTTTCGTTAAATGGTTAAAGGTGCTGGCCAGAGTCCCAATTTCATCGTTGCCGTACACTTTAACCTTACGGGAAAAATTACCTTTCGCCATCGCGAGCGCCTGCTTTTGCATATCAGCCAGGGGCTTCGCAATCGTTTGGGCTAACAGGATCCCTAATACCGCCGTTATTGATAAGGCAATTGCTGTTCCGGTTGCAAAGATTCCATTAATGGTTTTCATTTGGGTAAAAACACTTTCAATCTTAGCTACCAGATAAATGGCGCCCAGCACCTTTTTTCCGGACTTAATCGGGGTGGAAAGGACCCATATTCGATGCCCCTTGTCAACTCGAATAACACTTTGGTCTTCTTCCAGTACCATTGATTGTTTAATCCTAAGCTCTGTTGTCCGCTGGCCGACGATCCCCTGATTGTTTTCATCAGATGTCCCTAAGAATCTCATCGACCGGCCATCAATAACACGGACTTCAGATATATCAACTGCTTCAAAGTCTTTCAAAGTTTTACGTATATCTTCTTCGAGTGTCGGGTCTTCAGGTGTTCTTTCCTTTTCCATTTCCTCCCGGATATTATAAGCCAACAAATTAACCCGTTCCTTGATGGACGTTTGAAAATTTGTCCTTAACGTAGACTCAAGCTGTTTGACAAAATAAACGCCGATCACTTGCATAGCTACTAATATAAGGAGGACATAGATGATAACAAATTTAACGTGTATAGAGCGAAAGAAACCAACCTTTTTCACAAGTCATTACTCCTGTTCAGGATTTCGTAAATAATATCCCACCCCGCGTCTTGTTACAATCCATGCCGGATGGCTTGGGCTATCTTCAATTTTTTCCCTTAGGCGTCTTACCGTAACATCGACTGTACGGACATCACCGTAATAGTCATATCCCCATACCGTTTGCAGTAAATGCTCTCTTGTCATCACCTGGCCGATATGTTTTGCTAAATAGAACAGCAATTCAAATTCCCGGTGTGTCAGTTCGATTGTTTCGCCGCGTTTAGAAACAATATAGGCATCTGGATGAATCACGAGGGAGCCAATTGAAATTTCATTCGTATCATTTTCTTCTTCAGGCTGAGAAATGATTTGCTGGTGCCTGCGCAGATTTGCTTTCACCCGGGCAATCAACTCTCTCGTGCTAAATGGCTTTGTTACGTAATCATCAGCACCGAGCTCAAGACCTAATACTTTATCGATTTCAGAATCCTTAGCTGTCAGCATAATAATTGGCATTTCATATTTTTTTCGTATTTCACGGCATACCTCCATGCCATCCTTTACCGGCAGCATGATATCAAGAAGTACTAAATCAGGTTGAATGTCCTCTACTAAATCAAGTGCTTCATTTCCATCGTATGCGCAGTACACTACATAACCTTCTTTTCTAAGATTGAATTGTAAAATATCTGCAATTGGCTTTTCATCGTCCACTATAAGAATTTTCTTTTCCATATGATTACTCCTCTCCATTAACATGGAACTACGATCTATTTTACATACTGCAAAAAAGTCATAACTAATCTACTTTACTTTATCATTATTTCGCCTAAAATTCATCTATTACAAGTATTTTACAAAGGGGTACGCGGCTTGCAACAGGAAAAGCCTCCAGCATTCGCTGGAGACTTTTCATCTGTTTACGTATTTTAACGGATTGACTAAGCTGCCGTTTTTATATACTTCAAAATGTAAATGAACTCCTGTTGAATTTCCGGTTGACCCCATAATTCCAATACCTGTTCCTTTTGAAACGATTTGACCTGACCTTACCTTTAGAGAAGACATATGGCCGTATAATGTGCGAAAACCGTTTTGATGGTCAATGATAATCATATTTCCGTATCCGTTGCCCCATCCTGCCTTTACCACTACGCCATTATCGGCTGCTTTAATTGTTCTGTCGCTAGGTCTGGCGATATCAATTCCTTTATGCATTTTACCCCAGCGGTGACCCATTTGACTGGAAATATAGCCACCTACCGCCGGCCAAGCAAAACTGCCCTCGCCGCGGGAAGGAATCACTTTCGTCCCCTTTATCATGATTTGGTCTACTGGCTTCTTGAGAATGTGTTCACTCTCTTTTTCCCTTTTAGTCTCCGTTCCATTTTGTTCGGTAATCTTGTACGTTACAGCTTGTGAGCCCTCTTTGCCTTCTAGTTTCATTTTCGTTTGTCCCTTTGGCATAGCAGAATCTTCAACCGTCTTGGTAGCATAAGAAATAGCTTCTTTGCGATTCGCTTCTTTTTCTACGATTACCTCAATAAAAGGGGTAAGTGCCGTAACATTTACTTCCTGTCCGACTTTCAAAAGGGAATCACCCGATAATCCCGGATTTAATGCAAGCATATCTCCTAGCTTTAAATCATGACGATGAGCAATGGATTCAAGGGCATCGCCATCTTGAACCTTATACTTCTTTTCCTGTAATGTCCCTTTTTGCAAATAGGTAACGGCATCTTTAAGTGTCATAACTTTTTCAGGCTCAATATTTTGCTCTTCAATTGAAACATTTTTTGATAAACGAACGTCTAATATACGAGTTTCATTTTCCTTCAATGGGGGTAAAACAGAATCCATAGAGGCCTTTCTAGCTTCATGCTCTTCAAGCCCTTCAAGCTGCTCTTTAGAAACATAATGGAGCTTTAGATTTTTCAGGACCTCTTCGGCAGTTTCTTTGCTGTCTACATAAGTGACAGGCTTCCCGTCAATGACTATAGCGACAGCCTCCACCTTAATCTGAAATACATCCTTTAATGTTTCGTTTGTTCGTGGATTATTGGTTGTATTTTGAAAAACACGTTCCGGTATGTAATGTACCTTTGGTGCTGCCTTAACATGGAACTTACCAGCCTGCTTAGTTTTCTCAGCAATGATCTGGTTAACAATTTTTTTATTTGTAACATTTCCAGCGTATGTTCCATTTACATATACTTGATATGTAGTAGTTGTCTTAGGTGTATCTGCAAAGGCACTTGGACCATTACTAAAGGCAATTGCAGCGGCCGCCATCGTGGAGATGATGGTTGTCTTTAAAATGAACAATCTTTTATGTGAAAATAACATGATTTCCTCCTAAACACAAAAACCTCTTAAACTAGTACTTTTGGCTAGAATTTTAAACCCATTTTACTTTACCATAGATTTTTTTAAAAAATTGAAGAATCTCAATAATGTAACATAAATGTATAATTGCTGACATTTTCCTGCTTTTTGTGAAATATGCCAGTAAATTTTACCTATTATGTTTTTAGGATATACAGCCGCAAATACCTATTAAACCAAGGTTTACATTGGTACTAGTGTAGTAGTTTTAGATAACACAAATTAGGATAAAGTTAGCGGAGGATTTGTAAAAATATAGTTCTTTTTTTACAGATAAATTACAGGTATGATAGAGGGATTAGATGGAATGTAAAAAAGCTTGCAAATGGGTGCAAGCTTTTTCGTGGATGGCTCAGGACGGAATCGAACCGCCGACACAAGGATTTTCAGTCCTTTGCTCTACCGACTGAGCTACTGAGCCGTATTAAATTTGTACCCTACAAAATGATTAGCTGTAGTTTGTTACTATTCCCTAAAACCAACTTAATTATGTATAAGTGGCGGTCTGGACGGGACTCGAACCCGCGACCTCCTGCGTGACAGGCAGGCATTCTAACCAACTGAACTACCAGACCAATATTTATATTAATGGCTAGTCAGCAAGGAGACCGTCCTTGCCAGCCTCTTGCTGACCTGCCAAATGCCGATGACCCCTACGGGATTCGAACCCGTGTTACCGCCGTGAAAGGGCGGTGTCTTAACCGCTTGACCAAGGGGCCATTTTATAAAGGTGGTGAGCCATGAAGGACTCGAACCTTCGACCCTCTGATTAAAAGTCAGATGCTCTACCGACTGAGCTAATGGCTCGTACTTATTTATCGTGTTTGTGACGACGCTTTTTATAATAGCATGGTTATTATATTAAGTGCAATACTTTTTTTAATATATTTTTTGAAAAATTTTTTGAAGGATATTTTCTTAGATGATTTTAGTGATTTTGTCCTTCAATTAGCATATGGAATAAAAATCCACCAGTTTTTGCGAACCATTTGACCATAAGGAACATTCTATGGGACACTTCCTTTCGATTTTCTACCTGGTTTGTCCCTTAGAACCCGTCTATGGGACATTCCTTTCGATTTTCCACCAGATTTGTCTCTTAGAACTGGCCTATGGGACACTTCCTCTCGATTTTCCACCTGGTTTGTCTCTTAGAACTGGCCTATGGGACACTTCCTTTCGATTTTCCACCTGGTTTGTCTCTTAGAACTGGCCTATGGGACACTTCCTCTCGATTTTCCACCTGGTTTGTCTCTTAGAACTGCCCTATGGGACACTCCCTCTCGGCTTTCCACCTTGTTTGTCCCTTAGAACTCGCCTATGGGACAGTTTACTCATCATCACAATTCGTTTTGTCCCATAGGCTGTTTTCTCCTAAGTCACATCTCCACCAAACAAAAGAAGCCCCCAAAACTAGAGGGCCCCTCATAAATCCCTAATTAGATCTGTCTCCATGGGCTGCGGACTACATTTGTTTGATTCCGGTCTGGGCCTACAGAGAAAGTAGATAATGGAATACCAGTCAGCTGTGTTACACGCTCCACATAGTGGCGGGCGTTGACAGGCAGTTCATCCAAGGATTTCACCCCTGTGATATCTTCAGTCCAGCCAGGGAGCTCTTCGTAAATTGGCTCACATTGAGACAGCACTTTTAAGCTTGCTGGATACTCTGTAATGACCTCATCCTTGTAACGATATGCCGTACAGATTTTTAACGTTTCAATTCCAGTCAAAACATCAATCGAATTCAACGATAAATCCGTTAAACCGCTGACACGGCGGGCATGGCGGACAACGACGCTGTCAAACCAGCCGATACGGCGAGGACGTCCTGTAGTTGTACCATACTCACGTCCCACCTCCCGAATTTGATGTCCAATTTCATCATGTAATTCAGTTGGGAAAGGACCATCACCGACGCGGGAAGTATAAGCCTTACAAACACCAACTACATGAGTAATTTTTGAAGGACCTACACCAGAACCAATGGTAACCCCGCCAGCAACAGGATTGGATGATGTAACAAATGGATATGTACCCTGATCAATATCAAGCATAACCCCTTGAGCACCTTCAAATAATACGCGTTTGCCCTCATCTAATGCATCATTTAAGACAACGGATGTATCACAGACATACTGTTTAATTTGCTGGCCGTACTCGAAGTATTCATCCAGAATCTCTTCTTTTTTAAAGCCTTCTACTTCATAAATTCGTTCAAATAAACGGTTTTTATCCGCTAAGTTTTGTTCTAATTTTTCTTCAAAAATTTCACGATCAAGTAAATCAGCAATGCGAATACCGACACGGGCAGCTTTGTCCATGTAAGCAGGACCAATCCCCTTTTTCGTCGTTCCAATCTTATTGGCGCCTTTCCGTAATTCCTCTACCTCATCCAATTTAATGTGATATGGAAGAATGACATGGGCACGATTGCTAATTCTTAGGTTATCAGTTGTAATGCCTCTTTCATGTAAATAAGCAAGCTCAGCTACAAGTGCCTTTGGATCAACAACCATTCCGTTTCCGATGACACTAATCTTTTCTTTATTGAAAATCCCTGAAGGAATCAAGTGCAATTTGTAGGTAACACCATTAAATTTAATCGTGTGGCCTGCATTGTTGCCGCCTTGATAACGAGCAATTACCTCTGCATTTTCAGAAAGAAAATCGGTAATTTTCCCTTTTCCTTCGTCTCCCCATTGTGTACCAACAACTACTACTGATGACATGAAAGGCACCTCCGAAATATTCACTTCTAGGTAATTAAAGTAGTCCAGCGCCAGCGCCTAGCCTCTTAGAATAATCTTCGCAGGAACAAGCTATGCTTGTTCTTAAGGCGCTTACGCCTTTTTATCTTAACACTAATTTAGTGTACCAATTTCAAAAGCAAAAATCAATTAAACACGAACGTTTTATATTAAACTATTAAAATCGTTCGTGCAAATAGTAATCTATAAAAAAGCCAGCCACAGCTTGGCTGACCTAGAAACTGCTATTTAAGCTCCTGGAGGGGACATTGTATCATCAAAACGTCTCTCTAAGTTTACGAATTTATTATATTCTTTTACGAATGCCAGCTGCACAGTGCCGACCGGACCATTACGCTGCTTAGCGATAATGATTTCAATAATGTTTTTATTCTCCGACTCCTTATCATAGTAATCATCACGATAAAGGAAGGCCACAATATCAGCATCCTGCTCAATACTTCCTGATTCACGAATATCGGACATCATTGGCCGTTTGTCCTGCCGCTGCTCAACTCCACGGGAAAGCTGAGATAAGGCAATGACCGGAACCTTTAGCTCACGGGCTAATTGTTTTAAGGATCGGGAAATTTCCGAAACCTCCTGCTGACGGTTTTCACCGGAACGGCCGCTTCCTAAAATAAGCTGCAAATAGTCAATTAATATCATTCCTAAGCCGTGCTCTTGCTTTAAGCGGCGGCATTTGGAACGTATATCACTGATTCTAACCCCTGGAGTATCATCGATAAAAATCCCTGTGTTAGACAAGCTGCCCATTGCCATCGTCAATTTTCCCCAGTCATCCTCTGTCAGTGACCCGGTACGAAGCCGCTGGGCGTCGATGTTCCCTTCGGCACATAATAGACGCATCACCAGCTGTTCAGCACCCATCTCCAAACTAAAGATGGCCACATTTTCGCCTGTTTTTTTCGCAACATTTTGCGCAATATTTAAGGCAAAGGCCGTTTTACCCACAGAAGGACGAGCACCGACAATGATTAAGTCATTGCGCTGGAAGCCTGCAGTCATACGGTCAAGCTCCACAAACCCTGTCTCTAGACCGGTAATATCCCCAACGCGTTTATGCATTTCCTCAATATTGTCATACGTCCGGACAAGGACATCTTTAATATCATGAAACGCCCCGGCATTTTTCCTTTGCGCCACTTCAAGAATACTTTTTTCTGCTTCGCTTAAGAGGGTTTCCACTTCATCCTCGCGCGTATATCCATCTGTTGCGATATTCGTTGCCGTACGGATTAATCGTCTAAGTAAAGACTTTTCTTCCACAATTTTAGCATAATACTCTATATTAGCCGCTGTCGGGACAGATGCCGCCAGCTCCCCTAAATAACTAACACCGCCAACATCCTCGATCAGTTTAGCTGCTGATAATTCCTCTGTTACGGTCACAAGATCGACCGCTTTTCCTTCATCATTCAGCTTTAACATGACGTTAAAGACTTTTTGGTGGGCCGCCCGATAAAAGTCTTCAGGAATCAAAATTTCTGAAGCCATTGTCAAGGAAGACGGTTCTAAAAAGATTGCTCCAATAACTGCCTGCTCAGCCTCAATATTTTGTGGAGGCATGCGGTCAGCAAACAATTCACTCATATTGCAAAAAACCTCCTAATAGAAGATCCCATTCAAAAAGAAAAAGTGACCAGCAGACACCGATCACGTTCTCTCAATCTTACTCTATTCTATCATGATTAACTAAAATTTGAACTGGAAAATATATTACAGTTCCTTCACATGCACAGTTAAAGTTGCTGTTACCTCATGATGAAGCTTTACAGGTACCTTTGTGTGACCAAGAGTACGGATAGCATCTGCTAATTCCATTTTACGCTTATCAATTTTAATGCCATGCTTCTTCTGTAATTCTTCAGCAATTTGCTTGGAAGTGATTGAGCCAAATAATCTGCCGCCTTCACCTGCTTTGGCCGTTAATTCAACTGTCGTTTGATCCAGCTTTTCCTTTAGCTTCTTTGCGTCAGCAAGCTCTTCTGCTGCAAGCTTTTCCTGCTTCTTGTTTTGAGCATCTAATGAGCTGAGATTTGCGTTGTTTGCCTCTACCGCCAAACCTTGCTTAATTAAGAAGTTATGGGCATACCCATCCGCAACATTTTTAATTTCTCCCTTTTTCCCTTTTCCTTTAACATCTTTTAGAAAAATAACCTTCATTCCCTTTTGCTCCCTTCCAAATAATCATCAATTGCCTGCTTTAATTTTGCTTCCGTTTCAGCAATTGTTAAACCCGTAAGCTGTGTAGCGGCATTTGTCAGATGTCCGCCGCCCTTTAAGCTTTCCATAATCACCTGAACATTGACATTCCCTAAGGAACGGGCACTGATGCCGATAACACCTTCATTTCGTTTTGCAATCACAAAGGAGGCCTGAACACCCTCCATTGTAAGTAACGTGTCAGCCGCCTGGGCAATTATAACTTGATCATGGACCTCTATCTCTCCGCCTTTGGCAATGGCAATACCATCACGATAAAAAGCCACAGATTCAATTAATTTTGCTCTTTGTTTATATGTATCAATGCTTTCTTTCATAAACTTCTGGACAAGTACTGTATCAGCACCATGTGCTCTAAGATAAGAAGCAGCATCAAATGTCCTTGAACCTGTTCTTAACGTGAAGCTTTTTGTATCTACAATGATTCCCGCTAAAAGCGCGGTGGCTTCTATTACTTCTATTTTAACCTTCTTCGGCTGATATTCAAGAAACTCGGTTACCAGCTCTGAAGTAGAGGAGGCATAAGGCTCCATATATACAAGCAATGGATTGGTAATGAAATCCTCGCTTCTCCTATGATGGTCAATAACAACGACATGGTCAATTTTGTTCAGCAGACGTTCATCCATCACTAAAGAAGGCTTATGGGTATCGACCACAACCAAAAGAGTTTTATCTGTGGCAATCTCCAGTGCTTCATCGGAACCAATAAAACGGGAGTATAAGGCCTCTTGGCTGCGAATTTCATCCATCAGCCGTTTGATCCCATTGTCTGTTTCCTGCACGTTCACTACTATATAGGCATCCTTCTGATTCATTTGCGCTACTTTATAAATCCCGATACTTGCACCAATCGAGTCCATATCCGGATTTTTATGTCCCATGATAATTACTTTATCACTAGCGGTTATTAAATCCTTTAAAGCGTGTGAAATAACCCTTGCCCTTACCCGTGTTCGTTTTTCAATTGGGTTTGTTTTGCCGCCAAAGAATTTGACCTTTCCGTTTGGCTGTTTAATGGCTACTTGGTCACCGCCTCTGCCAAGCGCTAAATCAAGGCTGGACTGGGCAAGTACGCCTAATTCCGGCAGGGAGGAAACTCCCGCTCCAACACCAATACTTAAGGTAAATGAGACATTGTGCTTAGAAGTCATTTCTCTTACATCATCCAATATGGAAAATTTACCCTTTTCTAGAATTTGGAGGATCTCTTCATTAAATACAGCAATAAACCGCTCTGAAGAAACCCGCTTTAAAAAGATGCCATTATCGTGTGCCCACTTATTTAAAATGGAAGTAACCAAATTGTTGATACTTCCTCGCATTTGATCATCCATCCCTTGGGTCAGATCATCATAGTTGTCTAAAAAAATCGTTGCGATAACGGTCCGTTCGTTCTGGTACAGTTTTTCAATTTCAGTCTGCTCAGTCACATCAAAAAAGTATAAAAGCCGCTCTTCATGCCTATGGACGACGCGGAATTTCCGCTCGTAAAGGGTAATCACTTCTGATTCTACTTCCTGCTTAATGAGTGGAATCAGGTCGTCTGCCACATCATACAGCGACCGTCCGACAAGCGTATCCTCATCGAAACAAGTGGCTAAATACGGATTGGTCCACTCAATATAATAATCATCATTAATGAGCATAATCCCAATCGGCATCTCTAGCAGTGCTTCCTCGCCAACCTTTTTTACCCGGTAAGAAAGGGTCGAGATGTACTCTTCCACTTCCTGTCTTTGGCGCTGGTCAATGACAAACATAAAATAAATTGGAATAATCATTAATACTAATCCAGCAAGACTTAAAATCCAATTATATAAGAACAGGACGATGAGCAATACTACTGTAACACCTATTAAACCGTAAAAAGGGTATCGTATTGACCTCTTTTCTAAAAATGCCGGCAAAGTTTTCAGCTCCAATCGAAAGTCTTACTCTTTTTGTTCCAATCGCTTTCGAAAATTAAATCCTAAATCGATAATTCCCAATAACATTATTATATAATGAATAGTCGGAATGATGAAAGCAAGAATTGCCACAAGCACACCAAGTCCCTTTGCCACTGACCGCTTGTGGAATATATAAAAAACAAACGAGAGTCCTTGCAGCACCATAAACATTTCCAATAAGTATATAGCGTTAAAAACAGCGATATATAAATAGGTCCCTTCTGCAGGATGTCCAAAGAGCTTAATGGCCATAGCGATTAAGTAATACCATAAAAGACTTTTCGGCAATGACAAGTTCCGAAAGCTGCCCCACGGCTGCACTTTAATGCCAAACCTTTTAATGATTGGAAAACAAATCCACTGAATCACAAATACACAAATAATCGATCCCCAAATTAATAAACTAGGAGCTAAGATTTGCAATGTTTTAATTAACAGTTCATTTTGTTTATTCAACTGCTCAATTTGACTTTCCTGCCCCATTGAACGTAACAATTCTTCAGACATTTTAGCGGACTCTTTATAGCTTTGCATAAATTCTTGAATGATATCAATTTTAAAGAAAGCAGCATTGACCGCGTACATAGCAACCACCCCTGCCATGAAAACAAGCGAGCTGGAGATTAAAATAGCGGTCCGACTCATATTTTTTTGCAGTAAATAACCTATGACAGAGCCAATGACGCCATACAAAAGCATAAACCCAAGACCTATGAAGGAACTGGCAAGAAAGGAAAGTATAGCAGCAGCAATGGTAAAAGCCAAGATATTTCTAATAGTATTCTTTGCCGCAAACATCATGAACGGCAGCGGCAGGACAAAATTCAACCCGGAACCAATAAGTGGTACATAAACCGTTATTAGTAAGATTGCAGCAAAGGCCGCCAAAAGAATAGCGCCTTCCGTTAGTTTACCTACATTTTTCACTTCTTCACCCCTAAATCAACTGGAAACCTAATCCTTATTTTATCTGCATGAAAGACTCTATTCAACCAATCCATTCCAACTATTTTTAAAACTTCCGTAATTCCTTAGCGTTAATAACGTATAACGAGTTATAATTAGTAATATGTGACGGTGGAAGGATGAATGAAATGAAAAAACAATCCTTGTTATTTTGTTCAATCCTGCTTCTATTTCTGTTTACGACTGGATGCAGTTCCAAAGATTCCGGTAAGAAAAAGGTAACAACAGAAAAGAAAGTAGAATTGACGGTTTCCGCAGCGGCAAGCTTGCAGGATGCCTTAAATGATATTCAAGCAAACTTTGAAAAGGAATATACTAATGTAAAAATTAACTATAACTTTGGAGCATCCGGCGCACTTCAGCAGCAAATTTCTCAAGGAGCACCCGTTGATCTCTATTTCTCAGCGACAGAGGACAAATTTGATCAATTAGTGACAGACGGGCTAATTGAAAGGAAGAACGGAACAGATCTTGTAGGAAATAAACTTGTGCTGGTAGTTCCCAAAGGTACAAATAAAAATATTCAATCATTTAAAGACCTTAGAAAAGCAGATAAAATTTCCATAGGTACACCAGAATCTGTACCAGCTGGAAAATATGCTAAGGATACATTAGAACACTTACATATTTGGAAAGTTGTCGAAGATAAAGTTGTTTTCGCCAAAGATGTTCGGCAGGTGCTTACATATGTAGAGACAAACAATGTCGATGCAGGAATTGTTTATAAAACAGATGCCATGATTTCACCGAAGGTTCAGATTGTCGCCTCCGCGGAAGAAAACACCCATGCACCAATTATTTATCCGGTGGGAATCATAAAGACCAGCACCCATCCAAAAGAGACAATGGCTTTTTTTGAATACCTGCAAAGCCAAAAAGCTATAGATATTTTCGAAAAGTACGGGTTTAAGGGGCTGCACTAATTGTCATGACAGCAAACTTCTGGTCACCCATTAGACTATCTGTTGAAATTGCTTCGATTTCTGGTATATTGGTGTTAATTTTAGGTCTATTTTTTGGAAGGCTAATGGCAAACAGGAATTTTAAAGGGAAGGTCTTTGTCGAAACCGGCTTCCTGCTGCCGCTGGTATTACCGCCAACTGTTGTCGGCTTCTTATTAATTATTATTTTTGGCAGAAATAGTCCAGTTGGGCAACTAGTAGAATGGGTCATTCATCAGCCCCTTATGTTTACCAAACGGGCTGCCGTTATTGCTTCGACCGTTGTAGCCTTCCCGCTGATGTATCAGTCAGCTAAAGCGGGATTTGAGGCAATTGATGAGGATATTGAGAATGCTGCTCGCGTGGACGGGGCCAATGAACTTAAATTATTTCTGACCATCTCCGTTCCTCTTGCCCTTAAAGCGATTATATCTGGTGCTATATTGAGTTTTGCCAGAGCATTAGGTGAGTTTGGTGCCACGTTAATGTTTGCAGGCAATATTCCCGGAAAAACACAAACCATTCCCACTGCCATCTATGTCGCACTTGATTCCGGTAATATGCAGCTTGCCTGGCTTTGGGTCGTGAGTATGATCGGGATATCATTTATTATGTTACTATGCGTTCACTTCACAAGATCTTAACGGTATAGAAAAAAGACACCCTCGTACGATGGGTGCCTTTTTTTTGCTATATTATTCGCCTGAAACGAATGGTAGTAATGCCATTTGACGAGCACGTTTAATAGCAACAGTTAATTTACGTTGATATTTAGCGCTTGTTCCAGTTACACGGCGTGGTAAAATTTTACCGCGCTCAGAGATGAATTTTTTAAGTAAATCCACTTCTTTGTAGTCAATGCGAGTGATGCCGTTTGCTGTGAAATAGCACACTTTACGACGTTTTGCACGTCCGCCTTTGCGTCCTCCTGCCATGAAGATTCCCTCCTTTAGATTTTTTTTATGTCCGTTCATAAAATGGTTTATTAGAATGGAAGATCATCATCTGAGATGTCAATCTGACCGCTTCCAGCAAATGGATCATCATCCACTCTTGTAAAACCTTGGTTGGAATTTTGTCGTTGATTCTGATTGCCGCCGCCATATGAAGACCCTTGAGGCTCTCTTGGAGGAGCACCGTAGAAATCGTTGCTTCTTCCGCCGCCGTTTCCGCCGCCAGAACCAGAAGAGCCTTTAGGTTCAAGAAATTGAACAGTATCTGCTACTATCTCAGTAAAATACTGACGTCTTCCATCTTGCTCGTAAGTACGAACTTGAATTCTGCCGTCTACTCCTGCTAAACTTCCCTTTTTCAAGAAGTTGGCGACATTTTCAGCAGCTTTACGCCAAACAACAATGTTTAAAAAGTCCGCCTCCCGCTCACCTTGCGGGTTTGAAAACTGTCGATTTACAGCTAGGGTAAAGGTAGCAACAGCAATGCCATTTGGTGTATATTTCAATTCAGGATCTTTTGTTAAACGGCCAACAAGCACTACACGATTGATCATCAGAATCAACTCCTTTTCCTTCTAAAATATCCCACGCGAAACATTTTAGAAATTTTATATAAAAAATTATTCTTCTTCTTTAATTACGATATGGCGAATGATATCTTCGCTGATTTTTGCAAGACGAGAAAATTCTTGAACTGCAGCAGCTGAAGAAGCTGTTTTCACGATTTCGTAATAGCCATCACGGAAATCATTGATTTCGTAAGCTAGACGACGCTTACCCCAATCTTTTGTTTCAGCAGTCTCCGCACCATTTTCAAGAAGAATTGTGTTAAAACGCTCTACAAGAGCCTTTTTCGCTTCATCTTCAATGTTTGGGCGGATGATGTACATGATTTCGTACTTATTCATCACGGTCACCTCCTTTTGGTCTAAACGGCCCTTCAATAAGGGCAAGGAGCAATTATTCATTACTCACAAGTTGAAATTATAGCATAGGGCAACCCAAAATGCAATCTCCTTCACAATTATGCCACTATTTTGCTGATAAAAAGCAAGGGTGTCAGGCACCATGTGAAAAATTCACATGGTGTCTGACACCCTAAATGACGACTTTATACGTTGAAACGGAAATGGATAACATCGCCGTCTTTTACTTCGTATTCTTTTCCTTCTAAGCGGACTTTGCCGGCTTCTTTAGCGGCATTGTAGCTTCCGCCTGCAACAAGATCATCATAGGAAACTGTTTCAGCACGGATAAATCCACGTTCAAAGTCAGAGTGAATAATGCCGGCACATTGTGGTGCCTTCATGCCCTTTCTAAATGTCCAAGCACGAACCTCCTGCACACCTGCTGTAAAATATGTGGCGAGGCCAAGTAAGCTGTAAGCGGCACGAATTAATTGATCAAGCCCTGATTCAGCAATCCCAAGCTCTTCCAGGAACATTTGCTTTTCTTCGCCTTCAAGCTCGGCAATTTCCTCTTCGATTTTTGCACAAATTACAATCACTTCAGCATTTTCATTTGCTGCATATTCACGGACCAGTTTTACGTACTCATTATCGGATGGATCTGCGACCTCATCTTCACTGACGTTGGCCACATATAGAACTGGTTTAATGGTTAATAAGTGAAGATGCTTTACCAGCTTCATTTGTTCTTCAGTAAAATCCACTGAACGGGCTGGCTTTTCCGCTTCAAATGCATCACGCAGCATAGAGAGAACTTCAAATTCAGCTGCTGCGTCCTTGTCCTTTTGTTTCGCTAATTTTTCCACGCGGCTAATACGTTTTTCTACTGATTCCATATCAGCTAGGATTAATTCCAAATTGATCGTTTCAATATCGGAAATCGGATCCACTTTTCCAGACACATGAGTAATATTCTCGTCAGCAAAGCAGCGAACCACTTGGCAGATGGCATCAACTTCACGGATATGGGATAAGAATTTGTTTCCTAAGCCTTCACCTTTACTAGCACCTTTCACAATTCCAGCAATATCAGTAAATTCAAATGCCGTTGGTACAGTCTTTTTCGGCTGCACAAGCTCTGTTAATTTTTGCAGACGATGATCGGGAACTTCTACAATCCCGACATTCGGGTCAATCGTACAGAAAGGGTAGTTTGCTGATTCTGCGCCAGCTTGGGTAATTGCGTTAAATAATGTCGACTTACCAACATTTGGTAGTCCGACAATCCCAGCAGTTAAAGCCATTCACTTTCACTCCTCAAAAAATTTCATCTATTTTAACTATCATTAATTTTATAAAGGCGGTGTGAGCAGAGCTAAACATCACTTAATTTCCAACAAAAAAACTTTACTTTCTACCACATGGAAATAAAGTGTCCCGTTTTTGCGGCGCTCTGCCCCTTTATAAATACCTTTCACAATTATAGGCATTTGTCGGCAAAAAAACAAGAAAGCCGACAGGAGAAAAGACTCTTATTCTACCACTTTTTTAAAAAAACAAAAGATAAATTTCAACAAACTTCTCTATTATTTTAGTAAATATGGTAAAATTTATTACAAATTCCATTTTAGTATCGCCAAATACAGGATTATTATACATATTTATGTAAAAAATTGGAGGGGGAGTAATGAAAAAAACAGACGTACCGCAAACCAGTCCAGAACAACCCCGAATGCCGGGGAATGTCGTAAAGAAGGCAATCATCCCTACATTTTGTTTTGCCGTTCTTTCAACGGCCGCTTATCAGGAAGCGGTTTTGGCTGAAAAAGCAAATCCAGGCCATTCATATGTAAAGTATGTGGATATAACCAGTGGTTCCTTAAATTTACGGAAAAGTGCCACTTCTGGTTCTGCTGTTATTAGTTCGCTGAAAAAAGGGACCGCAGTAACTGTTTATTCCGAAGCAAAAGGCTGGGCGAAGGTAAAAGCAAGCGGCAAGATTGGCTTTGTCAGTGCAAGCTTTCTTTCCTCTAAGAATTCAGACGGATTCGCCAAGCAATCCACAAGCCAAACGGTTACTAAATATGTGGATGTTGCAAGCGGGGCGTTAAATTTACGCAAGAGTGCTTCTACCAAATCGAGCGTCATCGGATCCTTGAAAAAAGGAACCGCGGTAACGGTTTATTCCGAAGCCAAGGGCTGGGCTAAAGTAAAGGCCGGCAGAAAAATTGGATACGTCAGTACAAATTTCTTAGCTTCCAAAAATTCCGACTCTAACTCTGGTTCCGATGGTTTCACTAAACAATCCACAAGCCAACCGGTTACTAAATATGTCAATGTTGCAAGCGGGTCATTAAACATGCGGAACGGTGCTTCCACCAGTGCATCGATTATTGTTAAGCTGGCAAAAGGGACTCCTGTCAAGGTTTACTCCAGCTCTGGAGGGTGGTCTAAAATCGAGGTCTATGGAAAAAAAGGCTATGTCAGTTCCGCTTTCTTAGGTGATAAATCTCAAGGTACAAACAACGGTTCTTCTATGAGTACCCCAAAAATAATCATTAAATATGTCAATATAAATGCCAGCTCAAGATTGAATGTTAGAAAAAGCACTTCAACTAGCTCTGATATTATTACAAAGCTGATAAATGGCACTGAAGTAAAGGTTATTTCAGAATCTAAGGGTTGGGCCAAAATAGAAGTAAATGGAAAGCAAGGGTTTGTCAGCTCGGAATTTTTAGTCTCTAAAATTTCAAGCCCTAAGCCGCAGCCCCCTAAGAAGGAGGAGCAAAAAAAGGCAGCCAAATATGTGAATGTGAAGCTTGGTTCCTCATTAAATATGCGGAAAAGTGCCTCAACAAAAGCTTCTGTTTTAATAAAATTAGCCCGAGGTGTGAAAGTCGCTGTTTACTCTGAAGCAAATGGCTGGGCTAAAATTGAGGCTTACGGAAAAACAGGCTACGTAAGTAGTGACTTTCTAACAACTACGAAGCCAGTTGCTGGTTCCAATACTGAAAGTGAAAAGAAACCATCATCAGATTTAAATAATGGCAGCGGTGCTAATACTGCTCCAGGTTCAAATACCGGGTCTGGGTCCGATTCTTCCGCCAATAACGGTTCTCAACAGAATAAGCCTGTGGCGGTTGAAAAATATGTCAATGTCCTTTATGGATCGAGCTTAAAAATGCGAGCTACAGCTTCTACAAGTGCAGCGGTTATTACGAAACTGGCAAGGGGAACGTTAGTCACCGTTTTATCTGAAGAAAATGGCTGGGCCAAAGTAACAGCAAATGGAAAGACGGGATTTGTCAGCTCTCAATATTTATCGGATACTGCTCCGTTTAACCCAAATACAACAGGTCCAAGTATCGAAAAAGTGTATGAAAGCTATAATATTGGCTTAGCAGACATGGTAAGAATAGAGATGGCCTCTAGTCCGCAAACTGATAAAAAATATGATACATATATCAGGGCCGATGCCTTAACCTTATCAAGTCCTACAAGTGGTACCGTAAATGGTGCGAGCTGGAATGTAAGGGGCGGCGCAAGTACTGATTATTGGAATGTCGGACAAGTAAAAGATAAAGACACCCTGCAAATTCTCGGAACCATTAAAGGCAAAGATGGATTTGACTGGTACAAGGTAGCCTATAATAAAACATGGGTCAATGCCAGCCCTGAGGATGTTAGCTATTATGTAAATCCAAATAATTTCCTTGGAAGTACGTCTAATTCTCTGCAATTTCTAAAATTATCATTAACTGCAGAACTCGATGCAAAAGAAGTAAATGATAGAGTGCTATCCGGTAAAGGCATTTTAAATGGTTTAGCTTCAACCTTTATTAAAGCCGGCGAAAAGTATGGGGTTAATGAAATGTATTTAATTGCCCATGCCCTGTTAGAAACCAGTAACGGTAGATCCGATCTAGCAAATGGTGTCCAAGTAAACGGGAAAACAGTTTACAATATGTACGGCATCGGGGCTATTGACGCAGATGCCATTAACGGCGGCGCACAGTTCGCCTATAACGCAGGCTGGTTTACGCCTGAAGATGCGATTATTGGCGGAGCCCAATTTATTGCTAACGGCTATATTAATGCAGGTCAGGATACCCTTTACAAAATGAGATGGAATCCGAGAGCCGCAGCCGCAAACGGAAAGGCCACACATCAGTACGCCACAGACATTGGCTGGGCAGCAAAACAAGTCAAACAAATGTATAATTTATATAGTTTAATAGATTCTTATAAACTTGTTTTGGAAATACCGCAATACAAATAAATTCTTAAATGTCCCATAGTGCGCTGAGCTATGGGACATTTTACTATCTTCATTACCGGTTTTGTCCTCAAAAAACTTTATGAAAGGCAGTTTTACGATTTCAATTAGCGTAAATCACTTATCAATTAGCGCAAACGGCTTCTTCATTAGCGCACATTACCTTTCAATTAACGTAAGGCAATTTAATAGTGATTTTGTCCTCAAGAACCCTTATTAAAGACACTTCCATAGGCTCCACAACCTTTTCTTTCTCATTAGAACCATGTTAAGAAAAAGATAATAGTATTTTTCAAGAAATTGTATTATCCTTATTTAAAAAGTCAGCATTTGGAGGTGAATTTTTTGGCGACAGTCGTAAAAGCGGCATGTCCGTTAAATTGCTGGGATAGCTGCGGTTTTCATGTAACAGTGGAAAATGGGCGGGTGACAAAAGTCGAAGGTGACCCAGATCACCCGATTACGAAAGGTAAAATCTGCGGACGCGGCAGGATGCTTGAAACAAGAACAAACTCACCTGAACGCTTACTCTATCCTTTAAAAAAGGTAAACGGACAATTTCAACAAATTTCCTGGGAGCAGGCGCTCGCTGAAATCGCCGCTAAATTCACGAAAATCAAAGAAAAGTACGGAACAACAGCTGTCCTGCACAGCCATGATTATGCGAATAATGGGATATTAAAAAATCTCGACCAGCGCTTTTTTAATTGTTACGGCGGAGTGACTGAGCTTTACGGATCACTTTGCTGGGGGGCAGGAATTGAAGCACAAAAATGGGATTTTGGCAACGCCTTAAGCCACGAACCAAATGATATTTACAACAGTAAAAGCATTATCATTTGGGGCCGAAATGCTGCTCGCACCAATATGCATTTTTATGAAAAACTGCTTGAGGTCAAGAAGCTTGGCGCTAAATTAATTGTTATTGACCCGCTGTTTAACGCAACAGCTAAAATTGCTGATGAGCACATTACAATAAAGCCTGGAATGGACGGTATTTTAGCAGCAGGGATTATCAAAGAAATACTCCGCCTAGGCCTTGAAGACAGGACATTTATCGAAAGGTCCACATACGGATTTGCCGACTTAGAAAAGTTAATAAATAGTATATCCCTTGAAAAAGTAAGTGAAATGGCCGAGGTTCCTGTGGAGGTCATCACCAACTTAGCGTATGTTTATGCCGAGAAGCCGACAGCGACCTTTATGGGGCTTGGCTTACAGCGTTATCAAAACGGTGGCAACACCATTCGCCTGATTGATGCCCTTGTCGCTGTCAGCGGCAATATCGGCATCCCCGGGGGCGGTGCAAATTACGCCAATATCCAGGTGGGCCAAAGCTTTGCGTTCGAGGAATTAACCCTTCCGAACCGTAGAAAAAACCACCGTCTGTTTTCGATCATGAAGCAGGCTGAGGACGTATTAACCGCAAAGAATCCGGAAATTAAGATGATTGTCGTAACATGCGGCAACCCGCTAACTCAGGTTCCTGATTCAACGGTGGTCGAAAAAGCCTTTTCTTCAGTAGAAACATTAGTCGTCATTGAGCAATTTATGACCGATACGGCAAAAATTGCGGATTATATCCTGCCGACTACAACTGCATTCGAGGAAGAGGACTTTTATTATTCATCAATGTATCATCATTATGTTAATTATGGTCCTAAGCTTGTTCAAGAGACCCCTGGCGAAGTGAAGCCAGATTTATGGATATGGACGCAATTAGCCCAGCAGCTTGGATTTGGTGAGGATTTTAACTTCACCAGAGATGAATGGCTCAACATGACTCTAAAACCGCTAAAGGAAAAGGGCTTCACACTGGAAAAATTAAAAGAAAACAGCACATTAGAACTGCCAGCAGCGAAAATTCCATGGCAGGATAAACGATTCGCAACACCATCAGGTAAATTTGAATTCACCTCCCAATTGGGCCAGCAAAAAGGGTTTCCTGGGGAATTAACATTAGCCCTTCCTGATGAATCTAAGTGGTCCATGCCAGAGCTTGCGGCAAAATATCCGTACAGCTTGCTGACGATTCACCCTATGCGATCCAATCATTCGCAAAACTATCATTTGTTGAGCGGGAATATTAAGCTTAAAGTCGAGATTGCCCAAAATATTGCCGATGATCAAGGATTGCAAAATGGTGATCAAGTCAGAGTCTGGAACGATCGCGGGGAAGTGAAAGGATTTGTTTCCATTCTATCTGCAGCCCACCCTAATACGATAAATATCGATGAAGGAATCTGGCGCAGGTTCGGCGGACCAGTCAATAATTTAACCTCAAGCCGCGAATCAGACAACCGCTTGGGCAGCACACTCTATGACTGTCTTGTAAATCTTGAAAAACTATAAAAAAAGGCACTATGTGAAAAATTCACATGGTGCCTGACACCAAAAAAAAGAAGCATGAAATGTTATCCTTCATGCTTCACTAAAATCTTTTTCATTTTTCGGGAAAACTCTCTTCTTGGAATCATTACACTATGCCCGCAGCCTTCGCACTTGATCCGGATGTCCATGCCCATTCGTATGATTTTCCAGCGATTTGTCCCGCACGGATGCTGTTTTTTCATCTCAACCACATCATTTAGTCCAAATTCTTTTTCTTCCATCATGCTCACCTCTTTTTTATTTTTCCCCATCTGGCAACATCACAAATTTCGCTGAAGGGACCCTGATTCCATACTCATCTAAAATACTCTTGATATCCTTCCGAATCATTCTTGTAACCGCTGCATGCTGCATAGGCAATGTTTCGGCGGTAACCCGCAAGACCACCTCCGTCGGTCCCATCGTTTGAATCCCTAAAAGTGTCGGAACAGCAACTAATTGTTCATATTGACTAGGCATTTTTGCCAGCGCATCTTCAATAACCTTTTGAGCCTTATCAATATCCTCACCATTAGAAATGGCAATATCAATAACGGCAATACTATTATTGAGCGAAAAATTTGTCACCTGAGTGATGCTTCCGTTTGGTAAGATATGCACTTCCCCGGTCCAGCTTTTGATTTTTGTTGTTCTTAATCCTATTGCTTCAACATTTCCTTCGAATTCCCCGATTCGAACATGATCGCCAACGGAAAACTGATCCTCAAAGATAATGAAAAACCCAGAAATAATATCCTTCACTAAGCTTTGCGCACCAAAACCGACGGCTAAGCCAACAACTCCGGCACCAGCAATCAGTGCCTTAACGTCTATTCCCAAAACGGAAAGAACCATCATAATGGCAATAAAGTACACTACATATGTCAGTGTATTATCCAAAAGCTTGGCCAATGTTTCTTCCCGCCGCTCTGACTTATTAAGCGGCGACAAATTCCTTAGTTTAAAAACATTATGAATCGCTACTTTCCCAATTCGAATAATGATATTAGAAATGGCCATAATGATTAAAATTTTTAAAAACGCTTCACCCAAACTCATCCATGTATCTTCATTTTGTAGTTTATCTATTACATTTTTTTTAAACCCTTTTTCCGTTGTAATCTCTTCCATTTATACACCTGCTTTCAAAACTTTCATACCTATTCTATTTTAACAATTTTTATAAGCATAGAATAGTGAAGTGTTTTTAGCATTTTTAGATTGTCCATGTATAGATATTCTAAATTTTCCGTATAATGTTAAAGCACATGATTGATCGTGGATAAGAGGTGGATCGAAATGAATCTGAAAGCACACTTTTTCGATAAAAAGGCTAAAACACAAATTTTCCATGATGATGCTCATGCCGCCCAAAATTTGGCCGGTGAGCTGCTTAGCTTTATTCCTGCAATGACCAGCCGCCCGATTGTCTTTGTCTGTATTGGCACTGACCGCTCCACAGGTGATTCTTTAGGACCCTTAATCGGTACATTGTTAGAAGAAAAAAAACTAACGTCCTTTTATGTATACGGAACACTTGATGAGCCGATTCATGCGGTAAATCTTGAAGATAGACTGAATGAAATTCAATTAAAACACGATAATCCATATATGATTGGAATTGATGCCTGTCTTGGACGGACAAAAAATGTTGGCGTGATCCAGGTTGGAAAAGGCCCTGTCAAACCAGGGGCCGGGGTAAATAAGGAGCTCCCTGCGGTGGGTGATATACATATCACAGGGATTGTCAATGTAAGCGGTTTTATGGAGTTTTTTGTGTTACAAAACACCCGCCTAAATTTAGTAATGAAAATGGCTAAAACCATATCTGAAGGAATTTATCTAGCTGGCCTGATTTATCAAAAAACAATTGTTACAGAAGAAGAAAAGACCAATTGAAAAAAGGGAGCTCAATTTTTACAGGAGATCCCTTTTCCTCTTTCTACCATTAAAAATTATATAAAATCGTTACAATAATTCCTACCACCATTATACCAGGGAGAAGATTGGCAACCTTCACCTTCGTTAATCCAATTAAATTTAATCCGATGGCAAAAATCATGATACCGCCTGTTGCCGTCATCTCGGTAATAAACTGTTCCATCAGCAGTTTTGGAACGAATTGATTAATTTGCGTCGCAAACAAGGCAATTAATCCTTGATACAATAGAACAGGAACGGCGGAAAAAATAACACCGATTCCAAGTGTAGAAGAGAGGATTAAGGCGGTAAAACCGTCAATGATTGCTTTCGTATAAAGTACATCGTGGTCGCCGCGAATGCCGCTGTCTAAGGCTCCAATAATCGCCATCGCACCGATAACAAAGATTAAGGTTGCAGTCACAAACCCTTCCGATATACTGCCTTTTCCATTTGAGCCTACTTTACTTTCAAGCCATTTGCCCAAATCATTCAATTTATCCTCCAGTTTCATCCATTCTCCAATTACCGCACCAAAGACAAGACTGATAATAACAATTAAGAAGTTATCACTTTTTAAGCCCATTTGCAGCCCTAAAACCATTACTGCAAGACCAATCGCATACATAACTGTAGTCTTCATTCCCTCGGGAATTCGATTTAACAGTCTCCCAAGGAGCGTACCGACAATAATCAATACTCCGTTCACAAGTGTTCCCAATAAAAACATTGTCTTTCTCCTTACTTTCGCCTCACGAAATAGTATTAAATTTAACCTATCATGTTTTCTATCTGCAGAAAAGGGTTTTATAAAAAAATAAACCATCCTATAGATGGCTTACAATGATTCGTGTTCTTGGCCGAGAATTTCTAAAATCCTCTCTAAATCATCCTGGGAGAAAAATTCAATCTCAATTTTTCCTTTATTTTTATTTTGTTTAATCGTAACCGAAGTGCCAAATCGTTCGCGGAGAGAATGCTCACGCTCAAGGATAAAGACATCCTTTTTCTTCTCCGGCTGCTTTGTTTCACGTGGAACATTTTCGTTTAATTGCTGTATCCATTTTTCCAGCTGTCGGACATTCATAGATTCATTGATAACCTTTTCTACCACCATTGGCAGAGTGGCCTTGTTCCTAAGTCCCAATAATGCCCTGCCATGTCCCATTGAGATTTTCCCATCCGAAATCAGCTCTTGAATTTTCGGCGGCAGGGATAATAAGCGGATATGGTTAGCTACATGAGGCCGGCTCTTTCCTAACCTTTTAGCAACCTCTTCCTGTGTTAAGTCAAGCTTGTCCATTAAGGTTTGATAGGCTTGCCCTTCTTCAATCGGATTTAAATCCTCCCGCTGCAGGTTCTCTAGGACGGCTAATTCCATCATTTGCTGTTCCGTAAGCTCTCTCACTACGGCTGGAACAGTGGTAAGTTTTGCCTCCTTTGCTGCTCGATAGCGGCGTTCTCCGACTACAATCTCATAGCCTTTTATACTTTTTCTGACGATTATTGGCTGGAGAATTCCATGTTCGATAATAGAGGCCTTTAATTCATCGATTGCCTCCTGTTGGAAGTATTTCCGCGGCTGATAAGGGTTTGGTCTTAGTTCTTTAATTTTAATCTCCTGTACCGTCTCTTCTTTCCCGGCCTCCATATTGGAAAAGATGGCGTCTAGACCTTTTCCTAAACCTTTTCCCAATCCTTTAGCCATTTGCGACCACTTCCTTTGCCAAATCTACATACACTTCCGCTCCGCGTGATTTTGCATCATACGTAATAATCGGTTCCCCATGGCTTGGTGCTTCACTTAGACGTACATTCCGTGGAATAATCGTTTTATACACCTTATCTTGAAAATACTTTTTGACCTCTTCAATAACCTGAATCCCCAGATTGGTTCTCGCATCTAGCATTGTTAACAAAACGCCTTCAATTTTTAAGTCCTTATTTAAATGCTTTTGCACCAATCTAACGGTGTTTAATAATTGACTTAATCCTTCTAAGGCGTAATACTCGCACTGTACTGGAATAATGACGGAATCTGATGCTGTTAAGGCATTAAGTGTCAACAGTCCTAGTGATGGCGGACAATCGATAATAATATAATCAAATTGATCCTTTACTTCCTCAAGAGCCCGTTTTAAGCGGACTTCCCTTGAAATGGTCGGCACAAGCTCAATTTCCGCCCCAGCCAATTGAATTGTGGCCGGAATGGCGTACAAATTTTCTACCGCTGTTGGCAGGATGACTTCTTTTGCCTCTACATCATCTACCAAAACATCATATACACACTGTTCGACAACAGCCTTTTCAATACCAATCCCACTTGTTGCATTTCCTTGCGGATCTATATCTACTAATAATACTCGCTTGCCGATATATGCTAAACAGGCGCCTAGGTTGACAGAGGTAGTTGTTTTACCAACTCCACCTTTTTGATTCGCGATTGAAAGGATTTTACCCACTTTGTCACCCATCCTTTGCTTCTAAAAAAATATATTTCTCTTATTCTAGCAATTTGTAGTGATTTTCAAGAATATTCTGCCTTCATACGTAAAATTAAAATTCCATTTCTCTATTTTATCATGAAACATCCGGGTTGTTGAATTTTTTCAAAAAATATTCCAAATAGACGAGAGGAGATTATAGTTAGATTTGGCAATATATTGGGGAAATAAATAAGAACCAAACAAAGTGGCTGCTTGGTTCTTCCATCTTCAAAACTATTATTTTTTCTTTGGAATACGAATGGTAAATTGATAAAATTCGTCAAATTCCTCTTCCTCAGCATTAAGATTAATGCCGCTATCTGTCACCATTGATAACGATTGACGAATCGTATTTACGGCAATTCTCATATCTTTGCTGAATGCCTTACGCTTTGGTTTCGGTTTGGCTGTCTTTTCTTCCAACAGCTTGGCAATGCGGTCTTCCGTTTGTTTAACATTGAAGTTCTTCTCAATGATTTCCGCAAGCAATGCGACTTGTTTTTCCGGGTCTTTTAGCGGAATCAAAGCTCGAGCGTGGCGCTCTGTGATCACTTTATTTAATAAGGCATCTTGAACCGGCTGTGGTAATTTGAGAAGTCGAAGCTTGTTGGCAACAGTTGACTGCCCCTTTCCTAAGCGCTGCGCCAGCGCCTCCTGGGTTAAATTATGCAGTTCTAACAGTCGGCCATAGGCAATGGCTTCTTCAATCGGAGATAACTCCTCCCGCTGCAGATTCTCAATCAACGCAACAGAAGCTGTTTCCGTATCGGTCATATCTTTTACGATGGCTGGTGCTTCGGTCCAACCAAGCTTTTTCATTGCTCTCCAGCGGCGTTCACCGGCAATAATTTCAAATTGATTTGCAGCAAATTCCCTCACGACGATTGGCTGGATAATTCCATGTATATGAATAGTTCGCGATAATTCATCAATTTTTTCTTCGTCGAAAACGGTTCGCGGCTGAAAACGGTTCGGAACAATTTGATCGATGGGTATTTTTTTGATTTCTTCATTTCTTTCAATATTCAGCTCTTGTTCCAGTTCAACCGTTTGTTCTCCTTTGTCACCGAGGCCAAAAAAGCGTGTAAACGAACTCTTCATCCCCAACACCACCTTTCGAAACTCCCTATTACTTATTCTCTATTTTAATTATTTCTTCCTGCCTAGGATAACATTTTTGCAAAAATTTTGTCATCACCCTAAAGCAGATTTCCGTTAACAATAATTAACATAACCTAACAAGAGTATTGCATTTCGCGCTACTCAATTGGTGTCTTTCCCGGGGTCCCTGGCTTTCTCGGGTATTTTTTTGGTGTTTGTTTTTCCTTTTTAATAATTAAAATGTTCCGTTCAGATTCTTCTATTGGCAATATAAAGGTGGACATGCTTTCAACCTTGCCGCCAAGAGTAGCGATAGCTTTTTTGCCTGCAGTTAATTCCTCTTCAGCATTGGCTGCTTTTAATGCAAGAAAATGCCCTCCGACTTTTACAAGCGGTAAACATAGTTCGCTTAAAACAGACATTCTCGCTACAGCTCGTGCTGTGACAACATCAAAACTTTCCCGGTATTTTGGATTAACACCGAATGTTTCAGCACGGTCATGAACAAATTGAACCTTTTCTAGTCCTAACACATTGGCCAAATGGTTTAAAAACGAAATTCGCTTATTTAAGGAATCGACAATGGTTACCTCGATTTCAGGAAAGACAATTTTTAACGGAATACTTGGGAAACCAGCACCAGCCCCGACATCAGCGAGACGTAAGGGCTTGGTAAAATCAAAATAAAACCCAGCGGTGATGGAATCATAAAAGTGTTTTAAATACACATCTTCTTTATCCGTAATTGCTGTCAAATTCATTTTTTCATTCCACTCAACAAGTGTTTCATAATACTTTTCAAACTGATTGAGCTGTTTTTCCGTCAGACTTAATCCTTTTTCCTTTAGACTTGCGATAAATTGATCAATATTCATCTGCTAACTTCCTCACTCACTTATTCATTGGCTATTCTGGCAATCCGCCCATGTTCCAAGTAGACAAGCAGGATGGAGATGTCAGCAGGGTTTACCCCGGAAATTCTCGATGCCTGTGCCAGCGATAACGGTCGTATCTTCTTCAGCTTTTGTTTCGCTTCCGTCGCAAGCCCCGAAATGGCATCATAATCAATGTTTTCCGGAATTTTTTTATCTTCCATCTTTTTCAATCGTTCAACCTGCTGCAAGGATTTTTCAATATAGCCCTCATACTTAATTTGGATTTCTACTTGCTCTTTTAAATCAGCATCTAAAGAAATTTCCGGTGTTGTTAGAGTTTCTAGCATTTCATACGTCATTTCTGGACGCTTTAACAGGTCAGAAGCTCGAATTCCATCCTTTAACTCGCTCCCGCCGATGCTTCGAATCAGCTCTTGAACATTTTTATCAGATGGCTTTAAGATCGTTGACCGTAATCTTTCCTTTTCAGCTTCAATCTTTTCCTTTTTCGCTAAAAAAGCTTGATAGCGTTCTTCGCGGATTAAACCTATTTTATGGCCCATTTCTGTTAAGCGTAAATCGCAATTATCATGTCTTAACAAAAGGCGGTACTCCGCTCGAGACGTAAGCAGGCGGTAAGGTTCATTTGTTCCCTTTGTAATTAAATCATCAATTAAAACACCGATATACGCATCAGAACGGCTTAATACAAGCTCTTCACGCCCTTGGACATTAAGTCCTGCATTAATGCCGGCCATGATTCCTTGAGCGGCTGCTTCTTCATATCCCGAAGTTCCGTTTATCTGACCAGCAGTATAGAGGTTTTTTACCACCTTTGTTTCTAATGTCGGCCAAAGCTGTGTCGGTACAATCGCATCATATTCAATAGCATAGCCCGGCCTCATCATTTCCGCTTGCTCTAAGCCAGGCACTGTTTTGATCAGCTTGTGCTGAACATCTTCAGGAAGACTTGTAGAAAGACCTTGAACATAGACTTCTTTCGTATTTCGACCTTCAGGTTCAAGGAAAATCTGATGGCGCGGCTTATCATTGAAGCGGACGACCTTGTCTTCAATTGAAGGACAGTAACGCGGACCTGTTCCTTTAATCATCCCTGAATACATCGGCGACCGGTGAAGGTTCTGGTCAATTAATTGATGCGTGTATTCGTTTGTATAGGTTAGCCAGCATGGGAGCTGATCGGTAATATATTTCGTTGTTTCATATGAAAATGCCCTTGGCTCTTCGTCGCCAGGCTGTATTTCTGTTTTGCTGTAATCAATCGTATTGCCGTTAACCCTTGGCGGTGTACCAGTCTTAAAGCGAACAAGCTCAAAGCCAAGCTGTTCCAAGTGTTCAGACAGCTTAATCGATGGCTGTTGATTGTTAGGACCGCTTGAATATTTTAATTCACCGATAATAATTTCCCCGCGCAGGAACGTACCTGTTGTTATAATAACTGTTTTCGAGCGATAAATAGCTCCGGTTTTTGTGATGACCCCTTTACAAACGCCATCCTCAACAATTAGTTGTTCTACCATCCCCTGGATTAACGTAAGGTTGGGCTGTTCTTCAAGTGTCTTTTTCATTTCATGCTGGTAGGCAAATTTATCTGCTTGCGCGCGTAAGGCGCGCACTGCGGGGCCCTTACCTGTATTGAGCATCCGCATTTGAATATATGTTTTATCAATATTTTTAGCCATTTCTCCGCCGAGGGCGTCAATTTCCCGGACAACAATCCCCTTTGCTGGACCGCCTACAGAAGGGTTACATGGCATAAAGGCCACCATATCGAGATTTATCGTAATCAATAGAGTTTTGGCGCCCATTCTTGCCGGCGCTAGGCCCGCCTCACAGCCGGCATGTCCGGCCCCGACAACGATGACGTCATAACTACCTGCTTCAAATTGCTGCATTATGTTTTGTTCCTCCTTTTCCGCATGCCGCGGAAAAAATGCCTTACGTATATATTGTTCAACCTTAAGTTTTGTGGTTCTTAGCTCCGTTGACCGCAGCGGCCGATTTTCCCGCATTTCGGATAGGAAATACTATTTGTTATTTCCCTAAGCAGAATTGTGAGAATAACTGGTCAATCAAGCTTTCATGGACACTGTCCCCGATGATTTCCCCTAGCAGCTCCCAGGTTCTCGTTAAATCAATTTGAACGATGTCAATCGGTGTTCCCATTTCCACGCCGCCAATAGCCTCTTCGATTGCCCTAAAGCTTTGATTTAGAAGGGCAATATGACGGCTATTCGATACATAGGTGGCATCCTTCGCTTCAATAGATCCTGCAAAGAATAAAGAAGCAATTGCTTCCTCCAATTCATCTACACCGTGGTCTTCTAACAACGAGGTTGTTACAATTTGATGATCCTTCGCTAGCTCATGGACCCTATCAAGGTCAATCTGCTGCGGCAGATCTGTTTTATTGACAATAACGATAGTATCCATTCCTTTTACAGCCTCGAATAGATTTTCATCCTCTTTTGTTAGCTTGTCCGAGTAATTCAACACAAGCAAAATTAAATCAGCTTCTTTTAAAACCTGGCGGGAACGTTCGACACCAATTCGTTCCACAATGTCCTCTGTTTCCCGGATCCCAGCAGTATCTAATAATCTTAACGGTACACCGCGAACATTCACATACTCCTCAATAACATCCCTTGTTGTTCCCGGGATATCAGTTACAATCGCCTTATTTTCTTGAACAAGGCTGTTTAACAATGAGGACTTACCAACATTTGGCCTGCCGACAATAACAGTAGACAACCCTTCACGAAGAATTTTCCCCTGCTGCGATGTCTGCAAAAGTTTATTGATTTCGTTCCGAACATACTTCGCTTTGGGCAGCAGCATTGTATGGGTCATTTCTTCTACGTCATCATACTCCGGATAGTCGATGTTAACCTCAATATGAGCCAAGATTTCTAATATTTCCTGACGCAGGCGGCGGATCAGCCGGGACAGCCTTCCTTCCATTTGCCCTAATGCGACATTCATTGCCCGATCGGTTTTTGCACGAATTAAATCAATCACCGCTTCTGCCTGCGATAAATCAATCCGTCCATTTAAAAAAGCACGTTTTGTAAACTCTCCTGGTTCTGCGAGACGTGCCCCATAATTTAACACAAGCTGCAAAACTCGATTAACCGAAACAAGTCCTCCGTGGCAATTGATTTCTACTACATCCTCTTTAGTAAAGGTTTTTGGCCCCTTCATAACAGACACCATAACCTCTTCCACCACTTGGCCGCTGCTCGGGTCTTTCAAATGCCCATAATGAATCCTATGACTGCCTTGTTCTGCAAGCGTTTTGCCATTTGCTCCCTTAAATAGCTTATCAGCTATCGGGATTGCTTCTTCCCCGCTCAAGCGAACAATCGCAATGGCGCCCTCCCCCATAGGCGTCGAAATCGCCGCAATTGTATCAAAATCCATTTCTATTCACCTCACCACTATCAAAAATTTCATATTTAAATGGATCTTTTTTTCTCCAAAAGGTTAGATTATCACAAAAAAGCCAGTTTTTTAAGTAACCAGCTGCGTCTTATCCACAATCCAAAAGAGTCTTGTATTATTTTAACTTATCCACATGTGAATAACAATAAAACAAAATCAACGAAAGAAGTTATTCACATAAGAAAAGCGCAAGCTCCCTGGCCAGCGGCGTATGGCCTCCTCGAAAAAAGCTAATGATTATTCTCCTTCATGCGATGCCTATGCTCCCGAAGCTTTCCTTGTTGGGCACTCCAACTGAGATAAAGGAAACACGAAGAGCCGGAGGCGCATTCGTGCTTGACTTATCGTAGGACGGAGAGCGAATGACACTAGCCGCTAGGGTGCTGGAGCTAGACAATTCTCAAAGTCAAATTTTTATACTTCTTTCTCTAAAAATGGCCATAAAAAAACACCCTTCCATATTGGAAGGATGTCTTATCCTGAATCAAATTATTTTCTTACCGGTGAAATGACGACAAATCGATGCGGCTCTGTTCCATCGGAACTTGTCTTTACGCGTCTATTTTCAGCCAATGCCGTATGAATGGCTTTTCTTTCATAGGAAGGCATCGGTTCTAATGAAACCTCTTTACCTGTATTAACGGCCTTTTGCGCCAGCCGCTGAGCCAGCTGAATTAACGTTTCATTTCTACGATTGCGGTAATCTTCAGCATCTAAAATGACAGTTAAATAACTTTGTGAAAAACGGTTAATCACCAGCTGCGTTAAATATTGCAGCGAATTAAGGGTTTGTCCTCGCTTTCCGATCAACAAAGCAATTTTTTCACCCGATAAGGTAAAACAAACTTGTTTCCCCTCCTGCTTTACTTCAATCTCTGCAGGAGAACCCATTTGTTCGCTCACTTGCTTTAGGAATTTCTTTGCTTCATCAATAGGATTAATGATTACAGTAACCTTTACAACCGCTGGGCGTGACCCAAAGATGCCAAAAATCCCTTTTTTACCTTCGTCAATAATATCTATATTGGTTTGATCTTTCGATGTGCTTAATTGCGCTAAAGCTGACTCTACTGCTTCTTCGACGGTTTGTCCTGTAGCAGTTACCTGTTTCACTTTTTAGTTCCTCCCGCTTTACCGGCTGCTTGCATCTTTAAATCCGGTCCTTTAATAAAATAGGTTTGGACAATCATAAAGATATTTCCGACTACCCAGTAGAGGGAAAGTGCTGATGGAAAGCTGATTGCAAAAACAACAATCATAATCGGCATCATCCAAACCATCATCGCCATTTGCGGATTTTGGTTTTCTGTGCCGGCCATCATCATTTTTTGCTGGATAAATGTCGTGATTCCTGCAACAATCGGTAAAATATAAAATGGATCTTTTTCACCAAGGTCGAACCATAGGAAGTTCCCTTCCGCTATTTCCCTTGTACGTGAAATGGCATGGTAAAAACCAATTAAAATCGGCATTTGAACGATTAACGGGAAACAGCCGGCCATTGGATTAACACCATGCTTCTGGAATAAGGCCATTGTTTCCTGCTGCAGCTTTTGCTGTGTCTTTTGATCTTTGGAACTGTACTTCTCGCGGAGCGCTTTCATTTCTGGCTGCAAAGCCTGCATCGCTTTTGAACTTTTCGTCTGTTTAATCATCAGCGGTAAAATAACCAACCTGATTAAAATGGTAACAACAATAATTGAAAGACCATAGCTGCCGCCTAGCAAATAGGCAGCTTCCTTAATCAGCCATGACAACGGATAGACAATATATTCATTCCAAAAGCCTGTACTTTCTTCTGTGATTGGCTTATTGAATTCACTGCATCCAGTCAAAAGCAGGAAGATCGAAAGTACACCAAATATAAGTAATATTCGTTTTCTCAACCAGTTTTTCCTCCTCAAAGATAAAATGAAAATATATAAAAAAGTTTCTTATGTATTTACTCTGCCTTTTTAAGTAATTCCAAAGGTAATTTTACCATTTTTCTATAAAAATTTCTTTATTGAAAGCAATTGTTTATTGATTTTTTCCATTTTTCTTTAATACCTTACCGACTTTAAGTACATGTGTCAGGCTGCCTTTTACCGCAGGGAAATCCATTTCAGCCGCTGGTTTCCTGGCGATAATGACATAATCATTTCCAGGTACTAACTGATCTTTCAGTTCTAAAATGGACTGTCTAATATACCTTTTCACTCTATTTCTAGTTACAGCATTACCAATTTTTTTACTAACAGACAAACCAATACGGAAATAATCCTGATCCTCTTTTGACAGCGAATAAACGACAAATTGTCGATTTGCAAAAGACTTGCCTTTTTGAAAAACCGTTTGAAAGTCTTTATTTTTTTTTATGCGTAATTCTTTTTTCATCAAACAGCACCTTCAATCAAAATAGACTTTCGCTCATCCCAAAAAATTATAATTAATTAGAAAAAAGACCACTGAGACGTTTCAGTGGTCTAAGCTGATAATACTTTTCTACCTTTACGACGACGACGAGCTAGAACCTTACGTCCGTTGCTTGAGCTCATACGACTGCGGAAACCGTGAACTTTGCTATGTTTACGTTTACTTGGTTGATAAGTTCTTTTCATATATGACACCCCCTAAAAGGAAAAGTCCTAGAATTCAAATTCAGACGACAGTCTTACTTATTATAAAGATGTCCCACATAAATTGTCAACTGCTCTCCAAACATTGTTTCAAATTTCCAATTCAATGTTTTGCATTAAATAAAAAAAAAGAATACAACCTAACCAGCATAATCATTTTTTAATAAGCGTTCTCTAGAGAACGCCCCACCATCAACTGTGGATAATAAATCGACATTTTTTTTGCTATCCACACAAGATGTTGACAGGTTTTTCACAAAATATCTATCTGTGGACAATTCCCATGCACATCATGTTGCTCTTGTGGATAAGTTTAGAAAAACCATTGCACTGCTAGCTATTATTTGATATTATAACTATGTTTTCACTCTGAATAACTTCTAACAAAAAATAAATTATCCACAAATTGTGGATAACATGTGGACATGTTATCCTAAGGCTCTGTAAAAACTTGTCCACA
Organism: Neobacillus kokaensis; assembly: GCF_014656545.1. GTDB lineage: Bacteria > Bacillota > Bacilli > Bacillales > Cytobacillaceae > Neobacillus > Neobacillus kokaensis. The sequence goes on from NZ_BNDS01000005.1 coordinate 237,794, forward strand.
GCAAGTGGATATTGTCGAAATACTGCATTTTATCCTTATTATATATGTTTTCCACAATCACATTTCATATAATGATAAATTTATAGTTCTGCTTTTTATA
>NZ_BNDS01000006.1:0-146306 GCF_014656545.1 Neobacillus kokaensis
CGTTCATGATAACTCGGCGCTAAGCGCCTGCGGGGTCTCCCCAGCCCCGTACTCCCGCAGGACATTGATTTTCATCCTCGAATTCGCCCACGCACGAAGGAAATGCGCCAGCATTTGCGAGGAGTCTACGCCGCCTTCCGCTCCAATCAACTGTCTGTTATTTAATAAAGAGCTTCCGTTCAACTAATATAAAATTAATATAAGTGGTAAAAAATCAATGTTTAAGCCAAAAGAGTTTAGCCAAAATGAATACGAATTTGTATCTATTGATGAATTAGTTCCAGATGATCACCTCCTTCGCTTGATTGACAAATATATAGATTTTTCATTTCTTCTAAAAAAAGTTCGTCCTTATTATAGTGAAGATAACGGACGCCCTGCTGATCCCCTTATTCTTTTTAAAATGATGTTTATTGGCTATATTTATGGCATTCGTTCAGAACGTCAATTAGAAAGGGAAGTAAAAACAAACGTCGCCTAACGCTGGTTTTTAGGGTTAAAATTCAAGGATCCAGTTCCACATCACTCCACGATTAGCTGGAATCGTCATTAACGTTTTAAGGATACCAATTTTTTTCAGGAGATTTTTATGTCCCGTGAAAACAAGCAGGAAATGTTCTGTTATCTTGAACACCGGACTACTGATATGAAATTCAATATTATTACAGATGTATTTGTTACATCTGGCAATGTTCATGATTCTGTTCCTTATCTATGTATGGGAGGAGCATAAGGAAAAGGTAAGGTTAAATCGTTTATCAAAATCGGGTAAAATGCTTTATAAATTCAGAAAGGAAAAAATCGAGCGAAGCTTCGCAGACTCTAAAGAGCTGCATGGGCTTCGCTACTGCCGGTTACGGGGATTGAATAATGCAAGTGAACAAGCTCTCCTTACCGCAGCTTGCCAAAATATAAAAAAGATTGCAACACACTTGGCAAGATTAAAAAGTGTGTTGCAATACTTTAGGTTGATTACCTTCCTGTTGATTGGAGCGGNNGCGCTGAGGAGGCTCCCGGACTTCCCCGCGGAAAGCAAGTGCCTGGAGCGGAAATCAACAGGCCTGTTAGCATGGACAATCTTTTAATAAATAATGGTATTATGTTCAGATAAAATAAAAAAATTGCCGAGAAAAATACCCTTTCTCGACAATCTAAGCTGCCGTCTAAAACGGCAGCTCTTTTGCATTTTAAGAGAAAATTGATTTAATAAAATCAATCAACCAAATAAAAAATTGCTTGATTTTCTCAAGAAAGCCTTGGCCTTCTTCAGAATGAAGAAATTTTGATATCCGGTCTTTTGCTTTATTCAATTGGTCGCTAACTTGATTCCAGTCAATATCCAAGTTTTTCAACTTATTAAATAGGTCAATCAAATTTTGTAACTCATTTTCACTAAGTGTCACATTTAAATCTTTAGAGGCTTGTTCGATAATTTTGCGCAGTTCCTCATCATTTTTTGGTTTATTCTTGGCAATTTCTTCTTTAACTTTTGCTATCAATGCAGCGGCATTTTCATCACCTATAGAATCGCCAAGCTTGGCTGTTTCAACCATTTCTTGGTTAGCCGCTTGTTTCACAGCTTCTGGGATAGTTTTATCAGCTGAAATTTCGTATGCCTTGATAATTCCTGTCAGAGCTGCGGTACCAGAGACGGAAATTGGAGAGGTGATGTAGATATTTGCATCTTTAACACCTGCCGTAATTAAGGCATTTACATACATTTCATCAGTTACCCAAGTAATATTTTTTGTTTTTACAGTTATTCCCGAACCTTGTGGGGCTATCGTGATAGCAGATGACGAAATAGCCTTTGTGCCAATTAATGATTTGGCAATATATTTTCCTAAATACTGATGTTCTTCTTGATTTGAAACCGTTACAATTTGCACCTCTTTAGGGGCGCGCATTTCCGTTAAAAGGCTATTTTTTTGAGCCTCTGTTAAATTTTGACCTAACGTTACAATCATGTCGCCTTCGGCCATATCTGCTAAACTTTGTATTGGATATAGGAACATAAAAAGACTTATAAGTACGATAAGATGTTTTTTCATGGTCTCCTCCTTCTTTAATAATATAACCTATTTCATTATAAATAACGAAAAAATGGTTTTAGAAGTTTCATAGAAAAATGAATAGCTGTAATTTAATTTATAAAGGAAAATGGATTATTTTTTATATTTGTTGTAGAATGAAGCAAAGCAAGAACTTTTTGGAGGCAGGCCTTTTCATGAAAAAAAGCAATTGGGTCTTATTTGGTATTCTAATTGGTATTTCTTTTATATGGGGGATCATCTATTGGATGTTTATTGTTCCAAACAAATAGATAGGAATATCCTGTCGTTTTGTGCTAAATAAGCAAAATCATTTTCATTACATATTATAAATAAAGGTTTATGATTTGAGTTGGTTGGGAAAAATATACTATTGTTAAACTGAATAATTAGCTCGGTTTATTTAATTTAATGAGGGATCTAAATGTTAATTCGTTATAAAAAAACATTTGAAAAAATCGCTATGGGTTTATTGTCCTTTATGCCGAATGAAAAGGATTTAAGGAAGCTTCAGCAGACCATGAAAGAATATGAAGCAGAAGAAAGCAGACAGCTTTTTTTATGGAAAGAAGAAGATATTATTGGCCTTCTTGGAATTGTGTATCATACGGATCGGAATGCGATTGAAATTCAACATATATCCGTTAACCCCTCCCATCGATTCCAAGGAGTTGGAAAAAGAATGGTAAAGGCGCTAAAAGAAATGTATCCAGATAAAGAGATTATTTCTAATGATGATACTGCGGCATTTATTCAAAAGTGTGATGTATGCTAAAGCGAACGAAAAGGCAGCGAATAGACTTATTTGCTGCCTTTTTTTGCTAAAAGTATTCTATTGCGTTCTTCGATTACGCTGGTTCGATCCCTTAATTTATGGCGGTGGATAAGGTGATCGTTTGTTAAATCACTATCTTTTCCCCATTCAAAGCCTTGCTGGTGACAAGTATTTAAACACAATTCGATTAACTGCGGATCAGTAATGGGCAGGGAAAAGCTGAAATATGTTTGATTTGACTCAATCATACGTAATCGACTATCTAATAAATGGATGAAATCTGATTCTTTAAAACCGAGTCTCGGTAAAATAGCATTATGTGATTGAACTATTTTTATCGCTTTTTCAAGTGTCCTTTTTGCCCCTTTGAAATTACCTCTGCGATGATGATAAGTCGAAACTGCCAATAAAATCAGTCCAACCCAAATAGAGTCTTTATTTCCTGGATCGATATCTTTCCAATAATCTTCAAGAATCTCGTGACATTCAAAATAATCTCGATCCCCGTGGAAATGAATTAAAAATTCGATGTATTCTTGTGGGTACAACCGGATTCCCCCCTATTTCTTTTACCTTCAGTTTACCACAATAAGGCGGCCTGATTATTAATAAACATGAAATTAAAAAGCCCGTCAAACAGACGGGCTTTTTTTACCATCCTAAAAAGGAATGTTTGCTCTCTTTAATCGGCATACCTAGTTTAATTTACCAAACCCAAGCAGCACCAACAATTATTAACAAAATAAATAGTACGACGATTAACGCAAAACCAGCACCGAATCCACCTGCTACTACGCCATCAGCCATGTCTAATACCTCCTAAATATTATTTTATATCTCGATAGGCTGGAACTGTTCTTTATTCTTAACCTTGCGCCTAAAGAGAATTGCACTAAGGCGAGTTTTCCTTAACATCATATGTAGGGGATTTGTCCAGTGTTATAGGCAATTATCATGTATTCGACTAATGCCGCGTGTCAAAAATACTTTTCTATTGGATAACCTAATCGAATCCTCTATACTATAAATAGTCAAAAATGAATTTAAGAATTTTGGTGAGACAATCATGCCATACCAGGTGAAAATTGATGCCTTTGAAGGTCCGTTAGATTTATTGCTTCATTTAATTAATCGGCTTGAAATAGATATCTATGATATTCCAGTTTCTCAGATTACAGAACAATATCTGCTATATATTCATACAATGAAGGAGCTGAGGCTTGATATTGCTAGTGAGTATTTAGTTATGGCTGCAACCTTGCTGGCGATAAAGAGTAAAATGCTTCTCCCTAAACATGAAGAAGATTTTCATGATGTGGATCAGGAAATTTCCTTCGAGGAAGACCCGAGAGATGAACTTGTAGAGCGTTTAATTGAATACCGAAAATATAAAGAGGCTGCTCAAGACCTGAAATTAATGGAAGAGGATCGGAGTCTCATGTTTACAAAGCCGCCAAGTGACTTATCAGGATTTGCAAAGGATATTCAGCCAAGTAAATCAGAATTAAATGTATCACTCTATGATATGTTAGCAGCATTTCAAAAATTGCTGCGCAGGAAGAAGCTTCAGCGCCCGCTGGCAACGAAAATAGCCCGTCAGGAAATATCGATTGAGGCAAGAATGTCTGAAATCATGGAAGAATTAGAGCAGCTTAAAGGACGAAAGAATTTTTATGATCTGTTTCCAACACCAACAAAGGAGCATATAGTGGTTACTTTTTTGGCCATTTTAGAACTGATGAAGCGGAAGAAAATTGAGATTGAGCAGCAAGTAAATTTTGGTGAAATTTTTGTTGGAGCTATTGAGGAAGGGAGAGACGTTGTTGGAAATTATTAATTGGACAAGCATCCTTGAAAGTCTATTGTTTGCTGCCGGGGATGAGGGGCTTACATTAAAGCAAATTGCCGAGGTTCTAGAGGTAGATGAACTTGAAGCAAATGAAATTATTGAAGATCTCAATAGGGAGTATGCTGAAAATGAAAAAAGAGGTGTTATAATCGTGCAGCTGGCGGGGACCTATCAGCTTGCCACCAAGAAAGAAAACGCCGATTATTTAAAAAAACTGGTGGACTCACCAAACACTTCAACATTATCACAGGCTGCTTTAGAAACATTAGCCATAGTTGCTTATAAACAACCGATTACACGAGCTGAAATTGAGGAAATCCGAGGTGTGAAGACGGAAAGACCGCTCCATACGCTTATGGCAAAAGCATTAATAAAAGAGGCGGGTCGAGCGGAGGGGACAGGCCGGGCTTATTTATATGGAACGACAAAGGAATTTCTTGATTATTTCGGTTTAAAAAGCTTAGAGGAACTTCCCAAGCTACCTGAAAAAGTGGAAGATGAATATATTCAGGAAGAAGCAGACCTGTTTTTTGAAAAATTTCAAGAAACGTTAAACACATAAATATCAATCGCAGGCTTGTTTTATGCTAAAATAATAATAAGATTTGTATCTCTAGGATTTAATAAGGAGCGGGATTAAGTTGCTAATAAAAGAATGTAAAGGATATGAATTGGAAAAGGAAAAATCTAATACTTCGGAGGACTTTTTTAATAGAAGTGAATTAACATTTGTAGAAGATGGAGCGGAGAAGACTCTTCATGTTTTGTATGTTAGGTATTTTGATGAAATTTTCCCGGAATTTACTCCTTTTAAACAGGATCCAGTATTTGTACAGGATGAATATGAAGTCAACTTTAAGGACATTGTCGCCCTTGTTTGTCTCTTGAAAAACCCTGGACTACGTGAACGGAAACGAGTTTATATAAATTCCAAACATGAATTTGCAAGCTATTTTCGAGATATTAATTTCTCGAAATTACCTGAAATTTTTGCTGGAGTACACCAAAAGAATGGGTTCGAGCTTCGATCACCGCTTGAATTCATACTGCAGCCGTAATAAGAAGAACATACTGAGAATCATGGCTGGCCCTATAACAGGGCCGGCTTTTTTTGGTCTTTATCCATACTTTTCTACATACCTTTAATTAAAATTGGGATGTAGGGGAGTGGAACACGGTGAGTCGTTTCAACCGTTATGTCAATGAATTATTTAAATGGAATGGACAAATGAGAGATTTTCTTCAATCGGAGCAGGTAGAGAAAGAATCGGAATTATGGGAGAAGCTTGATCTGTTTACTGAGTTGATTGAAAGTACAAATCATGAATTATCCACTGATGAATTGCTGACATTGCAGGTAAAAGCAGAACATATTCATGAGGAATTGGAGGCTTATTTTAATAGAAAACAAGTTCGGGAAATAGGAACAATCATGATGGTAGAAAAGCATGTTCCGCCTGGCGGACATACACTTCCCGATCTTCCCTACGCCTATGACGCATTGGAACCCTTTATTTCTGAGGAAATTATGCGGCTTCATCATGATCAGCATCATCGTACCTATGTGAATGGGTTAAATAAGGCTGAACTTGCACTAAAAAAGGCGAGAGAATCGAATGATTTCTCATTAGTCAAACATTGGTCCCGTGAGCTAAGCTTCCATGGCTCGGGGCATTATCTTCATTCTATTTTTTGGCGTAATATGAGCCCGAATGGCGGAGGACACCCGCAAGGAATTTTAAAAATTGAAATTGATAATTATTTTGGAAGCTTTCAAGCCTTTAAAAAACAATTTTCAGAAGCTGCAAAACAAGTGGAAGGTGCTGGCTGGGCGCTATTGGTTTGGTCCCCAAAAGCAAGACATTTAGAAGTACTCCAGACGGAGCGGCATATGATTCTAACGCAATGGGATACAATCCCGCTATTAGTCCTCGATGTATGGGAGCATGCCTACTATCTTCAATACAAAAACAAACGTTCCGATTATGTAGATAACTGGTGGAATATTGTAAATTGGCATGAGGTTGAAATGCGATTTGAAAAAGCTGCCGATATCAAATGGCCGGCTGTATAGCAAAATGGGAGAAGGTATCCGGTTAACCGGATGCCGTTTTCCTTATAATTGTCATATCATACCTTGTCCTGCATAAAATTTAATAAATAGGAAAAGCAAAAGCGACTTGGTCAGGGGCGACAAGCATAAGACAAGCCTGCGGAAAGGCTGCCTTTTAGCCTTTTTGATGGCTTGGCTGTAGACCTAAGAGCCACTAGGCGCTGGAGCTAGACATAAGAGAGGGACGAGGTATACCAATGAGAATGATACGGAAGCGTATAGTTTTTTTTCTGATGATAATTTTATTCATTGCAAATATTCCTCAAAAAGTGGATGCTTCGGCAGGCGTAAGTGCAGCAAGCGCTATTTTAATAGAACAGAAATCCGGTCGTGTCCTCTTTGAGAAAGAAGCACATACGAAAAGAAGAATTGCTAGTATTACGAAAATCATGACAGCAATTCTCGCTATTGAGTCAGGAAAAATGGAGCGAACGGTAACGGTAAGTGAAAAAGCCACCAGAGCAGAAGGATCATCGGTTTATTTAAAACCAGGTCAAAAAATAAAGCTTGAGGATTTGGTATATGGCTTAATGCTTCGATCAGGAAATGATACGGCTGTTGCGATTGCTGAGTTTGTTGGAGGCAGTGTTGAGGGCTTTGCTTATTTAATGAATCAAAAGGCAAAGGAAATTGGCATGGTTAACACTCATTTTGCTAATCCACATGGACTTGATGACCATGAAAACCATTATTCCACTGCCTATGATATGGCGCTATTAACCCGCTATGCAATGCAAAACAAAACCTACCAAAAAATTTCCGGTACAAAGGTACACCGTGCTCCTAACCCCAATGAGGCATGGGATTATAAATGGACTAACAAAAATCGCCTGTTGACTAAATATAAGTATTGTACAGGCGGGAAAACAGGCTTTACAAAACGGGCAAAAAGAACGCTTGTTACAACTGCAGCGAAGGGCGATATGGAACTCATCGCAGTTACATTAAATGGACCAGATGATTGGAATGATCATATTTCCATGTATGAATCTGGATTTGTCCATTATGACATGGCTGAAGTCCTTTCAAAAGGTAAACTAGATTTAGAAAATAATAAATACTATAAGAAAAATCAATTATATATTAAAAAGTCAATTCTCTACCCAGCAACAAGCAAGGAGATAGGGTTGTTTTCTGTCAAGTATAAATTGTACAAGCCAGAAAAAAAATGGAAAGTGACGAAAAAACAAGAAAAAGTGGCTGGTAAAGCTATTGTGTACTTAGACGGCAGAGCCGTGCAGGAAACACCTATTTTCTATCAGAATGTTCCCGAAAAAAAGAAAGGTATTTTTAATTTTATGAAGGATATTTTTCTTTCAATCATGGGTGTGAAGTTAAATGGTTAATTATATTTGGGTCGGTATGACGATTATTGGCATTGTGTTTGCGCTAATTAACGGAACAATCGATGAGGTAAACAAAGCCGTTTTTGATGGTGCAAAAGAGGCAGTAACTATTTGTATCGGGTTAATAAGTGTTCTTGTCTTTTGGCTTGGAATGATGCGAATTGCTCAAGAATCAGGGCTGTTGGAGAAGTTATCCAAACTATTCCGCCCGCTGGTCAAAATCATCTTTCCGGAGGTCCCGGTTAACCACCCAGCGATGGGATATATTTTATCCAATATGATATCGAATATGTTCGGCTTAGGAAATGCAGCTACCCCCCTCGGGATTAAAGCAATGGAGGAGCTAAAAAAATTAAATGACGGCAAAAACTCAGCCAGCAGGTCTATGGTTACATTCTTAGCGATTAATACCGCAAGCATTACCATTATTCCGACAACTGTCATTGCAATTAGAATGAATTATAATTCTGCATCACCAACAGAAATTGTGGTACCAACGATTATTACAACTCTATTGTCAGCAATTGGGGCAATTCTTATCGATCGCTATTTCCATTATCGCAGAAGCCGTAAAGGATGATGAGGTTATGTCTCTTTCGACCATTTCAATTACATTTATACCACTTTTAATTGGCTCTATACTGCTTTACGGTACGTTTAAACAAGTACCAACATATGAAAGCTTTGTAGAAGGCGGAAAAGAAGGAATAAAAATCGCTGTACAAATTATTCCTTTTTTAGTAGGGATGCTTGTTGCGATATCTATTTTCCGGGCATCCGGTGCATTAGAAGCATTAATGACTCTTCTACGTCCTTTGATGAACACAATCGGTGTTCCGGCTGAGATAGTTCCATTATTGTTTATTCGTCCAATCTCAGGGACGGCAGCATTGGGTATGACAAGTGACTTAATTGCTTCGCATGGACCGGATTCCTTCATCGGCAGACTTGCATCTATCCTGCAAGGGAGTACCGATACAACCTTTTATGTATTAACGGTTTATTTTGGGGCCGTCGGCATTAAAAAAATGGGAGATGCCTTAAAAGTTGGTCTTTTAGCTGATGTACTTGGCATCATCATAGCCATTGTAGTTGTTACGTTTATATTTGGAATGAAATAATAAGAATAATACAAGAATTACCTTAAAGCAGGTCTGAATATTCGGACCTGCTTTATTATTTTTCTTCAATAATAGTCTGTACTTTGAAAAGTGAAGATTTTGTGTCATAATTCAGTAGGATGAATGAATACATAGACCCATTAATAAAGGGTAATAAAGGCAATGATTTGCCCATGTCCTTTATTAGTTGAATAACTTTTGAGGTGAATTGAATGGAACGACTCCAAAAAGTCATAGCCCGTGCTGGCATTGCATCAAGAAGAAAAGCAGAAGAATTAATTAAAGAAGGCAGGGTTAAGGTAAACGGAAAGATTATAACGGAGCTTGGGGTAAAGGTCACAGCTTCTGATCGTGTTGAGGTTAATGAAATACCGATTGAACGTGAGGAATCGGTTTATTTCCTGTTATACAAGCCAAGGGGTGTTATCTCAAGTGTCAGCGATGATAAAGGCAGAAAGGTTGTTACTGATTTTTTCGCCGGACTCAAAGAAAGGATTTTTCCAATCGGCAGGCTGGATTATGATACATCAGGATTGTTGCTGCTAACAAACGATGGGGAATTCGCTAATTTACTAATGCATCCTAGAAGTGAAGTTGAAAAGGTTTACGTAGCAAAAGTGAAAGGGGTTCCTTTAAAGGAGAATCTGAGGAAATTAGAAAAAGGGATTCGTCTTGAAGATGGAAAAACAGCACCGGCTAAAGTGAAAATGCTCTCTTTTGATAAGAAAAAGGAAACAGCTATTATTGAAATCTCCATCCATGAAGGCCGAAATCGTCAGGTTAGAAGAATGTTTGAAGCTATTGGTCATGATGTGTTAAAGCTTAAGCGGGAGCGTTATGGTTTCTTAACCTTGAATGGCTTAAAGGCGGGAGAAGCGAGAGAACTAACCCCTCATGAGGTAAAACAATTAAGAGCGGCTGCTATGGAAACCGGAAAAAAATAATTAAAAAGTTCATAGAAAAGTCACAAATACCTGCTATAGTAAACACTATGCAATCAATGAAAAATGTTATAATTTAGCTTAATTGTGTCATGCTGTAATGGAGGGTTGTTAATGAAAAAACGGCGATTAATCATGCGATCAATTATCTTAGCAATATTAGTAGCTGCCGTTGCTTATACATTGTATGCAAATTTTATGAAAGATCATGCACAAAAGGTAGCAGTTGGGAATCAAGCTCCTGATTTTGTTCTAACTGATATGCAGGGAAATAAGCATCGTTTATCTGATTATAAGGGACAAGGTGTATTTTTGAATTTTTGGGGAACCTGGTGCCCGCCTTGCAAAAAAGAAATGCCATATATTAATAACCAGTATCACCAATTTAAAGACCAGGGTGTTCAAGTTTTATCAATTGATATTCAAGAATCAGAACTTGCGGTTAATCAATTTATTGCCCGTTATAAGCTTGATTTCCCCGTTATGATTGATACCGATAAAGAAGTCATGACCGCTTATGGAATCGACCAGCTTCCAGCAACATTTTTGATTGATAAGGACGGAAAGGTTGTAAAGTCTACAACCGGCGAAATGTCTGAAGATATGGTGAGGGAATATATGGAGAAAATAAAACCATAACGGTTACAGGGAGTTTGTTATCATGAAGGATGTAAAATGTGAATGTGGGCATGTCAATCCCCATGGAACTGTGCTATGTGAGGCCTGCGGGAAAATTCTCGATGAAGAGGAAAAGAAAAAGCAGCTGCTTGATATGCGCTACGAAGGCAGTGCCCGCCGCTCACAAACTTATTCTAAAACGATTATTGATAAAATATGGAACTTTTTTTCGTCTGTTAAGGTTGGGGTCTGGCTGATTGTCATTACCTTAATAGCTTCAATACTTGGAACGATCCTTCCTCAGAAAATGTACATAGATCTTCCTCCAGAAGTTTATTATGAGCAGGAATACGGCTGGTTTGGGAAATTATACTACCAATTAGGTTTCCATGATTTATATGGTTCATGGTGGTATTTATTGCTTATTGCCATGATTGGTATTTCGCTGGTAATTTGTAGTCTTGATAGAGTTGTGCCGCTTTATAAGGCATTAAAAGCTCAACGGGTAACTAGACATGAAGGCTTTTTAAAAAGACAGCGTATTTTTGGAATCAATACACTTGTAAATCAACAAGATATTGATATTGTTAAAGAGCGTTTAAAACAGAAACATTATCATGTGCGCGAAGAAAATGGCGATTTGCTTGCTGAAAAAGGACGGTTCTCGCGCTGGGGCCCATATGTAAACCATGTTGGTTTAATTATTTTTCTTTTTGGCGGAATGCTCCGTTTTGTGCCAGGAGTGTATGTGAATGAAAACCTTTGGGTTCGTGAAGGAGAAACTGCCTTAGTACCGGAAACCGGGGAACAGTTATATCTGCAAAATAATAAATTTATCTTACAGCACTATGATAAAGAAAAAAATAAGACCTTTGAAAAAGCACTGGAACGGGCCGGCGACGTTGTGAAAAACTACCAATCAAATGTCGTGCTTTATAAACGTTCTGGAGAGAAGATCCCTGGTGAAAAGCCAAAGCTTGAGAAGGTAAAGGATTATAAGGTGCGTGTTAATCATCCTTTAACTTTTGAAGGCTACTCCATATACCAGTCATCATATCGAAGTGAAATGAACTCAATGACATTTAACCTAATTAATAAAAAGACAGAGCAATCTTTTGGGGAGCTTACGATAAATCTGCAAGATCCAAAGGAAAAATATGATTTGGGAAATGGGTATTCTGTGAAAATTCTTAACTATTTTCCAGACTTTGAATTTGCTAAAAATGGTGAACCAAGTACGAAATCGCGTGTGCCGAATAATCCGGCGTTTATTTTTCGGATGACTGCTCCAGATAAGCCAAAAGGGGAAACAAGCTTTGTTGCCATTAGGCAAACAATTGAACCATTTGGCGATAATACTTATAAAATGGCCTTTAAAGGAATCGGAACAAAAAATGTTTCAGGATTTACTGTTCGTAAGGATTCATCTCTATGGGTTATCATTATTGGCGGGATACTATTTATGATTGGTGTTATTCAAGGTGCATATTGGAATCACCGCCGAATTTGGGTGCAACATAAAAATGGGGAAGTTTGGATTGCTGCACACACAAATAAGAATTGGTATGGGTTAAAACGGGAAATTGAAAAAGTATTAGAGGATACGAATCTGGGTAATCCGGAAGATCAGCTTCAAAGTGAAACAACGGACAAGGAGGGAGTTTAGTTGGCGGCCCTAAGTAGTAATTTATTGTTTTCAGCGTTTATTCTTTATTTAATTGCAACACTTTTTTTCGGCGGGTCAATTAAAGCCAAAAAGGATCTAAATGATACAAAGACTACTAATAATTGGGGGAAAATTGCTGTTTTCTTAACCATTGTAGGCTTTATATCACAGCTTGGATATTTTATTACCAGGTGGATTGCTGCCGGACATGCACCGGTTAGTAATATGTTTGAATTTACAACATTTTTTGGGATGGCTCTAGTTGGAGCATTTATTATTATTTATTTTATATATCGGACCACATTACTTGGATTATTCACGATGCCTGTAGCTATCTTGGTGATTGCTTATGCGAGTATGTTTCCGAGAGATATTTCACCATTAATTCCAGCGCTTCAAAGTTACTGGCTGCATATACATGTTACCACTGCAGCGATTGGGGAAGCGATTCTGGCAATTAGTTTTGCGGCTGGATTAATCTATCTTGTAAAAGTGATAGACCAAACTAAATCGAATAAGAAAACCTTCTGGCTTGAATTCGTTATGTTTGGTTTAGTTACGGTAATCGGTTTCGTGGCTGTCTCTTCCATATTTGCCGGGGCAGGTTATCAGGAAAAGTTTAATTGGATCGATAAACATGGAAACCAGGCAGAGATTGAGTATTTAATGCCTGCCTTAACAGGACCGCATGAAGGAGAATTGCTGACTAAAGACGGATTTAAACCGTTGGTAGAAATGCCTGCAATTATTAATGCTAAGAAGCTAAATACCGTTATCTGGTCGTTTGCAGCAGGAATTATTCTATACGCTCTAATCAGATTAATTCTCAGAAAACGAATTGGGGCGGCACTCAAACCGCTTGTTAAAAATATTAAACTGGATTTTGTAGATGAAATTAGTTACCGTTCCGTATTAATAGGGTTTCCGGTGTTCACTTTAGGGGCTTTAATTTTTGCGATGATTTGGGCGCAGGAAGCTTGGTCCCGATTCTGGGGATGGGACCCAAAAGAAGTCTGGGCGTTAATTACGTGGTTATTCTATGCTGCATTTATGCATTTACGGCTTTCGAAAGGATGGCATGGAGAAAAGTCGGCTTGGCTTGCGGTCATTGGTTTTGCCATTATCATGTTTAACTTAGTAGCTGTAAACCTTATCATCGCCGGTCTGCATTCTTATGCTGGTTCATAATAAAAATTTTGCCTTCGCTTTTATATAAAGTGAAGGCTTTTTATAAAATGACTATGTTATACACTGTGTTGATTGGGGCGGTAATTAACACCTTTTTTTCAATTTGTCATATTATTGACACTTTTTAAGGCGTTTATTAACACAGAACATATAGCAAAATTAGAAACCATTTTGTAAAATAAACATCATGGGGTGATTATTAATGGAAAAAGACGTGAAAATTTTAGTTGTAGATGATGAAGAAAGAATTCGCCGCTTATTAAGAATGTACTTAGAGCGGGAAGATTTTATTATAGATGAGGCTGAAGACGGAAATGAGGCTTTATCAAAAGCCATTACAAACGAATATGATGTTATTCTTTTAGACCTAATGATGCCCGGTAAAGATGGGATTGAAGTTTGTCGGGAATTAAGAGAAAAGAAGGCTACTCCTGTTATTATGCTGACAGCAAAAGGCGAAGAAGTAAACCGTGTACAGGGCTTTGAAGTTGGTACCGACGATTATATTGTGAAGCCTTTCAGTCCAAGAGAAGTTGTTTTAAGGGTAAAGGCACTATTAAGAAGAGCGTCTCAAACAACTTTTCTACAAACGGAAACAACCACAAAGGACGTCATTGTATTCCCGCATTTAACGATTGATAATGATGCCCATAGGGTTTCAGCTGATGGCAAAGAAGTCAGTTTAACACCAAAAGAATATGAATTGCTTTACTTCCTTGCGAAGGCTCCGGATAAAGTATTTGATCGTGAGCAATTATTAAAGGAAGTTTGGCATTATGAATTTTTTGGAGACTTACGTACTGTTGATACACATGTGAAACGTCTTCGGGAAAAATTAAATAAAGTGTCCGAACAAGCCGCGAGAATGATTGTAACCGTTTGGGGTGTCGGCTACAAGTTTGAGGTAACAAATGAATGACCTTTTTACGAAGCGTTGTAGGTAAGCTTTGGTTTACCATCCTTTTATTAGTTTCATTTGTCCTGTTCATTTTAACCGTAATGCTGCTAGAGTTCTTTCAAAACTATACGATTGAACAAACCAAGGATAATTTAATTAATACAGCGGAAAAAATCGCTCGGATTCTTGAAGAACACCCTAATGATAAGCAATCGATTGGATTGGAGATCTCGTGGGAAGTAATTGATAGAGTGACCAAAGTGGTGATTATCAAAAATGATCATGAAATCTATTACTCCCCTAACACGGAAAATGATCAAAAATTAGCCATCGATGATATTAAAAATGATCCAGATTTATCTCAAGTTTTCCATAAAGATATAATGGTTGAAAAAGTATCTAATCTATCGACGAGGAAATCGCCCAATGATGAGAATGCGAATTATTCCATCATTGGGGTGCCGCTGCATCTTTCAGGAAACCAAGGTGCTGTTTTTATTTATCAATCATTGGAAGTAATGAAAGATACATCGCGGTCCACAACAAAGTTTATTTTGCTCGTAGCAGGTGTCGCGATTGTCCTGACAACTATTTTCGCCTTCTTTTTATCAACTAGAATTACTGCCCCGCTAAGGAAAATGCGGGAAGCCGCTTTCGAAGTTGCCAGAGGTAAATTTGACACAAAGGTTCCGATACTTACCCATGATGAAATTGGCGAACTAGCAACTGCCTTTAATCAAATGGGACGGCAGTTGAAGTTTAACATGAATGCTCTTAATCAGGAAAAAGAGCAGTTATCAAGTATTTTAAGCAGTATGGCGGATGGGGTCATCACGTTCAATCGAGATGGAACAATCCTTATTACCAATCCGCCCGGTGATCGCTTTCTTCAATATTGGTATTATGAAAAAGGTGCCAGTACTTCTTCTGAAGCGATACCATCACAGGTAATGGAACTGTTTCAAAAAGCAGTCGAAACAGAAAAAGAACAAATGGGAGAAATATCGCTTCAAGGTCGTCATTGGGTTATTCTGGTAACCCCGCTATATAGCAATCGTTTTATTCGCGGTGCGGTTGCTGTTTTGAGAGATATGACCGAAGAGAGACAATTAGACAAAATGCGGAAGGATTTTATTGCAAATGTTTCACATGAGCTTAGAACTCCTATTTCCATGCTGCAAGGCTATAGTGAAGCCATTGTCGATGATATTGCAGAATCGCAAGAAGAGAAAAAAGAGATGGCAAAAGTTATTTATGATGAATCACTAAGAATGGGGCGCCTTGTGAATGAACTGCTTGATCTTGCTCGAATGGAGGCTGGCCATATTCAATTATCAATGGAAGAAATAAATCTTTCCTCTTTTATTAATCGAATTATCCATAAGTTTCAAGGACTAGCAAAGGATAATGAAATTTACCTAGATGTTGATATTGATAGTGGTGTTGAATCCGTTTTTCTTGACCCCGATCGAATTGAGCAAGTGCTCACTAATTTAATTGATAACGCTATTAGACATACACCAAAAGGCGGGACAGTCAAATTAACAGTTGAATTGGAAGAAAAGGGGTTTAGAATGAATGTACAAGATTCCGGCTCAGGTATTTCTGAGGAAGATTTGCCATTTGTTTTTGAGCGTTTCTATAAGGCAGATAAAGCAAGAACAAGGGGGAAATCGGGAACAGGACTTGGTCTTGCTATTGCCAAGAATATTATTGATGCCCATAAAGGAACGATTTCAGTGCAAAGCAAACTGGGACATGGAACGACATTTTCCTTCTTTTTACCTCGAAAATAGGTAAAAACAATAGATATTTGCCGATTGTTCTTGATTCACGAGGAACATTTAGAAGATGACCTTTTTAAGGGAAGTCTTTTAAATGTTTTTCTTTTTTTTGTTTTCCAAATAATACCTTCCTTTTTGTTGAAAAACCGTCTATATTTAAGAGGTGAAACCTTTTATACATAAATAACGACTAATACTATGAACGGGGAGGGGAAATGATGGACTCCGTTTTCGATGAGCTTTATAAAAAATACCACCACGATGTCTTTCAATTTTTATTTTATATGGTCAGAAACAGGGAGCAGGCAGAGGACCTTGTTCAAGAGGTCTACATTAGAGTTTTTAAGTCCTATAATCGTTTTGAAGGAAAAAGCAGTGAAAAAACATGGCTTTTTTCGATTGCCCGTAATGTGGCAATTGATTATTTTCGTAAGCAAAAGGGTTGGAAGGACAGACTGATGGAAAAGTTTGATTGGTCAACCAACCAGCTGAAAGATGATTACCCAATTCCCGAGGAGATTACAGTTCAAAAGGAAGAAATTCAATGGGTTTATAAATGCTTAGAATATTGTAATGTTGATCAAAGAGCAGTCATCATTTTACGGTTCTTACAGGACTTATCAATTGCGGAAACAGCGCAGGCTTTAGGTTGGACGGAAAGTAAAGTGAAAACAACGCAGCACCGGTCATTAAAGCTGATAAAAAAACATATGGAAACTTTTTATGCAAAGGAGGAATCAAACATTGAAAAAGTCAGAGTGGAGCGATAGAGAAATTGAGGAACTATTAAGGCATATGCCGAAAATACAAGATCATCGCGATCCTCGTGACATATACCAAAATCTTTCCTTAAAAAAGCGGAAAACATTTCCTTGGGTGTTGCCAAGTATTGCGGCGGCGGCTGCCTTATTCCTTCTTATTGTTTTAGGTCCTAAATTAATGGACGGGGGACCAAAGACACAATATTCATTCGATCAATCCAGCAACAAAAAATCGGTTGAACAAAATATTGCCATGAAAAAAAAGGATGCTGCACAGAAAGATTACTCCATATCAAAAGCAGAGAATTATGACCGAATGAGTGAGGGACCATTAAAAACAGCCATTTATGAGGATGAAATAGGAAGCGGAAAAGTAATTACTTATTGGGTACCGGATGATCAAGCGCAAAATCTTATTCCTGTTTCTACTATTGTTCAAGAATCACAAAATGAATCATGGCTGGATTTATTTAATGAACATATGTCCCAAGTGAATGAGGATGCCTGGGGTTTAAGTGAGTACTACCCAATAAATGCGGAGTTTAAATATGATGAAAAGAATCAAATACTTGAAGTGAATGTTCCTGCTGACCACCAATACGGCCAAGGAGCTGCAAATGAACTTATGTTTCTTAATATTATTAAAAAAGATATAGCGTCTAATAGTGATTTGAAAAAGGTTAAATTATTCACTGATGGAAAGCCTGGAATTGAATTTGGCAATACGGGGATTGAGACAGAACTTATTATTCAACCTGAAAAAAATCATGCTTATTTGCTTTATTATCCTAATAATAATGAAACACCATATCTTGTGCCAACGATTGAATCGTTTAAAACAATCAAGGATGCTATCGCAGCCATGAAAAAAGATGATCCAACAAATGGATTGAGGAAATCCATGCTGTTTGAGCTCAGTGAAAAAGATATGACGATTCAGGATAATACGCTACATGTAACAATGGAGAAAAATGCAAAAATGAAGAATGACCAAATAACATTGTTTTCCTTTGAGGCACTTTTACTAACGGCTAAAGAATTTGGCTTAGAAAAAGTTATGATCAAGAATGCGCCAATTAAACAAATTGGGCCATTTGATCTTTCTATAGAAAATAAGGTACCAATTGCACCTAACCTGCGTAATATAGAATAACGGTTTGTAATCAACCATTTATGGTTGATTTTCTTTTTGCTTAATTTTTGCATAAAATGTCTGTTGTCTCCAAAATATAACAAATATGTTCTGTCCATCATTTACGAAATGTTCTAAAGATGAATCATAGAACATATCGTGAGGAGGAGAGTAATGATTTTAAGGAGGAAAAGGGAAAGAAAATGCGTGATTACATAAGGAGATTTTTAATAGCCATCATCATGGCACTTTGTGTAAGTTTATTATTTTTAGGCGGGAAACACTCGCAGGCAGCAGGATTACCTAATTCTGCCGGTAATCCACATTGGATCTGGCCATCGGATGGTGTTGTCTCAGATACCTTTGGAACAAGAATGGAGAAGCATAAAGGGATTGATATTGCTGGAGGAATCGGTGCTCCAATTCTAGCTGTTGAGGATGGTATAGTGGAGAAATCATATTTCTCCGATACATATGGAAATGTAATATTTATAAAACATCCAAAAAATTTTGTAACAGTATATGCTCATTTAAACAAACGCTCCGTTCAAGAGGGGCAAAAAATAAAGCAAGGTAATGTGATTGGCATGATGGGTAAAACTGGACAAGCTACCGGTACACATCTTCATTTTGAAGTCCATCAAATGGAATGGAGATACGATAAGAAGTATGCCATCGATCCAGAAAAGCTGTTAGGTAAAACGGAGGTTGGTGAATTTGTTCGAGGCGGAGTCGCCAGTAATGGAGTTATAGCTGTAAGTTCTCCAATTCGTGAACAAAATCAGAAAGCTTCAGCAAAACCAGTAATCAACGGCAAATATATTGTCCGACAAGGAGATACTTTGTATTCGATAGCCTTAAAGCAAAATTTGACTGTTGCGAGAATAAAAGAAATAAATCACCTAACTTCAGATCTTATAGTTCCGAAACAAGTATTACTTGTAAAATAATAGGAAGTCCGCAGATTAAAAATCTGCGGTTTTTCTATTTCATTCACGAAAGATGAATGATAACAGCATAATGTTATTTTGCTTAACAAAGCTGCTTTTTTCCAGTATAATAAAGTTGTAATTTTATATCGATCTATCTTCGGGGCAGGGTGAAATTCCCGATCGGCGGTATTAGATATTTTCTTAAGCCCGCGAGCCTTTTTAAGGCAGGATTTGGTGTGATTCCAAAGCCGACAGTATAGTCTGGATGGGAGAAGATGGAGGTTCTGCAGACATTCAAAAAATTTTATTGTTTGAATGTTTATTAAGCGTGCCTTAAATTTCTCCCTCAAGCGTTTATCTTGGGGGATATTTTATTTTGTGCACCTAAAATGCTGAACCTCTCTTCCTAACATGATGGATCAAAAAGGAGAGAGGAAGATGAAAAAGGTGAGGAACACAAAAGTCAAAGCAATGGTTTCTATTGGTATGCTAAGCAGTATTGCGTATTTATTAATGCTGCTAAATTTTCCATTGCCGCTATTTCCAAATTTTTTGTTTGTTGATTTCAGCGATATTCCTGCCCTTCTTGCCACATTAATTTTTGGCCCGGCAGCAGGAATATTAGTCGAGTTTTTCAAAAATGTCTTAGATTATTTTGCGAAAGGAAGTCCCACGGGTATTCCAGTTGGTCATATTGCAAATTTTCTAGCAGGTATTGTGTTTATTCTGCCTACTTATTATGTTTATATGAAATTAAAAACCAAAAAAGGAATGACGTTCGCCTTAATTGCCGGAACGATTATAATGGCTGGTGTAATGAGCGCTTTAAATTACCTTCTCATATTACCAGCCTATACAGCTCTTTTAAATATGCCAGATATGCGAAACTTAGTGGTCCCTTTTATACTGCCTTTTAACCTTCTAAAAGGCGTGATGATGTCAATAATCTTTATGCTGTTATTTATCCGAATGCAGGCATGGATCAATAAATTTTCAGCAGTTAAAAACGTTTAAATAAAAAAACAGCCTTTTTACGGCTGTTTTTTATTGTAGAAAAATATTAAAACCCCTGCGGTTATGGCAGGGGCCAGTAGCTTAATAATATCGTACTGCTAAAAATTATTCGAATTTAGTTGGATTTCCATCGAATGGTTCGTCAGCAACTTTGATTGAATCAGTTGGGCAGCCCTCGAATGCATCCATCATGTCATCGATTAATACGTCTGGAATTTCAACAATTCCTTCGTTATCGTCAAGGGTTACAAAGGCAATCCCTTCATCATCGTAATCGTAAATATCAGGTGCAGCAGCGCCGCATGCACCGCATGCGATACAAGTTTCCTTATCAACAATTGTGTACTTAGCCATGAAAAAAAACCTCCCAGTGAAATTTCAATAAAACTTATTGGATGTTTACTGCTATAAACAGCAGGTAAACGCTTTTCTCAACCTCTATTGTAAATCTGTATTGATAACTTTTCAATAGAAAAATAATTATTCACTATTGTGTTTGTATTATTTCGTAACTTCCTTATTTTTAGAGCAACAAGATTCCACATTTCATGTTAAAATATATAAAGGTTTTAGACGGAATATGTCGAATCGACGAAAATGTGGTGGTTCAAAATGGTACAATTGGAATCAATCATTCTTTATTGTCTAATGCAATTAAATAACGAAAGAACTATTTACTCCATTTATCATCTGCTAAAGGGAAAAAAATCATCACAAACAATACAGGATGCTCATCTATTTAATTTAAAGAAGTATTTCGGTATTTATGATTTTTTATCAAGAGAAAACTTTGACCAGATTATTCAAATGCTTCAAGACCAAAAGCTCATACAAAGCTGCGGTCTTCAGCAATTTCGATCGACCTCCGAAGGAGAATTATTTTTAATAAAAAATCCAATTCCAATTGATTTAAACGGATGGGAATTCCATCAGGTGACGGCCAGATTTTGGGCAAGGCTGTCATTATTAATTCAAGTAGCCTCAAACCTTGAATACAAAGAAACAAATTATATACCGATTCAAAAAGATAAAGATATTCATTTATGGTTAAAAACTGTACTTAAAGAAATGAATGTCTCAAAAAAAGATATGGGCGGTAAGCTCTATGATGAGTTAATCGCATGTTTTGCTGAGAATAGTGAACTTGACCCTTCTGTATTGGTTTATCGGCTAACCGGTTTCAATCAAATTGGTTTAACCTCATTACAAGCTGCTCAAAAACTTAAAATGGATATTTTTGATTATCATCTCCATTTTATTAATATTTTACATTTTATGATTCGCAAGTTAGGACAAGAGCCAGAGCTTTTTCCGTTGTTAGCACATCTTCACAGGGCATTAATGCAGCAAAATGATTTAACACAATCTTCGCAAAAGACATGGCAATTATTAACCCTTGGCCATTCTCTTGAAACGATTGCTCAGATCCGCCAGTTAAAATTAAGTACGATTGAAGATCATCTTGTGGAGATTACTTTAAATTTCAAAGATTTTTCGATTAATGAATATGTTGAACCAATACTGCAAAAAGAGATTTTGCATGTTTCAAAACTTATTGCCTCAAAACAATTGAAACTGATTAAAGACCAGGTAAAACAAGCAAGTTATTTCCAAATCAGGCTAGTATTGGCGAAGTATGGTGGTTAAAAATGGAGCTAGAAGACCTATTAAATAAATATTTCGGTTATACTGCTTTTAAAACAGGACAAAAGGAAGTCATTTCAGCACTGCTTAATGGCGAGAATACGTTAGCCATGCTGCCCACAGGAACTGGAAAATCATTATGTTATCAGCTGCCTGGGTATATATTTAAAGGGCACATATTAATTATCTCACCGTTGCTTTCTCTCATGCAGGATCAAGTGGACCAAATGAAGCGTTTCGGTGAAAAACGTGTAGTGGCACTTAATTCATTTTTAACTCATATAGAAAAAGAGCAGGTTCTGAATGTATTAAATCAATATAAATTTATTTTTATTTCACCGGAAATGCTGCAGGTACCTTATATTATCAAAAAGCTGCAAAGCTTATCGATTTCCTTATTTGTAATAGATGAAGCTCATTGTATTTCACAATGGGGTTATGATTTTCGGCCGGATTATTCAAAATTAGGTGAGATCCGTAAGTCTCTATGTAATCCCCTAACCCTTGCTTTAACGGCAACAGCAACGGTTAATGTGCGACAGGATATTATTCAGTCGCTTGGACTAAGTAAAGTAACAAAAGTAGAGTCAACAATTGATCGCCCAAATATTGGGTTTTATGTCGAGGAAATAGCAGATTATCGCGATAAAGAACGGCGTGTACTAGAGCTTGTTGATAGGCTGCCAAAACCGGGCATCGTTTATTTTTCTAGTAAAAAAGCCGCAGAACAAATGGCCGAACTGTTATCATATCAGCAGAATTACCGATCGAGTGTCTATCACGGCGGATTAGAGCAAGATTCGAGAATATTAATCCAACAGCAATTTATCCATAATCAGCTCGATGTCATCTGTGCGACAAGTGCCTTTGGCATGGGTGTCAATAAAGAAAATATCCGTTTCGTCATTCACTTTCATATGCCAATGCAAATCGAATCGTATTTACAGGAAATTGGCAGAGCGGGACGCGATGGGAATCCAAGTATCGCCATATTATTATATTCACCTGGTGATGAGCTTCTTCCAATCCAACTGGCTGAAGCGGAACTGCCATCTGATCAGCAACTAGACTGGCTTTTCAATAGAACTGACTTTGCGATAAGGACTAATAATAGAGGATTCAAACTAACCAACACATTAAAGGAGCTTGGCGGTTTTTCAGATGTACAGTGGCGGATTGTAGAAGATCTACTAAATCGTCCTATACAAGATACAAGCAGCCTTCAACAGATAAAGGAAATGCTTCAAGACTTTACGAAAAAAAGATTAAAAGCAAAAAAAAATAATATTTTTAGAATGAAGCAATGGATCGATACGAAATTCTGCAGACGGCAATTTATCTTGGAATATTTTAATGACCGGTTAATAACGGAGGTTAATCCATGCTGTGATAGATGCGGTCTTGACATTAGAAATTATCACTCAGCCGAGGATCGCCCGCAGGTAGAACTATTAGAAGTTACTTGGATGGATTATCTACGCAAACTATTAACCAATAGCGAGTTGAGTAAATGAAAAAGAAATATAATGAAATCATCTCCAGTTTATCTGATAAGGAATTACTTCAACACTTGTATTTGACACAAATCATCATTTTAGTTATTTCATTATTCTTAGGATGGATTTTATTTGATGATTTATCTTTTTTAAATTATTTTCGTCTGAATGACCCAAATATCTTTAAAATAGGGTTCGTTGCAGGAATTGCTGTGGTTCTGTTTGATATTTTGTTAATGAAATGGCTGCCACGACATTTTTATGATGATGGCGGTTTAAATGAAAGAATTTTTAAACATCGAAACATCTTTCACATTTTTTTCATTGCAGCCGTTGTTGCAATATGTGAGGAATTGTTATTTCGAGGAATAATTCAAACAAAAGTTGGACTTGTATTAGCAAGTATCATTTTCGCGATTATTCACTATCGTTATCTGTTTAATTGGTTTCTATTTGTTAATATTGTTTCACTGAGTTTTGTTATAGGTGTGATCTATCAGTGGACTGAAAATTTCGCTGTGACGATCATGATGCATTTTGTCATCGATTTATTACTAGGTATATATATTAAGTTTACACGTTCGCAAAAATTGGAGGATGAACAGGAGGGGGGCTGCCATAATGAATAAAGAAGAGCCATATAGACAACAAGCAGAACGATTAAAACAACGGATTCAAAAAATTAACGAGACTACAGAGGTTGATGACCAATTGCCTCCTCGGGAGCAGCTCCACCGTCGAAAGAAAAAGAAATTTAAATTGAAACTTAAATATCCGGTTATACGCCTGCTGGTGCTATTTTTTGTCTTACTTCCTGTTATTATTTTTAGTGCTATTTCTTATCTCGATGGCAAAAAAGTTAACCATGCTGAGACAACCACTGTCAGCCCTGTCGGCTACGAAACGATCAATCTCGACCAATCAAATGATGAGGAGGAGAAGGTTCAAGAAGAGCGGTCTAGGGATACGATTGAAGGAACTGGTGATTCGAAGGAGCCTGGCGAAGAAAGCGATGAACCTAAACAAGTTAATGGAAGTGAAAGCAGCACGGCTTCCCAACCTCTAAGTTCGCCTATTACTGAAGCAAAACAGGATCAGAATAAAACAGCGGAGACAGATAAAACCAAAAATCAAACCAATTCAAAGCCTAAAATGAGAATTATTTATCATAAAGTGCAGCCAAAAGAAACGCTCTATCGTATTGCTATGACCTATTATCATTCTCCAAACGGAATGGCAGTAATCAAAGATGCTAATCGTTTAAGCAGTGATCAGGTAAATGCCGGTCAGGTTTTAAAAATTCCAGTTTCTAATTAGCCGATCAGTTTTTGATCGGTTTTTTGTGTTTAAAATAACATAATCAATGGGACAAGGTCATAAGTATATAGGGAGAATGGAGAATGGGGGGAGATATATGGATACTCCAATTCAATTACTGGATAATACTGACCCTGCGACAAAGCAAATGTTGGAAAACTTAAGAAAAAGAAAAGTGAAATTTGACGTTGCGGAGAAACGCCATTTTATCTCTGTTTATGGAACTCTTGGTTTAGCCTTCTTATTTTTTTGTTATTTCTACTTTAATATTGCGAACCATTACTCCTACTCGTTCTTTGCGATGTTTTCGGCGTCATTAAAAGATTCAATGAATATGTTTTTACTAGCGGTGACACTGATTAGCTATGGGATGATGAACGTTTTAAGGCAGCAGAAGGACAAAAAAGAAAAGGAATACCAAGAATTGAGATGTGAAATTGTGAATCGAAGCACGGACTTATGGAAAGGTGAAAAAGAGTGGAAAAATCGGCATCTTATTTTTGAATTAATGAAAAAGCAATATGATATTAACCTATTTCATGAAAAAAAATAAGAGGCAGCTTAGTACTGCCTCTTAGAATATTTTTTTTCTTCCTTGCTCTTCTTTTAATATTTCGACGGCTTCCCGGAAACGCTGAGCATGAATGATTTCCCGCTCCCTTAAAAAACGTAAGCTGTCATTAATATCTGGGTCATCACTCATATTGATGATCCATTGGTATGTTGCTCTTGCTTTTTCTTCAGCGGCAATATCCTCATATAGGTCTGCAATTGGGTCACCTTTAGCCTGAATATAGGTCGCTGTCCAAGGAACACCGCCTGCATTTTCGTAATAAAGTGCCTTTTCATGGTTGGCATAATGCGCACCTAAACCAGCAGCCTTCATCTGCTCTGGAGTAGCGTCCTTTGTTAATTTATATACCATAGTGGCGATCATTTCCAGGTGAGCGAATTCTTCGGTTCCAATATCTGTTAAAAGGCCGATTACCTTATCTGGAATAGTGTACCGTTGATTTAAGTATCGTAAGGCAGCTGCCAATTCACCATCAGCCCCGCCATATTGTTCAATTAAAAATTTTGCCAGCATCGGATTACAGGTACTGACACGGACTGGATATTGCAGTTTTTTTTCGTATATCCACATAGATTCTATATCCCTCCCTCAATTAACATGAAGATTTCGGCTTAATTGCTTAGCAGATTATTAGCACATACATGCGTCCAACACTTACACTTGCCACGGCCAAGGGGAATCATTCCAGTTCCAAGGTTTTCCGGAATAACTATTCCCAAATTGCTGTAATGGTCCAAATTGGCTTTCAAACTGTTTTTTAATACGTTTTCGTTCCTGAACATAATGATTAAATTGATTAATTGCATCCAGGTCATCATTATGAGTATCCAAATATAGCGTCAGCTCAACTAAAACAAAATCAACCGCTTGAAGCTGCTCCATTAATTGATAATACTCAGCAGGCACCTGTTTCATGAAGGGACCCCCCAGTTCTTCTTTTCATAAGGACCATACCAAGGGTCATAAAAGGCTTTCCAGAGTGTGCCTGCTCGGAGTGCCTCCATCGGGGTAAATTGCGGAAGATTCGGCGGCTGAAAACCGATATATAAATGGGGCGGTGTGGAATAAGTTTTTTCAATCATTGGTTTACAAGGGTCAAATGGACTTACGTAAGGTTGATAGGATTTGTGATGAGTATGCATTAAATTACCCTCCCTTTTTGTTTAACATCATTTAATCATATGAAAACGTTTTGGCTGAAATGCCATAAATCTTTACTATATTAAAGGGTATTTAAGAGGTATATCGAAGTATAATAAAGTGAAAGTACTAATCCTTGAGGTGATGGGATATGTTTGTGAAACAGATGATGATTCCTAGGCATGAATGCATTACTGCCAGTGAAAATGAAACATTAAAGGATGCTTTAAGAAAAATGGAGCAGTATCAGATTGATGGACTGCCGGTTTTACAAGGCAATCGCTACCTGGGGGTTGTTACAAGATACGGTATTTATGAAAATTATTTTCTTTCCGACAAACAAAGGAATGAATACCTCACGACAACCCTTGTGAAGGAGATTGCCACTCATCAAGAAAAATATTTAGTCGGGGCAGAATTATTTGAAAAAACCATGCTTGATTTAAAGGATTTTCCGTTACTTGCTGTAGTTGATGAGAAGCATATATTTCAAGGGGTAGTCACTCGATCTGATGTAATAGGAGCATTTGAAAGTGCTTTTGGCGTAAATCGCCCTGGTGTTAGGATTGCCTTTACATCCGTTGAAACGGAGGGGAGAATTGCCCGCCTATCAGAAATTGCCCATCACTTCCATGAGCATATCATTTCACTTGTTACCTTCGATGAAACTGATAAACTTATTCGCCGAATTGTCATGAAAATTGAAAAGAAAGACAATATTGATAGGTTTGTTAAGAAACTTGAAGAGCATGGCTTTCGAATTTTAAGCATACAGGAAGTTTAAATGATTATTGGTAATTATCACAAATCCTTCTCAATTCTGTTCTATGGGAGGGATTTTTTGATTATATTTTATTCCATAGTTTTCGTTATGGTATGATTTCTCTAGATATAAATTAATGAAATGGAGCAATAGGCTATGAATATCATTTTATTATTCTTAATCTTATTCGGAGTCATCCTTTTTTTATACATGCTGCGTGAGGCGTTTTTGAATCGAGTGGAAGAACATAAATTTCATTTTGCGGATTTTCCAAAATCCTTTGGGACTGTCTCCATTTTCTTTATCTCTGATATTCATCGACGGACAATTTCGGATAGTATTATTGATAGGGTAAAAGGCAGGGCGGATGTAGTGATTATCGGCGGGGATTTAGCGGAAAAAGGGGTTCCCATCAAAAGAGTCAAAGCGAATTTATGTAAATTGAAGCATATTGCTCCTGTTTATTTTGTTTGGGGTAATAATGATTATGAAATCAATCATAACAAACTGATAAAAATGATGGAGGAGCTACAGATCAAAGTATTAAACAATACAGCAAGTACGTTTAATTCTGAAAAAGGAGAGAAATGGTGTCTGCTTGGTGTTGATGACCTTGGTCAAGAACGTGACCGACTTGATTTAGCGCTCAAGGCTGCAGACGATCAAGGGTTTAAAATTCTAATTAGTCACTATCCAGATATTACGGAAAAGATCCTCCCTGAACACGATATTCGACTTGTGTTAAGTGGTCATACACATGGCGGGCAAATTCATTTTCTTGGATACAGCCCGCAAAAAAGAGGAGGGGTAAAACAATTAGCTAACACAACAATTCTAATTAGTAATGGATATGGGACTACGGCTCTGCCGTTAAGGCTAGGTGCACCGGCAGAGTGTCATCTAATTTCCGTTTCTAGATGATAGTGCCGGTTTAAAAAGACAATTCACCAACGCTCCCTTAGGGCATACACTAAAACAAGAGTAGTCATAAGCAGGGGGCTAAAACATGCGCTTAGAACGCTTAACAGCAAATAAGATTAAAATATTTTTAACCTCCGATGATCTTATGGATCGGGGTCTTTCAAAAGAAGATATTTGGAAGGATGCAAGCAAATGGAATCAGCTTTTTCATGACATGCTGGAAGAGGCAAGCATGGAATTCAATGTAGATATTCAAGGAACTGTAGCGGTAGAAGTGTTTTCACTTCAGGCGCAGGGGATGATCATGATTATTACAGTTGAGGAATTTAAAGATTCCGATGAGGCATTACATGACGGCTTTATTGAAATGCAGGTAAGGGCCTGCGGTTTTGAGAAGCTGTTATTTGAATTTACGGAATTCGAAGATATTATTAACGTATCAAAAAGGCTCTCCTTGGCCTCTTTGTTCGGAGGAAGTATATTTTTCATGCATAACCGTTATTATTTGTTAATGGAAGATCAACAAGAAACGGAAAAAAACAAAATGGCTGCCTGCATATTATCGGAGTTTGGAAATGCCTCTATTCTTAGTCCGCATATTCTTAGTGAGTATGGAAAAATTATAATGAAAAATAAAGCTGTGGAAACAATCCTTCATTATTTCCATTAAATTATTCTTCGAGTATCTGATATAAAAAAAGGAGCGGCAAAAGGGGCTTGAGCCCCTCAGATTGTTGAGAAAGGGTATTTTTCTCGGCAATTTTTTTATTTTATCTGAGCATAATACCG
This sequence comes from Neobacillus kokaensis, assembly GCF_014656545.1. Classification (GTDB taxonomy): domain Bacteria; phylum Bacillota; class Bacilli; order Bacillales; family Cytobacillaceae; genus Neobacillus; species Neobacillus kokaensis. The sequence goes on from NZ_BNDS01000006.1 coordinate 28,834, forward strand.
TTATTTATTAAAAGATTGTCCATGCTAACAGGCCTGTTGATTTCCGCTCCGGGCCCGCGGAAAGCGAAGCCGCCTGGAGCGGAAAACAACAGACCTATTGAAAAGATTTTTTAAAAAAGATTATATCAATTAACGTGGTGAATTGTTTAAGAAATCATACAAAAATAAAAGGCTATCGAAGTTTTTCGACAGCCTGAGGGGCATGTGAGCCCCTTTTTTTACTGAAATTTATTATATTAAATAAACATAGAATGGCAACGTTTACATATTCACAAAATAAAACACAGAAAGAAAATTTTTATTCTTGCATTAATCAATTAAAGGTGTATACTTGTGACTGAAAGCGGACAACATTCGTAAAAGTGATTTCTTAGGAGGTTTACAAATGGTAGCCGAAAAAGGTACTGATAAGACTAATCAAGAGGAGCAGCATGATGTGTTGAAATCAACACAAACAGTGATTCATAAAGCTCTTGAAAAGTTAGGTTATCCAGAAGAGGTTTACGAGCTCTTAAAAGAGCCATTACGTATGATGACAGTTAAAATTCCAGTTAGAATGGATGACGGTTCTGTTAAAATATTTACAGGTTACAGGGCACAACATAATGATGCGGTGGGACCTACAAAAGGTGGAATCCGTTTCCATCCGGGTGTGACAGAGACAGAAGTGAAAGCCTTATCAATTTGGATGAGCTTAAAATGCGGTATTGTCGACCTGCCATATGGCGGCGGTAAAGGTGGTATTATTTGTGACCCGCGTGATATGTCTTTTAGGGAGCTTGAAAGATTAAGCCGTGGATATGTTCGAGCAATCAGCCAAATTGTGGGCCCTACAAAAGATATTCCTGCACCAGATGTATTTACAAATTCTCAAATTATGGCTTGGATGATGGATGAGTACAGTCGAATTGATGAATTTAATTCCCCAGGGTTTATTACCGGAAAGCCGCTAGTTTTGGGGGGGTCACATGGACGTGAGTCAGCGACAGCAAAAGGCGTAACAATTTGTATTCGTGAAGCTGCCAAAAAGAGAGGCATCGAAATCGAAGGTGCAAGAGTTGTCGTACAGGGATTTGGTAACGCTGGCAGCTACTTATCTAAATTCATGCATGATGCTGGTGCGAAAGTCGTAGGTATTTCAGACGCATATGGTGCGCTTTATGATCCAAATGGATTAGATATAGATTACCTGCTCGATAGAAGAGACAGCTTCGGAACAGTGACGAAATTATTTGATAACACGATTACAAATAAAGAACTTCTTGAATTAGATTGTGATATTTTAGTTCCGGCGGCTATTGAAAACCAAATCACTGAAGAAAACGCTCATAATATTCGTGCAAGTATCGTTGTTGAGGCAGCTAACGGTCCGACAACTTTAGAAGCAACACAAATTTTAACAGAGCGCGGAATCCTTTTAGTGCCAGATGTACTTGCATCAGCGGGCGGGGTTACCGTTTCTTACTTTGAATGGGTTCAAAATAATCAAGGTTATTATTGGAGCGAGGAAGAAGTCGAAGAGAAGCTTGAAAAGATTTTAGTGAAATCATTTAATAGTATCTATGACACTGCCCAGACACGTCGTGTAGATATGCGCCTTGCTGCCTATATGGTTGGTGTTAGAAAAATGGCAGAAGCAAGCCGCTTTAGAGGCTGGATTTAAGATTGAAATAATCGAGAAAAACTCCTATCATTATCAGGTAGGAGTTTTTTTTTGGAATGCTTTTATAAGGAGTGTAATAACCGTGCAAAATGAAGAGATTATCATTGTTGGTGCCGGTCCTTGTGGGCTCGCAGCCGCAATTGCATTACAGGAAATAGGGAAAAAGCCGCTCATTATTGAAAAGGGTAATGTTGTTAATTCAATTTATCATTATCCGACACATCAAACGTTCTTTAGTACCAGTGAAAAATTAGAAATTGGCGGCTTTCCATTTGTGACTGAAAGCTATAAGCCAAAGAGAAATCAAGCGCTTGTCTATTATCGGGAAGTAGCGAAGCGAAAAGATTTGCGGATTAATGCATACGAAGAAGTTATAAAAGTAGAAAAAGATGAAGAAGGCTTTTCACTCATTACCTCTAAGGACACTTATCATACTCGTTATATTGTAATTGCCACTGGTTACTATGATCATCCAAATTATATGAATGTTCCTGGAGAAACTTTACCAAAAGTATTTCATTACTTTAAAGAAGCTCATCCATATTTTGATAAGGATGTTTGTGTCATTGGAGGAAAAAATTCAAGTGTTGATGCGGCCATTGAACTTGTAAAGGCAGGAGTAAGAGTGACTGTTTTATATCGCGGCAATGAGTACTCTTCAAGTATCAAACCATGGATTTTGCCTGAATTTGAGTCATTAGTACGAAACGGTATTATCAGGATGCATTTTTCTGCACATGTAAAGGAAATTACAGAGGACAGTGTGATTTTTATTAAGGATGGAGTAGAAAGTTCAGTCGTTAATGATTTTGTTTTTGCCATGACGGGCTATCATCCTGACCACAAATTCTTAAAAACAATGGGTGTAGAGATTGATGAAGAATCCGGCAGACCAAAAATTAATGCAGAGACAATGGAAACTAATATTCCGGGAATTTATATCGCTGGTGTTATTGCGGCAGGTAATAATGCTAATGAAATATTTATAGAAAATGGCCGGTTTCATGGCGGAATAATTGCAAACGATATTGTAGAAAAAGAACAAAAGGGTGAATAACGATTGAAAAAAGTGGTTTTGTTAACAACTGGTGGAACAATTGCAAGTAAACCCAACAAGGATTCAGGTAAATTAGCCTCGGGTGCCTTAACAGGTGAAGAACTGGCTGCGATGTGTCAGCTGCCGGATGATATTGAGGTCATTGTTGATTCCGTATTCCAAAAAGCAAGCATTCATATAACATTTGAGGATTTATTAGTGTTAAAAGAGAAAGTTGATCATTATTTTGAAGATGAGTCCGTTAGCGGAGTTGTCGTTACTCACGGTACGGACACAATGGAGGAAACTGCCTATTTTCTTGATTTAACGATTAAAGACCATCGCCCTGTCGTGGTTACTGGTTCACAGCGTTCCCCCGAGGATTTAGGGAGTGATGTTTATATTAATTTACGACATGCGATTTATACTGCCTGCTCCAGTGATTTACATAATGCTGGAACGGTTGTTGTTTTTAATGAACGTATTTTTGCAGCAAGATACGTGAAGAAAGAGCATGCCTCTAATATTCAAGGGTTTAATGTATTTGGTTTTGGTTATCTAGGAATTATTGATAATGACCAAGTTCATGTTTATCAAAAACCGTTAAAGAGGGAATATTTCTCTGTTCAATCGCAGATTCCGCAAGTAGAGATCATTAAATGTTATATCGGTGCGGATGGAAAATTTATTAAAGCAGCAAGAGAAGCAGGGGTTAGAGGCATTGTTCTGGAAGGAGTAGGTCGAGGACAAGTAGCCCCGAATATGATGGATGAAATTGAATTAGCAATTAAAAGTGGGATAAAATTGGTTGTTACTACAAGTGCCGAAGAGGGTGCTGTTTATACCACTTATGATTATGTGGGAAGTGCCTATGACCTTTATAAAAAGGGAGTTATCCTTGGCAGCGATAATGACTCAAAAAAAGCGAGAATTAAATTAGCAGTTGCCCTTGCAAGCGGGTTAGATCAAATTGAATTTTAAACTTTTAATTTTGTAAAAAATATCCAATTTTTCTAAAGAAAACAGCAGGAAAGATGAATCTTTCATTTTATACATCCCTGGTTTCATGGTACGATTAAGAAAATGGATTTTATGAAAAGAGGTTCATCATGCTGGGAATCTTATCTGCCGGAATTGCCCCCGGATTAGCCTTGCTCAGTTATTTTTATTTAAAGGATGAATATGAACCAGAACCGATTTCGTTTGTGCTGCGGACATTTCTGTACGGGGCTCTGCTTGTGTTTCCAATCATGTTTATTCAGCATGTACTCGTAACGGAGCATCTGGTTAAATCTGATCTTTTTGATGCCTTTTTTAGCACAGGACTATTAGAAGAATTTTTTAAGTGGTTTGTCCTTTTTTATGCTGTTTATCAGCATGTTGAATTTGATGAGCCATTTGACGGAATTGTGTATGGAGTTGCCGTATCGTTAGGTTTTGCTACGATTGAAAATATTTTTTATTTAGTTGCAAATGGTGTAGGCCACGCCATGACCAGAGCACTATTACCTGTTTCCAGCCATGCACTTTTTGGTGTGATTATGGGTTTTTATCTTGGGAAAGCAAAGTTTACTGGAGGATTGAAAGCAAAATGGGTTTTTCTTTCGTTGTTCATTCCTTTTATTCTTCACGGGCTGTATGACTTTATTCTCCTTACTTTAGAACATTGGGTATATATTATTTTTCCGTTTATGATTTTTCTCTGGTGGTTTGGTTTAACAAAGGTTAAAAAAGCCAAGATATTAAGTGCCAATCATTTTAAAAAACAATATGGCGTTCAAAAAACCCTTCATTCTTGATGAAGGGTTTTTGTATTTAATGGAATAAAAATACCGATATAACAGAAAATAGAGTTACTGTTAAAAGATTTACAATGGGGGTTCATGTTCCATGAATAAAAAAACGTTGTTTAGAATGATAATAGCTGCTTTATTATTTTGCGCTTCTATGCCATTTATCCAGGTCAATAAAGTTCAAGCCTTTTCCAATCAGGTCATCCAGCGTGGAGCAGTTGGTGAAGATGTAATAGAGCTGCAATCAAGACTGAAATATATTGGCTTCTATACCGGAAAAATTGATGGGGTTTTTGGCTGGAGAACTTACTGGGCCTTACGAAATTTTCAGTATGAATTTGGCCTTCCTATTGATGGGCTAGCAGGGGCAACAACAAAAGCAAAGCTCGTGAAGTCAACAAAATATACGAAAGGAAATAATGCTCAAGTAAACAATGGAAATGCTAATAAAACAAACAATAAGGCAACGGCTGTTAATATTCCGAAGGGCTTCTCGCAAAATGATATCCGATTAATGGCCAATGCTGTTCACGGTGAATCAAGGGGAGAGCCATATATTGGACAAGTGGCAGTTGCTGCAGTTATCCTGAATCGGGTAAATAGCTCTTCATTCCCGAACACCGTTTCTGGTGTCATCTTTGAACCTGGTGCATTTACAGCAGTTGCAGACGGACAAATTTGGCTCACTCCAAACGAAACATCCAAAAAGGCAGTTATAGATGCTATTAATGGCTGGGATCCAACAGGAGAGGCCCTCTATTATTTTAATCCTGCAACGGCAACAAGTGCCTGGATATGGTCAAGACCGCAAATTAAAAGAATTGGACAACATATTTTCTGCAAGTAGAGGTGGGTTAAATTGATTAGAGGTTTATTAATAGGAGTATTAGCACTCGGAGTGATTGGCACAGGTTATTGGGGGTATCAGGAGCATCAAGAAAAAAATGCTGTTCTTTTAAATGCCGAAAATAACTATCAACGCGCCTTCCACAGCCTTACCTATCAAATGGATTTATTGAACGACAAAATTGGGGCAACGCTTGCAATGAATTCAAGACATTCCTTGTCTCCATCTTTGGCGGAAGTATGGAGAATTACATCAGAAGCACATAATGATGTCGGCCAGCTTCCACTGACGTTATTACCATTTAATAAGACTGAGGAGTTCTTGGCTAATATAGGAAATTTTAGCTATCGTACTGCAATAAGAGATTTAGATAAAGAGCCATTAACAGATAAAGAATATGAGACTCTAAAGGTCCTTTATAAGCAATCTGGCGAAATACAAAGCGAGCTTCGTAAGGTTCAGTATATGGTTTTAAAAAATAACCTTCGTTGGATGGATGTAGAACTCGCGCTAGCCTCTGGCAAGGAAACGACAGACAATACGATTATTGACGGCTTTAAAACGGTAGAAAAAACGGTGACCGGATTTGATGAAACGGACTTTGGTCCAACATTTGCCAATATGCAAAAAAAGGATGAGAACTTTAAAAACGTGAAGGGAAGTCCGATTTCCCGTAACGAAGCTATTAGAATCGCTAAAAAATATATGAACATGGACGGAAATACAAAAGTAAAGGTAACGGAAAACGGTAAGGGTGCTGATTATGGGTTTTATAGTGTTTCCATTAAAAATGAGAAAAACGGACAAGAAGCCAGTATGGACATCACGAAAAAGGGCGGGCATCCTATTTGGTTTATTAATCAACGTGATGTAACGAAACAAAAAATCAGTTTACATGATGCTATGACAAAGGCCCAGACATTTCTAAAGGACACTGGCTTTACAGAATTAGAACTATTTGAGAGTACGCAATATGACAATATCGGTGTCTTTAATTTTGTTACAAATAAGAATGGAGTCAGAATCTATCCCGAAGCTATAAAGATGAAGGTTGCGCTTGATAATGGCGATATTATTGGGGTTTCTGCAGAAGAATATTTAAAATCATTACAATCAAGGAAAATTGGAAAGCCGGCTATTTCCTTAAAGCAAGCTCGCAGTAAGGTGAACCCCAACTTAAAAGTGATGGAGGATAGGCTAGCAGTCATTGTGAATGATTTAAATAAAGAAGTGCTTTGCTATGAATTCCTAGGAACAATCAAGGATGATACTTATCGTATTTTTATTAACGCAGATAATGGAAGAGAAGAGGAAGTTGAGAAATTAAAGGATTCAGAAAACTTATTTGAAGATGTTTTATAGGAAAAGCATTTGCTTTTCCTTTCTTTGCAGAGGACGGCATAAAATAAACGTATTGCTCCAATAATAGGGATATTCTTAATATGGAGTGGTTATCGTTTGGAAAGAGTTGAGAGAATTTTAATTAAGCTTATTATCGTCCAATGCATTTTTCTTTTGATTTCACAGTTCTTTTTCCATCAACTTAATCTTTTACCCGAAGTAAAGGAATTAACAAAATATGAAGGGGTCAATGAAAATACAATGACTGACATTCTTCAAACCTTAAAAGAAAAATAAAGCAGGGGAGCCTGCTTTATTTTTATGAAATTACATGCAAAATTAAGAAGCATTTCAATTTCTTATGGTAAAATAAAAAGAGACAGCATTAGAGAGAAATTTAGGAGGATTTATGAAGAAGAAATTATCAATTGCCATTGATGGACCAGCCGCGGCCGGCAAGAGTACCGTCGCCAAAATTGTCGCTGAAAAATTAACTTATGTATATATTGATACAGGAGCAATGTACAGGGCGTTAACATATAAAGCGATTGATGAGAAGTTAAACCTTGAAGATGAAGAAGCTTTATTAGATACCCTTTTGGCGGCAAACATCGAATTGCTTCCTTCAGAAAATGGGCAATTAGTCTATCTTGACCATAAAGAGGTTACCAATGAGATACGAACGGAAGAAGTAACCAATTCTGTCTCTATCGTTTCGAAACATCCTAAGGTGCGGGAAGAAATGGTTAGAAGACAACAATCGTTCGCAATTAATGGCGGAGTTGTTATGGACGGTCGTGATATCGGAACGCATGTCCTGCCAAATGCAGAAATAAAAGTATTTTTACTTGCCAGTGTAGAGGAAAGAGCCTTACGCCGACACGCTGAAAATCTGCAAAAAGGTTTCCCGTCCGACCTCGATAAATTAAAAGAAGATATTGCGCGTAGAGATAAAATCGATTCTGAGAGAAAAACTGCTCCGTTAAAAAAAGCTGATGATGCAATTGAAATCGACACGACCTCTTTGACCATTCCTGAAGTAGTCGATAAGATAATGGCTCTCGTGGACGAAAGGATTGGTTAGGTGTGACCTTCTACACATTTGCAAGATCTGTTGTTAATTCGATATTTCGACCATTGTACAGGGTTCAAGTAATTGGGCTTGAGAATTTTCCAAAAGAAGAGGGTGGAATTCTCCTGTGCTCCAACCATATCCATAATTTTGATCCGATTATCGTTGGGATCTCGACACCAAGACCGGTTCATTTTATGGCAAAGGAAGAGCTCTTTCAGGTTCCTATGCTCGGCGGGATAGTCCGTAAATGTAATGCCTTCCCGGTAAAACGGGGAATGAGCGATCGCGAGGCGCTTAGAAAAGGGTTAAATGTTTTAAAAGAGGGAAATGTTTTAGGGCTTTTCCCTGAGGGAACTAGAAGTAAAACAGGTGAGCTAGGAAAAGGTTTGGCAGGAGCAGGATTCTTTGCATTAAAAACAGACGCCTTAGTCGTTCCTTGTGCAGTAATCGGTCCTTATAAAAGTTTTAAAAGATTAAAAGTAGTTTTTGGGAAACCAATTGAGATGGAATCATTGCGGAAAGAAAAGGCGTCTGCGGAACAGGTGACTGAATTAATTATGTCAGAAATTCATAAACTTATTAAGGAACATCGATAGGTTCTGCTTGACAAAATAGTCTATTTATAAGAAGTTATTAATTGAGATTCTTTTTCGAATATTCTTAGTTTACCTGGAGCTAATGACAAATCAGCTCTAGCATGCTCTTAGTAAATAAAGGAATTATAGGTTTTCAGCCAAATGGATGAAGGAGGATTTACATATGTCTGAAGAGTTAAATCAAGTAGAAGTGAAAAGCTTTGAGGTAGGCGAAAAGGTAACCGGACAAGTTACAAAGGTAGAAGAAAAACAGGTCATTGTAGAAATTCAAGGAAGTAAATTGGATGGAATCATTCCTATCAGTGAACTTTCAAGTCTGCATATTGAGAAAGCATCAGATGCAGTACAGGAAGGCGACGAGCTGGAATTAGAAGTGTTAAAAGTAGAAGAAGAGGCATTAATTCTTTCAAAAAGAAAGGTTGATGCTGAGAAAGCATGGGAAAGTTTAGAGCAGAAATTTAACACTGGTGAAATTATTGAAACTGAAGTTAAAGACGTTGTCAAAGGCGGTCTTGTTGTTGATTTAGGAGTGCGTGGTTTTGTTCCGGCGTCATTAGTTGAAACGTATTTCGTTGAGGATTTCAGTGACTATAAGGGACGTAACCTAACGTTTAAAATTGTTGAAATAGATAAAGAAAAGAACCGCATAATCCTTTCTCACCGTGCAGTAGTCGAAGAGGAAATGGGTAAACAAAAACTAAACCGCCTTGAAGCGCTGCAGCCTGGTCAGGTCATTGACGGTACGGTTCAAAGGATTACCGATTTTGGCGCCTTCGTTGATATTGGCGGAATTGATGGACTTGTTCATATTTCACAATTATCACACGAACATGTTAACAAGCCATCTGATGTTGTTCAAGAGGGTCAAAAAGTCCGAGTCAAAGTTTTAAGTGTTGATCGTGATAGTGAAAGAATTTCCTTATCTATTAAAGAAACCTTACCAGGACCATGGTCAAATATTTCTGAAAAGGCTCCAAAAGGCAGTACCTTAACCGGCACAGTAAAAAGATTAGTGTCTTACGGTGCTTTTGTTGAGGTTTTTCCAGGCGTTGAAGGCCTTGTTCATATCTCGCAAATCGCCCATAAGCATATTGGCACACCGCATGAAGTCCTAAAAGAGGGTCAGGAAGTTAATGTTAAGGTATTGGATGCTAATGAAGCAGAACAGCGCTTATCATTAAGCATTAAAGACCTTCTTGAAAAAGAGGTAGAAGAAAAGTTTGATTATGAGCTTCCTGAAGAGACAAAAGGCTTCCAGCTTGGGGAAGTTATTGGTGATAAATTAAAGAATTTAAAAAAATAATGGTGATTAAGAGTGTCGAGAACTGAACGAAAATGGGACCATATACGCTTTGCCCTTGCAAATCAGGAGAAGTCAGCCTTTGCTTTTGATGAAATTAAATTTATACATCAAAGTCTGCCTAATATCAGTACGCTCGATGTTCGATTAGGTCACTCGATTGGCGAACTTTATTTAAGTTCGCCAATTTTTATCAATGCGATGACAGGCGGCGGCGGTGAAAGAACCTATCGAATTAATAAGGAGCTGGCACAGGTAGCTGCCGCAACAGGTTTGGCCATGGCTGTGGGCTCGCAAATGGCTGCTATAAAGGATAAAGCTCAACAATACACCTTTGAAGTAGTCAGAAAGGAAAATCCCTCAGGAATTTTGATTGCCAACCTAGGAAGTGAAGCCACACCGGATCAGGCCAAAGAGGCGGTTAATATGATTGAGGCAAATGCGTTGCAAATTCATTTAAATGTTATTCAAGAGCTGACCATGCCGGAAGGGGACAGGGATTTTACAGGGGCTTTAGACAGAATTGAGGCTATTGTTCGTTCTCTCGAAGTGCCGGTAATCGTTAAAGAAGTAGGATTTGGTATGTCTTGCGAAACTGTCAAGCTGCTTTCATCGATTGGAGTATCGATTATAGATGTTGGCGGTTTTGGGGGAACAAATTTTGCGGAAATAGAAAATAATCGCAGGGAAAGAGCCCTTTCCTTTTTTGATGATTGGGGAATACCTACACCTATCTCCATTATAGAAGCTGCTTCCGTTCTAGGCCAGGACACGGCAATCATTGGTTCGGGAGGTTTTAAGGGAGCAATTGATATTGTGAAGGGGATTGCCATAGGAGCAGAAGCGGTCGGGATGGCAGGATACTTTTTACAAACCCTCATTAAAAAAGGAATTGATTCATTAAAGGAAGAAATTGAAACACTTCATCGTGAAATAAGAATCATCATGACGGCATTAGGGGCATCTAACTTGGCCGATTTAAAAAGAACCCCATTAATGATCACCGGGGAAACTTATCATTGGTTAAACCAAAGAGGTATTAACACAAAAACATTTAGCCAGCGATAGAATAGAAAAGCTCCCGCATTGCGGGAGCTTTTCTAATTTTACAGTCTATCTTTTTCCGTCGTTCAGTCCTCTAGCTTCTTCAGGACTCGACAATTTAGTGGCACCAGGATAATGCAGGGCCTGATCACGATCTGATTCCACTCTTCTTGAGGCTTTTAACTTTTTTTCTTGACGGTCTTTTCCCATCATCCACACCTCCTCCTTTTAAGATGATTCACACATGAAAATATTATTCAAGGTAGTATGAAAGTACATACAGCTTACCGATAATGGGGATAATAGGAGGTGGATAGTATGGAAGGAGCCGTGTTTTTTTGGTTTTTTTGGGCTGTTTGGGTATACGTAACGTTTATCTTAGAAAAGCAAAGTCCCTATCGCTTAAAATTGGCAGTCATTGTTCTTGTTGTAATAATTTTTTCGAATAGTTATTTTATGGTTGGGAGATTACAAATTGCATGGAGCGGTCTAATTTTATTATTTTTTTCTTATTCATTTTTAGTAAATGAAAAGCATCGCATCATTATTTTTCATTCCATTTGCTCATTAATTATTTCGATTGCATATGCTTCATTTCATTTATTTGAGATATTTGATCCAATTTGGATTATTTTTAAAAAAGAATGGATGATTAGCATTTGCATGTGGTATTTAGCCATTGTTTTGCAAAAAAAATTAAAAGGCAGATTAATTATTGCTGTCAGCGGTACTATGCAGGGGGAGTTCTTAACGGCATATATTTTATATAAACTTCAAATTCCTTATACTGTTGGAGCTTTTCCTTACTTAGATGTTTGTTCGTTAATTGCTGTTTTGCTAGTCAGCTGGAGTATACTAGAAAATGCCGGAACATATCTGCAGAACCATTTCCCTTTTTTGGAAAAAGAGAAACAAAAGTCATCTTGATTTGATTTTCATTGCGGGAAGGGATTAACATTTGCTACACTATAAAGGTTGGCCCTTCTCTTTATCAGAAGGGTTTCTTTTTCATTAACTCTTACTTTGTAAATTGGTTGATGTTTATTATTGAAATAGAAAGGATGGCGATGTGAATGGTTAAGCCTGTTATTGCCATTGTTGGAAGACCGAATGTGGGGAAATCCACTATTTTTAACAGAGTTGTTGGAGAAAGGATTTCCATTGTGGAAGACGTGCCTGGAGTAACACGTGACCGGATATATAGCTCTGGAGAGTGGCTGGCACATGAATTTAATATTATTGATACTGGCGGTATTGATATCGGAGATGAACCGTTTTTAGAGCAAATCCGCCAGCAGGCTGAAGTAGCCATGGATGAAGCTGATGTTATAATTTTTTTAACAAACGGCAGAGAAGGAGTAACACCTGCGGATGAAGAAGTTGCTAAGATCTTATATAAAACAAAGAAACCGGTTGTATTAGGTGTTAATAAGATTGATAATCCGGAAATGCGTGAACAGATTTATGACTTTTATGCCCTTGGATTTGGTGAGCCTATACCGATTTCAGGTTCTCACGGATTAGGAATTGGGGACTTATTAGATGAAGCGGCAAAGCACTTTCCAAAGACAAATCAAGCTGAGTATGAAGCTGATGTAATTAAGTTTTCATTAATCGGTCGGCCAAATGTAGGAAAGTCCTCCTTAGTTAACGCTATTTTGGGTGAAGAACGCGTTATTGTAAGCAATATTGCCGGCACAACAAGAGATGCCATCGATTCTCCCTATACATATGATGGACAGAAATATTCAATCATTGATACGGCAGGAATACGAAAAAAAGGCAAGGTTTATGAGACAACCGAAAAATATAGTGTGCTTCGTGCTTTAAGAGCGATTGAACGTTCAGATGTTGTGCTTGTTGTTATTAGTGCAGAAGAAGGAATCATTGAACAAGATAAGAAAATTGCCGGATATGCTCACGAAGCAGGCCGAGCAGTTGTCATTGTCGTTAATAAATGGGATGCGGTTGAAAAAGATGAGAAGACAATGAAGGAATTTGAACAAAGAATAAGAGAGCATTTCTTATTCCTTGATTATGCACCGATTGTATTTTTATCTGCCAAAACGAAAAAACGAATTCATACATTGCTGCCTATGATTAATTTAGCGAGTGAAAATCATTCAATGCGAGTTGAAACCAGTGTATTGAACGACATTATTATGGATGCTGTAGCGATGAACCCAACCCCTACCGATAAAGGAAAACGGCTGAAAATTTATTATACAACACAGGTTTCGGTTAAACCTCCAACATTTGTGGTGTTTGTGAATGAGCCGGAATTATTACATTTCTCATATGAACGATTCCTTGAAAATCGAATTAGAGATGCTTTTGGCTTTGAAGGAACTCCTATTAAAATTTTTGCTAGGGAAAGAAAATAAGTTTGAGGCAGGTGTAATCATGCGAAAAAATCAAGAACCGATTGCTGTAATTGGAGCTGGAAGCTGGGGATCAGCATTAGCACTGGTCCTTGCAGATAATAATCATGAAGTGCGTTTATGGAGTCATAACGAGGAGCAGGTAAAAGAAATTAACGAATTTCACACAAATAAAAAATATTTGCCCGAAATTAAACTTCCAGGCTTAATCACGGGCTATGGTTCACTTCCAGCTGCTCTAGATGGGATTACTAACATCATTTTAGCGGTACCTACGAAGGCAATTCGTGAGGTTATAGGTAAAATGCGGGAAGTATTATCGGGTCCAATTACTATTACGCATGTAAGTAAAGGAATCGAACCCGATACATTATTAAGGATTTCTGAAATGATAAAAGAAGAAATGCCGGCTGATCTTCTGCGGGATATTGTTGTCCTCTCTGGTCCAAGCCATGCAGAAGAAGTGAGTTTAAGACATCCGACTACTGTAACGGTATCTTCGGAAAATATGGCTGCCGCAGAAAAAATTCAAGACTTATTTATTAACCACAATTTTCGGGTATACACGAATTCAGATGTCATCGGAGTGGAAATTGGCGGTGCATTAAAAAATATCATTGCACTGGCAGCAGGAATTACAGATGGCCTCGGTTACGGTGATAATGCCAAGGCTGCATTAATCACAAGAGGCTTAGCGGAAATTGCACGTCTTGGTACTAAAATGGGGGCAAATCCATTAACCTTTGCTGGACTGGCAGGAATTGGCGACTTGATTGTTACTTGTACAAGCGTTCATTCAAGAAACTGGAGAGCCGGGAATATGCTGGGAAAAGGTAAATCGCTTGATGAGGTTCTTGATAGCATGGGAATGGTTGTAGAAGGTGTAAGGACAACAAAAGCAGCCTTTCAGCTTGCGAAAAAATATGAGGTGAAAATGCCGATTGCAACAGCCCTTTATGATGTCCTATTCAATGGGAAGGATGCCAAGGCAGCGGCGGATGTGCTAATGTCACGCGGGAAAACTCACGAGATGGAAGATTTAGTGAATATTCTCGAAGAAAGAAATGAATAAAAAAATTATCTTTTCAATGTGAAATTAGGCGTTCGTCGATACGTTTTAAACTAAAGATGCATACAATGCAACGAAGCAAATTGTAGTATGACGCCCGGCGAATGGGTTATTTAGTCTTAAATATGGCTGAAGTAAAGAAAACGCCCCCCTTTACTTCAGCTTTTTTTATGCAGAATACTTATCCTATGCTATAATAACAATCGAATTAAGGGGGGGATGAAGTTGTCACCAGGTATGATAAAAATGTGGATATCGATAGCGGGAATGGGCTTAATGTTCCTTGCGATTATTACGATTTATTTCAGCAGGTATAAATTAAACGGGGTATTTCGCTTAATTACTGCAATCCTTGCTTATTTATTTATGATTTGCGCAGGTTTAACTTTGCTCATTGTCTTCTTCACTTGATTTAGAGAAATTACATAATAATAAAGGTGATTATATGAAGTGGAAAATGCTTAGCTTGCTTTTTGTCTTTACCACTCTGCTGCTTTCAGGATGCATGTATCCGAAAGAAGAGTTAACGCAGAATCAAGTCCCATACAAAGATCAAATTCAAAACGTTCAGCAGGCAGTAGATGATTTTAGAAAAGATAAAGGAGGCATCCTTCCGATTAAAACGAAGGAAGCCGATACACCAATATATCAAAAATATCCAATTGATTTTAAAAAAATTGCCCCGCAGTACATTTCTGAGCCTCCGGGAAATGCGTTTGAAAGCGGTGGGATTTTTCAATACGTGTTAGTAGATGAAGAAACCAATCCGACCGTTAAATTACTTGATTTAAGGGCTGCTGAGGCCATTCGTGATATCAACTTACGAATTAAAACAAAAGGCTTCCCGCCGTTTAAAAAGGAAATTGCCAAAAATGTTTATTCAATTGATTTTAAAAAATTAGGGTATGATCAGCCCCCGTATGTTGTCAGCCCATTTACCAATAAAAATTTGACATTTGTTGTTTCAACAGATGCTAAAGTATATGTCGATTACCGACCAGATCTATATGAGGCGTTGAAAAATTCCTCCAATGAGGTCAAGCCAGGCGAGGATATCCGCAAAATTTTAGTGGACCACTCCATGTTTGTTCCGGCATTTTCCCTTCCTTATACTATGGATGTGAAAACAAAGGAGCCAATCTTTTTGGAGAAATAAATAGGTGCTGTTAGCTTTTCATAGTGTTAGCACAGCTAATTTTAGTCATAACCCTTTTTCTGCGAAATATATTGTAGGAGAAGGGTTTTTTTGCTGAAAATAGTTATTTATCCAACCAAAGCTCATAATCATGAACTTTAGATAGAAACCCTCCATTTATTTTAATCTTAAACACTATAGAAGATATCTTGCGAATTCAGAAGAAGGGGGTAAAAAATTTTTAAAAAGAGTCATAACAGGATAGGACAACGTCATAAACATATACTGTCCTAAAATACCTAATTGGATGAAATTATCCCACTTTAGTCTATGATCAGGAGGGGATCACTTGGAAAAGGTCGATATTTTTAAAGATATTGCCGAAAGAACAGGCGGCGATATTTATTTAGGAGTAGTAGGTGCAGTTCGAACAGGAAAATCCACTTTTATTAAAAAATTTATGGAGCTTGTTGTCTTACCGAATATACACAGTGAAGCTGATCGATCACGAGCCCAGGATGAGCTGCCACAGAGTGCAGCAGGGAAAACTATTATGACCACAGAGCCAAAATTTGTCCCGAATCAGGCAGCTTCAATTCACGTCGATGAGGGGCTGGATGTGAACATACGGCTTGTAGATTGCGTAGGTTACACAGTTCCAGGTGCAAAAGGCTATGAGGATGAAAATGGACCAAGAATGATAAATACTCCTTGGTACGAGGAGCCGATCCCATTTCATGAGGCAGCGGAAATTGGCACAAGGAAAGTCATTCAAGAACATTCTACCATCGGAGTTGTCGTAACAACTGATGGGACAATTGGTGAAATTCCAAGAAGCAATTATATTGAAGCAGAGGAAAGAGTTATTGAAGAGCTTAAAGAGGTCGGGAAACCATTTATCATGGTAGTGAATAGTGCACAGCCGTACCATCCAAGCACTGAGACACTCAGAACAAATTTATCTGAAAAATATGATATACCAGTACTTGCAATGAGTGTGGAAAGCATGCGCGAAAGTGATGTTTTGAATGTCCTTCGTGAAGCGCTTTATGAATTCCCTGTACTCGAAGTAAATGTTAATCTCCCTAGCTGGGTTATGGTGCTTAAAGAAAACCACTGGCTAAGAGAGAGTTATCAAGAAGCTGTAAAAGAAACGGTAAAAGATATCAAGAGATTAAGAGATGTTGACCAAGTTGTACAACATTTCAGTGAATATGAATTTATCGACAAGGCAGGTCTAGCTGGAGTTGAAATGGGCACAGGGATTGCAGAAATCGACTTATTCGCACCAGATGAACTATACGATGAAATCTTAAAAGAAATCGTTGGTGTTGAAATTAGAGGAAAAGACCATCTATTGGAGCTTATGCAGGATTTCGCTCATGCCAAAGCGGAATATGATCACATTTCTGATGCTTTAAAAATGGTGAAGCAAACTGGATATGGTATTGCATCGCCATCGCTTGCAGATATGAGTTTAGAAGAGCCGGAAATTATCCGTCAAGGCTCCCGATTTGGTGTCAGATTAAAGGCTGTAGCCCCATCGATTCATATGATTAAGGTCGATGTCGAATCAGAATTTGCACCGATTATCGGGACGGAGAAACAAAGCGAGGAGCTTGTCCGTTACTTAATGCAGGATTTTGAGGATGATCCGCTGTCTATCTGGAATTCTGATATTTTTGGACGGTCTTTAAGTTCAATTGTTAGAGAGGGGATACAGGCAAAGATTTCCTTAATGCCTGAGAATGCAAGATACAAATTAAAAGAAACTCTTGAAAGAATTATCAATGAAGGATCTGGCGGCTTAATTGCCATAATCCTCTAATTTTGGACTCCTTTTGGGAGTCCTTTTTTTGTTTATGTCGAAAACTTTGTGAAACATAAGAAAAGATTACCATAAAATCATGTTTTCTTCTTGATATGCTGAATTGATTGTGATAATCTTTTAACAGATTACGTTATAGTGCTGAAAACCTTTATATGATAAGGTTTTGCTCAAAAACTAGATTCAAGGTCAAAAAGCGGATGTTTTTTACTGATTTTGCAATTAAACAGCACTTTGACGTATAGAATTTTGAAAAATTGTTTAGAAATGTAGATAAGTAATCTCATTTATCTGGATAATTCTTTGGGAGGAGGTGAAAGGCATGAACAAGACAGAACTAATTAATGCAGTTGCAGAAACTAGCGAACTTTCTAAAAAGGACGCTACAAAAGCAGTTGATGCTGTTTTTGATGCAATTTTAGATGCTTTGAAAAATGGTGATAAGGTACAACTTATCGGTTTTGGTAACTTTGAAGTACGTGAGCGTGCAGCGCGTAAAGGTCGCAATCCTCAAACAGGTGAGGAAATCGAAATCGGTGCTAGCAAAGTTCCTGCTTTCAAACCAGGTAAAGCGCTTAAAGATGCAGTAAAATAATTACATAAATATTGCTTTAAGCGAATGCTTAGGCAAAAAAGGCCATGGCTGTCCATGGCCTTTTTTCAATTGCGATAATTTCCCGCCCAATTCTCCTTTTTTATAAATAACCGAGCACTCTTTTTACTTCTATTTTTTTGCTTGCATAGAAAGGATTGTGCTAATATGTATTTTGATAAGACAAGCGTAGGAGGAATCGGAATGTCAGAAGTAAATCGTGCCCAAATCGAAGAGGCGGTACGTTTAATATTAGAAGCACTCGGCGAAAACCCAAACCGCGAAGGTTTATTAGATACACCAAAACGTGTGGCAAAAATGTATGAAGAAGTGTTTAGCGGGTTAAATGAAGACCCAAAACAACATTTTGAAACGATTTTCAGTGAGGATCATGAAGAACTTGTTTTAGTGAAGGATATCCCGTTTTATTCGATGTGTGAACACCATCTCGTCCCGTTTTTTGGAAAAGCGCATGTCGCCTATATTCCCCAAAATGGCCGCGTTACTGGGTTAAGTAAGCTTGCAAGGGCGGTTGAAGCGATTTCCAAGAGACCGCAGCTTCAGGAGCGGATAACTGCAACTATTGCTGACAGCATTATGGAGAAATTGGAACCACATGGAGCTATGGTTGTTGTAGAGGCAGAGCATATGTGTATGACTATGAGAGGTGTAAAAAAGCCAGGTTCCAAAACTGTTACAACAGCAGTGAGGGGTACACTTGCAAATGACGCAACAGCTCGTTCAGAAATTCTTACATTAATTAAAAATTAATCAATGTTTTGAGGTGCCGATATTGGAAAAGCGTCAGTTACCAAATAATGAGTATATAGTCATTAAAGCAAATGAAGATGGAGTTAATGTAATTGGATTAACAAGGGGTTCAGATACAAGATTTCACCATTCTGAAAAGCTTGATAAGGGAGAAGTGCTAATCGCACAATTTACCGAACATACCTCTGCCATTAAAATTAGGGGAAATGCGAAAATACTTACTCAATTTGGTGAAGTAGAAAGTGAACCTAAGAAATAAAAGTTAAAAATGAAATGAAATGAAAACTATCATATAACGGTGTAAATATATTTATTTTTTGAATTCCGGCCCATAAGAAAATCTTTTATGATATAATGATGACTGCCTTGTTTAAAGGGAGAGTAAATTTCGTTAAGATAGATGGGCTTGAATTTTTCTCATAATATTAGGTTAAACCATACATAGAGGACATTACTTCGGGGAAGCAAGGGTGATAAGCATGCAAGATATTCGGCAAAATTTCATGAACATTAAGGAGAAAGTCGAACAATACGTTTTTGACAAATACTTGCTTAAACATATTGACACTCCGGTTATTGATGAGGATAAGCTTCTTATCCTAGTTTCAATAATGGATCATCTAGAATTGCCGTTTACGAAACTTGAGAATTTTGCGACGTCAATAATGCTCATTCAAACTGCCCTTGATACCCATGAACATATTTCTAGAACATCAGACAATGAAAAAAGCCGACAGTTAACTGTATTAGCTGGAGATTATTACAGCGGTTTATATTATAAGCTGCTGGCAGATTCGGAAGACATTTTGATGGTTAAAACACTCTCTACTGGTGTTAGAGAAGTGAACGAACATAAAATTTCAGTATACCACTTAGAAACAGATAGCTTAGAAACATTAATTGAGAGTATAAAGGTGCTTGAATGCTCTTTGCTTGAAAGGTTCGTGTCATATTTTCAAGTGGATCTATGGAATGAGCAAACCGCTAATCTATTGTTATTTAAGCGCCTGCTTCAAGAGAAGAAACGATATTTACAAAAGGAAAGCTCGGTTGTTTTTGACGGGTTCAGGAATTTGACAACATACAGCCATCAAGGCCATGAAGGAGAACTCTTGAAAGGCCAGCAAGATCAATTGATTAACGTTTGCGACGAGTATCTTGACCGCTCTAAACAAATCATCAAGGACGGAATCAACAATATTCCTTTCTTAAATGAGCTGCTTGAGAAAAGGATTGGCTGCTTGTTACAAGAACATCAGCCTTATGTAAAAACTTTTATGGAAGAAGGGTAAAACATGCAGCAATCGAAAGAAGAACGAGTTCATCATGTGTTTGAAAAAATATCAGAAGACTACGATAAAATGAACTCTGTCATCAGTTTTCAACAGCATATCAAGTGGCGGAAAGATACAATGAATAAGATGAATGTACAGCCAGGATCTAAAGCACTTGACGTTTGCTGCGGGACAGCTGATTGGACGATTGCTTTAGCGGAAGCTGTTGGATCACACGGTGAAGTAACCGGTCTTGACTTTAGTCAAAATATGTTGAATGTGGGTATTGAAAAAGTCAAGCAGCTTGGAATGAAACAGGTGAAATTAGTCCACGGCAATGCAATGGAAATCCCATTTCCGGATAATAGCTTCGATTATGTTACCATTGGTTTTGGTTTAAGAAATGTTCCTGATTACTTACAGGTATTAAAAGAAATGAAGAGGGTTGTAAAGCCAGGAGGTAAAGTAGTCTGCCTCGAAACTTCCCAACCAACCTTAATAGGCTATAGGCAGCTTTTTTTCTTTTATTTTCGGTTTATAATGCCTTTATTTGGGAAAGTCTTTGCGAAAAGCTACCAAGAATACTCGTGGCTTCAAGAGTCGGCCCGAGATTTTCCAGGAATGAAAGAATTGGCGAGGCTTTTTGAACAGGCAGGATTAAAGGATGTAAAATACAAACCCTATAGCGGCGGTGCTGCAGCCGTTCATATCGGGATTAAAAAATAGGCTGTGTTATATGTGTTGATTGGACTGGAAGGCGCGATACTCCTTAGTGTTTACGAGTTCGAGGAAAGCAAAGCTCTTATGGTGTAAATCAACAGCATGTTTAACACAACCGAAAATAATGAAGTAACGAAGACAGGATGAAAAGCTGGGTGAATACAAATGAAATTAAAAATGATGTATTCATTTTTGAATTCGGATATTAATATTATTGAAAAAGCATTAGAAGAGACCATTGAAGCTGAGTCTCTTCTTTTAAAACAAGCTTCAATGCACACACTAAAAGCTGGAGGAAAAAGAATTCGTCCTGTTTTTGTTTTGCTCGCTGGTAAATTTGGCCATTATGATATTAATGTGATGAAAAATGTGGCTGTAGCTCTTGAACTAATCCATATGGGTTCACTGGTCCATGATGATGTCATTGATGATGCAGATCTTCGCAGGGGTGAACCGACTGTGAAAGCAAAATGGGATAGTCAAACAGCGATGTATACGGGGGATTTTGTATTTGCTCTTGCCCTTAACTTGATGGCCAATATCAAAAAGCCTGCCGCTCATAAGATTCTAGCCAATACAATGGTAGAAGTGACAGTAGGAGAGATCCAGCAAATTAAAGATAAATATCGTTTTAATCAAAACATAAGAGACTATCTTCGAAGGATTAAGCGAAAAACTGCATTGCTAATTGCGGCGAGCTGTCAATTGGGAGCCATTGCTGCAGGAGTGGATGAGTTCGTTCACAAGAAACTTTACTTATTCGGATATTATGTTGGTATGTCTTTTCAAATTACTGATGATATTTTGGACTTTACCTCCACTGAAAAAGAACTGGGTAAACCAGCTGGAAGTGATCTTCTTCAAGGAAATATTACCGCTCCTGTTCTTTTTGCAATGGAAAATAAGGAAATTCGCAAAGAGATCGAAAAGGTTCATGAACTAATGGCTCCTTCGGAAATAGTCCATATTATTTCTTTAATCAAACAATCAGGTGCAATTGATAAATCTGTCGCACTAAGTGATCAGTATTTGGATAAGGCATTAACAATCTTAGAAGAATTGCCTGATAATAAAGCAAAAAAAGCACTACGTGACATTGCAAGGTTTATTGGAAGACGTAAATTTTAAGTCTTATTGAAAAAAAATCGAAACAATGTTACTATTTTTTGTGGATTGTTGTTAAAACAACCATATACATATTTGATAATATAGGAGTGGGATTGATGGAAAAAACATTTTTAATGGTAAAGCCAGATGGGGTTCAGCGTAGTTTGATTGGTGATATCGTGGCACGTTTCGAGAAAAAAGGCTTCCAGTTAGTTGGTGCCAAATTAATGAGCATTCCAACTGAACTTGCAGAGGAACATTATGGTGAGCATAAAGAACGCCCTTTCTTCGGTGAATTAGTTGATTTTATTACATCCGGACCAGTATTCGCAATGGTTTGGCAAGGTGAAAATGTAATTGCTACAGCACGCCAAATGATGGGCTCAACAAATCCAAAGGATGCTGCACCTGGTACAATCCGCGGCGATTTCGGTATAACTGTTGGCAAAAACATTATCCACGGATCTGATTCACCAGCAAGTGCAGAACGTGAAATCGGTTTATTCTTTAAAGAAGCAGAATTAGTTGATTACTCTAAGCTAGCGAACGAATGGATTTATTAATAAATAATGAAACACCTGTATGTTTGTATACAGGTGTTTTTTTGTAAGCGGATTAAAAAAAACTCCATATTTTCTGAATTATTCTACTAGAGTAATTGCTTCTTATATGATATATTGATACATAATTCTTTAATGAGTTGAAGGGGGAAAGAGAATGGGAATGAGATATTTAACAGCAGGTGAATCCCACGGACCACAATTAACAACGATCCTAGAAGGTCTTCCTTCTGGAATGCCATTACTAGCAGAGGATATTAATGAAGAACTGTCAAGACGGCAAAAAGGTTATGGACGAGGCAGAAGGATGCAAATAGAGAAAGATACTGTCGAAATTAAGTCTGGGGTAAGACATGGGAAAACCCTCGGTTCGCCTATAACATTAGTTGTTGAGAACAACGATTGGAAGCACTGGACAAAAATTATGGGTTCTGAACCTCTTGAAGAGGGACAAGAGGATGAAATAAAACGCAAAGTAACTCGTGCCCGCCCAGGACACGCCGATTTAAATGGCGCCCTTAAATACGGACACAGGGATATGAGAAATGTACTTGAGCGCTCTTCAGCACGTGAAACAACCGTTAGAGTGGCGGCGGGTGCAGTCGCAAAAAAGCTTCTTTCTCTGGTAGGTATAGAAATTGTTGGTCATGTTGTAGAGATTGCTGGCATAAAGGCACAAGTGGATCACTCATTGACAATGAAAGAGTTAAAAGAAAGAACTGAAAATTCGCCTGTCAGGGTTGCTGATCCAAGTGTTGAGCAAGAAATGATGAATGCAATTGATGAAGCGAAGAAAAATGGTGATTCCATCGGCGGTGTGGTTGAAGTAATTGCATCTGGTTTACCTGCCGGTGTAGGCAGCTACGTCCATTATGATCGAAAACTAGATGCCAAATTAGCAGCGGCAATTGTCAGTATAAATGCCTTTAAAGGTGTGGAAATTGGTATTGGCTTTGAGGCAGCAAGGAAGCCGGGGAGCGAAGTTCATGATGAGATCGCTTGGGATCCTAAAGAGGGTTATTATCGTAAAACAAACCGCCTTGGAGGTTTTGAAGGTGGAATGACAACAGGGATGCCAGTCGTTGTTCGCGGTGTAATGAAGCCAATCCCAACCCTCTATAAACCACTTATGAGTGTCGATATTGAAACAAAGGAACCGTTTGCTGCAAGTGTTGAGCGATCTGACAGCTGTGCAGTGCCGGCGGCTGCCGTTGTAGCAGAACATGCCGTTGCCTGGGAGCTTGCGTGTGCCCTTGTTGATCAATTTTATAGTGATAGGTTTGATACATTTGCGGAAGAAATTAACAAACAGCGAGATTATGTGAGGGAATTTTAATGGAGACAATCCATATTCAAACGGTGTCTAAAAAGTACAATGTTTTTGTTGGGGAAGGTATAAGTCAAGACATTGCCGCTTTTTTAGCTTCTAATTTTCGTAAGCTGACACGAGTTTTAATCATAACGGATGAAACAGTTGCTGAACTTCACCTTAAACACCTGCTTCCACAGTTGAGTGAGTGGAACCCAGTTGTCTATACAGCACCAAGCGGGGAAAAGGCAAAAACCTTTGAAGTATATTATCAGGCATTGTCTGAAGCGCTTGAAAATCACCTTGACCGAAAATCACTCATATTAGCTTTAGGCGGAGGGGCAGTCGGGGATTTGGCTGGTTTTGTAGCCGCTTCTTTCATGAGAGGAATTCCCTTTATCCAAATCCCCACGACCATTTTAGCGCATGATAGTGCCGTCGGTGGGAAAGTAGCAATAAATCATCCGCTTGGAAAAAATATGATAGGTGCTTTTTATCAGCCGGAAGCTGTTTTTTATGACTTGGATTTCCTTAAATCACTTCCGGCAAAAGAAATCCGTTCTGGTTTTGCTGAAGTCATTAAGCACGCATTAATCCATGATTCGACTTTTTACAATTGGCTTATTTCAAATATTAATGATTTAAACGATCTTACAATGAATCAGCTCTCTTATTCATTGGTGAAGGGGATTCAAGTTAAGAATCATTTTGTCAGCCAAGATGAAAAAGAAATGGGCATTCGTGCGTATTTAAATTTTGGGCACACGCTTGGACATGCGATTGAAGCCGAGATGGGATATGGTAATTATACTCATGGCGAGGCTGTAATGATTGGGATGATTTTTGCTTTGAAGCTAAGCGAAGAGCTATCAGGACTTTCGTTCAATCTTGAGAAGTTTACTACCTGGGTCGAGAAACTAGGGTATCAAACC
This sequence comes from Neobacillus kokaensis, assembly GCF_014656545.1. Lineage (GTDB taxonomy): Bacteria > Bacillota > Bacilli > Bacillales > Cytobacillaceae > Neobacillus > Neobacillus kokaensis. Next base: position 53,207 of record NZ_BNDS01000006.1, read on the forward strand.
AAAATTCCACATCATTTGTCATATGATAAGCTCTTAAGCAAAATGAAACAGGACAAAAAGTCTGTTGGTGAATCTGTTCGCTTTGTATTACTTGAGGAAGTGGGACGGCCAATTTTAAGAGAGATTGACGATTCGCTAATTTTAGACAGTCTTCAAAAATTTTAAACTGCAAGGGGGGAGTTTGGCATGATCAGAGGAATAAGAGGGGCGACTACTGTTAGCAATAATTCAGCAGAAGAAATTCTTACTGCTACGGAAGAATTAGTTTCAAAAATAATTGAGCTAAATAAGATTGATCCTGATACAGTTGCCTCTGTTTTTATTTCAACAACCGAGGATATCACAGCTGTTTTTCCTGCAAAGGTATTACGCAATTTTACCGGCTGGACATATGTACCAGTAATGTGTATGCAAGAAATCCCAGTTCCAAATTCGTTAACTAAGTGCATTCGGGTAATGCTCCATGTCGATACTGACATTGCTCAAACAGAAATTAATCATGTGTATTTAAATGGTGCAAAAGTCTTACGTCCGGATCTAGACGAAAGTCTTATTTAATCGAGGCTAAAATTAATGTGATGAATGGAGTGGAGAAATATGAGATTTAAGGAACAATTATTATCATTGACCCCTTATCAGCCAGGAAAATCAATTGAGTCAGTAAAACGGGAATACAATCTAGAGCAAATCGTAAAGCTGGCATCAAACGAAAATCCTTTTGGCTGCTCAGAAAAGGCTATAGCTGCACTTCAAGAGAACCAAGTAAGTTTAGCCATTTATCCAGATGGCTATGCAACCTTGTTAAGGGAGAAGCTTGCAGCCTTTCTCAATGTTTGTGAGAATGAGCTGATTTTTGGAAATGGCTCAGATAATCTTATTCAAATGATTTCAAGAGCCTTGTTACATCCAAATGCCAGCACAATTATGGCGGACCATACCTTCTCACAATATAAACACAATGCTGTTATTGAAGGAGCTATTATTAAAGAGGTACCAACTATTAATGGCGAGCATGACCTTGATGGAATGCTTGCAGCGATTGATGAAAAGACAAATGTGATCTGGGTTTGCAGTCCAAACAATCCAACAGGTACATATGTATCAGAACAAAAATTAATTAATTTCTTGGATCAGGTTCCGGAACATATACTTGTCGTTCTAGATGAAGCTTATTATGAATACGTTGTGGCCGAAGATTATTATGAATCCATCAGCTTGACCCGAAAATACAAAAATTTAATCGTTTTAAGGACATTTTCTAAAATTTACGGATTGGCTGCACTAAGGGTTGGATACGGAATTGCATCCCCTGAAATTATCAAGGCGCTTGAACCTGCTCGTGAGCCATTTAACAATAATTCTTTTGGTCAGTTAGCGGCTGCTGCAGCCATTGCCGACCAAAAATTTGTAGAAATATGTAAAGATAAAAATCGACAAGGTTTGGCACAATTCTATGATTTTTGTGCGGAACATGGATTACAGTATTTTCCATCTCAAACCAATTTTATTTTAATTGATTTTAAGATGGATGCTAACCAAGTGTTTCAATATTTACTAGAAAGAGGATTCATTGTACGATCTGGAAAACCGCTCGGATTCCCAACCTCTGTGAGGATTACAGTTGGTTCCTTTGAGCAAAACGAAGGTTTAATAAAGGTGCTGGGAGAATTTTTGAAAGAAAACAAGTAAAGATAAGCGGCTTTCTTGCTTTGAAAAGCGGATTAAATCCACTTTTCTATTTAGGGGGAATTAACTTTGAACGGCCGGGTTTTTGTTATTGGTTTAGGACTTATAGGTGGTTCCTTAGCTCTTTGTATTAAAAAGCAGCATAAAGAGGTAACCATCAAAGGGTTTGATATAAATAGGGAACAGGCAAGGCTTGCCAAAATGCTGGGAGTAATTGATGAAGCCGCGGAAAATATTCCGGAAGGGGCAAAAGATGCTGATTTAATCATTATTTCTGCACCCGTCAATGATACGAAATCAATCATCCAGGCACTTTCAAATTTACCATTAAAGCCAGAGGTCATTGTAACTGATACTGGCAGTACGAAAGTAACAATTGTCAATACAGCAAGCATTTTAAGGAAACAAGGAATTACTTTTATTGGCGGGCATCCAATGGCGGGTTCACATAAAAGTGGTGTTTCCGCAGCGAAAGAAATACTATTCGAAAATGCCTTTTACCTTTTAACACCTGATGATAATGTCGAAGCAGTTAAAGTTGAGAGGTTAAAAGAATGGCTTAAAGGCACAAATGCGAAATTTTTAACCATTGCCCCTAGTAACCATGATTATTTAACGGGGATTGTCAGCCATTTTCCACATATCATTGCTGCTTCTATTGTACGTCAGACAGAAAAATTATCGGAATCAGAGCATTTGATACCTCGTCTAGCTGCAGGCGGATTTAGAGATATTACCCGTATTGCTTCAAGCAGTCCAAAAATGTGGAAAGATATTTTACTCCATAATCGAGAGGTTTTAATAGAGCTTCTTTCACAATGGCAGGATGAAATGAACGGGGTAAAGGATCTGCTGGAAACGGGAAATGGTGAGGAAATTTTGGATTATTTTTCTCAGGCAAAGCGATTTCGCGATGGCTTGCCACAGAAGGAAAAAGGGGCAATTCCTTCTTTTTATGATTTATATGTTGATGTCCCCGATTACCCTGGGGTTGTTTCAGAGGTAACTGGATATTTGGCGCAGGAAAAAATCAGTATTACAAATATCCGTATCCTTGAAACGCGGGAAGATATCATTGGTGTCCTTGTAATTAGTTTCCAAACAGAAGAGGACCGCGAACGGGCTGAAAAATGTATCTTATCCTATACTAGCTTTAGTACGTCCTACGGGTCCTAAAATGATTGTAAAAAGGTGATAAAATGGAGTCAGTAAAACTAAAAACGAATGTAAATAGATTGAATGGCAAAATTGAAATACCTGGTGATAAATCAATTTCCCATCGCTCTGTCATGTTTGGTGCGATTGCACATGGTGAGACGACGGTAACGAATTTCCTGCCAGGTGAGGATTGTTTAAGTACAATTTCCTGCTTTCGTAAGCTCGGAGTAAGGATTGAGGAGGAAAATGGCAAGCTCCGGATTTATGGTGCAGGGTTTGAAGGATTATCGGAACCTAGTGAATTATTGGATGTTGGAAATTCCGGTACAACGATTCGATTATTGATGGGAATTCTAGCAGGCAGACCATTTTTCTCAACACTTGTTGGCGATCAATCGATTGGCAAAAGACCAATGACTAGAGTTACCGACCCATTAAAGCAAATGGGGGCAGCAATTGATGCAAGGCAAAATGGGGCCTACACCCCAATCGCAATTCGTGGCGGTAATTTAACCCCCATCCATTATCAGTTACCAGTTGCCAGTGCTCAAGTTAAATCGGCACTGATTCTTGCTGGACTGCAGGCAGACGGAAAGACAACAATCCTTGAACCCGCTGAGACAAGAGATCATACGGAAAGAATGATTCGTCAGTTTGGGGGGGAAATTGAGAAGGACAATCGAGTAATAATGGTAGAAGGCGGTCAAAAGCTGACGGCTCAGGCGGTTCATGTTCCTGGAGATATATCATCCGCTGCGTTTTTCCTTGCTGCTGGAGCAATTGTACCAGAAAGTAATATTACTTTAAAAAATGTCGGGTTAAATCCGACAAGGACTGGCATGATTGAAGTATTGAGAAGAATGGGAGCTAATCTTGAGCTTATTCAAAAGAATAAGGATTCCTATGAACCGTCGGGAGACTTAGTCATTAAAACTTCAAACTTAACAGGAACGGTCATTGAAGGCGATATTATTCCAACGCTTATTGATGAAATCCCGATTATTGCATTAATGGCGACACAGGCAAATGGGACTACTGTTATAAAAAATGCTGAAGAATTAAAAGTGAAGGAAACAAATCGGATTGACACTGTGGTGGAGGAACTTCAAAAGCTCGGGGCAGCAATTGAGGCAACTGCGGACGGTATGATTATCCATGGTAATTCTAGATTAACCGGCGGTACGGTCTCCAGCCACGGCGACCACCGCATTGGCATGATGCTTGCGATTGCAGCGCTGCTATGCGATGGGGAAGTTCTGCTTGAAAATCCAGAAGCCATTTCGGTCTCATACCCAAATTTCTTTTCCCATCTAAATAAATTGATTCAATAAAAGCCGCTGAATTAGCGGCTTTTATTTTTGGAAATATTCTCACGATAGACATAGTTTTTTCAAATTCAGCATAGCTTGTCTTAAAAAGAGAGAAAGGGTGGCAGGATGCCGTATATCATTGAAAATGCCAATATCCTTAAAGACAAGGAGCTAACCGTCAATACATTATTAGTACAGGAAGATAAGGTATCTGCAATCTTAACCCGTTCGAAGCATTACCGATTCTTTAAAATGAATCTAGAACCGTTTATCATGACCCCGACATTTGTCCTTTTAAACTCAAAGATCTCACCGAAAGATTCCTTTCAAGAAATGAAGCAGATATTAAAAGATCAATTCTTATCAAAGGGTTGTACTACTATTTTTACGTATGTACCGGTTTCTTTCGAAAATGAACTAATGGAAAAAGTAAAGGAAATGCAAACGGTATTTATGAGCAGTCCGATTGATTATATCATTGGAATTAAAATACCATTACGGCTTCTCACTCCTTCGTTTCTGCGAAAATGTAAAAAGGAAAAAATTCCAGCTATTTTTGTTGAAATTGAGGATCAGGATGTTCTTAGTGATATTCCTTGGGGGTGGATACGGGAAGCTATGTTTCCGTACAATTGTCCGCTAATTCCATTAATTTCTTCTTCGAAAAAGAAGGAAGCTAAGGCCTTGTTGTCGAATTGGAAACATACGATGGTGCAGGAAAAAATCCCGGCAGTCTACGAGGAAATTCAAGAGAACACCCCGATTTCTAAATTTATCTTAAATAAAATCGGCCTCTATCCACAAAAATCTAGCCTTATGAATGGGACAGAATTGAGTTATAATTTATACTTTAAGGCAAGGGAAATCAAGAATGTTGATTGGTCAGATTTATTTCATTATCATAGTGATAGACTTGTTATTACAGTCCACAAAGGGAAAATTGTCCGCACTTTAAATGAGGTTTTATTTAAACCAGGTTATGGAGACCATGTAATGGTGCAAACCCCATCCTATTTTTCTTTGTAAATTTAGCAAAAGAGGTAAAAAATCTATGGATCGAGTCAATAAAATTATTCATTTGTTAGAAAACGGCCAACATAAAGAAGCCTTAGATGAATATAATGTTGTATTAAACAATGGCAGTCACGAAGAAAAATTTCTTCTTAGTGAAGAATTATTACAGTTTGGCTTCCTTGATGAAGCGAGGGCATTAATTGAAAAGTTGTTAACTGTTTTTCCAGAGGAGGGGGAACTCCTCATTCTGTTAGCTGAGATTTTAGTAGAAGCTGGGGAAGAAGAGCAGGCGATTCTCGTCTTAGAAAAGATTTCAACACAGGATACTAATTACGGACAATCATTATTGCTGCTAGCGGATCTTTATCAAATGGAGGGACTATATGAGGTTTCCGAAAATAAGATTTTAAGGGCAAAAGAACTTTTGCCGAATGAAATCATCATTGATTTTGCTCTAGGCGAGCTATATGGTGAACAGGGTGAGGTTTTAAAGGCGATGAAGGCCTATGAAGAGGTCCTAAAAGAAACAAATGAAATTGCCGGGGTCAATGTTCACAGCCGAATGGCTGATTTATTAAGTGCATCAGGTGCATTTGAAGATGCTTTAATCTTTTATGATAAAGCAATGGATGAAAAACTTGAAATTAATACCCTATTTGGTTATGCGTTTACGGCCCTTCAGGCTGGATATAATCGTACTGCTATTGAAAAGTTTATAGAGTTAAAAGAACTTGACCCTGAATATCACTCGCTTTATTTGCATTTAGCATCAGCCTATGAACGAGAGGAAGAGCTTGAAAATAGCCTTCGAACTGTTCAAGAGGGAATCAAACAAGATGAATTTAATAAAGAGTTATTTTTTAAAGGCGGGAAAATTGCCTTAAAACTCGGTATGGAAGAGGAAGCAGAGAGCTACTTACGAGAATCGCTTGTATTAGACCCTGGATATGTGGAAGCAGCACTTACTTTGAATAAACTCTTATTGCAGCAGGAACGATTTAGTGATGTGTTAGAATTAATGACAGAACTTGATTTAGCTGCAGAAGATGAACCACAGCTATTATGGGATTCCGCTTTGGCATATGCAGGTTTAGAAGAATTTTCAGACGCATTAGACAAATATGAAAGTGCATATACTTATTTTAAGAATAATGAAACGTTTTTATCTGATTATGGATATTTTTTAATTGAAGAAGGAAAAAACGCCCTGGCTGCCGAAATTTTTAAACAGATAATCAAGAAAGATCCAACTAATACAGAGGTCCTTGATTTACTTGAGCGACTTACGGAATCAGAAAAATAAAGCTTGAATATGCAGAGGAGGGAAATGACTATGGCAACCCCTGTATCTGTCAACGAGAAGAAGGATTTTATTCGTTGGTTTTTAAATCATTATCAATTAAAAAGAAGAGAATGTGTTTGGATTTTAAACTATTTAATGAGTCATGATCAGTTAATGGAAAAGGTTCATTTTGTTGAGCAAGCACAATATTGTCCAAGGGGCTTAATCATGTCAACACATTGTGTCGATAAAGTGCCGTTTCGCTTTTATAAGGAAAATGTGATGACAACTGATGCCGAGAAATCCTTTCATGATATTCGGCTTAATCGAGACGAAGATATTTATATTCAACTAAACTTTCATGCGTCTAATCAGGCACATCAATATGCAGCTGTTTTGGAGGAAAATCCTTATGTACCAAAACATTTGCAGGTAAATGAAAAAGACGGCATGATTGCCGAACAAATGCTGAAAGAAAGTATTGAACGATTTCAACGCGACAAGCTGCTGCGATTAATCGACGAGGCACTTGACAGGCAGGACCGAGAAGCATTTCAGGCTTTAACAGAAAAATTAAATCAATTATCACCATTAGTATCAAAAGAGAGTTTGCGATAAGCAGGCTCTTTTTTGGTGTAGAAGAGGGCGGAGCGCTGCAAAAATAAACCTATCTTGCTGAAATTAGTTTGATTAACAAGATTTGACAAGAGCAGTTTCGCTCTGAACACGCCGCCTCTTGTGTAAATAAACAACGATATCCAAAAAGATCCAGGGTTACTTTTTGTAAAGTTTCAATATGTTTAATTGTTTAGGGAATAATGGTACTATTGGGGTATTGAAATGAAAAAGGTTGGTGCAAAAAATGAAATGGATACCTCAAGATGTAGAAACGTACTCAAATGCGAAGGAGTATGTTGATACTGCTGTTGTGCCACTATACTCCGTAACAGTTGGAGGAGGGATCAAGCAATCAGCCGCAGCAGCTGAATTTATTACTTTATTAACGACTTATTTAGAAAAACAATTTACCGGTAGAATCTTATTATTTCCGCCTTTTACTTATCTTGAAAATGAACAGAGTGAAAGAGTGGTAACCGATTTGCAAAATTGGGAGGTAAATATTTTTGAGGCTGGGTTTAAACATGTTTTCTATATCACGTCCGATCTTGAATGGCGTGGAAGAGAAGCCCAGCTGGAAGGTTCAGTGATTTGGCTTCCATCAATTCCGCTAGAGCACATGAATGATCCTCAAAAATTAACAATGATTGATAGTCAGGTAAAACAGCTTTTAACACTTTTTACACAAAAATGGCATGAAAATGAATAAAACCACGTATATTAGCTGTTTTTAAAATAGTATGATATTGACCTTACCTGCAGATTGATATATCATTGTTATGTCCTAGTTTTATTGTGTTTAAATATGTCCGCTGGACTTAACTTCATGAATGGAGGGGGGATAAGCATGAGTAAAGATCGCGTTTCAAGACGTCAATTCTTGAGCTACACACTAACTGGTGTAGGCGGATTTATGGCGGCAGGGATTTTAATGCCAATGGTAAGATTTGCTGTTGATCCTGTGTTAAAGGCAGAAGCGGCAGGTGAATTTGTTGCAACAAAACAAAAAGTAGCAGATTTAACAAATGAACCGGTTCGTGTTGACTTTACCTATAAGCAGAAAGATGCATGGTATGAATCTGACGTTACAGAATCTGCTTGGGTTTACAAGGATGATGCAGGCAAAATTGTTGCCCTGTCACCTGTATGTAAGCATTTAGGCTGTACCGTTAACTGGAATTCGGACAAGGAGCACCCGGAACAATTCTTCTGTCCATGTCACTATGGCCGTTATACAAAGGATGGAACCAACGTTCCTGGTACACCGCCGTTGGCACCGCTTGATGTGTACCCATTCAAAGAAAAAGACGGTTATCTTTATTTAGGAAAAGCTAAACCACGGAAGGAGGCGTAATCATTGTTAAACAAAATTTACGATTGGGTAGATGAGCGTTTAGATATTACGCCTTTGTGGCGCGATATCGCTGATCATGAAGTACCAGAGCACGTAAATCCGGCGCATCATTTTTCTGCGTTTGTTTATTGCTTCGGAGGTATGACATTTTTCGTTACAGTTATCCAAATACTTTCCGGTATGTTTTTAACGATGTATTATGTACCGGATATTAAAAATGCTTGGGAATCAGTTTATTATTTACAAAATGAAGTTGCATTTGGGCAAATCGTACGTGGTATGCATCACTGGGGAGCAAGTTTAGTACTTGTGATGATGTTCTTACATACATTGCGCGTATTCTTCCAAGGCACTTATAAGAAACCTCGTGAACTGAACTGGGTTGTCGGAGTACTTATTTTCTTCGTCATGCTTGGATTAGGTTTTACGGGCTATCTATTACCTTGGGATATGAAAGCGTTGTTCGCAACAAAAGTAGGCTTGCAGATCGCAGAGGCGACACCATTCATTGGTACGTACGTGAAAGTGCTGCTTGCTGGTCATGAACATATTGTTGGAGCGCAAACATTAACTCGCTTCTTTGCGATTCACGTATTCTTCCTGCCTGCTGTATTATTTGGATTAATGGCAGCACACTTTATCATGATTCGGAGACAAGGTATTTCCGGACCACTATGATTTATTTTATAGTGGAATGTAAGTGATTTTTACTTATCTTTATAGAAAAAGGAGGGGATTGCTCGATGCATCGCGGTAAAGGTTTAAAGTTTGTAGGTGATTCACGTATTTTAGCACCTGAGGTAAGAGAACAGAAACTTCCAAAAGATTACTCCGAATACCCTGGTAAAACAGAGGCGTTCTGGCCAAACTTCCTTTTGAAAGAATGGATGGTTGGGGCAGTATTCCTTGTTGGAATTTTATGTTTAACAGTAGCACACCCAGCTCCGCTTGAAAGAATCGCGGATCCTACAGACACAGGCTATATCCCATTACCAGACTGGTATTTCTTATTCTTGTATCAATTACTTAAATATACGTATGCATCTGGTCCATATACTGTTATGGGGGCAATGATTATTCCGGGACTTGCGTTTGGTGGATTATTATTAGCTCCATTCATTGACCGCGGCCCTGAACGCCGTGCCAGCAAGCGTCCATTAGCGACTGGATTTATGTTACTAGCATTGGCAGCCATTACATTTTTAACTTGGGAATCTGTTGCGACTCATGACTGGGAAGCTGCAGAACGACAAGGGAAAATTGTCCAAAAAGTAGAAGTTGACAAATCAAGTGACGGATATCAAATCGCTAGTAAAAATACATGTATCACTTGCCACGGTGAAGATCTTCAAGGCGGACCTGCTGCTCCTTCATTAGCTAATACAGGCTTATCTGCAGATGAAGTAGCGAAGATTGCAAAAGAAGGCTATAAAAACATGCCTCCAGGAGTTTTTAAAGGTTCTGATGACGAGTTGAAAAAGCTTTCTGAATATATCTCTGGGCTTGGTAAGTAAGTATTAAACTAAAAAGCTGACGAAATTTCGTCAGCTTTTTTATTAATAAAAAGGCTGTGTTAAACTTGGCTGTTGATTTCCGCTACAGGAGCTTCGCTTTCCGCGGGCGTGCCGGCGAGCCTCCTTGGCGCTTAGGCGCCTGTGGGGTCTCCCCTGCCCCGTAATCCCGCAGGACATTGAATTACATCCTCGAATTCGCCCACGCACGAAGGAAATGCGCCAGCATTTTCGAGGAGTCTGCGCCCCTTTCGCTCCAATCAACTGAGTTAAAAAATCAACAATGACCTTTAACACAGCCAATAAAAAAGTAACGGGGTGTTGTTGTGCGCTGGATTTATCCGCTATTAGCAAATCGTTCCATTCTTCTATTATTGTTAATTGTTAATATTGCGGGAACTGCTTATGGGTATTATTGGTATGGGTGGCAATTGAAAGAAACACCTGATATTTTTCTGGCGTTTGTACCTGATAGCCCGACTGCCAGTCTATTTTTCGTTTTTGTACTGATTGCCTTTTTATTAAAAGGGAACTGGCCATTACTGGAAGCTTTTGCAATTGTAACTTTATTTAAATATGGTATTTGGGCAGTTGTCATGAATATCTTGGTTTATTTTGTACAAGGAGAGCTGGACTGGGTAGGTTTTATGTTAATATTCTCGCATTTTGCCATGGCCATCCAGGGAGTCCTATTTGCGCCTTTTTACCGTTTTAAAGGCTGGCATCTAGTGGTTGCAGCTATTTGGACATTACATAATGACGTTATTGATTATGTCTTCTTCATGCTCCCGAGCTATCATATGCTGGACCAATTCATTCCGCAAATTGGGTATTTTACATTTTGGTTATCTATAGTATCGATTGGAATCGCCTATTATCTAGTTACTCGTCCAGGAAGTTTTAAGCTGGAAATAAAATAATTATTATTCATCATTTAATATGGTCTAACCTTGTCCACCCCTTCATACACTTTATTAGTAACGAAAGGGGGGACAATTGTGAAAATAAAATGGCTTTATTTATTAGCAATCATCTTGATACTTACTCCCATAACAGTACATGCTGAGGTACAAACACCAATGGAGAAATTGGATGATATATCTGATGAGGCACTCCAAATGGTGAAGTTCCATAGATATGAAGATGCAAAGAAATTACTAGATTATTTTTCAGATCAATTTACAAGTGTTTCGGGCAGAGAGCAGCCGTTATCAATGGATGAGGTCAGGATCATTCACACCTCCCATGACGAAGCAATGGAAGCTGCTGTCAGCCCTACAATGAATCACGAAGAACGTATTAATAGGCTGACGAAATTCCGACTTGTCATTGATGCCATTGTCACAAGCCATCAGCCTTTATGGACGGAAATGGAAAACCAAATCATGACAGCATTTACGCACGCAAAAGTTGCCGCGATTCATGGTGATACCGCAAAATTTCATTCAAACTTTAATAATTTTTTATCATTGTACAACGTTATTTATCCGAGTATGAAAATTGATGTACCGGCAGAGAATATACAAAGATTAGATGCACGGATTAAATTCATCGATAATTATCGCTCAGAAATGATTAAAAATGAAGAGAGTAAGACGGAGCTGGAAAAACTTGATACAGATTTAAAAAATCTTTTTGCTAATATGGAAGATGATGAAGCTGATCCCTCACTCTGGTGGGTAATAATATCAACAGGCAGTATAATTATCATGACTTTGTCTTATGTTGGATGGAGAAAGTATCAAGGTGAGAAAGAAATAAAGAAAAATCGCTCCAGAGAGCATAAAGATTGACGCGTCTAATCGGCTTAATTAAAATATTATCAATACAAGCTGGTTAGGAGTGTAGAAATTGTACCTTATCTATTTTGCGATCATTGTCTTAATTCCGTTATGGGCTCAAATGAGAGTGAAAAGTACTTTTGCTAAATACTCACAGGTGCCTTCCGCCACATATAGAAGCGGAGCAGAGGTCGCGAGAGGAATTTTAAACGCTAATGGATTATTTGATGTCAGTGTCGAAGAGGGACAAGGATTTTTAAGTGATCATTATGACCCCCGCTCGAAAACAGTACGATTATCACCACAAAATTATCACGGTCAGTCTATTGCGGCTGCTGCTGTTGCTGCACATGAATGTGGACATGCTATCCAAGATTCCGAAGGCTATGCCTTCTTACGATTCCGTTCAGCGCTCGTACCTGTTGCAAACTTTGGATCTAATGTATCTTGGATACTGATTATGATTGGGATATTTGCTCATTTTTCGGGTTTACTATTAATCGGTATTCTTTTTATGGCGGCTGCTGTTCTTTTTCAAATTGTAACGCTCCCAGTTGAGTTTAATGCCTCCAGCAGGGCGATGGATCAAGTGGTTTCTCTAGGATTAATCGCAAACCGTGAAGAGCGGGAAGCGAGGAAAGTTCTAAATGCTGCAGCACTCACATATGTTGCTGCCGCAGCCGTTGCAGTTCTTGAACTTTTAAGGCTTGTGCTTATTTTTACAGGCATGAATCGCAGCAATGAAGACTAAAAAGGCAATGTCTTAGCGGACGTTGCCTTTAATCATTTATTGGCATTTTATTTTCATCCAGTGTAAATCCTTCACCTTGTACATCATGGACGACAGAAACGGATACAAATGCATGCGGGTCAACAGAGGTAATGATATTTTTTAACCGAATGAGTTCATTTTTAGCAACAACACAGTACAAAACTTCTCGTTCATTCTTCGTGTAGGAACCGTAACCTCTTAGTACGGTAACGCCGCGTTCCATCTCTTCCATGATCTTTTTGGAAATCTGTTCGTTTTGTTCTGAAATGATCATCGCTCCCCGAGCAGAATAGGCCCCTTCTTGAATGAAATCAATTACGCGTGCTCCAACGAATACAGCAACCAGCGTATACATTGCCTGTTTGTAGTTTAGGTAAGTAAATAATGACAGCGTAATGACACAAGCATCAAACAAGAACATTGTTTTCCCCATATTCCAGCCGATGTATTTTTGAACTAGCCTGGCAATAATATCCACTCCGCCCGTAGTGCCGCCAAAACGAAAAATAATTCCCAAGCCAATCCCTGCTAAAACACCGGCAAAAAGAGCTGCTAATGTTAAATCGTGCTCAAGCGGCATCTCAATTGAATTGCGCTGAAAGATCCAGAGAAAAATGGAAACACCAACAGTTCCGATAATCGTGTATAAAAAGACATTCCTACCAAGCAGCTTCCAGCCAATTAAAAAAAGAGGAATATTTAATAGCAGGTTAGTATAAGATGGGTCCCAGTTGAACAAGAAATAGAGTATGAGGGTAATTCCGGTAAAGCCGCCCTCAGCTAATTTATTTTGCATATTAAAATTAACGAGACCAAAGGACATAATGGCTGTTCCCAAAAGGATAAAAAGGATATTTTTTAATTTAAGGCCAAAAATCATAAACATTCCTCCCCTGCCATAATTTTCACATGATGGCGTTTTTAATTATATCTAATATAGTTTATAAGAGCAATCTACTGTAGAAAAATGTCGATATAAGCGAAAACATTTGTAAATCAAGCTTAATTTAGCTAACATAAAAAATAGAAAAATGAGATAAAAACGATGAAAAAGCAAAAAGGAAATGAGGGTGTAATTCTTATGGCAGCTGGAAAATCGATGAAAGACCTTCAGGAAGAAGTCGATTTATACATAAGTCAATTTAAGGAAGGATACTTTAGTCCGCTGGCAATGCTTGCTCGGATGACAGAAGAACTTGGTGAACTGGCAAGGGAAGTAAACCATCATTATGGTGAGAAGCCAAAGAAATCTACTGAAACAGAAAAAGCCATTGAAGAAGAGCTTGGCGATCTTCTGTTTGTCCTAATTTGTTTTGCCAATTCACTACAAATTGATTTGCAAGAGGCGCATGATTTAGTCATGAACAAGTTTAATACAAGAGATAAAAACCGTTGGACAAGAATTGAACAGGAATAATGGGAGTGAGAGGTATGAATCAAGTTAAAATTATCATTGCAGGCCCGCGCGGACGTATGGGACGGGAAGCGGTAAACTTAGTAATGAATACCGAACAATTTGAATTGACTGCCGTATTAGACCATAAATATGATGGCATGATGTTGAGTGATTTAGAAGGATTTCAGGGAGTTTCGAACGTTCTGGTTTATACCGATATTGAAAAATGTCTGCAAGAAACCGAAGCAGATGTTTTAATTGATTTAACTACACCAGAGACTGGCCCGTATCATGCTAAAACCGCCTTAAACTATGGCGTTCGTCCAGTTGTCGGGACTACCGGGTTTACGAAAGGGCAATTACAAGAGTTAGACGAGCTTTGTAAAGAAAAAGAATTGGGCTGCATAATCGCTCCAAATTTTGCTATAGGTGCAGTCTTGATGATGAAGTTTTCTCAAATGGCGGCTAAATATTTTCAAGATGTAGAAATCATTGAAATGCATCATGACAAAAAACTTGATGCACCTTCTGGCACGGCAGTAAAAACTGCTGAGATGATTGCAGCTGTAAGAGAAATGAAGAAACAGGGACATCCAGATGAGAAAGAAACGTTGCAGGGAGCCAGAGGTGCTGACTTCGATGGAATGCATATTCATTCTGTGCGCCTGCCAGGCTTAATAGCCCACCAGCAGGTAATGTTTGGATCAGACGGTCAAACGATTACCATTCGTCATGACTCATATAACCGTGCATCATTTATGTCAGGAGTAAAAGTTGCTGTTGAAACAGTCATGAAGCAGAATACATTTGTTTACGGATTAGAAAATATTTTAGATTAGGAGCTGTCCAAATTGAATATTGCTTTAATTGCCCATGATCAAAAAAAGAATGATTTAGTCCAATTTGTTACGGCTTACCAAGCCATTTTTGCAAAACATACACTGCATGCAACAGGTACTACAGGTTTACGGATTCATGAAGCAACAGGATTATCAATTACCCGTTATCAATCGGGGCCGCTTGGCGGGGATCAGGAAATTGGAGCGTTGATTGCAAAAAATCAAATGGATGCGATTTTCTTTTTTCGGGATCCGTTAACTGCCCAGCCGCATGAACCGGATGTATCAGCGCTTGTCCGTCTTTGTGATGTTTATTCTATCCCCTTAGCGACTAATATGGGTACAGCTGAATTATTAATCAGGGGATTAGACGAAGGGTTATTGGATTGGAGAAATATAGCAAGGGAGAAAGGTGTAAGGAATGGGAAATAAATTACATCTTCTTGCTTTTGGTGCCCATGCTGACGATGTTGAAATTGGCATGGGAGGGACGATTGCAAAACTAACTTCGGAAGGAAAAAGGGTCGGTATTTGTGATTTAACCGATGCTGACCTCTCTTCAAATGGGAATATCGATTTGCGGAAAGAAGAAGCAAGAAAAGCTGCTGACATTCTAGGACTATCAGTTCGCACTTCATTTGGTTTTCCTGACCGAGGGTTATATTTAAAAGAAGAATACATAAATGAGATTGCTAAAATCATTCGAATGTACAAGCCGAAAATTGTTTTTGCTCCATATGTAGAAGACCGCCATCCCGATCATGGTAATTGTGCCCGGCTGGTGGAGGAGGCAGTATTTTCGGCTGGCATAAAAAAATATCAAACACCTGGATGCGAAGAGCCGCATAAGGTGGAAAGAGTATATTTTTATATGATAAATGGCTTTCATCAGCCGGACTTTCTGCTGGATATTTCATCGTTTATTGATCAAAAGCTTTCGGCATTAAGAGCTTATAAGAGTCAATTTGAAAAAACATCTGACAGCTTCAATACACCGCTTGTCAATGGGTATATTGAAACGGTGGAAGCAAGGGAAAGAATGTTTGGAAAACTAGTAAATGTACCATATGCTGAAGGCTTCAAAACAAAAGTTCCAATCCTTTTGAAGCATGACTTGTTAGGAGAATAATAAATGAGGAGACTTAAAATAGGGATTACCTGCTACCCGACTGTGGGCGGTTCGGGGGTAGTCGCAACAGAACTTGGTAAAATGCTTGCAGAAAAAGGACATGAAATTCATTTCATCTCCTCAAGCATCCCCTTTCGATTAAATAAAATATATCATAATATTTACTATCATCAGGTTGATGTCAATCAATATTCTGTATTTCAGTACCCGCCTTATGATATTGCCTTAGCCAGTAAAATGGCGGAGATTGCGAATCGGGAGAAATTGGACGTCATTCACGTACATTACGCCATTCCTCATGCTGTTTGTGCTATTTTAGCTAAACAAATGGCCGGCAGGGATTTAAAAATTGTGACGACCTTACATGGTACGGATATTACGGTTTTAGGATATGACCCTTCATTAACAGATGCCATTAAATTCGGAATTGAAAAATCCGATGTGGTCACGGCCGTTTCTAATGCATTAGTCAATCAAACACATGAGCTTATTCATCCGGATAAACATATTGAAACAGTATATAATTTCATTGATGACCGAATCTATAAAAAAACAAATACAGGCCATTTAAGAGAAGAATTTGGAATTCAAGAAGACGAAAAGGTAATTATTCATGTATCAAATTTTCGGACTGTTAAACGGGTTCAGGATGTGGTAAAAGCTTTTGCGAAAGTTTCAGCAATCATGCCCGCAAAATTACTGCTTGTTGGCGACGGACCAGAAATGACAATTATTTGCAGGCTAGTCAGAGAGCTGGCATTAGAAGATCAGGTTATTTTTCTCGGTAAGCAGGAAAATCTTGAGGAATTATATTCCATTAGTGATTTAATGTTACTGTTATCGGAAAAGGAAAGCTTTGGACTAGTTGTTTTAGAGGCAATGGCATGTGGTGTACCATGTATTGGAACAAATATCGGCGGAATCCCGGAGGTTATAGATCATGGGGTTACAGGCTATATTTGTGAAGTTGGCGATATAGAGGAGATTGCTAGTAAAGCAATTAAATTGTTAGAGGATTCAGTCCTCCATCAGCATTTTTCTGATAAATCGTTGGAACTGGTAAAGACTAAATTTAAATCAGATGAAATTGTTAAACAATATGAAAGAATCTATTACCGTTTAGTGAATTAGGTGAAACGATATGAAAGAACCATTTTTATCGGCCGTTCCGGTTTTAACGCAGCTGGAGGATGCAGGATATGAGGCTTACTTTGTCGGCGGCTCTGTTAGGGATTACCTGCTGAATAAACAGATAAGTGATGTGGACATCGCAACGAGTGCAACACCCGAAGAAGTAAAAGCAATATTCCCAAAGACGGTTGATATCGGGATTGAACATGGTACTGTTCTTGTTCTTTATGGACAGAAATCCTATGAAATTACTACCTTTAGGACGGAAGGGGATTATCAAGATTTTCGAAGACCTAAAGAGGTGGCGTTTATCCGCAATTTAAAGGAAGACTTAAAGAGACGAGACTTTACCATGAATGCAATCGCCATGGATAAAACCGGACAAGTCATTGATCCTTATAATGGACAAGAGGCGATAAAGAATAGACTGATTCAGTCAGTGGGGAATGCTGAGGAACGTTTCAGTGAAGATGCACTTCGAATGATGAGAGCGGTACGTTTTGTAAGCCAGCTCTCTTTTCATATCAATGAGGACACCATGACAGCTTTGAAAAAGCTGACCCCTCTTCTAAGAAAAATTGCGATAGAACGGAAGAGGGCAGAGTTTGAGAAACTTCTGCTCGGTGAAAATTGGCAGGAGGCACTAAGGATTATTCTCGAAGCTAATATTAATGCTTATTTACCTGGCTTGAAAAATAAACCCTTACAAATTGAAAGATTGTTAACCTATAACTGTAAAGGTTTTACAAAAGAAGAAATGTGGTCCATTCTTATTTTTTGTCTGCAGATAGATAAAAAAAATATTGAAGTATTATTAAGAGAATGGCGTCTTCCAGTTAAGGAAATTAAATGGATTCACCAGCTAATATTTTATTTAGAAGTAAGACTTCACCAGGAATGGTCTATTTATGACCTGTATAAGGCTGGCTGCAGCGTGATAGAAGCTGTCGAGAAGTTATATCACGTTATTAACGATCTTCATGACTCAGCCGGGATTCAGGAACTGCTAGAACAGTATCATAAACTACCTATTAAGAGCAGCAAGGACGTAGCGATTACAGGCAGTGATTTGATGCAATGGTTTAATCGCAGCGGTGGTCCTTGGCTAAAAGAGACATTGATGAAAACTGAACAAGCAATTTTAGATGGAAAAGTAATAAACGATAAACGTAAAATTAAGGAGTGGCTATTGGCGTGCAGTCAGAATTAAGAAAACAGCTGCTTGATGCCTTCACAAATGCCGGTGAATCCTACTTATCAGGACAATATTTAGCCGAGCTAATTGGCTGTTCTAGAACGGCAGTATGGAAACATATGGAGGAATTGAGAAAAGAAGGATTCGAATTAGAGGCAGTGAGAAAAAAGGGTTATCGGATCATCAAAACAACGGAAAAAGTAACAGCTGATGAAATTATGCTCGGTTTAACGACCAGTTTTATTGGCAGGAATATCCATTATGAAGAAAGTGTCGAATCTACTCAAAAAATTGCCCACAGATTAGCTTCACAAGGTGTTCCTGAAGGAACGGTGGTAATTGCTGACGAACAAAAGTCAGGCAAAGGAAGAATGAATCGAAATTGGCATTCGCCTAAATATACAGGGATATGGATGAGTCTCATCCTTAAACCCAATATACCACTTACGAAGGCACCGCAGTTAACCCTATTAACAGCCGTAGCTGTTGTTCAAGGAATAGAGGAAATAACGGGACTCATTCCTGAAATTAAATGGCCTAATGACATATTAATAGCTGGAAAGAAAGTGACCGGAATTTTAACGGAATTACAGGCTGAGGCTGACCAGATTCATTCTATCATTATTGGGATTGGCATCAACGTCAACCAGAAACAGGAGGATTTTCCGCTGGAGCTGCAAGAAAAGGCGAGCTCGCTCTTTATTGAAACAGGGAAAACGATCTCCCGGGCGGAATTGATTCGGTGTATTTTCATGCACTTTGAAAAATTATATACACTTTATTTAGAAAAGGGATTTATGCCAATTAAACTTTTATGGGAAGGATACGCCGTCAGTATTGGAAAAATTATTAAAGCGAGAACCTTAACCGATGTTATTGAAGGAGAAGCTTTAGGAATTACTGATGAAGGGGTATTGAAAATAGAAGATCAGTCGGGCTTCGTTCATCAGGTCTATTCTGCAGATATCGAACTTTAAATATAGAAATATACTTCTTGCATGTATCTTATAATTTTTGTACAATTTTATTGGGCAGTATCCTCGACGTGAACTGCACCTACTGAATGTGGACTACACTAAATTTAAAAAGGTTTCTGCCTAGATCCGAAAGACGGACCGGGACAGAGGGATGGAACAAGCAAAAGAGTACGGAATCCTTCTGCCTTCAGAAGGATTTTTTTATTGTCTAGCGCAAGCGTCCCAGCCCCCCGTGGTCACAAGCCAATACGGCCAAAAGGTAAAAAAACAACTTTTCGTCTAGTTTGATCTTGTCCTTGTCAGGGCTGACCAAGGCGCTTGCGCTTTTCTAATTCCTCTTTTATGTTTTATCACCTCTTCCATATTTAAGAGGAGGGAAAGTGATGAAGCAAACGACAGATTTTTTGAAAATGAAGGAAGTAAATGAAAAGATTGTGATGTTAACGGCCTATGATTATCCATCTGCAAAGCAGGCGGAACAAGGCGGAGTGGATGTCATTTTAGTAGGCGATTCGCTTGGAATGGTCGTATTAGGTTATGATTCAACTGTTTCGGTAACGCTTGATGACATGATCCATCATGCGAAGGCAGTGAAGCGGGGAGCAAAGGATACGTTTATTGTCGTTGATATGCCATTTCTCACCTATCATCTATCAGTGAAAGATACCTTAATTAATGCGGGAAGGTTGATCCAAGAAACAGGAGCGCATGCTGTTAAATTGGAAGGTGCAGATGAAGTAATTGAAAAAATAGCCGCAATCACAAAGGCGGGAATCCCAGTATGTGCGCATTTAGGCTTAACACCGCAATCGGTTGGTGTATTGGGTGGATACAAAGTCCAAGGAAAAGACGCTCAAGCGGCAAAAAAATTAATCGAAGATGCAAAAAAATGTGAAGAAGCGGGAGCGTTTGCGATTGTTTTGGAATGTGTACCAAAACAGCTTGCAAAAGAGGTGTCTAAATCTGTTTCCATTCCAATCATAGGTATTGGAGCAGGTATTGAAGTTGACGGACAGGTCTTAGTATATCACGATATATTAGGCTATGGGGTTGAGCGGGTTCCTAAGTTCGTAAAACAATACCATTCCGTTAATCCGTTTATGATTGAATCTATTCAAGCCTATGCTTCAGATGTGAAAAACAAACAATTTCCGCAAGAAAAACATACTTTTACAATGAAGGAAGAGGAATTGAAAGTCCTCTATGGGGGATTGGAATGAAGATCATTACAACCATCAAAGAACTTCAGTCAGAACTAGCAATACAAAAGAAAAGCGGCAAAACGGTTGGATTTGTCCCGACAATGGGATACCTTCATGAAGGCCACTTAACATTAATAAAACACGCAAGACATGAGAATGATCTTGTCGTATTAAGTATATTTGTAAATCCCATTCAATTCGGACCAAAGGAGGATCTTTCCACCTATCCTCGCGATTTTGAACGAGATCGGGCATTAGCCGAATGCGAAAATGTTGATTACTTGTTTTATCCCTCTGTAGAAGAGATGTACCCAAATAAAATAACAGTGCAGGCAGCGGTACAGCAAAGAACCGATGTGTTATGCGGCAAGTCCCGTCCAGGACATTTTGATGGTGTCGCAACAGTGATTACGAAACTTTTTAATATTGTGATGCCCACTAAAGCATACTTCGGGAAAAAGGATGCCCAGCAGGTTGCAGTGATTGATGGTGTAATAGCAGATTTTAATTTTCCGATTGAGCTTGTTGCCGTTGATACTGTTCGTGAG
The DNA here is from genome assembly GCF_014656545.1 of Neobacillus kokaensis. Taxonomy (GTDB): domain Bacteria; phylum Bacillota; class Bacilli; order Bacillales; family Cytobacillaceae; genus Neobacillus; species Neobacillus kokaensis. The sequence goes on from NZ_BNDS01000006.1 coordinate 74,110, forward strand.
TCTGACGGGCTGGCCAAAAGCTCGCGAAATGTAAATTTGCAGCCTGAAGAAAGAAAGCAGGCTCCGGTTTTATTTAAAAGCTTAAAAGCTGCAAAAGCAGCTATTAATCAAGGGGAAAGAAATCCTGATAATATTGTCAGTGCCATAAAGGAAATGATTTCAAAGGAATCAAACGGATACATCGATTATGTTGAAATCTATTCCTATCCAGAGCTTCAGCCGGTTGAAAGAATTTCAGGCAGGGTAATTATTGCGCTGGCGGTGAAATTTACAAAAGTCCGGTTAATTGATAATCTTGTTATTAATCTCGATTTAGAGGAGGACTAATTAATATGTTTCGCACCATGATGAACGGCAAAATCCATCGTGCAACGGTCACAGAAGCTAATTTAAATTATGTAGGCAGTATTACAATTGATAAGGATCTTTTAGATGCTGTCGGCATGATGGCGAATGAAAAGGTGCAAATTGTTAATAACAACAATGGAGCACGGCTTGAAACGTATATTATTCCTGGAGAGAGAGGGAGCGGCGTTGTTTGTTTAAATGGTGCAGCTGCACGGCTTGTCCAGCCAGGTGATATCGTCATCATTATTTCGTACGTCCTTGTATCAGAGGATAATGTTGCATCACATCAGCCAAAAGTAGCGATAATGGATGAAAATAATCATATTAAAGAACTTATTCATGCTGAACCAGCACTTACAATTATGTAGAGTCCCCGAGTCATCGGGGATTTTCTTTTTACTTATTTTATGGTACCGTTTAAGGAACGAAGGTTTGGGGTGTAAATGAAATGTTTAATAAATATGTTGTGATCGATTTAGAAACTACTGGGAATTTGCCTAAAAAAGGTGATAGAATTATCCAATTTGCGGCCGTAGTAATTGAAAACGGAATCATAACGGAACAATTCTCATCATTGATTAATCCCCAAAAATCGATTCCTATTTTTATTGAAGAATTAACAGGTATTAATAATGAGATGGTTAAGGATGCCCCGGTTTTTTCAGAAATAGCAGCGAAAGTTATCTCACTATTAGAGGGTGCCTATTTTGTTGCCCATAACGTTCTATTCGATTTATCATTCCTTCAAGAGGAATTGATTGCTGCAGGATACGAAGGTTTTTTTGGACCCGTGCTTGATACGGTAGAAATGGCAAGGATTTTATACCCTACTGCAGATGGATATAAGCTTTCTGACTTAGCCGAACAAGAGAATTTGCATCATGACCGCCCGCATCAGGCCGATTGTGATGCAGAAGTGACCGCAGAGCTATTGCTCATCTTTTTGAGGCGTCTTGCCTCTCTTCCAATTCTGACAATAAAACAGCTTTTACCATTAGCAGGTGGGTTAAAGAGTGATTTACAGCAGCTCTTGGATGAAATGTTGGAAGAGCTTGATGAGGAAGATAAGGAAATACCAGAAAATGTTGAAATATGTAAGAATCTTGCTTTAAAGAAGTTATACATACAAACAAACTCTGAGACTGTTAAACCGGATTTGTCATACCCAGAAAATGAAAACGACAAGTTAATCATCCTACATAAAGGGTTTCAATCTTTTGAAAAGCGAATGGGCCAATTTAACATGATGGATGCCGTTTATCATGCTTTCCAACAGGAAAGGCATTCATTAATTGAAGCTGGCACCGGGGTGGGGAAATCACTTGGATATCTGCTCCCTGCTGCTTATTTTTCAAAACAGAACCATAACAAACCAATTGTTGTCAGTACATATACGATTCAACTGCAAGAACAGCTGTTAAAAAAGGAAATTCCATTATTGAACAAAATACTTCCTTTTGATGTTCATGCTGTATTACTAAAAGGCAGGGGTCATTATATCAGTTTGGCAAAATTTCATCAGTCACTGCAGGATGAAAATGATAATTATGATACGACGTTAACCAAAATGCAAATTCTTGTCTGGCTGACTGAAACAGAAACCGGTGATAAAGATGAATTGAATTTATCAAGCGGCGGACTCATTTTCTGGGATAAAATTAAGAGCGGCCCAGCGGTATTTATTAATAATCACGAGTGGCATGATAAAGATTATTATTTGAAAGCGAAAAGAGATGCCGAGACAGCGGATATTATCATTACGAATCATTCATTATTGCTAAGTGACATAAAGGAAAAAGGTACGATTTTACCCGATTATGAATATGTGATCTTAGATGAAGGACATCATTTTGAGAAAACAGCTACACAATTCTTTGGTGCCTCATTAGATTATTTAGCAATTCGATTGTTAATAGGGAAATTTGGTTTATATGACCAGCCGCATCTTTTTCGTCAATTGGCGGAAATGATTGATTCGTTGTCAGATGGTCCAGTGCCTCCCCAACATACGTTCGAGCTTAACCAACTGGTATTAGATTTAACCTATGAAGTGGATGAATTATTTAAACTAATTGTTCTCTTTGCGAAAAAGAAACTCGGAGCAGCGCAGCGACACTATCGAGCAAAGGTGAAATTTTCTCAGTCAAATGGAGGAAGGGAAGCGAAGGCACTATTCATTAGCGCAGAGAGAATTGCTTTTTTACTAAAGGATTTACAAATTGCCATTCAGGAACGGATAGAATGGATTTTAAAAACCGAAAACTTACTATCAAATGACCAGAAGAACATACTCGAAGAAATTCAAGTATTCATCAATGAAACAGAGGAGTTAAGGGAGACGGTGAAGGGGTGCTTTATAAATGATTCGAATGATGTCAAGTGGATCGAGATTGATATGCGTTCACCACAAAACATCACCACATTCATTGCCCAACCGGCTATAGTAGCAGAACATTTACAGGAACAGTTTTTTTCAGCGAAAAAAGCAGTTGTAATAACCTCAGCGTCATTAACAGTTAACGGTTCGTTTGATTATATTCTGCAGGAACTTGGACTGGATCAGGTTTCAACAGAAAAAATGATCATTCAGTCAACATTTAACTATAAGAAGCAAGTGAAATTATTAATTCCCGAAGATTTGCCAGAAATTAATGGAGTCTCTTTGGATGAATTTGTAATTGCTTTGACGGAGCATATCATTTCAATTGCCGAAGCCGCTAAAGGAAGAATGTTAATTCTTTTTACTGCCTATGACATGCTGAAGAAAACGTATGAGCTGATAAAAGAGAGCGGTTTTTTAAATGATTATATTATAATGGCGCAAGGAATATCAGGCGGCAGTCCAGCGAGACTATTAAGGAATTTTAAGCGCTATGAAAAGGCGATTTTACTAGGAACCAGCAGTTTCTGGGAGGGAGTGGATATACCAGGGGAGGATTTATCCTGTCTCTGTATCGTCAGATTACCATTCAGTGCACCTGATGAGCCGTTAACCGAGGCAAAAAGTAAAGTGATTTTGGAACGGGGCGGCAATCCATTTACAGAATATTCATTACCAGAAGCAGTTCTTCGCTTTAAACAAGGCTTTGGCCGGCTAATTAGGACGGAAACTGATAGAGGAATCGTGGTTGTATTTGATAAAAGACTGATTACTACTAAATATGGAAAAAGCTTTTTAGAGTCGATTCCACCTGTTTCAGTAAAGAAAGGGTCAATTGAGGATTTAGTAACAATCATTCGCTCTTGGGTTTGATAATTTATGGAAAATTGCACATCCTAGAAATGCATAGGAGGTGTCGATTTGAGACGATTACTTTTATTATTGACTCTATTTTTTACGTTTTCAACGATTGCAACCGCGAAGACGCCCTCTGGACAGGTTGAAAATGTTAAATTAAATATTAAGGACAATGAAATGGCCATCACCTTTTTAGGGATTTCCGAAGGAGAAGCAACGCTCATTCAAGGTCCTAATGCTGAAAACATATTAGTGAATACTGGCGGAATGAGTACCGCTCTTGAGCTGGAAGAGTGGCTTGACCTTTATAATGTAAAAAAGCTAAAAGCGCTAATACTTACCAATGATATATCTGAGGATTCGATCAATCAATTAATGAAATTGGTTTCCAAATATAAGATTAAAGAGATCATTACAACACCGAAACGGAAAAGACAGCTTGTAACTCATCCCCTTCCAGCTGATTTGACAGTTACGAATTGGAACGCAGGGACCAAAACGTCTATCCTTCCGGAAGTATCCGCTATCGTTCAGTATGCAGGAGATAATCAAAATGAAGGCTTGGATTTTATGCTGGAATTTTTTAATCATCGAATCTTTCTCATGTCTTCTTATAGTGAGCGGGCAGAAAAAGTACTATTAAATAAGAATTTAGAAGATGTTAATATCTTTAAGCTGCCAAATTATGCAATGGAAGATACTTTATCCAAGTCTTTAATTCACTCTCTTAATCCTGAAATCTCTATTCTTTTTGCTGGAGCAGAGCAGCTGCCCAATGCTGATATATTAGACGATTTGCATGAAGCGTGGTCAGAAATTTACTATACCAAGAAGCATGGCACCATTACGATTAAATTTACCGAAACAAAATATGAGGTTATCACCATTCCTATTTACGAAGAATAAACATGTAGATTAATTTTGGAAAAAACTCAAATAAAACATACTTGATTTAGCGCATTTTTGTGATAACCTGTTATAATAGTAAAGTAAAATTACCGTACATAAAGAAGTGATGTAAAGTGAAAAAGTGGATCATTTCAATTACCATCGTGTTAGTCATTGTCATTCTGGGAACTTCTATAAAAGTGTACTTTACTTCAATGGAACCTGTTAAAGCAGCAGAAGCAAAAGCAGTAAAACTAGCAGGTGAAGAAATAACTGAGGTAGAGGATTTTCACATTTATAATGGTCAAGAACAGGTAAATGTTATTGAAGGGAAGAATAACCAGGGACAAAAAGTAATTGTTTGGATTCCCGAAAAAAGTAAACAAATTATTGTCAGAAAAGCTAGTGCTGGTCTTTCAAAAGAGGATGCTATCCACAAACTTTTACAAGAGAAAAAACCAGAAAAAATTATCTCAGTCCGCCTAGGAATGGAAAAAAATATCCCTCTTTGGGAAATTTATTACCGTTCTGAAAATAACCTAATAAATTATTACTACATTGATTTTGAAACAGGGGAATGGCTGAAAAAAATTGAAAATTTATAGCTTCAATGGAGAATGGAGGAAATACAAATGGTGTTGGAATTAGCTAACAGGGTGTTGTCACTTACACCGTCATCGACACTAGCGATTACTGCTAAAGCGAAGGAATTAAAGGAGCAAGGTGAGGATGTGATTGGTTTAGGAGCAGGGGAGCCTGACTTTAATACGCCGCAGCATATCTTAGATGCGGCTGCTAAATCCATGAACGAAGGCTTTACGAAATATACTCCATCAGCAGGATTACCAGCTCTAAAACAGGCTATTATCAAGAAATTTGAAACCGATCAAGGTTTAAGCTATAAACCTTCTGAGATTATTGTTGGAAACGGTGCGAAGCACGTTCTTTACACTCTATTTCAAGTACTGCTAAATGACGGGGATGAAGTTATTATTCCAACTCCTTATTGGGTAAGCTACCCTGAACAAGTGAAATTAGCAGGCGGTGTACCAGTATATATTGAAGGACAGGAAACAAATCAATTCAAGATTACTCCTGATCAGTTAGCCCAAGAAGTAACAGATAAAACAAAGGCTGTTATAATTAACTCGCCAAGCAACCCAACTGGGGTATTGTATACAAAAGAAGAACTTGCAGAATTAGGAAAAGTCTGCTTGGAAAAAGATATTTTAATCGTTTCAGATGAGATTTATGAAAAGCTTGTTTATGGCAGTGCAAAACATGTTTCAATTGCTCAGATTTCTCCAGAGCTTAAAGAGCAAACCGTTATTGTAAACGGTGTTTCTAAATCTCATTCGATGACCGGGTGGAGAATTGGGTATGCGGCCGGTAATGAAAAAATTATTAAGGCGATGACGAATCTAGCAAGCCATAGTACTTCAAACCCGACCACTACTGCACAATACGCTGCGATTGCTGCCTACAATGGACCGCAAGAGCCAGTAGAAGTAATGCGCAAGGCGTTTGAAGAGAGATTGGAAATCATATTTGAGCAATTAACTGCGATTCCTGGGTTTACATGTGTGAAGCCACAAGGGGCGTTTTATCTTTATCCAAATGTGAAAGCTGCTGCTGAAATGACTGGATATCAAAATGTCGATGATTTTGCATCTGCATTACTCGTCGAGGCAAAGGTAGCCGTTATTCCAGGCTCTGGTTTTGGAACGCCTGACAATATCCGCCTTTCTTATGCAACATCACTTGACCTTTTAGAAAAGGCTGTTTCCAGAATAAAGCAATTTGTAGAAGCGAAAGTTCAAGCATAAAATGTATACACAAGCGAAAAAGTCTGCGTGAAGCAGACTTTTTGCTTTCCTTTTCCAAAGCTGGATGCCTTACTATCTATCTGAGAGCATTCGTTCATGTTATACTGTTTAAGAGGTGTCAAAGATGAAATCAAATGTTATAGCATGGCTTGATGAAGGTAATATTACTGTGCCAAGTTTATTATTTTCTGAATACCGAAATCTTAATTTAAATGAAACGGAACTCGTTCTCTTATTAAATATTTTAACCTTCTTAGAAAAAGGAAACTATTTTCCAACCCCGGAAGAGCTTTCGAGACGTATGACTATTACCACAGCTGAATGCAATGATATGCTTAGAAGGCTGCTGCAAAGAGGCTTTCTTGAAATTATTGACCAATATTCGAATGATGGAATCCGTTTTGAAAAATACTCCATTAAACCATTATGGGAAAGACTTGTAGAATTGTTTTTAGTTAACCATCAGCTGCAAGTTCAGGAAACAAGCAAGAAAACCGAAGAAATGGATCTGTATACCTGCTTCGAAAAGGAATTTGGCCGTCCGCTTTCACCATTTGAATGTGAATCTCTTGCTATGTGGATGGATGATGACCACCACGATCCAGTAATTATAAAAGCCGCACTAAGAGAGGCTGTGATGTCGGGAAAGCTGAATTTCCGATATATAGATAGAATTCTGTTTGAATGGAAGAAAAACGGAATCAAAACCCTTGATCAGGCAAAAAATCATGGACGGAAATTTCGTCAAAAGCAGGTACAAAAAAATCTTCCTAAGGAAGAGGCACACAATCCATCAGTGCCTTTTTATAATTGGTTAGAGAATTAGCGGGAAGGGGGAGCAAAGGGTGTTGAACAATAGCCAGATTCGTTATTGTCTAGACAAAATAGGTGAAATGTTTCCAGATGCTCATTGTGAATTGCATCATTCAAATCCATTTGAGTTAGTCATCGCTGTTTCCTTATCAGCGCAATGTACAGATGCATTAGTGAATAAGGTAACTAAAGTGTTATTTCAAAAATATAAAACGCCCGAGGATTATTTAAAGGTTTCTTTAGAGGAATTACAAAACGATATTCGCTCGATTGGTCTCTATCGTAATAAAGCCAAAAATATCCAGAGTCTTTGTAGAATGGTAATTGAAGAGTACGGCGGGGAACTGCCGATGGATCGGGATGAGCTGATAAAACTGCCTGGGGTGGGAAGAAAAACAGCTAATGTTGTCGTATCAGTTGCCTTTAATATCCCGGCAATTGCCGTGGATACCCATGTAGAACGGGTAAGTAAACGCCTTGGGGTTTGCCGGTGGAAGGATTCAGTGCTTGAGGTAGAAAAGACATTAATGAAAAAAATTCCGAAAGAGGATTGGTCTGTTTCTCATCATCGGTTAATTTTTTTTGGAAGATATCATTGTAAAGCACAAAATCCTCAGTGTCCAAGCTGTCCATTATTAGAATTATGCCGTGAAGGGAAAAAACGTATGAAAGGGAAGGCTGCTGTCAATGAAAAATCAATCGATGGCAAGTTCTGAGATTCTCGACGAATGGAGCAGGATGAAGGCGCAGCTTGAGGAGATATTTCGAAGCCGTGATCAAACAAATGCTAAACTGCAAATGGAAAAGGGGATATCTTTATTCTTGCAATTTTTGTATTTAGTAAATGATACCTCCGTGCCGGCAGGACAAGCGATTCCTTATAATCAGCTGGAAATTAAGCCTGTCAATTTGGAAGAAAGACTGGGGTTCATTATATCCCGTCCAAGTTTATACCATTCCTATCGTCAGCTGTCAGAGCTAATGATTGAGCTTCAAAAACTTTATGTAAAAAAACAGATTATAAAAAAATCGTCCAGCTTAAAAAGCTAGACGATTTTTTTATTTAGGTTCCATCACTATTTGTGTCTTGTCCGTCAGCTGGAGTTGCAGGTGTTCCTTGGCCGCCCTGATCAGTCCCACTATCACCATCTTGTCCGCTGCCCGTATTATCATTACCGCTCTCATTATTGCTGTTACCATTATCGTTACCGGTGTTTCCCTTATTGTTACCATTGCCATTTTCGTTGTTATTACTATTTCCATTGCCATTATCTTGACCATTGCCATTATCTTGACCATTTCCATTCTCATTTCCAGGTACTGTTGGAATTTCTGGTTTTGGAATTTCAACAGAAGTTGATACTGGGTCACTCTTCTTACTTCCACTTATGGCGACAACAGTAAAGTTGTATTTTGTTCCAGGTTCCGCAGGCAATGTTAATGTAGTATCCTTAACTGAATAATGTTTGGTACCATCTGAAACATCAAAAGTAACAGATTCATTTGTATTTTTGTACTTCCAAGATAACACAATGCTCTTGTTGGCCTCATCATATTTGCCGGCAAAGTTTGATGGGGCATCCAATTTGTAATACCGCTGTGACACGGTGGTAGGCGCATGCCCCTTAACGGCATATTCTATAGAGACTTGGCTGCTTGGTGTATATTCGCTTGCTAGTACCGGCGGCATAGAGCCTCTTTCAATCCGGACCTTTTGCACACTGCTTGGCATCTCAAAGTCAGGTGTATCAATATCCTTTGAGACATATGCCATTAAATCTTTAAAAATTAATTGGGCAATTCTTTGATTATCGCCTGCCGCTGTAATTGGAGTGCTGCGATCCTTATAACCAGTCCAAATAGAGGCAGTGTAGTTTGTGGTATATCCGGTAAACCAGGCATCAGGTACGGCTTTGCTGTCCGGAATATCCCATTTGTTTATTTCTTCATCTGTATAGTTAGTGGTTCCAGTCTTACCGGCAATCGGCAGACCGGGAACTTTTGCTCTTACACCAGTTCCTGGATATTCTAGTACACTCTTTAACATATCTGTAGTCATAAAGGCAGTCGAATCTTTCATTGCTACTTTTGGTTCTGGAGCCATACTAATAACAGTACCATCACGAAGTTTAATCTTATTGACGGCGTGCGGTTTATTGTAGATGCCATTATTCCCAAAAGCACTGTAGGCACCAGCCATTTCAAGCGGAGAAACCCCGATTGTTTTGCCGCCAAATCCACCAATGGCATAGGATTCATAAATTTCTTTTAGAGGGATTCCAATACCAACAGCAAATTCTTTGGCTTTATCAAGGCCAACCTTCTGCAGCGCTTGGACAGCAGGGGTATTTCTTGATAATTGCAAGGCGGTTCGAATCGTCATAGGACCCTTATATGATTGGTCCCAGTTGCCAAATTTTTGACCTGTTGAATAAGTAATTGGTTTATCCTCAATCATTTGATAGGTGCCCCAATTTAAATATTCAATGGCTGGGGCGTAATCAAGCACTGGTTTAATTGTAGAACCAGGCTGTCGCTGTGTATCAATCGCATAATTAAAGCCGCGCTGAACCTTCTGGTTCCTTCCTCCGCCAATTGCCCGTATTTCCCCAGATTTAGTATCCAGCAGGGCAATACCGGCCTGGAACTCATCATCAGGATATGGCATTTCTTCTGAGTTCAGAATTTCGTCAACATGTGTTTGAGCATCCTGATCTAAAGTGGTATAAATGGTTAATCCGTCTGTGAAAATATCAAAATCCGTATTTGCTTTTACCTCATCTATAACGGCGTCAACAAACGAATCAAACGGCTTCGTATTAACTTTACGTTCCTCTGGCTTTAAAACCGTATCTTTAACGTGAACCTTTTTCGCGTCTTCCATTTGTTTCTTCGAAATGAATCCATGCTGGTGCATCAGACTCAAAACAATATTCCGTCTTTTTTCAGCTAGATCTGGATGGGTGAACGGATTATAATTATTTGGGCTTTGCGGCATACCGGCAATTTGAGCGGCTTCCGCTAATGACAATTCCTTTAATGATTTTCCATAATAAATTTTAGCTGCGGTAGCGATACCATGGCTGTTTTCAGAGATGAACACTTTGTTCACATACATTTCAAAAATTTGATGTTTCGTATATTTTTGTTCAAGCTGATAGGATAGCCATGCTTCCTGCACTTTTCTCTTTAATGTTTTTTCATGTGTTAAGAATGAGTTTTTGACTACCTGCTGGGTAATCGTGCTGCCGCCCTCTGCGCCAAAACCGCGCTGGAAATTGGCTAATATTGCACCGCCAAGACGAATTGGATCGATGCCATGGTGCTTATAAAAACGATAGTCTTCGGTTGCTAATATGGCGTTTTCCACCGTCTGGGGTATATCTTTATAACTAACGTATTCACGGTTGACTGCTCCAACTTCTGTTACAAGTTCTTCATTTTTATCTAATATTTTCGATGGAATTGGATCTTTTAATAATTTCGGATCAAGCGGAGGTGTATCCTTTACTAAATACGCGAAAGTGCCGACTCCGGCGATAATACAAACAATGCCCAAGATGACAAGGGACAGAAAGATTTTCTTAAATAGTCCTTTCTGTTTTTTTCTTGGTTTTTGCTTTCCTTTTTCCTGGAGTTTCTTTCGGCGCTCCTCTCTTGATTGGTATTGATCAGCCATTCTGTTTTCATTCCTTTCTAACCTTTGGAATAGGTTTTCAGCAAAGGTTTAGTGCATCTAATATTTTAATATAGTCTATTCTAGGTTGAAATCCAAGCGAAATGAGGTGGCCATTTTGCTCAATTTCCTGTTTTGTAATCGACTTTCTGCCTCCATTCATCATTCTTTCCCAAAATGCTAACAAATGTTTTGCTTCTAGGAAAAATACTTCGTCAAATTTAGTAAACATGAGAATTACAAAGCAGATTCCTCCTTGAGCTATCACTTCTGTCATATGGGTAATTTGATGCTGGTGGAAATTCTTCAGAGGAAATGAAGTGGGGTTTTTTGTTTCCTTCGCTTCAAAATCAATATATTTTCCTTTGTATACCCCATTATAATCTGTTGTAGACGCAAGTTTAAAATAAGCCTCTTTAATCACAGCCGCACTTCGTTTCGGATAATCCACCTGTACGATTTGGACAGGAGTTGGTTTTTTGTGAATGACGGCTATTTTTCGGTCCAGGTAAAATTGATTCGTCTCATTTAAATATTCTTCTAACGTCATTCCACGATTTCCATACGTTTCGATTTTTGGTTTAGTTACCGGCGCTTTCTTCGGAAGTTCTTTCCGTTCAAACTTTTTTCCATTTGGATACTTAATATCCATCTCTTACACCTCTTTAAGCCACACCTTATAATAAACAATTCTTTGCATTACAGCACGTATAAAATAGAACGCCTGACAGAATCTAATAGTAATTGTAACGTTAATAAATGGGATTGGCATGAATCTTTTTACGTAGAAGCCGGGAAACTAATAATCTATGAAAAATATCATAAAGGAAGAAGACTGTCTATGAATTATCTTACCATACAGGAACAACACCTCATTCGTCAAATTAAAGCTGAAACAACTAAAAAAAATATCGATAATATATCCCGGACAAATGCCTATTTATCTTATTTTAAACAAAATCCGGATATAATTTGGACCTTTCTTGCTCATATGGTTTCACGCAATGGCGGGTGGAATATGTGTGATCTAGAGGGACCGGTTTTCTCTCAGCTTATACCGCCGCAAACAAGGAAGCAGCTTTTTTTAACATATGAACGTGCTAATTGGCTCATTTTTCATGATGTTTTTCCACAGCTCTTGGTCTACCAATATTCGACGAAATTACAGGAGCCTTTGTTTCATTTATTACCCTATTTTCATGTTTCTTCATTTATTCAAGTGGAATGGATACGATATTGGAAGGAAAAAGATCAAAATCGGTTAACAACCTCGTTAATAGTAAATGAGCAAAACGTTATTCAAACTCCTGTGATTGAGCATCCCAATTTTAAGAAGCGAGTATTTAGAACATGGTTGTTTAATTTTCAGGATTGGCTGCATTTCAGCTGCGTTCTGTTTCCAACCTGCGGAGGGGAAGTTTACGGTGCCTGCGCTAATGGTTTTCGTAAGCTGTCCAACCGGATAGATTTAGGAAAAAGACTGGCAAATATTTTAGTTCATCCGCGTCTGTTTCCCCATTTTTTAGAATTTGCCGATAAGACGGCCCATACAGGTTCAAGATATGATTATGAACAATATTTTAAAAAGAAGTCGGGCCGTAAAACGCCAATGCTTAGAACAAGCTTCCCGCTGATTGAACATAACCGCCATACATATGAGGATTGGAGCCTAAATCGTTTAATATCCCCTTTATGGCTTCATGGTCCTGTTCGTCATAAGCAGTCAATTCATCTGACAGATTGGTATTTCGAGAAATCGTACCAGCTGGACTTGCTGCTTTCTTTTCAACAAATACTTGATTTTCATAAAAGGCAATAAAAGAAGCAAGGGAGACGTACCCTTGCTTTAAAACATTTGCTCACGTTGAAGGTCTATCAGGTCCTTCAAGCTTTTTATCACCATACCCTGCTTTTGTCTCTGGTTCTGCTTGCATAGGCTGTTTTTTATTTTGTTTATTCTTTTTGGACATCATAAACACCTCCGATTTTAGGATGTACTGTTTTCTATCGTTTCATGCTATGACGGGAAGATGTCGAAAATCACATAATGTAATGGGGGATAAACACTTTCTTTGACGAATAGCTTCTAGTTTTGTCAAGCGGGAAGGAAGCGAGAATCTTAGCGAGAATATTTGTAATTAAGAAAACCATGAGGAGGTTAAGTAAATGACTGATTCAATAACTGAAAAGGGTAAGGTTCTATCCATGCTGGCGGAAATTCATGACCAATTAGAAGCGTTAGAGTCGGTTCTAGAGGTTTCTTTCTCTAACCAACGAAACCAATTAAATAGGAACGTGCAGGAAAAATTATCTGATACAGCTAATAAACTCTCCATCATGGAAAATAAAATTTCACAATTTAATCAACACTCTGATAGAGAAGAAGAAGTCGTTTTTTCCACTTCGGCTAAAGTTCAAAACTTGAATTGGGCATTTAAGTAATAGTATCCTTATAATAAAATTGGAAGCACCATGACTAGGGGATTAGGATAAATGAATCGTACAATCAATGAACTAACTGAAAAACTGTTAGAATATAATGCCTTATTTTTAAAATATTATCAGCAGGCTCGGGAAACAGGAGAAAAAAAGGATTTCCATCATATTATTAAACCATTTGTTGATGAAGTTGAGAGTGTTAAAAAAGAATGGAAATTATTGATGAAAAAGCGGCTGTCTAATTCGAGACATACACATATTTATGAGAAACAGGTTGAGACCACGGCTGATCATATTTCTACGCTTGCAATCCAGTGCTTTTTCGCGGAATCAAGCAAAACAAGGTTTTTAAATTCGCAGCGGACAGTTGAATACGTTCTACGGGAAGTATTGAAAGAAATAAAAGACATGAAAAAAGATGCTTAGCAGCATCTTTTTTCAATTTCAATTTTGGATGAGGGAGTTTTCAATAGGCTCTTCAGGCAGTGCAGCCCCTTGATCTTCGAGTTCACGAACTAGTAGGCGATATTCTTTAATGCTAATTTCATTTTGGATATAGGTCTTTTTGGCAAAATCCATTAGTGCATTAACGTCATCTGTACGGAAATTTCGATTTAGACTAAATCTTTCTTTTAATTCGTGAATGTTCATTTTTACTCCTCCTTCATCATTTTTTCTATCGTAACATAAAATAAAGCGCTTTCTTAGTTTTTAAAAAATTTAAACTTCAGACAAAATCATACTAATTTTGACACGGGTAAATTATTTCTGTTAAAATTCACCAATCATTTTTGTCCTTCATAAAGTGTAATAGTGATAAATGCGGAGGAGATGTTTGCCTATGTTCGCTAAAAGGAGAGCATTCAATAATCTTAATAAGGGGTACCAAGGGCAAATGACATACTATGGCCCAATTGGAGCGCAGCAAAATCTGCAGCCCTTTTACCGAAATCAACCATTTACATTTCAAGCACCGCTTCAAAATCAGGAATGGAATCCATACCAGCAGCAAGGTCCTTATTTTCCACAAGGGGCTCAGTCATTTGCGCAAAACTATCAGCCTGGATTGTTATCCCATCATATGCCAAACCAATACTTTTCACAAAAGGATTCACAATTTTTATTTCAAAATCCATTGCAGCCAAAGGATGATATGATGCCTAAGCCGTATATGCCAATGAATAATTATCCCATTATGAACCCTTATCCGAAACAAAGCTTTATCCCAAAGCAGCCAAATGGAATGCAGTCGCTCATGAATTCCTTTAAATCCCAAGATGGGTCTGTGGATTTTAATAAAATGATAAACACAGCTGGACAAATGATGAACGCTGTAACACAAGTTTCATCACTTGTGAAGGGCTTTGGTGGTATATTTAAAGCGTAAAAAGACGGCGGATTGCCGTCTTTTCTTAATCAATCTCAATAATTTTCCCTTTTTCACGGGGGACGCGAACCTGTAATAAACCATCACGGTACGATGCCTTAATCATTTTTTCGTTGATTGCATGCGGCAGTGAAATGGTCCGCGACGATTGCTGGCTGACATATTTCCGTCGATAAATATGGTTATTCGTATCTTCAGCCGTTTCCAGCTCGTTATTTTCGACAGAAATTGTTAAGTAATTCCCAGTGATATTTAAATGGATTTGCTCTCTTTTTATACCAGGAAGTTCAGCAGTAATTATATATTCATTACCTGTTTCTACTGTATCCACATGAAAGCCTGCTTCAAATGGAAACGGAGTTTTGAAGAAATCGTCAATAGATTGTAAAAATCCTCTAATCGGCTTTTCGTTAAAAAACTCATTCATGGCTTTTCTTAAGTCGCCAAATGGATCCATCGGCTTTTTGGAGTTATTCTTATCGCTTGGAAGATTAGAAGACATCTAAATCCCCTCTCTTTCACAATTTTCACACGATATCATATGCATAACAAATTACCGATGTGCTGATATTCGTTTTAGCACTATTGTGTAGCGTAGAATGCTCCTAAAAAGAAACACTGCGGCTCTTCCTGCTGCAGTGTTTTAAATCAAATGGATTTCTTCCATTAAGATTTCAATATCTAAAATCATATTACCGTCTTCATCAACCTCAATTAATTCATCTTTTTTCATTTTTGTAAGTGTTCGGCTGATCGTTTCTCTTGTAGTCCCGATCATATTAGCCAAATCTTTATTAGTAAATTCTGATTTTAAAAGGATGGTTCCATCTTCCTTTTTCTTACCATGATTTTTAGCAAGACGAATTAACAGTTTGACAATCTGTTCGTACGTATTATTGAGAATTTGTTCTTCCAAGCGGTTTTGTAAATCAACAATTTTTTCGCCTAATACCTTAAAAACCTTGATACAAAGCTCAGGGTTTTCAATCAGAACGTTTTCAAATTTAGAAATGGGAATCGCTATAAGTGTGGACTGCTCCAGAACTTCGGAATAAGCAGGGTAATCTCCTTTTCTAAAGAAACCCACATGAGGAAACATGTCACCTTTTTTCATTATATTAACAATCTGTTCTTTCCCGCTGACGTCACTCTTATAAATTTTGATTTTACCATGATAAATAAAGTAGACATTTTCCAGAGGATCACCTTGAAGAAATACATGGCTGTTTTTTTTCCATTCCCTAACAATGGCGATATCTGTAATCTTTGTCAGCTCATAATCATTTAAATCACGAAAAAGAGTAAACCCAGAAAGGACTTTTTTAATTTCCTCTATTTTCATTCAATCACCTTCACAATAAATTCAATTACTTCTATTCTAACAAATAATGATTTAATAGTTTACTTTTTGAACAAAAAACTTTGATGAAAATAACTTATTCAAATTCAGCAAAAAAACCTCAATGTTTTTTGACTTTGTACTGTACTTTTTACTTTTAAAACGAACATTTATTCTCTAAAATAGAAGTATCGAGGTGAGGCGGTTGAAGTTTAAAAAAAATTTAGCAGAAATCCTAGAAGACTTAAAAATTAATGAAGATTTTAAAAAAAATATTGTGACATGGCATACCATTCCAGATAAGCAAGCGCAAACTGTCCAATTACCAGATGGCTTGCATCCTTCTCTAATAGATGCATTACGTTCCAAGGGGATTAACCAGCTTTATACTCATCAAAAATCTGCATATGAGAAAGTAAGTTCAGGGAGCAGTATTGTGGCGGTTACCCCAACAGCATCAGGAAAAACATTATGCTACAATCTCCCGGTTTTGCAATCGATCCTTGCTAATCCAAAGACTAGGGCACTATACATGTTCCCGACAAAAGCTCTTGCACAAGATCAAAAAAGTGAAATCAATGAAATTATTCAAGCAGCTGGCGTTAATATTAACAGCTATACCTATGATGGTGATACACCAGCAAATATCCGTCAGCGGGTAAGAAAAGCCGGGCATGTAGTGATTACCAATCCTGATATGCTTCACTCTGCCATTCTGCCGCATCATACGAAATGGGTTTCACTGTTTGAAAATCTTCAATTTGTTGTAATAGACGAGCTGCATACGTACCGCGGTGTTTTTGGCAGTCATGTTGCAAATGTAATTAGAAGATTGAAGCGGATCTGCCGTTATTATGGGAGCAATCCAGTTTTTATTTGTACATCTGCTACCATTGCCAATCCCTTAGAGTTAGCCGAAACGTTAACCGAAGCGAAAATGGAGCTTATTGATAATAATGGGGCACCCCAAGGGAGGAAGCATTTTGTTTTCTATAACCCGCCGATTGTCAATAAGCCGTTAAATATTAGACGGAGCGCAACGCTTGAGGTTAGGAAAATTGCTGGTGAGCTATTAAAAAATAAAATTCAAACGATTGTGTTTGCCAGGAGCAGGGTACGGGTTGAAATCATTCTGACATACCTGCAGGAATTAGTGAAACACCAATTAGGTCCAAAATCAATTATGGGCTACCGGGGCGGCTATCTTCCTACTGAACGGAGGGCAATAGAAAAAGGCTTACGTTCAGGTGAAATTTATGGAGTGGTCAGTACAAATGCGCTTGAACTTGGTGTCGATATTGGGCAGCTCCAGGTTTGTATTATGACGGGGTATCCTGGAACGATTTCGAGCGCTTGGCAGCAGGCTGGAAGAGCGGGGAGACGTCATGGGGAGGCGTTGGTCATCATGGTGGCAAGCTCCAGTCCGCTTGATCAATATATCATTCAAAACCCGGATTACTTTTTTACAAGAAGCCCGGAAACTGCCCGAATCAATCCTGATAACCTGATCATCTTAATTGATCATATGAAGTGTGCCGCATATGAGCTTCCGTTTAAAATGGGTGAAGAGTTCGGCGGAGTCGGAACGGAAGAACTGTTAGAGTATTTAACAGAGGAGCGGGTTCTTTACCGTAACGGCGACAAATGGTTTTGGATGAATGATTCTTTCCCTGCCCATAATATAAGTCTCCGTTCGGCTTCACAGGAAAATGTTATTATTGTTGATCAATCTGACGTCGCTAATGTTAAGGTCATTGGCGAAATGGACCGGTTTTCGGCAATGACCTTGCTGCATGATGAAGCAATTTATTTGCATCAAGGAAGGCAATTTCAAGTTGAGAAGCTGGACTGGGATGAAAAGAAAGCTTTTGTTCGTGAAGTTGATGTTGATTATTTTACCGATGCTAATTTAGCGGTTCAATTAAAGGTGTTAGAGGAGGATAAGCACGAGACCTTTTCAAATAATGAAATCGGTTTTGGCGATGTTAGTGTCCGGGCAATGGCAACGATTTTTAAAAAAATTAAGTTTGAAACCCATGAAAATATCGGCTCTGGTCCAATTCATTTACCTGAAGAGGAACTGCATACAAATGCTGCTTGGATATCATTACATCAGACTTTGACAGAAATGGGGCAGGATCGGCTAGAACAAGGCTTGGTCGGGGCAGCGCATGCTTTGAATCATATTGCTCCTTTATTTGTAATGGCTGATCCGCAGGACATTCATGTCATTCCACAAGTGAAGGCAGATCATAATGAAAAGCCGACGATTTTTTTCTATGACCGCTATCCAGGAGGAATCGGTTTAAGCGAAAAAATTTATAAGGATATGATGAATGTTTTTAAAGAAACAAGAAGTATGATTATTCGTTGCCAATGTGAAGCAGGCTGTCCATCTTGTATTGGATCTGATGCTATCAATGAAACAACTAAAAAAGATACATTAAAAATCATTGATACTTTTCTGCAAACTTCCGAAAAGGACAAGGGCGTGCCGTCATGTCATTAAAAAATAAATTAAATCGGTTAAAGCCGCATCTATCGGTTGGAAATCAGCAGGAAGGCCGGAGCACTACTGCTAAAGGAGCGGCTGCTATTGAAGTACCATTCCGTGAACAATGGGAAGCGGAAAATGTTTATCCTTATTTTATTGAACAGGATTACTGCCTGCTAAGGGAGGTGGAATATCCGCTTTCACAAAGACATGGCCATTATCGCTTTCAAGATTTCCTAACTGCGGTGGATACGTGGAATAAACAGGACGTGAATCATCCTTTGTCTGCAAGCGGTTTTAGTTCTGAGGAATTATTCTTTTTTGATACTGAAACCACGGGGCTCGGCGGCGGCGCCGGAAATACCATCTTTTTATTGGGATATGCCAGCATTTCTGGTGATAAGCTAATACTCCGCCAGCACATTCTACCGCACCCTGGGGCAGAGGTTCCTTTATATCAAAGCTTTTTAGAAAAAGTTAATTATAAAACACTTGTCACCTATAATGGAAAATCATTTGATTGGCCACAGGTCAAAACAAGGCATACGCTAGTCAGAGAGCATGTCCCCAAGCTTCCTGCATTTGGGCATTTCGATTTATTTCATGCTGCAAGAAGGTTGTGGAAACACAAATTAGACCGCTTAAAGCTATCCGTTGTGGAGAAAGAAGTTTTAGGAATAGAAAGAGTGGATGACATTCCGGGCTTCTTGGCCCCGATGATTTACTTTGATTTTATCGAGAGCAAACAGCCAGACGGCATGCTTGGCATTTTAAAACATAATGAAATTGACATTTTATCACTTGTTTCTCTTTATACTCATTTGACATTTCAACTTTGTGGTGTGGATTCATTACAAACGAGAATGGAAACCTATGAAGTTGGCAGATGGTTTGCATCGATAGGTGAAAGGCAGGAAGCGGTGAAGACGCTGACGAAGTTAACAAACAATGACGACTTAACCGCTTATCGTGCAAAGCTTGTTTTGGCTTTTCAAGCAAAAAAGGACCGTGATTGGGCGAAGGCGCGGGATTTGTTTTTAGAGGCTGCAGAATCAGCGGATGAGTCATTGAGTATGGGAGCATGTGTGGAGCTTGCAAAAATTTACGAACATCGATTAAAGAACCTACAGAAAGCGGCTCAATT
The DNA here is from genome assembly GCF_014656545.1 of Neobacillus kokaensis. Classification (GTDB taxonomy): domain Bacteria; phylum Bacillota; class Bacilli; order Bacillales; family Cytobacillaceae; genus Neobacillus; species Neobacillus kokaensis. The sequence goes on from NZ_BNDS01000006.1 coordinate 93,702, forward strand.
TTGTGACAAAGCTATTTTTCTGTCAAAACAAATAAAAGGAATAACTAAAATATCCAGTGAAACTTCAGATGAACAGCTTCAAAAGAGACTTCTTAGGCTTAAGCAAAAGCTTTCTAAGTTTCCTAGATAGCGTAAAAAATGTAACAAAAATAGCGCTTAAACATCATTTTTTACCAATATTCATTAATTGTAACAAAAAGTTCACATTTTTATTTCAAAAAACCAGCTATTCCATATTGTTTATCTGCCGCTGACAAGGTACAATTTAAAATTGTTGAGTGAAATCAACTCTAGAATTATATGGAGCTGGTAATGATGTACAAAGCAATATTATTATTGTTCTTTATTGTTGTATGTTTGACTGCTGTTGTTTTTACTAGTTTAAAAGATAGCTTTTATTCATTTTTTTAAAAAATCTGATTGTTTTCCATGGAGATTAGTGAAATAATCATCAAAATTGAAAATTACCGAAAAAATAGGTATTTTCATTAGTACAAGAGTACTCCTTTCTTCATAGGCTGTTAATGTAAACACAATATGTATGGAAGGGAGAATAAATTATGTTTCCAGGATTTAATGTTACACCGCCAGTTGTTCATCCTACTACCAACTATGTGAACCATACTTTCTCTAAAACGGTGGTGCCTCATATCCATCCGGTTCACACTACAACGGTGAACCACCACATGTTTGAGCATAAGCATTACTGTCCACACACATCTTCTTGCTGTGAGGAAGTATGTAATCAACATGTGAACTGTTGTAACCCATGTGCACCAGGCGGAATGCCGGTTTCAAATGCTATGCCGGGATATGGTATGGGCGGAGCAGGTTTCGGTCCAGGAGGACCAGGCTTTGGCCCGGGAGGTCCTGGTTTTGGGGCAGGACCATATATGGGACCTAGACCATAAATTAATTGATAACATTTACAGGGGCTTTTAAGCCCTTGTTTTTTATATGTTTTATTTATTATATGTTATGCTGATTTCATTAAAATGTTTGTCCTATTTATAAAAAAATTCAAAAGGAGACGTTTTATATTAACGTATTGGTGATTTCTGGATATAAACCATTTGAATTAGGGATTTTTAAGAAAGATGATGCATCTGCTGCATTTATTAAAGCAGCGATTCGAAAATCGTTATTGCCTAAGGTTGAAGAAGGACTTGAATGGGTCTTAATCAGCGGTCAGCTGGGTGTTGAGTTATGGGCGGCTGAAGTGGTTTTTGAACTGCAAACAGAATTCCCGGAAATTAAACTTGCGGTTATTACTCCATTTTTGAATCAGGAAGCTACATGGAACGAAAATAATAAAGAATGGTATGAGTCTGTTCTAATGCAGGCAGACTTTGTGGATTCAGTAACGAAAAAGGGATATGAAAAACCATGGCAATTTCGTTTGAAAAATCAATTTTTCCTTGAAAAAAGTGACAGCCTTTTGCTTCTTTATGATCAGGAAAAGGAAGGAAGTCCAAAATATTTATACGAATTGGCAATAGAGTATCAAAAAAAACACGATTATCAAATTGAATTGATTACATTTTATGATTTACAAATGATTGTAGAAGAGGAACAATCGAAACATATGGATTATTAATTTTTTTAGGTATAGTTGCTTTTCTTCCTAATATAATGAAATTGGATGTGCTAGTCTGCCAATGTTACATGAAAATTGACAAAACCGTATATTTTTGAAAAAATAAAAGGTAATGATGGGCTAAACTTGAGGTGATTTGAATGCTGTCAGATAAAGTGAAATTAACGGCGAAAGATATTTTAGAGAAAGAGTTTAAAACGGGTGTCCGCGGATATAAACAAGAAGAAGTGGATAAATTTTTAGATTTAATTATTAAAGATTATGGAACAATGCATCAGGAAATTGAAGATTTGCAGCAAGAAAATCTAAGGTTGCGTAAACAACTTGAAGAGGCATCGAAAAGGCAGCCGGTCGCTCAGCCAGCCGGAACTACCAATTTTGATATTTTAAAGCGTTTATCTAATCTTGAAAAGCATGTATTTGGCAACAAATTATATGATTAACAAGAAAAACCGCAATTTCCTAATAATAACCATTGAATTAACTGCATGATATACATATAATATAAAAGTACTCATTAATAACGTTCGGGTAATCGCTGCAAGGAGCTATTTAGCGAATTGTTGAGGAAAGTCCATGCTCGCACGATGCTGAGATGCTCGTAGTGTTCGTGCCTAGCGAATTCATAAGCTAGGGCAGCTGGCGATGCCAGTTGACGGCCGGGAAAATACCTAAGTCCTTTTGGATATGGTATGAATACCTATAAAAGTGCCACAGTGACGTAGCCTTTCCAGAAATGGAAAGGGTGGAACGGGTAAACCCCACGAGCGAGAAACCCAAATTATGGTAGGGGCATCTTCCTTGAGGAATTAAACAACGGGAAGGACAGATTATTATAAATCTGTAGATAGATGATTACCGCCTTTGTACGAGACAATAGTCGCTTGGAGTACGGAGGAACAGAACATGGCTTACAGAACGTTTTTAATGAATAAATCATGCAAATAATTGCCCTCCTAAATCGGGAGGGCTTTTTATTCGTATACTTATTAAACTTTCTTGACAATAATGATTACGGAAAGAGTATGGTACATAGGAATTAAAAAAGGGTGAAATGATGGGTAAATATGAAATTATTGCAACCGCTGCAATGGGGATGGAAGCACTGGTGGCTAAAGAAGTTCGGGCTCTCGGGTATGATTCCAAAGTGGAAAATGGAAAAATAATGTATAGTGGGGATGAATATGCAATTGCTCGAAGTAATCTATGGCTCCGAACTGCCGATCGGATCAAAATAAAAGTCGGAGAATTTAAGGCCTATACGTTTGATGAATTATTCGAACGGACAAAGGCACTCCCGTGGGAAGAATTCCTTCCTGAGGATGCTGAATTTCCCGTCATTGGCAAGTCGGTAAAGTCTAAGCTGTTCAGCGTCTCCGATTGTCAAGCAATTGTTAAGAAGGCAATTGTGGAACGGATGAAGAAACACTATAAACGTAATAGCTGGTTTGAAGAAAATGGAGCCTTATACCGAATTGAAGTGGCGTTATTAAAAGATGTTGCCACTATTACAATTGATGCTAGCGGTCAAGGTCTTCATAAACGCGGCTACCGCGCTGCTCAAGGTGAAGCGCCATTGAAAGAAACAATGGCAGCTGCCCTTGTGATGCTCACCAATTGGCACCCTGACAAACCATTTTACGATCCTTTCTGCGGCTCCGGTACGATTCCGATTGAAGCAGCATTGATTGGACAAAATATCGCCCCAGGCTTTAATCGAGATTTTGTTTCCGAAGAGTGGAATTGGATGCCACAAAAGGTATGGGATGATGTTAGAACGGAAGCAGAGGACTTGGCGAAGTATGACCAAGAGCTTGATATTGCTGGATCTGATATCGATCATCGAATGGTAAAGATGGCACAGGAAAATGCTTTTGAAGCAGGGTTTGGCGACCTTGTTAAGTTTAAGCAAATGCAGGTGAAAGATTTTACAACAACAAAGGAATATGGTGTTATTGTAGGAAACCCTCCATATGGAGAAAGAATTGGAGAAAAAAACGCAGTTGAAATGATGTATCGGGAAATGGGACAAGTTTTCAGAGAACTAGATACATGGTCGATCTATATCTTAACTTCAAATGAGGAATTCGAGCAATTTTACGGCAGGCCGGCAACGAAGAAACGTAAGCTATATAATGGCTCAATCAAAACTGATTTGTATCAATATTGGGGCAAAAGGCCGCCTCGAAATAAAGAGTTAGAAAATTAATATTGAATAGCGTCGTTTTTTGACGCTATTCTTTTTATGAGGGGGATCTCATGCAAAACGGCATGCCTTTTACCGTCTCAAAGACGGAATCATTTTATGAAAAATTAAGCGAATGGATCGGCGACGTATTTTACGACATTCTTCCTGAGGCAGGGTTTGAGCTTCGTGATGAGCAAATTTTTATGGCCTTTCAGCTTGAAAAGGCTTTTAAAGAGAAAAATGTCATGTTTGCCGAAGCTGGAGTTGGAACAGGAAAAACGATCGTTTACCTGCTTTACGCTATAATGTATGCCCGTTATACCCATCGGCCGGCAGTGATTGCCTGTGCCGATGAAACCTTAATCGAACAACTGGTAAAAAAAGAAGGCGATATAGCTAAATTAGAGCAGGCATTAGGGTTAAAAATTGATGTGCGCTTAGCAAAATCACAAAATCAGTATTTATGCTTGAAAAAGCTCGATCAGGTTAGAAACTTTTCCGAAGAAATCAGCGAAATTTATAACCAATTGCCTGATTTTGTTCATTTGACAGGGTCGATGCAGAATTTTACTAAGTATGGCGACCGCAAGGATTATCCGACACTCCCTGACGAAGTATGGGGGAATATAGGCTGGGATCCGCTTCAGGATTGCTTTTCCTGCGATAAGCGTCATCGCTGCGGTTTAACATTACACCGCGATTTTTACCGTCATGCAAAGGACTTAATTATTTGCTCGCATGATTTCTATATGGAGCATATTTGGACAAAAAATGCTAGAAAGCGTGAAGGTCAGATGCCGCTGTTACCTGAGCATTCTTCTGTAGTATTCGATGAAGGTCACTTGCTCGAATTTGCTGCTCAAAAAGCTTTAAGTTATCGTTTTACGGACTATACATTAGAGACGCTGCTAACAAGGCTGATGGAGAATGAGGTACGGGAGAAAACCTTGTATATTATTGAAGATGCATTAATAGAAAATGAAGCATTTTTTGAGTGTCTGGCGCAATTTGCCAATCGCACACAGGGTTCAGAAAAACACGTGATTTCAAGACATCCAATGGTGATGAAACAATGTCGCAAATTACTTTCCAAGCTGCAAGAACTTGAAGAAGAACTTGTGTTTGAAAGTGAATTGTTTGTCATTGATGAATATGATTTAAAAATTGTCGAGGAATATTTAGAACGAATAACCTATTCCTTATCGCTGTTCTTGCAAGAATTAAACGGTATTACCTGGTTTGAAGAGATCGGTGACGAACACACTTTAGTCATTATGCCGAAAATGGTAGAAGAAGTTATGCGTGAAGAGGTTTTCTCAAATACAAAACCATATATATTCTCTTCAGCCACGCTATCAAATCAGAAGTCGTTTGATTATATTGCCTCCAGTCTTGGAATCGATAAATATTTCTCATTTTCGGTTGCTTCACCTTTTGATTATGAGGAAATGATGCAAATTTCTTTACCTGTGTTCAAAAAGGGAAATCATGATAAAAAAATTGAGTATGTCCTGAAACAAATCCATCAATCAGAAGGTAGAGCTATCATATTATTAAATAACCAAGCTGAATTAACAGAGGTTAGGGACAAGCTGAGTGAGGAATCTTTTCCATTTTCGATTTATTATGAAGGTGATGAGGAGATTAGTACCCTAGTTTCTAAATTTCAAAATGAAGAGCACGCTGTTCTTTGCTCCATTCATCTATGGGAAGGACTCGATATTCCCGGCAGGTCGCTTGAAAACGTGCTAATCTATTCTCTTCCATTCCCGCCGGATGATCCGGTTTTTACGGCGAAAAAGGCGGGCCTAGCGGATCCCTTTTCAGAAGTGGATTTACCATATATGCTGCTTCGCTTGAGGCAGGGAGTTGGCAGGTTAATAAGAAGTGAACAGGATTGCGGGACAGTCCACATTTTATTAGACGAAGGCATTGATATGGACGTTTTAAATAAAATTAAAGCTGTTTTACCGGTTCGCGTACAATAGGAAAAGCGGAAGCACCTGCTGCTTCCGCTTTTCTATTCACCATCTTCCTAATGCTCTTTTTCCGTCTTCAGTCATTTTGTCCGGTGACCATGCAGGCTGCCAAACGAGGTTGACATCTACATTTCTTACTTCTTCTACTGCTTCTACGCAGTAGCGGACCCCGCTTGTAATACTATTATGGAGCGGACAGCCTGGCGTTGTTAATGTCATCGTAATTTGAACATTTCCATTATCAGAAATTCCAATTCCATAAATTAACCCTAAATCCACTACATTGATATTTAATTCCGGATCGTAAACACTTTTTAAAGCGTCAAGAATTTTTTCTTCTGAGTTCATGTCAAACACCTCGTTATTTTTTTAGAACGCTGATTATGCTAAATGCCATCACAATAAATGTTATGGAAGCGACTGACTGTCCAATATTAAAGAGAATTACTGATTTGAGAACTAACGCAAAGAAAATTACAATAACTGAAGCGACAAAGAAGAATAAAACTGGGACAATGATCCTGTCATTCATCATATCCTTCAATACTGGTACTTTGGCTTTACCTATTTCTTTACTGTATTTAAATGTCCACCAAAGAAAGGGTACAATCTTATATAAATATCCGGTAATACTTAAGATGATCCAAAGCAAAATATAGGTGTAAACTAGCGGACCGATCAAATCTTTAAAACCAGGAGTCCATAAAAGGATAAAAGCTGATAAATGAATGATGTTCCCAAAACCAATAGCAGATAAGGCAAACGCAAAGGGTTTATCTAGCTTTTTCTTTAATCTTTTTTTAATAATGATACTAATATGCCAGCTAAAGATAGAAAATCCAACCAGCAGGAAAAAGAAACCGGTTTTTAATAGTAAGCTTTGTTCTGTAAAGAAAGATAATAGTGCCATCACAAGTCCTGACACATAGAAACTAAACACGAATCTGGCTTGAACCATTGGAAAACCATGAGATAGCGAAAACATCGGAACCATCTTATAGGAAAATCCGAAAATTAATAGGGTAAACCAGCCGGTTAAACCTAACAATAAATGACTTTTAAAAATAGCTTGATAGTAATCGGCAGCCGCGCCAGATTTTAAGCAATAAATTAAAGTAATCCCTAAAGCAATAGTTAGAAACAAACAAACTAGTGCTGTACCGACAAAGGCGGTTAAGATATTTGGTTTTGCCTGTGCTTTTAACGTCAGCACCATTTGCAATAGGAACATTAAAATCCCTAATAAGGTCAAGGTCCCTGGAATCATCGCATGCTGCGGTGACCAATAAAGGGCAGCTGCAAATAAAACGATCCCTGTTCCGGTTACAAAAAATTGAATAAAACCAAATGTTTCATTCCATATTTTTGTAAGGAAGGCCACTGGTACAAGCTGATACATAGAACCCATAGCGACCATTAAGGCCCAGCCTAAGATTAATAAATGGGCAGCCGACCAAATTGCCGGTATACGAAAGCTCCCAGCTGTCATCATCTGACCGTTGAATAATAGTAAAGCCTGTGAAACTACTAATGCAACTAAACTAAATATGATAAATGAAAAAGGAAGCTTAATATTTGTTTCACTTCCTAAATTTTGCGGAAGCATGTTCTCACCTTCTTAACGGAAGATTTTAATCTTAAAACTTCCGTCTGATTGTTGTTCTGTTCGCTGTTGATAGCCTAACTCTTCAAGCTGTTCATAAAGGAACATTGGCCGTCGATCATTAATAATCGTTAATATTTCATTCTCACCTAAGTTTTCCAATGCTGCTAATGTTCTCATCATAGGCTGCGGCGGTTCCAGTCCGCGATTATCTAATATCTTCATGAAATGTCACCACTCCTAGTTGATTTTTGTAAATGTTACTTTCCAGTGTTTCTTCTCAATTTCTACAGCATCATGTGAAAAGCCCTTTGCTTTTAATACCGTAAACAGCGGGGTGGGTTTGAATGGTGCATGAAGGATAAAGATATCATCCTTTTTACATTCTTTTACCGCCTCCATGATTTTTTGAAATGGTTCAATTTTATTTTTTAAATCCTCACGTACATCAAGCTCAATAATTTTTGGCTCCATCTTAATCACTCCTTTTCAATTAATAGTTTTTAAATAAATAATTCGGTTTGCAAACCTTCACGGTCGATGAAATAATCACCCTCTTCAGTCTGAAGAATATATTCTTTCTTTTTTAATTGATTAATGGTTCGGCTGACGGTTTCTCTTGAAGTTCCAATCATATTGGCTAGTTCACGGTTGGTAAATTGGGTAGTCAGCCGAAAGCGGCCCCCGATTTTTTCTCCATTTGTTTTACACAGCCTAATAAGAAGTAAAACAATTTGTTCAAAGGTATTATGGAGGACTTGAGCTTCTAATCTTCCTTGTAAATCAACAATTTTTTCACCTAGAACTTTAAATAGTTTGATACAAAGTTCTGGATAAGCAATGAGTATTTCCTCGAATTTATTAATTGGGATAACAATTAAATGTGTATCTTCCATGACTTCTGCATGTGCCGGAAAGTTTCCTTTTCGAAAAAAGCCAGCGTGAGGAAACATTTCACCAGGTCCTAATACAGATACAATTTGTTCTTTACCCGAAAAATCTGTTTTATAAATTTTTACCTTGCCGTTATGAATAAAGAATACGCGGTCAAGGGGGTCATCCTGCATAAAGACATACATTTTGTGTTTATAGAACCGAGTTTGGGCTATCTCAATGATTGGTGCTAGCTCATCAGCAGATAACTCTTTAAAAAGAGGGACATCAGACAGCCTCTTTTCAATATCTTCTTGCCTCATTAACATCACCTTCATGTTATTAATTCCTGATTGATTTTATTTTAGCAATGTCATCACAGGAAATATGTGACCTGCATCATAGAAACGGGGTTTTTGTGAAAATAATTCTCAACGTGACAATATGTTAAATGTGTGGTTTTATGTGAGAAATATCACAGACAAGAAATGAAACATCTCACAATCAACAAACTTTGTGAGGGTTAAAATAGGCTTTGTAAAAAAATTGAGAGGATGAAAAGCATGGAAATACAACGGGGAACACCATCAACAAAGGTCGTAAAGGAAAATAAGAATGCCCTAATGAAATCCATTTTAATAGTAACAATATTACTGAGCTTCACTGTACTGCTTGGCGGTGGTTATTGGATCTTTAAGGAACAGGCTCCAAGACCGCTAGAAGTTACCAATCAAAAAGGTGAAGTGTTGTTAACGAAACAATCGATTATGGGAGGGCAGGCTGTTTGGCAAAAATATGGATTAATGGATTATGGTACTGTGTTGGGACATGGTTCTTATATGGGACCAGACTATACAGCTGAATCCTTAAAAATATATACCGAAGGAATGCAGGATTTTAAGGCAAATCAACAGTTTGGCAAAGATTATGCTTCCATAAATGAAAACGGAAAATCTATTATAAAAAATCAAGTCATTAAAGAAATGCGGGAAAATCGATATGATTCCAGCAAAGATACGTTACAGTTAACAGATGCACAGGTCTATGGTCTACAAAAAGTAAGAGCCTACTATAAGGGAATTTTCACAAAAGGCGATGGCTGGGGCTTAAAGGGAAATCTTATTAAGGATTCTGATATGCCAAAAACCGACAGAGCCTATGTTGATAAAGGTGACCAAATTAAGCAAATTTCCGATTTCTTCTTCTGGACTGCATGGCTTTCAAGCACTGTTCGCGAAGGGGATAAGATTACTTATACGAATAACTGGCCGTATTATGAAGATGCCGGTAACCATATGTCCTTCTCGGCAGTTTGGTGGAGTGGTGCAAGTATAACGATTTTAATTTTAATGGTGGGGATTATTTTATATTTCTTTTACCGCTATCAATTTAGCATGCAGGAAGCGTACAAAGAAGGAAACTTCCCGCGGATTGATTTACGGAAAATACCGGTGACGAGCTCACAGGTGAAAACAGGTAAGTACTTTACGGTTGTTTCGATCTTATTCTTTGTTCAATGTATGTTCGGTGCTTTGCTTGCCCACTATTACATTGAACCAGACAGCTTCTTTGGTATTAAGTGGATCCATGATATTCTTCCATTTAATATTTCAAAAGGCTATCACCTTCAGCTAGCGATTTTCTGGATTGCTACTGCATGGCTTGGTATGGGGATTTATGTTGCACCGCTTGTTGGCGGTTATGAGCCTAAGAAACAAGGCTTATTAGTTGATATTTTATTCTGGGCACTAGTAGTACTTGTCGGCGGCAGTATGGTCGGAGAGTGGCTTGGGGCAAATGGCTATCTTGGAAACAACTGGTTCCTCTTTGGGCACACTGGCTGGGAATATATTGAGCTTGGACGGATTTGGCAGCTGATTCTTATTATTGGGATGTTCATCTGGCTGTTTATTGTTTTCCGAGGAATTAAGGCAGGGCTGAAGAAGGAGTCAGATAAAGGAGGCTTGATTCATTTATTATTTTACTCTGCCATTGCTGTACCAGCTTTCTATATATTTGTTTTATTCATTAATCCAGGTACAAGCTTTACCTTCGCTGATTACTGGCGCTGGTGGATTATTCACCTTTGGGTAGAAGGAATTTTTGAAGTGTTTGCTGTTGTAGTCATTGGTTTCTTATTAGTGCAATTAGGGCTGGTAACAAAGAAATCGACAGTAAGACAATTGTACTTCCAATTAACCTTGCTGCTAGGAAGCGGGGTTATAGGAATTGGACACCATTACTACTATAATGGATCTGCTGAAGTATGGATCGGGCTTGGCGCTGTTTTCTCAGCACTTGAGGTTATTCCCTTAACATTGTTAATTCTAGAGGCATACGAGCAATATAAAATGATGCGTGATGGCGGCGTGGATTTCCCATACAAAGGCACTTTCTGGTTCCTTATTTCAGTTGCCATTTGGAACTTAGTCGGAGCAGGTGTTCTTGGCTTCCTTATTAACCTGCCGGCGGTTGCCTACTTTGAACATGGGCAATTCTTAACACCGACACATGGCCACGGTTCGATGATGGGTGTGTATGGTATGTTTGCCTGTGCAGTACTGCTATACTCATTAAGAAATATTGTCAAACCGGAGGCATGGAATGACAAATGGATTAAATTCAGCTGCATTATGCTGAATATCGGGCTTGCTGGAATGGTTTTCTTTTCACTGCTTCCTGTCGGATTCATGCAAGTTAAAGAAGCATTTTATCATGGCTATGCCGCTAGCCGTGCATCATCCTTTTTACAAAAGGATCTTGTACAGACAATTTTAACTTGGCGTGCTGTGCCTGACACCATTTTCTTAATTGGTGTTATTGTCTTAACCTTATTCTGTATCAAAGCACTTTTCAATTTACGTAAGCCAACGCATAAAGAGGAAGAGAAGCTGCCTGTGAAAGATCTTTCAGTTAATGAAGAATAATACAGAAAATCCGCAAGGCTTAGCTTTGCGGATTTTCTTCTTCATTAGAACTGGTTTCATGGCAGTCAAAACAATACGTCTGTTTATTCTCTGTAATGACTCCGTTGAAAAAGCCATCTAAACAAAAAATTTCTTTACCACAGCATTTGCACATACCAACTAATTCTTTCATTAATTTTTCCCTCCCAGTGTTTAACCCTATTAACAAAATCATGTAGGAAGTGTGATAGGGTTCACTATTAATTGATAAGCATTTTTCTATAATGAAATAGAAGTTAACAAACTAAAAGGAGTGATAATGATGCAATCATTTGCGAAAGTTATCAATGTACCAGATTATCCACCGAAAGAAAAACATCCAACAATTTTTAAAGCATTTGATGAATTAGCCTCAGGTGAAACGATGCAAATCGTTAATGACCATGATCCAAGACCGCTTCTTTATCAATTTATGATGGAAAGACCAGAGCAATTTAACTGGGAATACTCCGCAGAAGGTCCAGAGATTTGGAAGGTTTCGATCAGTAAAAAGTAATAGGGGTTTTATAACCCGATACCGCTGCACTCTCTCTTAACGTTTTTTAATTTTCCATAAGTATCCTCTTTTTTCCTATAAATTTATTTTACAACAGAATTCATTTCTGTTGTCTTTTTTTGGAGATAATATTCTGAAGAATATGATAAAATTTATAAGAGAAGCGCAAGTGCCTTCGGAACAAACACAGCTTGTTCCTGCGATGATTATTCTATGGAGCTTTCCTTAGTGGTCAGTCCCGAAAAGCACAAGACGACCGGTGAGAAGGCTATTCTTTAGCATTCTTGACGGATTGGCTTGTGACCTCGAGGGGCTAGGCGCTTGAGCTGGACAATTAGAAAAGAGGAGGGGATCAGTAATGGATTTAGCGCAATTAGAAAAAGATTTTTTAACTTATGTTAAAAAGATGACGGCCTATAATGAAGCACTTGGTGTCTTATATTGGGATATGAGGACAGGAGCGCCTAAGCAGGGCGTGGAGCAACGGTCAGAAGTAATTGGCTTGTTATCTACTGAGGTCTTTAATATGTCTACATCGGAAGATATGGCTGCATACATAGCTAGTTTATCGAAAGCAAAATTATCGGAAACAACTAGAAAAATTTTGGAGGAATGTAAGAAGGAGTACGACCGGAATAAAAAGATTCCTTCAGAGGAATTTAAGGAATTTGTCATTCTTCAATCAAGAGCTGAAAGCATTTGGGAAGAGGCTAAGGAAAAATCAGACTTTAGCATGTTTCAACCATACCTAGAGAAGCTTGTAGAAATGACAAAACGATTTGTCGGCTACTGGGGGCATCATGAAAATATGTATAATGTTTTGCTGGACCTATACGAGCCAGGCATAACGGTTGAAGTATTAGATGAAGTGTTTGGAGAATTAAAAGCAAAGATTATTCCTTTAGTTAAGCAGATTTCTGAATCCCAAAATAAACCCAAAACTGATTTTCTATTTCAAGCCTTCCCAAAGGTTAAACAGCGTGAATTAAGCCTCGAGATTCTAGCACAGATGGGGTATAACTTTGATGCCGGCCGGCTTGATGAAACGGTTCACCCCTTTGCTATCGGTTTAAATCCTGGAGATGTCCGTGTAACGACCAAATATGATGAACAGGATTTCCGGACAGCCGTTTTCGGCACCATCCATGAGGGAGGCCATGCCTTATATGAACAAAATATTTCAAAAGACTTAATTGGTACACCTTTATGTGATGGAACTTCGACTGGTATTCACGAATCACAGTCGCTTTTCTATGAAAATATTGTCGGTCGCAGCCTGCCGTTTTGGAAAAAGAATTATCAACTTTTGAAAAACTTTGCCGGCAGCCAGTTTAATGATGTGGAGGTTGAAGACTTTTATCGGGCGATCAATGAATCAAAGCCTTCCTTCATTCGAATTGAAGCGGATGAATTAACCTATCCGCTTCATGTTATTATCCGATATGAAATTGAGAAGGGATTATTTAATGGTGAAATTGAGGTGAAAGACCTTCCAGCAATCTGGAATGATATGTATGAGCAATATTTAGGAATTCGCCCTGAAAATGATGCACAAGGGGTTCTCCAGGATGTTCATTGGGCAGGAGGCAGCTTTGGTTATTTCCCATCCTATGCTCTCGGTTATATGTATGCGGCTCAGTTTAAGCAGGCGGTAATAAAGGATCTTCCGAACTTTGACCAATTGCTCGAACAAGGTGATTTACTGCCGATTAAGGATTGGCTTACAAATAAAATACATCGCTTTGGAAAATTGAAAAAACCGTTGGAAATCTTGCAGGATGTAACAGGGGAGGGCTTAAACGCCAAATATCTGATAGAATATTTATATGAAAAGTATAGGAAGGTGTATCAATTAAATTGAAACGCCTATACCCGATTCTTTTAATTACCGTCAGTGCATCGTTATGGGGAGTCATCGCCATTTTTGTCCGCAAGCTTTCCGATATAGGTTTTTCTTCTATGGAGATTGTGACAATTAGAGTGGTAACAGCATCTGTTTTGCTTTGGATAATTGGGCTTATGAAATATAGCCAGCAAATGAAAATCCAATTATCGGACATTAAATTATTCATTGGAACAGGTATTTTTAGTATTGTTCTATTTAACTGGTGCTATTTTACCTCTGTAAATCAAATGAATTTGTCATTAGCCGTCATTTTACTTTATACTTCACCGGCGTTTGTGACGGTTTTATCGTTTCTATTTTTAAAAGAAAAAATGACGTGGGTGAAGGCAGTTTCAGTAACTGGAACGATCGTAGGCTGTATTCTTATTGCAGGCGTCAGCCAGCATGATACGGCATCAATAAGTACAATAGGGATTATTACTGGACTTGGTGCCGGTTTTGGTTATGCTCTGTATAGCATCTTTGGGAAATTTGCTTTAGAAAAATATCAGCCATATACCGTAACTTTTTATACATTCTTAGTCGCGTCTATTGCCTTAGTCCCCTTAACCCGTTTGTGGAATAAAGGAAGTCTGCTTATGAGTATGGATGTTTTAATTTATGGTATTGGATTTGGATTGTTTCCGACGGTTATTGCTTTTCTATGCTATACAAAAGGACTTGAGAAAATCGAAAGCAGCAAGGCAGCCATTATCGCTACAGTAGAACCAGTAGTTGCTACCATTTTAAGTTTATTGCTTTATAAGGAGAGCTTTGGCTTGATTCAGGCTGTTGGTTCAGTAATTATCCTGTCATCCGTAGTAATCGTTAATCTCCCGAAAAAACAAAGGGCTTCAATCACTTAGGATTGAAGCCTTTTCCATTGATTGGTTTTTTACCAAGTTTTAAACCCTTTTGATCCTGGAGGAGCATTTTGGATAATATCGATAAACGGAATCGTGTAAGCAAACAGAATCAGTGCTGTTAGGATCCCAAGCCATAATTTCCAATTTTCAAATACCATTGGTGCTTTTTCATCGAGATTTTCTGCTTCCCCAACAGGGAATTCTTCTTCTCCTTTTGGAGCAAAAAAAGCAAGGTTAATAAAGATGATCACAACTAAAATAATGCCAAGGAATAAAATTGTACCGCCAACAGCTTGGGCAATTTGATATGGAATCCAATCAAGAGCCTGCTGAGAATCTCCATAGGTTGAGAACGCTGAACGGCGTGGACCCCCCAAAAGACCTTGAATATGCATGGCACCTGACATGAACGCCATTCCAATAAACCAAACCCATGCTTGGATAATCCCCAACTTATTCATTGCTTTTGTTAATTTCCGACCGGTTAAATGAGGCACAAGCCAGTAAGAAATACCAAAGAATGTTAACACTACAGATGTTGCTGCAGTTAAATGGAAGTGTCCTGTTACCCAAATGGTATTATGGACAACTTGGTCCATTTGGTTCGAAGCATTGATAATACCGCCTGCACCAGCAGGAATAAAGGAAGCCATTCCAATGAACGGAACGATGAAACGGGCATCATTCCAAGGCAGGACCTTAAACCAGCCAAGAAGACCTTTAGCTCCTTTACCGCGTCCATATCTTTCAAATGTTGCAAATAAAGAAAATGCAGTCATTAATGATGGGATAACAACCATGAACGTTAAAATAACTTGGAAAAACTTCCATGCTGGATCAATTCCTGGTTCGGTCAACTGATGGTGAAACCCAACTGGAATTGAGAAAAGCAAAAATAGAATAAAAGATAAACGTGCCAATGAATCTGAGAAAATCTTACCGCCAATAATCTTCGGAATGATAGCATACCAGCACATATAAGCTGGGAGTAACCAGAAATACACAAGCGGGTGTCCGAAGTACCAGAATAGGGTACGGCTCACTAATACATCCACACGGTCAACTAAACCTAAAGACCAAGGAAGTAATTGGAATAAGACGGTTGCTGCGACACCGATTGTAGCGACAATCCACATGACAGTATTAATAACGGCCATAAAGCTTAATAATGGACTTGGTTTTCCAGGGTTATTCCTGCGCCATTTAGCATAAGTCATAATTTGTGCAGCACCGTCAACCCAGCTGCCGACAACGACTAATGTTAAGCCTAAGTAAAAAATCCAATGTGCCTGCAGCGGTGCATAGAATGTATAAAGTACAGATGCTTCATTAAGTAAAATCATGGTACCGGACATTAAAGTGCCGGCTGTCATTAACCAAAAACCGACCCAGCCTGTGGTTCTAGCGGCATTTGAATGGGTGCCGGCAGTTCTGCTGACAGCAGCATACTGGAAGCCCATGATAAAAAACGTTGTTAGAACAAGTCCCATTAGCACACCATGTGCAGTTAATACTTGATAATAGCCAATTCCTAAAGGAAGTTCAAATTTCCCTGACCGGACAAGGGTTTGAAGTAACCCCATAAGCCCGCCTAGAGCAAGCGCACCGAATGCAACAAAGAAATGCGCCATAGAAAGTTTTGCATCTTTAGGATCAACTTTTGCTTTTGCACCGTAACTGTTAATCATTATTTAACCACCTCAATCTTAGAGAACATTAAATGGTGTCCCGATCCGCAATATTCATTACATACGATTAAATATTCGCCGGCTTTATCAAAGGTTGTTGTATATTCGCTGACATAACCTGGTTCAAGCATCATGTTGATATTTGTTCCGGCCACCTCAAAACCGTGAATAACGTCTTTAGTTGTTGCGATTACTTTAACCTTTGCGCCAAGTGGAACTTCCACTTTAGCTGGATTATACGAGAAAGCGGAAGCCACATAAACTAATTCATAGTCCCATTCTTTTCCCTCAACCTTATGCAGTCCTGGTTTATCGAATGGTTTTGTCGTATCCACCTTTTCTGAATCAATGGTGGTTAAACAGCTTGGCGGTTTGTTGCCAAGGTAGAAGGCGCTTACACCTACAGTTGTTAAGAAAATGATGAGACAGCTGATACCGAGGATCAGCCAAATCTTCTCCAGTTTATGCATGTGCATAATTTTTTCCCCCTTCAATTAATTAGAAACGTTCTACGAATAGGAAGTAGACACTAAGCCACGAAATGATAATAAATAATCCTAAGAATAAAACAGAGGCAAACGTCCCCTTTAAAGAAGAACTGTCTTCTATTTCTGTTTTTTGCTTTGTTTTTAATTCTGGATTCGCCATCCCTATACACTCCCTTCCGAAAGTTGAAAAAATAAATTTAGTAAGTTCTCTTTCATAATACAAAACAATTGGAAAAGGAAAATATGAAATTTCGCAGTTCACAAATTGTTCATTACTTAGGTATTCACTATGTTAATGTTAAAAACTTGATATAACAGTGATTTATGTCACAAATACCTCGGTGTAAATGTGAATAAAATGTGAAAGATCACATCTTCTCTGTGACTTAAGTAATTGAATAGTTGTAATCAGAATCACATTGATTTTCTGTCACATTGCGGAAAAGACAGAAATAAAATAACAAAAAAACTATTTTTTTAATTCCGAAGAGAGTGGTGAATATGGAGAAATATTATTGTGAACAATGCCGACTGCTATATAACAAAATGGAAACATGTAAAATATGCGGAACCCTTGCAAGTAACAAAATAAAAATAGAGGTACAAAAACAGCCAGAGAAATAAGTAATTTAAAAATTGGAAAAGATTGTGCAATGCTTGTCGATTCATCCTGTTATATAATAAAAGTGCACAACAACAACAACAACCTTCAAAACGTTTGCTTCTCCACTGGGGGGAGCTTTTTTTTAATTCCCCGCCGTAAAATAAACTGCATAATTCTGTTTAAAGTGGTAAAAATACCCGTAAAGAAGAATAGGGGGTATGAACCATGCCGACCATCATTTCAGCTGCAGAAGCTATTCCTCCTTACATGATCAATCAAGAAACAGCCAGCCAGTTTGCCAGAGAGCTATTTTTCGATTCTTTTAAGGACATTGAAAGGCTGCTTGCAGCCTTTCAAAATGGGCAAATTGAGAAACGTCATTTTGTAAAAAATGTAGATTGGTTTAGAACAAGCCATTCATTTGAAGAAAAAAATGAGGCTTATATTGAAGCGGCCGTCTCCTTAGGTAAAGAGGCAATTGAGAAGTGTTTAACCAATCGTTCATTTCTATTGAATCCCGTTCATTTTGAAGAAATCGATGCAATCTTTTTTATCTCGACGACCGGACTTGCGACTCCAACGATTGAAGCAAGAATCATGAATCAGCTTCCTTTTCATCCGTATACAAAGCGGATACCAATTTGGGGGCTTGGATGTGCTGGGGGTGCTGCCGGTTTATCTAGAGCATATGAGTATTGTTTAGCGTTTCCTAAAGCTAAGGTTCTTGTCCTTGCCGTCGAACTATGCAGTCTTACGTTTCAGCATAACGACATGTCAAAAAGTAATTTAATTGGTACATCTCTTTTTGCTGATGGGGTTGCCTGTACCTTAGTATGTGGCGATGAGTGCAATTTGGAACAGATTCGCAGAAAGAAGACCATGCCGTCGATCATGGCAGTTCAGTCTACACTAATGCCGGATTCCTTAGACGTGATGGGGTGGGATATTAAAAATGAGGGGTTATATGTTGTATTCTCTCGAGATATTCCTCGTATCGTCGAAAACTGGCTAAAACCCAACGTTATGAGCTTTCTACAGCAGCATCGAATGGATATTAGCAATATTGATTATTTTATTGCTCATCCAGGCGGTAAAAAAGTATTGGACGCCTATGTGAAAGCGCTTGAAATTCCGACTGATTGGACTAATATTTCATTGGATGTGCTGAGACAATATGGGAATATGTCATCAGTGACCATTCTGTATGTTTTGAAACGCTATTTAGAGCTGGAAATCCCGCGTGGTTCATATGGTTTATGCACTGCTCTTGGTCCTGGCTTTAGTTCAGAATTGCTGCTATTGAGGTGGTTTGATTGATAGATTTTTTCCCTTTTATTTGCCTTATTAGTTATCTAGCCGCCATTCGGTCAATGGAACTCGGAATTGCTAAAAGCAATGAAAATTGGATGAAACAGCGGGGAGGCGTAGAATTTGGAGCTTCCCATTATCGTGTTATGGTATTGATGCATATGCTGTTTTTTGTGGCTTTTATCCTAGAGAAAATAGGATTAAACCAAGGCCTCTCACCGATTTGGCCTGTGATTTTATTTTCTTTTGTCCTTGTGCAATTTTTAAGAGTCTGGGTAATTGTATCTCTAGGTAGATATTGGAATACAAAAATTATTGTACTCCCAAATGCGAAAGTCATCATGAAGGGGCCATATAGATTTTTACGACATCCAAATTACTGCGTCGTTTCACTTGAACTCTTAGTTATTCCATTGCTGTTTTCATCGTACATTACGGCAATCCTTTTTACCTTATTAAATATTTTGATGCTAAGAGTGCGGATTCCAGAAGAAGAGAGGGCGCTTAGAAGTTTAACGGAATACGAGGGAATCTTTCAAGAGCATAATCGGTTTATTCCAAAGTATGTTAAATAACTGTGAAATTTTTAATTTGGACTGTTGAAAACGATTATCATCTGTGCTAAAATCTATTTAACAATGATATTCATTCTCAAGTACGAGCGTGATAAGGAGAGTGTTACATATGGCATATGCTTTAGTTGGCGGAACCATTCTTATTTACACATTTGTTATGAAGCACGTATTAAAGAACGTTACACATTAAAATAGGTATTTCCAATACAGCCAAGGAGTTTCCAAACTCCTTGGCTTTTTTATTTTTTATCTTTTTTTATAATGTTCAATATGTCAAGATAGGAAAAGTAAGAATTATCGTATAAAATAGATACTATTATCATGTTTGTTAAGGGGTATAAAACATAATGGTGAAAACAGCTAATCCAAACGAAACCATTCAGACGTTAAAACAGAAAATTGTTTTACTTTATGAATACTTAATGGAAAAAAACGATATTGAGAATGCTGAAAAGGTGAAACAGCTTGCAAAAAAATTAGTAAATCGAGAATATGCGATAGCGTTTTGCGGTCATTTTTCCGCAGGCAAATCAACCATGATCAATCGGGTAGTAGGGGAGAATTTATTGCCATCAAGTCCTATCCCAACAAGTGCCAACCTGGTAAAGGTGAAATCCGGCGAAGATTATGCAAAGGTATTCTTTAAGAATGAAAAGCCACGGCTATATTTAGCTCCCTATGACTATAACTTAGTAAAAAATTATTGCAAAGATGGCGACAAAATTGAAGAAGTAGAAATTAGCAGCAGTGAGTCACACCTGCCTGCTAATACGGTGATTATGGATACACCCGGCATTGATTCTGCCGATGATGCCCACCGTATAGCCACAGAGTCAGCTATTCATCTTGCTGACTTAATTCTGTACGTAATGGACTACAACCATGTTCAAGCGGAACTAAACTTTTTATTTACGAAAGAATTGACCGAAGCAGGAAAAGAAGTTTATTTAGTAGTCAATCAAATTGATAAACATAAAGATGAGGAGTTAAGCTTTCAAGATTTTCAAAAAAGTGTTATCGATTCTTTTGGTTCATGGGGTGTAAAGCCAGCTCGGATTTTTTATACATCATTAAAATATCCAGATCATCCGCTGAATCAATTTCACGAGTTAGAGCAGTTCATTGCAGACCATTTAGTAGCCAAGGACAAATATTTACTGCCATCTGTTTTTCACTCTTTGAAAAAAATTGCCGGTGAACATAATACGAAAACAAGCAAATTGGAGGAGGAAAAGCTTGCGCCAATTTTTGATCGTTTAAACGAATTATCTGATCAGGAAAAGGCGGGATTAATGGAATCCTACCAAAAGCTAACTTCAGACCTTTCAGGTTTAAAAGGTGGAATCGAAGCAAAAGAAAAGGAATTTGATAATGAAATCAATCAAATTTTAAAAAATGCCTATTTAATGCCATTCCAAACAAGGACACTTGCTGAAAGCTATTTGGAATCCTGCCAAAAGGAATTTAAGATTGGCTTCTTATTCTCCAAGCAGAAAACGCTGGAAGAGAGAAAAGCAAGGCTGGATAAGTTTTATCAAGACATTGCTGACAAAACGAAGTCACAGCTTGAATGGCATTTGCGTGAATTCCTGCTCAGGACTCTAAAAGAGACAAAATTGAATCAAGGTGAGCTGCTGGGATTGGCCCAAGCCTTTACCGTCACCGTTTCTGAACAAATATTAGTTGAAGCAGTAAAACCTGGCGCACGCTTATCTGGTGAATATCTGCTTCATTACACGGAAGATGTCGCAAATGAAATTAAAAAGATTGCTAGAAATCAGCTGGATGAATTTAAAACGGTATTCCTAGATGCAGCTGCTGAGCAAATAGCAAATCAACAAGCACAATTTGAGCAGCAATTCAGCAAAATGGAGAGATATGTTGAGGCGTTGGACGCCTTACAAACATATCAACAAAAAGCAGCAGATAACGAGAGACAGCTTCATGATCTCCTTAGTAAATCGGAAGAATTACATGACAATGATCATCATGTATTTGATCAAGAGGAAGAAGAATACGAACTTGTTAAAACGGATGCTGAACTGATATCTGACAATGAAAAAAAGAATATACGTTCAAATCAAAACAAAGAAGCTGTTACTAAAGTTAATGAACCCGTTCTTAAGAGTGAAGATGACCATTTAAAAGCAACAGTTGGGCGGCTTAAGCTTGCTTCGAATTTAATCTCTGATTTACCTGGCTTTAAAAAGCTTTCCGCTGAATTAACAGAGAAAGCCAGCAGGCTTGAAAACAAGGGCTTTACGATTGCGCTATTTGGTGCCTTCAGTGCGGGAAAATCCTCTTTTGCCAATGCCTTAATGGGAGAAAAGGTGCTGCCGGTTTCGCCTAATCCGACAACTGCCGCAATTAATAAAATTAAACCGGTTACCCCTCATTACAAGCATGGTACTGCGTTGGTAAAGTTTAAGGAAAGTGCAGCAATGCTTGAGGATGTTAACCGTTCCCTGAAGGTTTTTGATTTGGAGGCAAAAGATTTTTATGAGGCGGCTGAGGTCATCAGCCAAATTATGCTTGAAAAAGGTCAGGCTGGTGTCCTAGAGAAAACACATTTTGCCTTTCTTAAGGCATTTACGAAAGGGTATGCTTCTTTTGTGTCAAGGCTTGGGACGGTCTTAGAAACAGATCTTTCCGAATTTAATGAGTTTGTCGCTTTGGAAGAAAAATCATGTTATGTGGAATGGATTGAGCTTTATTATGATTGTGAACTAACCCGGAAAGGGATTACTCTAGTAGATACACCGGGGGCTGATTCCATTAATGCCCGTCATACCGGGGTTGCATTTGATTATATTAAAAACTCAGATGCAATTCTTTTCGTGACCTATTATAACCATGCCTTTTCAAAAGCGGATCGGGAATTCTTAATTCAGCTTGGCCGTGTAAAGGAATCATTCCAGCTGGATAAAATGTTTTTCATCATTAATGCGATTGATCTTGCAGAGGATGAAGAAGAGAAAGATGCCGTCTGTGATTATGTTAAAGAGCAGTTAATGAAGTATGGGATTAGAAATCCGCACCTATATCCATTATCCAGCTTGCTGGCATTACGGGAGAAAACTAATCAAGCCGTAACAGAGCCATCTGGAATGAAACATTTCGAGCAGGATTTCTCGATGTTTATTTCTAACGACCTGACACAAATGGCTGTTTCTGCAGCGGAAAAAGAAGTTGAAAGGGTTCAGGATGTTGTAAACAAACTTATTCAGACTTCAAAAGAAGACCAAAGCATAAAAGAAAAGAAACGGTTGGATATTGAACAGCAAAAGGCACAAATCAGCAGGTTATTAGCAGCACAAACTGCTGACACGCTAAACAGCAGAATGCTTCAGGAAGCGGAAGAGTTAATCTATTATATTAAGCAGCGCGTCTTTTTCCGCTTCGGTGATTTCTTTAAAGAGGCATTTAATCCATCCACATTAAGGGATGATGGCCGCAACTTGAAAAAAGCATTACAGGCCGCACTTGATGAATTTTTGGAAAGCTTTGGGTTTGATTTTGCCCAAGAAATGAGGGCAACAACGGTAAGACTAGATCGGTTTGCAGAAAAGTTGTTTATAGAATCTCAAGAAGTATTAATTCGACATTTGCAGGAAATAAACCAGGATCTTTCTTTTTCAAGGTTTGAAGCAATTTCCAATAACGAATTAGATTTCCCAATCGCTTTTAGCAAAGCAGAACAGCATGTGTTTACAAAAGCCATGTCTTATTTTAAGAGTCCAAAGGCGTTTTTTGAAAAGGACGATAAAAAATTGATGTCAGATGAGCTTACTAACATCTTACAGCCACTAGCAGATCAGTATTTACAGCAGGAGTCAGAGAGAGTTAAAGGATATTATACGGATGAAATAACAAATGAATTCACCCGTCTAATTGAACAATTCAAGGGGCAGACAGAGGATTTCTATTTAAGCTTACTAGCCGCATTAGATGGCGGAGTGTCGCTTGAACGTCTGGAGGAAATCAGGCAAAAATTAGCGAACTAATGAGGGGGAACTAGTTTGAAAAATATCGTTGATAAGGAATGGCTGCTAAACCAAATTCACAACAGCAAAATTAGAATCGTTGATTGCCGTTTTTCATTGGCAGAAAAGGAAAAGGGACGTCAGGAATATGAGGAATCCCATATACCTGGAGCTGTCTTCCTTGATATTGAGAAGGATTTGTCTAGTGCTGTTGGCATGCATGGAGGCCGTCACCCTATGCCGAATCTGGAAGTTCTGATTTCCAAGCTTGAAAAGGCGGGCATCAACGAAAATGTTTCGGTCGTAGCCTATGACAACGGTGAAGGAGCATTTGCAGGCCGCTTTTGGTGGCTGCTTCAATATTTGGGTCATGATGATGTGTTTGTACTTAATGGGGGCTTTAAGCAATGGAAGGAAGCGAATTATCCTGTTACTTCCGCTGAACCAACATTTGAGAAGGTAGAATTCCACGGCTGTGCCCGTGAAGAACTGTTGGCAGATGTAGAAGAGGTAAGAGCAGTTTCTACAGGTAAAACTGATGCTGTATTAATCGATTCTCGGGAAGCAAAGCGTTATTTAGGGATAGAAGAACCTATCGATAAAAAGGCAGGTCATATTCCAGGTGCCATTAATAAGCCATTTTTGGAGTGCTTCAGCGCGGGTCAGTTTAAATCTGTTGAGGAGCAAAAAGAACGTTTTGCGGATATCGACCCTGAGAAACAAATCATTGTTTACTGCGGATCCGGTATAACCGCTACACCAAACTACATGGCTTTAAAAGAGGCAGGATTTGAAAAAGTAAAGCTGTATTTAGGAAGCTTTAGCGATTGGATCAGTTATGAGGAAAATAAAATCGACTAAGCTTTAAGACTGATTTTATGTTATAATGGAAGACGTGTTGTTTTAACTGTCAAGTACAAGCGCCCAATTGGTGATTTAAGCTAAGCGGGCGCTTGTGCTTTTATTGTCTAACTCAAGCGCCTGAGCAAGGCGCTTACGCTTTTCTAATAGGAGGTTGTATAATGATGGATCAAAAGCCTTCATTCATGCTTGTTGATGGAATGGCACTGCTCTTCCGTGCGTTTTACGCAACGGCTGTTTCTGGGCAGTATATGATTAACTCAAAAGGAATTCCGACAAATGGAATTCATGGATTTATAAAGCATATGTTTACCGCTGTTTCAACTTTTAAACCGACGCATTTGGCGGTGTGCTGGGACATGGGCAGCAAAACGTTTCGAACGGAGCTGTTCTCAGCGTATAAAGGAAACCGTGGCGAAGCACCGATTGAATTAATCCCGCAATTTGACTTAGTCAAAGAGGTAGTGGATTCCTTTGATATTCCTAACATCGGGTTAGCGGGGTTTGAAGCCGATGATTGCATCGGCACGATTGCGAACCAGGTTAAAGATTTTGCCCATGTGTCGATCTTGACAGGTGATCAGGATATTCTTCAGCTGCTGGATGAACAAATATCAGTTATTTTATTAAAAAAAGGGTATGGAAATTATCTTGTTCATACACCGGAAACCTTTTTTGAAGAAAAAGGGATTACTCCAAGGCAAATGATTGATTTAAAAGCACTAATGGGCGACCCAAGTGATAATTATCCCGGCGTAAAAGGGATCGGTGAGAAAACAGCACTCAAGCTGTTAAAGGAATTCAATCATGTCGAGGGTATTGTTTCTAATCTTGACCTGCTTTCTAAATCATACCGTTCAAAAATCGAGCAGGATTTAGACATGCTGCACTTATCAAGAAAATTAGCGGAGATTAAATGTGATGTACCTATAAGCTGCGCCATTGAATCGGCAGGTCTCAAGATTGAAAGAGACAAAGCACTAAATAAATTAATGGAACTGGAAATTCGCGGTCTCCAACGATTGCTGCCAATCGACGAAGCGATCATTTTATAAGCTCAAGGTGTCAGGCACCATGTGAATTTTTCACATGGTGCCTGACACCTATGTAAGTTAAATTTTGGTGTTTGATTTTTTGGCGCGATTTTCTAATTTGCTTTTTGGCTCCTCTGCAAATTCTGCATCCTGGCCATAGCCTTGTGGATTCACCCCTGGTGCTTTCACACCGCGATTTTTACTCTTTTTACCCATAGATGTTCACCTCCCGATTTTTAGTATTTCCGTTTCGCATAATAAAACACCGCTTTCTAAACAATAAAGAAAGAGGTGATTGAAATGAACAGAGGAGTCTATTTATCTCTTCTAAGCATAGCTCTTGCTCAAGGAGTTAAAATTCCGCTTCATTATTTAAAGACCAAGGAGTGGCGTCCGGATTTATTTTTCAGTACCGGCGGCATGCCAAGCTCTCATTCAGCCGGTGTTTCTACTCTTACAACGTACATTGCTTTGAAACGTGGAATGCCGACATTTGACTTTGCACTGTCGCTTATTTACGGCCTGATTGTCATGTACGATGCACAAGGGGTAAGACGGCAGACAGGTGAATTAACTTTGAAAGTAAATTCGCTAAATGAATTAATCGAAAAAATTCATAAAGAGGAAAGTGTTGAATTTAAACAAGATCCTCCTAAAAAGCTAAAAGAAATGCTGGGTCATCAGCCAGAAGAAGTATTAGGCGGAGCGCTGCTAGGTGCATTAATTGGGGTTGTCGGGCATAAATATACAAAAAAGGATAGAAAATTGGCGAAATTTAAGTTAAGATTTTAGAGGGACTTCCAAGATTTTTAGGAGAGGGATGTAAGTTACGTGCGGACAGTGGAGGAATACTTGCATTACTTGGATGGAAAGGGTTTCCAGTTTCAAGAAGATGCGATTGGCTTTATATACTTCGGGAAACACTACACAAATGCTTCAGATGAATTGATAAATACTGCAATCGAATTAACATTAAAAGCTCAAAAAAGCTTCGACGGAAGTTTTTATGTATCCCTATTGGAAACATTCATGACAAACCAGGTAATCACTAGAAAAGATGCGCTAAAGTTTATTCAGGAAACAGAATTATTAGCCATTTAAGTAAGAAACTCCCTTTTAAACAAGAAAAAAGGGAGTTTTATTTTATCCTTCTAAACCTTTACTTTTTCGCAGCATCGGTATTTTTTTGACAGGCAGTTCTGCAAAAATCATTCCCATGAAGATTAAGCTGCAGCCTAATAGCGCGCTATATGTAAGGCGTTCACCAACCCAATAATAACCTGCAATCGCGGCGAACACCGGCTCCATTGCGAAAATTAACGCCACCCTAGTAGCTGATGTGTATTTTTGAAAATTAGTTTGAATGAAAAAGGCTATAGCTGTTGCAAAAATACTTGTAATCATTAAAGCAATGATGACATCCTGAGATAATAAAACATCTTCCCGAAATGATTGTTTCCAGTCTTCAAAAATGAAGGAGGAAACCATCGAAAGAATTGCAACGGTCGAAATTTGAATGACTGTTAGCAGCAATGTTGGATATTGATGCGAGAATTTTCCCGTTAAGATAATATGAAGGGCAAAGCTAATAGCACAAATAAACACAAACCCGTCACCAATATTCATTGCTGTTACATCCGTCATTGTTAACAGAAATAAACCGAATGTTGCAATTAACACACCAAGTACTGCATTCCTGGTTGGAAATTGTTTTAAAATAAACATAGAAAATAAAGGCACTAAAACAACGCTTAACCCCGTAATAAAGCCTGCTTTAGAGGTAGTGGTATATAATAGCCCGATTGTTTGTGTTACATAACCAAGAAATAGCCAAAAACCAATAAAAAACCCTGAGGCAGCTACTTTAAAATTTAATTGTTTTAATTGACTTTTTTCAAAAATTAATAAGCATAAAAAAAGCAATATTGCAGCAAGTAAGAAACGAATGCCGTTAAACGCAAACGGTTCTAGAAAATCGATGGCGTTCTGGACAAGGACAAAGGTCATCCCCCAAATAAATGTTACAAACAGTAAACTTATATCAGCAATAATAGGTTTTTTCATATTCAAAATTGCCTCCAAATAATTAATTTCCTCTTTATTTGCAATATGGAAAGTGTAACATAATTATGACAGGAGTGGAGGTAATATTTTTCTCTTGTATAAGTGGGTATGATAAGAAAGAATATGATTAAAAAGTGTTCGTATATATAGTAAGGCAGTTGTAAAAATCATGAATGAAAGGCTGACAAAAATGAGATTCAGGATCGAGTGGAAGCATAAATTAAAAAATAACGAAAAGGTCCCATGCAATTCGGATTGGATATCAGGTGAAACTGCCATTCAAATGGGGGAAGAATTGGAAACCAGCGGCAAAGTAAGTGATATGTATTTTTATGATGAAAATGGGACATCTTGGATTTTAAAGGAAATGAAAAAGCTGTTAACTGAAATTGAAGATGACCCACATGACGTAACTGTTTATTTTGATGGCGGCTTTCAAAAGGAAACATATCAGGCTGGCTTAGGCGCTGTCATTTTCTTTAAACAAGGCAAAAAGAAGTATCGTATCCGTGCAAATGATCTTTTTAATGAAATGGAGTCTAACAACGAAGCGGAATATGCCGCATTTTATTATTCCTTAAATATCTTAGAGGACTTAGGTGTTAAGCACATCCCCTGTGAATTTAAAGGGGATGCGCAAGGGCTATTAAAACAGCTTGAAGGGGAATGGCCCTGCTATGAAGAAGTATTGAACCGCTGGTTGGATCGAATTGAAGAAAAAATAAAGACTCTCGATCTTAAACCAACTTTCACGGTGATTTCAAGAAAAGAAAACAAGGAAGCAGATAGACTGGCTACGCAAGCGTTGGAAGGAAAAGAAATCTTCTCCAAAATGTTAATTTTATGAGGGGCGGGGTGTGGGAAATTAGTGAAGCAATCAGTCAGGAAAGAAGTGTTTTATCAGGTGGAGAGCTTGATAGGAGAGTATTGTGAAGGCTGTTTTGTACACCAGCAGTTAAAAAAAGAAGGAGGCAAAAGGCGGGCACATCGTTTTTGCATCACACAATGTACAATCGGCGAAAAGCTCAGGGAATACGGAAAAAAACTTATATAAGAAATACAATAAAAAGGCTGACAAAGTTTGTCAGCCTTTAATTTGTCAATTTATTATTGGATTATATCTTAGTTACGTTAGCAGCTTGAGGTCCACGGTTTCCTTCTACGATTTCGAAAGAAACTTCTTGACCTTCTTCTAATGATTTGTAGCCGTCACCTTGGATAGCACTGAAGTGTACGAATACATCGTCGCCGCCTTCAACTTCGATAAAACCAAAGCCTTTTTCATTGTTGAACCATTTTACTTTACCGTTTTGCATGTACTTCTTCCTCCTAAGCCTTTGAGGCACCACCTTTTTAGTGCCGAAGATAAATATTACCATGTAGCCAATTTCAAAGGATGTTCTATGTAAGTTGTCTACATGATGCTTTAAATATACAATAACGAAATTGGACAGTCAAGAAAGGGCAGAAGGTTTTTAATCAAATCATGAAATTTTCAAAAGTTTTTTTATTAATAGGGCTGATAACATAAAAATACATGTGTCAATCATATGTTAAATTAACGAATATTGTATAATGGGGTGAGGATATTGTATCGTTTTTCAATAAAAGAAGATGAATGGATCTTGCGATTCTCCCCAAAGGTTTCATTTGAAGCAGATGAAAGGCAGGCTGTCTTATTGTCGTTACTGCATATTGGGGAAAAGCTATCGAAATATTCCCATGGAGATGCTTTCCTAATGTTTACGAAAAAAATCGGGGCGATTGTTTTTGATGTAGAGACTATCCCATCATTTATCTTAACTGTATCAAGTATTATTCCAGATGAACACTGGTATTTTCAAGAGTTAGCCAACTAATAATTTAATGAGATTTTGGCGAAAGGGTGATTCAAATGATCACTCTTTTAATTTTTTTCGGCTTGTAAATTACTTCCGTAACAATATTTACAATCTTTCTTGCGCTATAATCGGATATAATTGATATAGTCTATTTTCTTTTAGAAAAAAGGGGCAAAATGTATGAAAATAATTATTGCTGAAAAACCAGATCAGGGATCAACCTTGGCGTCAATATTTAAACATAAAAAACAAAATGGCTACATTGAAATTTTTCCAAATGAGATATTTCCGGCAGGTGCCTATGTAACATGGGCCATCGGTCATATATGTCAATTAGTCCAACCGGAAAAATACGAACCATCATGGAAGAAATGGTCATTAGACGCTTTGCCAATCATTCCGGATCATTTTGCATATGAGGTAACAAAAGACAAGGCGAAACAATATACAGTCATAAAAAAACTAGTTTCCGACACTCGTGTGACGGAAATTATTCATGCGGGCGATGCTGGGCGTGAAGGAGAATTAATCATCCGCAATATTTTACGGTTAACAAAATGCCGAAAGCCAATGAAAAGATTATGGATTTCGTCATTAACGCCAAACGCTATTCGAGAGGGTTTTAATAAATTATTAGATGAACAGGATACCCGAAATCTGTATTTTGAAGCATATACCCGTGCCTGCGCGGACTGGGTTGTAGGGATGAATGCTTCAAGGCTTTATAGCTTGCTTTTACAGAAATCAGGTTTTTCTGACGTTTTTTCTGTTGGCAGAGTGCAGACCCCGACACTTGCGCTCATTGTCAAAAGGGAATTAGAAATTGAAAATTTTAAATCCGAGCCGTTTTGGGAAGTTCAAGCACATTTCTTGTTCAATGAGAAAAAATATATTGGGAAATGGCAAAATGATGGAGAAACCCGGGTGAAAACGAAGGAACTTGCGGACAAGGTAGCTGCCTTCTGCCGTAATAAGCCTGCTGAAGTTAGTGATGTTATTTCCGAGCGCAAGGAATTCATGCCGCCGTTGTTATATAATCTTTCGGCTCTTCAAGCGGAGGCAAATAAACGGTTTAAATTTCCTCCGAAAAAAACACTCGATGTCTTGCAGCAGCTATATCAAAAGGGGAATGTCTCATACCCAAGGTCGGATTCACGTTATGTAACGAAAGAGGAAGCAGCCGGCTTTCCAGATATCCTTACTAAATTGAGTCACATAAATGATTATCAGCCTTTATTTCCTTTACCAAACGCCTCGATTACTGAAAACAAACGCTATGTAAACGAAAAAAAGGTTACTGACCACTATGCCATTATCCCTACAGAGCAAATCCCGAAAATTGAGAAATTAAATCAAGATGAGCAAAAGATCTATGACCTAATTGTCAGGAGCCTGATTGCCGCTCATTATAATAAAGCGATAGCTGAATATACAACTATAACGACTCTGGTTGACGGCAGAGCGCAATTTATTTCTAAAGGGAAGGTACAAATCGAAGAGGGCTGGAGGAAGGTTCTTCACCAAAAGGAACAAGATGAGGACCCGGCTCTGCCATTGCTTACAAAGGGTGAACAAGGACAGACTATTAAGGTTGAGGTAAAAGAGAGCCAGACACAGCCGCCTAAGCGTTATACAGAAGGACAGCTGATTACATTAATGAAAACTGCCGGAAAGCATATTGATGATAAGGAACTAGAACGAATTTTATCGAAGACGGAAGGCCTTGGCACCGAAGCGACCAGGGCAGGAATCATTACAATGCTAAAGGACCGGGCTTATATCGAAGTAAAAAAGAATTTAGTCTATGCAACAGCAAAAGCAAAAATATTAATTGGAGCGATTGGCCGCGAAATTTTGGCTTCACCAGAAATGACAGCAAAATGGGAGGAAAAGCTGAAAGAAATTTCAGATGGCGCTGCTTCGCCAAAACTGTTTATGGAACAAACGAAGAAAATGGTCCATCATTTAATTGTCACTACGGTTGAACAGGCGGAAAGCTGGACGTTCCCAAAAGAGGTAAGTGAAAACTTTACTCCTGGTAAGCAGCGTACAAAGAAGAAATCCTATACGAAACTTGGGCCGTGTAAAAAGTGTGACGGCTCCATTGTGGACAAAGGCAGTTTTTATGGCTGCAGCAATTATAATAAAAATCATTGTGATTTTACCATCTCCAAAAAGATCCTTGGCAAAACAATCACGCAAAAGAACATCAAACTTCTGCTTACAGAAGGGAAAACTGAAGTGATTGAAGGGTTTACAAACAAGGAAAGAAGTTTTGATGCAAGGCTGCATTTAGATGGAAATGAAAATAAATTAAAGTTTTTGTTTGAAAATACGCAAGTAAAATAGGGCTTAACGGGAGGTGAAGTTGTAATCTACAGCCTTGTCACCCTTTTATATCTATAGTAAACTTTTAATGATGAATAGTAATGGAGGGCTTCGGGATGCCAACACCAAGTATGGAAGATTATATTGAACAAATTTATATATTGATTGAAGAAAAAGGATATGCTCGCGTTTCTGACATCGCGGAAGCTTTATCTGTTCATCCCTCCTCAGTAACAAAAATGGTGCAAAAGCTCGATAAAGACGAATATCTTGTCTATGAAAAATATAGAGGACTTATTTTAACCGCTAAGGGAAAAAAGATTGGAAAACGCCTAGTGTTCCGACATGATTTACTTGAACAATTCCTGAAAATCATTGGAGTGAAGGATGAGAACATTTATAATGATGTCGAAGGAATTGAGCATCATTTAAGCTGGGATGCTATTGACCGAATCGGTGATCTTGTGCAATATTTTGAAGAAGAAGAAAGCCGTATTGAGGTATTAAAAGAGATCCAGAGACAAAATGAAAATGAGTAAGAGAAAAGCACCTGGCAGAACGCTAGGTGCTTTTCTAAAATAGATTTGGGAAATCATCAAAGTTCTGAGTATTCTCAGGTTTCAAATACATATTCCCTTCCAAATCAACATCAGTTTGAACACCAGAAATTAATCCATTCTCAGCATCCATTAATGCTTTTTGGTAGGAGATGACTCTGCCTTCCGACGTCACAAAACTAATAATCTGCCCAAAGTGATTCCTGTGCAGTCCTGTAATTGTCTCCATTTTATCTTCCTCCTAATCGTTATCTTTTCATACTTTTATGATTTCTAATCAAGGGAATTACCGATTATTAGTGAAACAGTAAGGGATTGCTGTGAATTCTAATCAATTTGAGGTAATAGGGCGGCAAATTTTAGCTGGAAAGAAGAATCGGAAAAACAGTGGGACGAATGGGTTGAAAGCTGGTGTTCAAGCAGTAAAGACTTGTGGGAACAGGGGGCCTGAAAGAGATTATTCGTTTTACACTGAACTATACTCCAGTAGAAAGCAGCAATTATTAAAGCCTAAATAACAGAGAGAAGCATCGGAAGACCCTTCCGATGCTTTTCTTATTTCCAAAAGAATGGAGTTTCTTGGTATACATAGTAATTAAGCCAATTCGAAAAGAATAAGTGGCCATGAGAGCGCCAGCGATTTATAGGCGGCTGTGTTGGGTCGTTATTAGGAAAGTAGTTTTCCGGTACGTGAATTTGCAGACCCTTATTAATATCTCTTTCATATTCCTGTGCAAGCGTATCAGATTCATACTCTAAATGTCCGGTAATCATTACACGCTTACGATCCTTGGAAGCAATCAAAAGTGCACCAGCTTCATCCGATGCAGCCAATAATGTTAAGGCAGGATTATTTTTGATGGCATCAATAGAAACATCTGTATAGCGGGAATGCGGTGCATAGAACTGGTCATCGAATCCCCTCAGCAAAGTATCATTTTGTTCAAAAATTTGATGGGCATAAATTCCTGAACATTTTTGTGTCAGCTCAAATTTATCAATTCCATAATGATAGAAAAGGGCAGCTTGTGCTCCCCAGCATATATGTAACGTTGATGTTACATTCGTTTTGGTCCACTCCATAATTTCTTCCAGCTCTGCCCAATATTTAACTTGATCAAAATCTAATAACTCAACTGGAGCACCGGTAATAATCATGCCATCATATTTTTGATGTTTGATTTCAGCGAAAGTAGTATAAAATTGTTCAAGATGCTGCTTGCTCGTATGTGTGGATTCATAGGTGCTGGTTTTTAAGAAATTAACATTCACCTGTAATGGCGAGTTCCCCAGTAATCTTAACAACTGTGTTTCTGCCTTTTCTTTTTCAGGCATTAAATTCAAGATTAAGATATTTAATGGTCTTATATCTTGGCTGGTAGCTCGTTCATCATCCATGATAAAGATATTCTCCTGCTCTAACGTTGCCCGTGCCGGTAATAACTTTGGAATGTTAATAGGCAATGGCCTTCCCCCCTTAATTGCAAATATCATTCACTAGTGAACGAATAGTAGAAAAAATGTAATATTATCATTATAAACATAATTGTGAATTCGGAAAAGATAATAATTTGTTCACAATTATAACTCGGAATGTAAGCGCTTATTTGGTACAATAATATAGTAGTTTATAATATAGAAAGAGTGGGGGATTTAAGTGGCAATGAAGACAACCGTAAAATCAGACATTGAAATTGCACAAGCTTCAAAGATGAAACCAATTGTTGAAATCGCCAAAAAAATCGAGCTTGAGGAGGAAGACTTAGAGCTTTTTGGAAAATATAAAGCCAAAATCTCTAGTAAGACATTAGCTAAACTAAAAACAAAAGATAGTGGAAAAATCATTTTAGTTACGGCGATTAATCCAACTCCGGCCGGTGAAGGCAAATCAACTGTTACCGTCGGGCTAGCGGATGCTTTTAACCGGATTGGGAAAAAAGCGATGCTTGCCATTAGGGAACCATCTTTAGGACCAACAATGGGAATAAAGGGCGGAGCGACTGGCGGCGGTTATGCACAGGTTCTGCCTATGGAAGACATCAATCTGCATTTTACCGGCGACCTTCATGCTATTACTACGGCAAATAATGCCCTTGCTGCTTTAATTGATAATCACCTTCAGCAAGGAAATGAATTGAACATAGATCCTCGCAGAATTGTTTGGAAACGGGCTGTCGATTTGAATGACCGTGCCTTAAGAAAAGTAGTCATTGGTCTTGGCGGACCACTGCAGGGCGTACCGCGGGAAGACGGCTTTGATATAACGGTTGCCTCAGAAATAATGGCTGTTCTATGCCTGGCAACCGATTTAACCGATTTAAAGCAGCGCTTATCGCGTATTGTAGTGGCCTATAATTATAATAAGGAGCCGGTTACAGTTAGCAGCTTAGGGGTTGAAGGTGCACTGGCATTATTATTAAAAGATGCTGTTAAACCGAATCTTGTACAGACAATCGAACATACACCTGCATTGATTCATGGCGGACCGTTTGCCAATATCGCCCACGGATGCAATAGTGCAATCGCGACCCTAACTGCTTCTAAATTAGCAGATTACGTGGTTACTGAGGCCGGCTTTGGAGCGGACTTAGGGGCAGAAAAGTTTTTACATATTAAATCCAGAAGTGCTGGAATAAGACCTGAAGCCGTTGTTATTGTAGCAACTATACGTGCTTTAAAAATGCATGGAGGTGTGCCTAAAACGGAATTGGTGAATGAAAATATTCCTGCACTAACATTAGGGTTTGCCAATCTGCAAAAACACATAGAAACCATCAGAAGCTTTGGGCTGCCTGTTGTTGTAGCGATTAATAAATTCATTACAGACACTGATCTTGAAGTCGAAACATTATTAGACTGGTGCAAGCGGGAAGCCGTTGAAGTTGCCTTAACAGAGGTTTGGGAAAAAGGCGGTGAAGGCGGAGTCGAATTAGCCGAGAAGCTATTATCCGTTATTGAAAAAGAGGAAAATAAATTTGAACCATTATATGATCTCTCTGACTCAATCGAAAATAAAGTAAAAACGATTGTTCAAAAGGTTTATGGCGGTAAGGATGTTGAGTTTTCTTCTAAAGCCAGAAAACAACTGCAGGATTTTGAAAAATTCGGCTGGTCCAATTTACCGGTTTGTATGGCCAAATCTCAATATTCCTTGTCAGATGATCCTTCCAAGCTTGGCAGACCAACTGACTTTACCGTCACCATTAGAGAATTCAAACCATCTATTGGTGCAGGCTTTATCGTTGCCTTAACAGGTGAAATCATGACGATGCCAGGCCTTCCGAAAAAACCAGCAGCATTAAATATGGATGTCGATGAAAATGGCAATGCCGCTGGGCTTTTCTAACATAATGATATAATAAGAAAATCGGCCAAACGCCGATTTTCTTTTGATTTTTTACATAACGAAGGAGTCGAAGTTTATTATGTTTGATCCTGCTGCCTTTGACAATATGAAGGTGGTGATTGAAGGTGCCCTTTACGACAAGGATTTGGATGGAGAAATTGCCATCACTGACCGTAATGACATTTTCAACATCGCCAAAATGTCCCGTATGTTCAATATTTATTTTTCATTTCCTGAAATAGCTGAAGGCATACTTTCTGCAAAAATTGAATTGGAAGCAAGGTTTGATAATCTAGCAGCCGAGCTTCTTTCCGGCAGCGTTTCAGAAAAATTAGCAGGGTGCTATGTTACTCTTCAATTTTTTATCGAACATGAGGATGAAATTAACCAATATCAGGCTGTTCAGAAGATTTTTTCAGGAGTTTGGGGTGAATTAAGAAAGATCACACAAACTATCGAATATAATCCGTTAGCTAAACCTCAAAAAGTAAAAAATGTCGTGACAATTGATTTTGAGCGATTAATTCGAGAGGAACAAATGGACGATTTGGTTGAGATGACAGAATTTATGTTAACCACTTTAATTGATCTCAAAACCTATTTTAGCAATGGATAGTGAAGCACTTTTCCCCAAGAGTGGTTTCAATGGTAACCGGTATTTATACCGGTTTTATTTTAAATTTAAATATTTACAATATGAAAATTAAAGGTTACGATGGTTGTAACTAGATATTATGACCTATTACTAAAAAGGGGAGATGGCCATTGTTCAAAACGGCTTGGGTTACAGATAGCACTGCCTATTTGGATGAAGAATTGAAAAGCCACCCAGACCTCTACACGATTCCTTTAACTATCTTATTGGATGACGAAGAGTATACGGACGGGGTAGACTTAACCCCTTCGCAGTTATTTGCCAGACTAAAAACCTTAAAGAATCCGCCAAAGACATCGCAGCCTGCAGTTGGTGCGTTTCAAACATTATATGAACAATTGGAAAAGGACTATGATCGGATTGTCACGGTCCTTCTTTCAGGAAAATTAAGCGGTACCGTCTCCTCCAGTGAACAGGCAGCCAAGCTGGTAAATATACCCGTTACTACGTTTGATTCGCACATCTTGACGTACCCGATGTCAGCACTGCTGAAAAAAGGGATGGAGTTGGAAGCTGCAGGAGAGAGTATTGACTCTGTGATCGAGAAGCTTGAACAAATCAAGAAAACTGGTGAGACGTATGTCCTAATAGGCAGTTTAGAACAGCTTCACCGCGGAGGAAGAATGACTGGTTTGCAGTTTTTTCTTGGCAGTATGTTAAATGTAAAACCCATCATTGCCATTAATGAGGGAGCTTTGGTTGTTAAAGAAAAGGTAAGAAGCGAGAAAAAAGCGAAAGAAAAAATTCTAAATTACTTCCGCTCAAGCTTTGAAAAAAATAACATAAAGGAAGTTTATATCCTATATGGCTTACATGAAGAGCACGCTGAAGGCTGGCGGCGTGAGCTTGAGACACAGTTTCCTGAATTAAAAATAATTTGCTGCCCGCTTGGAGCCGTGATCGGTGTTCATGCCGGAGAAAATACCTTAGGCATCAGCTGGTTTAATGGAATGAGCTGATGAAACTAGCCCCGAAGTTTTTCGGGGTTATTTTTTATTGTTTTTTCTGTCTAGCTCAGCGCCCAGCGACTAGTGTCCTTCGTTCTTCTCCCTACGATAAGTCAACATCGAATCGCTACGCTCATCGTGTTTCCTTTATCTCAGTCGAAACCCTCCAGGACATACGTCGCTAAACGGGCGATTCCGCTTTTCTTATGATAAAATAGCAAAGATGAAAGCAGGTGCACAATGATGAAAGATAATATTATTCAACAAACGGAAGACTATGTCCGTCAGCAGTTAGGTGAGGATGCCACCGGACATGACTGGTTTCATGTCGACCGGGTTAGGAGAAGTGCACTTCATATATGCAATGTGGAACAATCTGGAGACCCATTTATTATTGAATTGGCAGCACTATTGCACGATATACCTGATGAAAAATTGAATGAAAATGCCGAAAGCGGTCAGCAAAAGCTTGAAAGCTTTTTACAGTCAATCCCTATTTCAAACAAAGCGAAAGAGCATGTTCAGCAAATTATTGATACTATTTCCTATAAAGGCGGTAATGGCTGTGAACTAGCATCGGTTGAAGCGGAAATTGTTCAAGATGCCGACCGCTTGGACGCAATCGGGGCCATCGGTATTGCCAGGGCCTTTGCCTATGGCGGTAAAAAGGGCCAGCCAATATATAACCCAACAATTCAGGTTAGGGAAGAAATGAGCTTAGAAGAATATCGTAAAGGAAAATCGACGGGTATACATCATTTTTATGAAAAACTGCTTAAACTAAAAGACTTGTTAAATACCGAAACTGCAAGAAAAATGGCCGAAAGCCGGCAAAACATGATGGAAACCTTTTTAGAACAATTTTTTCAAGAATGGAATGGGAAGACAATATGAAAATGCTCACAGCCGAAAATGTAACGAAAACATATGGAGAGAAGCAGCTTTTTCAAGAAATCACGTTTACGATTGCTGAAAAGGAACGTGTTGGCTTGATTGGTGTCAATGGTACGGGTAAGTCATCTTTATTAAAAATCGTTGCCGGAATGGACCAGCCTGATGCTGGTAAAATTGTTACCGGGAAAGATTATTCCATTGCTTATCTGTCGCAGCAGCTGGAATTTGATGCAGACCGTTCAGTTCTAGAACAAGTCTTTTACGGCGATGCCCCTATCGTAAAGCTGATGCGTGAATATGAAAGGGTACTGTTAAGTCTAGCCAGTTCGCCAAATGATGCTAAAATTCAAGATGAACTTTTTAGATTACAAAGACAAATGGATACCCTTAATGCCTGGGATGCCAGTACAAATGCAAAATCAATATTAACGAAATTAGGAATTGTGGAATTCGAGCAGCGGTTAGGTGCCCTTTCCGGCGGACAGAAAAAGCGCGTAGCATTGGCGCAAGTCCTGATTGCTGAGCCAGATCTTCTCATATTAGATGAGCCGACAAACCATCTCGATTTCGAAACTGTCAAATGGCTCGAGGATTATTTAAGCCGATATAAAGGCTCCATCCTGCTTGTTACCCATGATCGTTATTTCTTGGACCGCGTGACAAATCGCATTTTTGAACTCGATCGCGGTCAGCTATACAGTTATAAAGGAAATTATGCTGCCTTCTTAGAAGCCAAGGCGGTTCGCGAAGAAAACGAGGCAGCGACGTATGAGAAGCAAAAAAACCTTTTCAGACGAGAATTAGAGTGGATCCGCCGCGGTGCAAAGGCGAGAACAACGAAGCAGAAAGCTCGGATTCAGCGCTTTGATGAACTCGATGACAAACTCGCCAGCGGTAAACCAGGTTCTGAAAAGCTTGATATTGCGTTGTCCGGCAGCCGCTTGGGGAAACAGGTCTTTGAATTAAAGGATGCAACGAAACAATATGGGGACAAGACGATACTGCACCAATTTGACCTGCTTATAAAGCCAGGCGACCGGATTGGCATAATAGGGAAAAATGGTACTGGAAAGTCTACCTTATTAAATATTCTCGCTAAACGGATCCCGCTTGATGAAGGCGAATATAATATGGGGCAGACCGTGAAAATCGCTTATTATACCCAAGAAGGCGAAGATATGGATGAGAATAAGCGAATGATTGAGTATATCAAAGAAACAGCGCAAATAGTAGAAACGTCAGATGGCAAGACGATTTCTGCTGCCCAGATGCTGGAACGCTTCTTATTCCCGCCATTTACACATGGCACGCCAATCAGGAAGCTTTCAGGCGGTGAAAAACGCCGGTTATATTTGTTGAAAATATTAATGACGGCTCCGAACGTATTATTATTGGACGAACCAACAAATGACCTGGACACACAGACATTGACCGTTCTTGAGGATTATCTTGAGGAGTTTTCCGGAGTGGTCATCACTGTTTCCCATGACCGCTATTTCCTCGATAAAGTCGCCGACCAACTATTAGTTCTTCAAGGTGAAGGACGAATTGAATCGTTCTATGGAAATTATAGTGAATATCTTGAAAAAGAATCGGCTGTTGAGGCTATTAAGCCAGTTGCCGCTGCTGTACCTGCTGCTAAAGCTCCAGAAAAGGAAAAGAAGAAGAAAATGACCTATAAGGAGAAAAAAGAGTGGGAGGAAATTGATGAGGTCATAGCTGCAACGGAGGAGAAGCTAGAAGAGGTAACAGCCGCAATGGCGGAAACTGGCAGCGATTTTACAAAATTACAGGATTTCATGAAGCAGGAAACTGAACTAAGTGAAAAACTAGAACAGTTAATTGAACGCTGGACTTATTTAGCAGAGCTCGCTGAAAATGAATAACATTTTATGCTTGCTGACGTGCTTTTAGGTCTAATATGCATTATACATGAATGAACCATCTCTAGTATGTTAAACTTGTTTAAGAATACATTAGAATAAGGTGATTGTGGTGAAAATAAAGGCTATTGAACCAACGCCAAGTCCCAATACAATGAAAATCATTTTAGATCAAGAACTGCCGATGGGAAAAAGCCATAATTATAAAAAAGAAACGGCCGATGAGGCACCGCAAACCATTCAGGCGATTCTTCAAATTGAAGGAGTTAAGGGCGTTTACCATGTGGCCGATTTCCTTGCTGTTGAGCGGAATGCCAAATATGACTGGCAGCAAATCCTCCCTAAGGTTCGTCGGGCATTTGGAGAAAAGGCAGATGAAGCCGCCAGCAATACCCAAGCGGTGAACGAACATTTTGGAGAAATAAAGGTTGAAGTTCAAATGTTCAAGGGTATCCCGCTTCAAGTCAAGCTGACGGACGGGACATCTGAAAAACGCTTTGGCATGCCGGAATACTTTTTAAAAGAGCGAGAAAAGTCCCAGCTGCCTGAAGACAATTATATTTTGCTTCGCAAATGGCAAAATCAAGGCGTGAGATACGGTGATATGGACCAAGTCGGACAGGAGGTTGTTGAAGAATTAATTGCCGCCTATCCGATGGAAAGGCTGAATGAATTAGTTAAAAAGGCGCAGAGGCCAGATTCAACAGCGGAACAAAAAACGAAACGCATTCGTAAAAAAGTAGCGATTCAAGACTTGCAAAGTCCTGATTGGCGAATCAGATATCAGCTGCTTGAGCAGATGGATGATCCAGAGATTACTGATCTCCCTGTCCTTGAAAAAGCGCTGGAGGATGAAAAGCCCTCGATTCGCAGGCTGGCGACTGTCTACCTTGGCATGATTGAGGACAAAGTGGTGCTGCCACTGCTTTACAGGGCATTAACTGATAAGACAGTCACAGTCCGCAGAACCGCAGGAGATTGCCTATCCGACTTAGGATTCACTGAAGCGATTCCTGAAATGATGAAGGCATTAAAGGATGCAAGCAAATTAGTCCGCTGGCGGGCTGCAATGTTCTTATATGAAGTTGGAGATGAGCAGGCGATGCCTGCATTAAAAGCCGCTGAAAATGATCCCGAATTTGAAGTCAGCATGCAGATTAAAATGGCTATCGAAAGAATTGAGGGCGGCAAAGAAGCAAAAGGTTCTGTCTGGAAGCAAATGACCGAAGCAAGAAAAACAGAAGAATAGTTCCCACAAAAGAAATGGAGTGTTAAAAAGATGACAAATGCATACGAAGAATATATGAAACAAATCATTTTACCAATGCGTCAGGAGTTAACTACTGCCGGGTTCGAAGAATTGACAACCCCAGAGGATGTTGAAAAATTTATCGAAAATGCCGAGGGAACAACGCTTGTAGTGGTTAACTCTGTTTGCGGCTGTGCAGCCGGATTAGCTCGTCCAGCAGCAACGCAGGCTGTATTAAACAGCGAGAAAAAGCCCAATCATCTAGTTACCGTATTTGCCGGCCAGGATAAAGAGGCAACAGCGAAGATGCGTGAGTATTTTGAAGGATATGAGCCATCTTCCCCATCCATGGCATTATTAAAAGGGAAAGAAGTTGTTCATTTTATCCCAAGACATGATATTGAAGGGATGCCGATGGAAGCAGTCATGCAGAATCTTCTTGGGGCTTTCGATGCACATTGCTAAATAATAAAGAGACGAACAATGTGTCGTCTCTTTATTATTTTTTCCATTTTTTCGAAAAAAGAGATATAATGTTTTATATGAACAGTAATCTATTATTTTATCGAGAAAATAGGTGATCCCTTTATGAATAAATGGCTTCGTAAATCACT
The DNA here is from genome assembly GCF_014656545.1 of Neobacillus kokaensis. Lineage (GTDB taxonomy): Bacteria > Bacillota > Bacilli > Bacillales > Cytobacillaceae > Neobacillus > Neobacillus kokaensis. The sequence continues at coordinate 135,074 of NZ_BNDS01000006.1, forward strand.
TTTTGTAATAGTATCTATTTTAACGTTCGGCTTAATTACGCCGACGCAACTGATGAATACGGTTAATGCTGAAAATCATACCGACCGGGATGCATTTGAAGCTCCTTCAGTCGAAAATAGTTTTACTAGAAAAAGCAGCTTTAAAGAAGAATCCGAATTCAATAAAGAAGATTTCATGCAGGAACTTTTAAAACAAGCTGAATTGCAATCCTATCAAAAATTTGGAACTAGGATTAAACCGGTTATCGAAAATGAGTTTCGTGAAATCATCCTGCCAAATATTGAAGCTGCTTTAGCAGAAACTGCTGCACAATTTCCAGAAGAAGATTTGAAAAACTTAACAATAACGGAGCAGCCAGGAAAAGGGCTATCTGAAAAAATTTTTAATATAAAAAATGGCGAAACAGGGAAAGATATTCTTCGATTCCATGTGAGAAGAGAGCATCCGCCTCAAGACGGTTACTGGTTTAATTTTCACTATCATACGTATCATGATGAATATCAAACACATCATGACCTAGGCTCCATCTATTGGGCCAAAAATACTCCGCCTAAATGGATGAGTTAAATTTTTTTTGCGAAGATAGAAAAAAATTATTTTTAAATGAAACTTTTTAATGAAAAACTCGTAAATAGACTATCAACTAAATTGGAGGAATGAAAAAATGGCAGTAAGTTTATCAAAAGGACAAAAGGTTGATTTAACTAAAACAAATCCTGGATTAACAAAAGTAGTTGTCGGCTTAGGCTGGGACACAAATAAATATGACGGCGGTAACGATTTCGACTTAGATTCATCTGTTTTCTTGCTGGGTGAAAATGGTAAAGTAACAACCGAAACAGATTTTGTTTTCTACAACAATCCACAAGGTGGAAACGGCTCGGTGGTACATACTGGTGATAACCGTACAGGTGCTGGGGATGGTGATGATGAGCAAGTCAACATTAATCTAAGCACAGTTCCTGCTCACATCCAGCGTATTGCGTTTACAATTACGATTCATGATGCAGCCAGCAGGAATCAAAATTTTGGACAGGTTTCAAACTCTTATGCTCGTATTTTCAATGAGGAAACAGGGGAAGAATTGATTCGTTATGATTTAGGAGAAGATTTCTCAATTGAAACAGCTATTGTTGTTGGAGAATTGTATCGTCATAACGGAGAGTGGAAATTCAGTGCAATTGGCAGCGGCTATCAAGGCGGCTTAGCAGCACTTGCAACTGATTTTGGCTTACAGGTTGGTTAATCATTAATGAAGTAGAGGACCCGGCTGTATGCTGGGTCTTTTTGACAAAATTATTCAGTCTATCTTAGGGGGAACACAATTAATGTCCGTTTTACAAGGTATTATTGATACGTATGCTCAATTTTTTGATTGGCATATGTGGGCCGAGGTTTTAACCGATCCGGTTGCATGGGGACTCATTGGTACATTAATTATTTTAGAAGGACTTCTTTCTGCGGATAATGCGCTAGTTTTAGCTGTTATGGTAAAACACCTGCCGCCAGATAAACGTAAAAAGGCACTTTTCTATGGTCTATTAGGCGCTTATGCTTTCCGTTTTATTGCCATTGGAATCGGTGTATACTTAATTAAACTTTGGTGGGTAAAAGTATTAGGTGCTGCATACCTTGCCTGGTTAGCAATCAAATATTTTATTGATAAATATAAAGGTGGTAGCAGCGAAGAGGAAGAGTCTGAAGGAATTAACAAAAACAGTTTGTTGATTCGGCTTTTTGGAACGTTTTGGGGGACAGTTGCTTCCGTTGAATTAATGGATATTGCTTTCTCTGTTGACAGCGTACTGGCTGCGTTTGGAGTAAGTAATGAAGTCTGGGTACTGCTAATTGGCGGTATGCTTGGTGTATTAATGATGCGGGGAGTAGCTGGTTTGTTCTTAACCTTGATTGACCGCGTGCCAGAGCTTGAAACATCGGCATATGTTTTAATCATGATCATTGCTGTAAAAATGCTGCTTAGCGTTTTCCATATTGAAGTCCATCATGTTACATTCTTCTCAATCTTGCTTGTAACTTTTGGCGCAACTTTCATTGTTCATTTTATGAATAAGAAAAAAGCAGAAGGCAAATAAAAAAACATTTATATAAAAAAGGGAGCTGACGCGAGTTGTCTCCCTTATTTTTTACCTTATATAAGGAGAAACAAAGATGAGGTTTTTCACCTATTTTTATGAGGATGAACTGGATCAATTTTTCTATAAAAAACCACAGGAATTTAACAAGTATACACGCCGTGAGACCCTTGCCTACGGGCTCGGCGCAACCCTTTATATGCCAGCAACACGCCCTAACATTCATCAGGATATTCTATCCAATAAACATGAGGGGTTAACGTCAATGGTCATTGACCTTGAGGATGCAGTTGGTGATCTGCAAGTGGATGCTGCTGAGCAGCAGTTGATTCAGGAACTTAACAAACTGTACGCGGAGCTTCAAAATGGATTTGTAACGATTGCCGACTTTCCGCTGATGTTTATTCGGATCCGCAGCCTTGAGCAATTCAAGCGGGTAACAGAACAGCTTGGAAATGCCACACAGCTGCTGACAGGTGCAGTTCTTCCCAAGTTTAACAGCGGAAATGGTGAAGAATTATTAACTGCTGTTAGCAGCATCCATACAGACCAGCATCCCTTCTATGCTATGCCAATACTGGAAACTTCTAAAGTGATCCAAAAAGAAACAAGAATTGAAGAGCTTCTGAACATAAAACAGATCGTTGACAGTTATAAAAAAAATGTTCTTAATATCCGCATAGGTGCAACTGATTTTTGCGGATTATACGGTATCCGCAGAAGTGCGGACACAACGGTTTATGATATTGCTGTTTTAAGAGATTGTATTTCTGACATTATTAATGTGTTCCAAAGGCGTGAAAGCGGCTATGTAGTCTCTGGGCCGGTTTGGGAGTACTTTTCTGCCAAAAACAGGATGCTGAAACCTCAGCTTCGGCAAACACCTTTTCGGGATCGTTATGGTGAGGAAGGATTAAAATGGCGTAAAAAACTAATAGATGAAAATAAGGACGGACTGATCCGTGAAATCCTTATGGATATCGCAAATGGGATCACCGGAAAGACCATTATTCATCCATCACATATTAAAGCAGTTCAGGCTCTAAATGTCGTTTCGTTTGAGGAATATATTGATGCCCATACCATTATTCAAGCGGCTGCTGGTGAGAATGGAGTCATGAAAAGCGAATTTGCAAATAAAATGAATGAAATTAAACCACATCTTTTTTGGGCAAAGAAAATTATGTTGAAATCACAGCTTTATGGGGTGCTAAATGAACAGTTTACAAACATCGATCTTATCAAAAAAGAAGTATACATATCACATTTTTGATGCGCTTGACGTGGAAATTGATGTGCTGGAAAATCCGTATGAACTGCCAATCGAAGAGCTGTTTACGATGGCAGCGCGAATCAATAAAAAACGCTCTTTTTTATTTGTCAGCAATGTGTTGGGAAAACATATACCAATCAATCCAAATAAAGGGCTATCAACGGCAGCGCTATTAGCTGCAAGATTCATAGAATCTGTGAAGGACCTCCCTTGCAGCGAAAAAAAACAACTGTTACCATCCTTTCTTCATGGAAGCGCAATGAAATCGAGGGAGCCTTTTGTGCCAGCTGAAATTCGTCCTATCATTATTGGCTTTGCGGAAACCGCCACGGCCCTTGGCCACGGCTTTTTTGCCTGTTTCAAAAATGCTGATTTTTTCCATACGACTAGAGAGGAAATAGCAGGATTTACATCTGAAATAACCTTTGAGGAGGAACATTCACATGCAACCTCTCATCGCTGCTATATACCGCCGGATTTAATGACAAACGATCGGGAAATTATTCTTGTTGATGATGAAATGACTACTGGGAAAACAGCCTTAAACATAATCAAATCCATTCATAGTAAATTTCCGCGAAATGAATATACGGTTGTGTCGATATTGGATTGGCGCTCTGAAGAACACCGCAGGCAATTCGATCTAGTAGAAGGGAAATTAGGAGTTAAAATTAATGTCGTCAGTCTATTAGCAGGTGATGTGCGGATAAAACAGCTGCGGGAGATTACCGAACAAAAGCAGGAGAAATGGGAAAAAGAGTCGCAAATTTCATTGGAGATTTGTGATGCTGCCCGATTTTTTACTCCCACTTCTTTTTCTTCTATTACGAGATCTGCTTCATATATTCAAGAAACAGGGCGTTTTGGTTTAAGCAAGGAAGAAAATTGTAAACTTCATCAAAAAGCCTCCCAGGCCGCTGCCTTTTTGAAAGATAAACGTGAGGGGAACCGTACTCTTTGCTTAGGAACTGGGGAATTCATGTACCTGCCGATGAAAATTGCGTCAGAAATGGGCGAGAATGTGTTCTATCAATCAACAACAAGAAGCCCGGTCTATATTGAAAATGTAAATGGGTATGGGGCGAGATATGGTTTGGATTTTCGTAATCCTGAAGAACCAGAAATAAAGCACTTTGTCTATAATATCCCGCCCGGGTTTTATGATGAATTGTTTTTATTTTTTGAGCGAGAAGTAGAATTAAAGAATCTAGAACCATTCCTTGAAGAATTGAAAAAGACAAACATTAGCTTGGTCAAACTTGTCTTCTTTTCAAGAAACAGAGGTGATCAGCATGCAAATAACTAAACCTGTTAAAATAGGTACCTATGCAGAGGATGATGTGGTTTTTCTTTTAAAGGATTTAAGTGATATAAAGCTTGAAGATTCAACTGCCAACCGTGAGCATAAAATACAATCAGGCGGCCATTACAGTGAGTCTTTGCCGATTGAATATCAGCCTCCGAAGGAATATGTCGAGCTTTTTTGGAAGACATTACAGGAGTACAAACAAAAAGTGGCCTTATGCATCGGGATAGTGGCGGAACAGATTTTTCAAGCAAAAGGTGAGAATACAATTCTTGTGTCACTTGCACGCGCAGGGACACCTGTTGGGATTTTAATCAAAAGATATATTGAATTTCGCTACGGTATTTCATTACCGCATTACAGCATATCGATTATCCGCGATCGAGGGTTTGATAAAAACGCCATTCATTATATTCGTAAAACTCATCCCAAAGGAAAGATTCAATTTGTTGATGGCTGGACCGGAAAAGGGGCTATTTCGATTGAATTAACAAAGGCTTGTAAAGAATTTGAACAAAAATACGGGTTTACGCTTGATGACAGCCTTGCAGTCATTGCTGATCCTGGATATTGTACTCGCCTTTTTGGAACGAGAGAGGACTTCTTAATCCCAAGTGCCTGCTTAAACTCAACTGTGTCAGGGCTTGTAAGCCGGACGGTTTTAAATGAACAATATATAGGTGAAGATGATTTTCATGGCGCCAAATTTTACAATGATTTGATAGCTGAGGACGTCTCTAACCAATTTATTGATGTGATTGTGAATGAGTTTACCAATATAGCAGATGAAGCTGACCAAATTGCGTTACAAAGGAATCACGAAGAGATAGAGGCACCATTCTTGGGGATGGAAGACGTAAAGAAAATTCAAGCGGAATTTGCTGTTAAAACAACGAATTATATTAAGCCCGGCGTTGGCGAAACAACGAGGGTGCTGCTTAGAAGAGTTCCATGGAAAATTCTTATTCGGGATATATCCAGTCCGTTTGTTCAGCATATTCTTATGCTTGCAGAAGAAAAGGGAGTAGAAGTGGTTGAATATCCGGAGTTAAATTATCTGTGCTGCGGCATCATCAAGTCGGTTAAGGAGGAGAATAAATGATTTTTGCTTCTGACCTTGACCGGACATTAATGTATTCAATTAGAGCGATGGAAGAATTAGGCTGGGTGGACGAATACTCTATGAAACCGGTTGAATTCAAAGATAACCGCTGGGTTGGCTATATGACGGAAACTGCTTTTACTACCCTTAAACAGCTCAGTCAGCACGTCTTATTTATTCCAATCACCACTAGAACAACGGCCCAATTTAACCGTTTTGTTATTTTTCAAAAAGAAATTCCTCTTCAATATGCAGTCACAACGAATGGGGCCAATATATTATATCGCGGCAAGCTGCTGGAAGAATGGTCGGCACATATTTCAGCTGCGATGAAGCGTGAGTCTTTACCAATGGCTGAAATGCTTGCACTGTTAGAGCGGGAGGGTTTCATATTTGCGGGTAAGTTGTGGCATGTCGAAAATTTATTTTTCTACTATACGTTAACATCACTTCCGCCTTCTTTTAACAGAAGTATGCTTGAAGACTTTGCCTCGATGTACGGCTGGAGAGTTTCCTTGCAAGGTAGGAAGCTTTATTTTATTCCGAAGGCCATTAGTAAAGGAGCGGCTTTAGATTATATTTGCCAGCGTGAAGGGATCAGCGAAATAGCAGGAGCGGGAGATTCGATTCTAGATTGGGATTTTTTGCGGAATTGTCAGCATCGGTTTGTACCAAAACACGGGGAGCTGGCAAATATGTCGGAAATGAATGCTTTCACCGTAATATATCGGACTGGGATAAATGCAGGAGAAGAAATTCTTAATCAAATAGTAAATCTCTTACCGCGTGAAAGTCATTTTTTTAAACACAAAGAAATAAAGACCGGAAAATAGACTATAACTTGCAATAAAAAATAAGACAGCCATGCCTAGTGAGTCAATTACAGGTGCGAGCAGTAATGTGAAAATCAGACTGAACAAGAATAAATCAAGAAAAATAAACACATCGGAAGCCATAACCTCCATAACATCATCTAATTCTTCGTAAACGAGTTCTGCTTTTGGCCGTTTATATAAAAATCTCATTCGAGCCACCTACTTTAATGTGAGTATTCATTACTATGCAAGGACAAGGTTTAAGGTGAATGAGAAAGAAAAGTGATGGGAGAGTGAAACATTTTCACACATCTTTCGTATAAACAAATGAACGATTTTATGAACTGTGTTATGATGAAAAGGAATACCTTACATAATTTGCTAAACTTGAACAAAAACTTTCGCTTATCCAGGGAAGGGGTTATGAATGAATCTATCTATAAACCAATTAAACATCCAACCTGTAGCCCTTTCGTATGAAAATTGGCTAGGAATGCTAAAAAAGCCGCTTCCGGATAGACCCAATTATTCATTAGAAAATGGGACGATTCAAATCGGGCAAGTATTAGGGGAATTCCTTGGAGTCCCAATCGACACAGATGAATACTATAATCAGCTTTTCGACTATGTTACAACATCAGAAATAGACTTACATTTGCTTAGCGAGGAATCTCTTGACAAGACAATCGATAACGCACATTTTCAAGCAATCCAGAGGGTCATCAATATTCATCAGGAGCAAAAGCTGTCCATCAACCGCTTTACTGCATTTCTTGACGGGGAGCAGCTCCTGCTTAAATCCAAACTGCCAGTCCTTCATCGCAAATTAAGGGAAGCGATGATTGTGACGCTGGAATTGTATTCAGAGCTTGAAAAAGATGGGCTGAAAAATCATGAATTGAGGCGGATTCTAGTTGATGTGGTAAAGTGGTCAATGAATCATTTAGCGCCGCGTTTGGAAACCGCTAACCCGGAAAAGGCCATGCCTAAGTTTCTTTGGTATGGGGATGTGAAAAAGAGTCATCAATATTTTTTATTTTATTTAATTACACTTGGCTGTGACATCGTGATTTTTCACCCTGAGGGAAGAGATATTTTGGACGGGTTGCTTAAGGAACCGGTCTTTATTCACCGTTATCCAAACAATTTGCCGCCCGAACCGTTCCCAATTGAAAAGCGGAGCCGGAAAGCAACGGTTGCGTACAGAGCTTCAAGAGAAATTGAGACCATTCTCAATCAGGAAGGCTCGGGGCTGTACAAACCGTGGCAGTTAAGGGACTATACACCGTCATCACTGACGCTTAAGACGACGTATGATGAGCTATTTATCGTAAGTAAAGAAATCGCGATGATACGTCCGGAATTCGAAGTGAGCAACGGCAAGGTGCAGATTCCGTCCGTTTTTGCCAAAATCCACGGTGTCAGCAAGGACCGGAAGGAATATTGGGAACGTCTTCATACACTTAGTCAATTAAACTGTAGTATAGTGATTCGCAGATTGCCAATCACGATTCCTAGTCATAGTGATTTTCGCTTTCACTATCGGAATGCTCAAGGTCGTGACGGCACACTAAGCCCTGATAAAATCATGCAGGCACATTACTGGCCGTATTCATTCCTGCCGCTGGGCCTGCAAAAAGGGCTGGCACATGCTGTTAAGAGAATATGTGAAAAACCGGGTTTAAAACCATTGCCAATGGAAAGTCTGGATGAAATAAAACTCTATCTTTTTACACAGGCAATGTTTATCCCGAAACAGATCATACAGCTGTTAGAACGCTTTGATTACTCACAAGAGGTTCCAAAATGCATTATTTTTAATAATGAGACAACCGGAATGTTTTCAAGGTCAGATGCAGCGATGCTTCTTTTACTAAATCAATTTGGGATTGACCTATTGGTGTATAACCCTACCGGTCATAACGATATTGAAAATTATCTTGATGAAGGGCTGTTCGACAGCCATTGGCTTGAGGATGTCGTCTTTGATTTGGAGTATAAGGAGCCTTCAAATTCCATTTTTAAAAAGGGACTTTTTCACGGGTTCTTAAAAAACTTAAGGGGAGATTAGACAGTGAATCTTACACCGAATCCATCCAGCGGTTTAACACCAGCACCTGTAGATGATTTATTAACAGAAACAAAAGTATCGGACATCAAGCTTGCCCTCCGCAAGGAACCAGAAGTGCAGAATTTAGCGCGCTCCATTGATGAGCGGGATCAAATTCAAGTATTGGAGTTTGGTAAAGAACCGGTAGAACAAATCTCTCGCTTTTCTGACCAAATACTAGGCAATATGCGGACGACCAAAGTGGAGGATTCCGGTGAGCTGTTAAAACAGCTTGGTCGGATTATGGATAAGTTTGATCCAAAGGATTTTCAAAAATCATCCGGCGGCTTTTTCGGGAAGCTGTTTAAAAAAGGTGAAAAAGTTGTTGAAAAGTTGTTTGGAAAATACCAGACAATGGGATCTGAAATCGATAAAGTATATGTGGAAATTTCTAAGTACCGTCAGGAAATGGTCGATTCCACAACCATGCTGGATAACATGTATGAGCAAAACTACCAATATTATTTAACGCTCGAGAAATATATAGTTGCCGGAGAATTAAAAGTAGAAGAGTTAAAAACACATCAGCTTCCACAGCTTGAAGCCCGAGTTGCTTCAGGTGATCAGCTAGCTTCAATGCAGCTTGATTCATTGAAAAATGCGATCGAATTGTTAGAACAGCGGGTTTATGATTTGGAAATGGCGAAAATGGTTTCCTTGCAAACCGCACCGCAAATCCGGATGCTGCAGCGGGGAAATACAAAGCTGATTGGGAAAATTAATTCAGCATTTGTGACGACCATTCCGATTTTTAAAAACGGCTTAATTCAGGCAGTGGCAGCGAAAAGGCAAAAGCTTGTCGCTGATTCGATGAGCGAGCTTGACCGCCGCACGAATGAAATGCTGCTCCGGAATGCGCAAAACATTTCCCAGCAAAGCACTGATATAGCAAGATTAGCAGGTGCACCAAGCATCAAAATTGAAACAATTGAAGAATCATGGAATATTATCCTCAAAGGAATGCAGGAAACGAAAGCAATTGAGGATGAAAATAAACGCCTGCGTGAAGAGGGGACAAAGCGTTTAGAGCAGCTGACGCAAAATTTTAAGCAACTGAAACAGCAATCGTAGAATTGTTTAAAAATTAGATGAGGTGATTAATGATGGCAATTAATTTACAAAAAGGACAACGTGTTGACTTAACGAAAGGCAATCCAGGGTTATCAAAAATTATGGTTGGCTTAGGCTGGGACCCTGTTCAAAACAGCGGCGGCGGCGGGGGCTTTTTCGGTTCCCTGTTTGGCGGCGGCGGAAGCCAGGCAAACGTTGACTGTGATGCTTCAGTGATTATGCTTGGAGCCAATGATAAGCTTGGGAGCAATAAGGACGTTATTTACTTTGGCAACTTAAAAAGCAATGACGGCAGCGTTCAGCACTCAGGAGACAATTTAACTGGGGATGGCGACGGTGACGACGAGCAAGTCTGGATTGACTTAAGCAGAGTACCAGCTAATATTCAAAAGCTTGTTTTCGTAGTGAATATCTATGATTGTGTAAAAAGAAAACAGCATTTTGGCATGATTCGAAACGCATTTATTCGAGTTGTGAATCCAAGCAATAATCAAGAGCTCATCCATTATAACTTAACAGATAATTACAGCGGCTTAACCTGTCTCGTTACCGGTGAAATCTACCGTAATGGTAACGACTGGAAATTTGCTGCCATCGGTTCGGGTACAAATGCCGCAAGCCTTAGCGAAGTTGTCCGCTCCTATAGTTAAGAAAAATATCTGTATGAGGTGACGATATTGGGAATCAATCTATCAAAAGGACAAAGAATTGATTTGACTAAAACAAATCCCGGCTTGACGAAGGTAATTATTGGTCTTGGCTGGGATACAAACCGTTATCATGGCGGTAACGATTTTGACTTAGATGCATCTGCTTTCCTTACAGATGCTAATAGCCGGGTCATCAACGATTTAGATTTTGTTTTTTATAATAATTTAATCGACCCATCTGGAGCTGTTGAGCATACAGGAGATAATCGCACTGGTGAAGGAGACGGGGATGACGAGCAAATTAAAATTGATTTTAGCAAAGTGCCGTCACATATTCATCGTATTGCGATTACCGTAACCATCCACGATGCTGAAGCGAGGAACCAAAATTTTGGACAGGTTAGCAATGCATTTGCAAGAGTGGTTGATGAAGATTCTGGCAGAGAAATACTCCGATTTGACCTCGGTGAGGATTTTTCAGTTGAAACAGCAGTTGTTATTTGTGAACTATACCGCCATAACGGCGATTGGAAATTCAATGCTGTGGGAAGCGGCTTCGCAGGGGGACTAGCATCCTTATGCCGCAATTTTGGATTAGAGGTTTAATTTTAATGAAAAAGCCGCCGGACTTTTGGCGGCTTTTTCATGTTATGAGCTAAATTGGAGAGTGCTTTGTGCTAATTAAAATGCCTCTTGCGCTAATTGGAGATCGTTTACCGCTAATTAAAATGCCTCTTGCGCTAATTGGAGGTGGCTTTACGCTAATAGAATCGCCGTGCGTTAATTAAGGTTCGTTTACCGCTAATTAAAAT
>NZ_BNDS01000006.1:146385-236460 GCF_014656545.1 Neobacillus kokaensis
TTACCGCTAATTAAAATGCCTTTTCCGCTAATTAAAATGCCTCTACCGCTAATTGGAGATGGCTTTACGTTAATAGAATTGCCTTGTGCTAATAAAGAGTTGATCTGCGCTAATTAAGTTGCCATCTCCGCTAATTGGAGGTAGGTTCCTGCTAATAGAAAACCCTGCCACTAATATAAAGGCATTCTATGAGGACAAACCAAGGCAGTATTAGGGAAAAATGTCCAATAGACATTACCCAACTAATCCCTTGTTTACCTAATAAATTTACGCGCTGCTCCAATCTATCATGATATAATTCTAGTAGGATTATTTCATAGAGATTGGGGGATTTAGCATGCGTAAATGGTTTATTACTTTCGTAGTCACCAGCTTGTTCTTATTATCCATGACGACTTCACAAGCATCCACTGATGGAAGAAAGCTTGAGGATTTTCCTATACAATCCCAGTTCTATCAATCTCTTAAAAATAAATCTTCCCAATTAAAGGACATTATCGTTTTACCGAAACAAACATTTGATCAGCAGGAAGCAGCTAAGATGATCAATCGAATCGGTGTATTACCGACTTCGCTTTTAAACAAAATTGATCATCAAGGAATTACTCTGAAGCTTTTTACCGGAAAACTGACCGATAATCCAACCGCACAGCAGCTAGCGGGAAAAATTCCAAGAGGCTATAAATCGAAAATCACCTGGGACGACGTACCTGGCATCGGCGGCGGCAAGGTTGTACTTGTGAAAATCGGCTATAGTGACAAAGGAAAAGGCCACGGTTCAGTCAATTTAGAATTACACGAACTGGCCCATTCCATTGACAAACACGTCTATAATAACATTAGTCAAACAGAGGAATTTAAACAGATAATGGAACAGGAACATGACAAATTGTTTCCAGAAAACAGCTATTTTCTTTATCCAGAAGAATTTTTTGCTGAATCGTTTGCCATGTTTTATTTAAATAAGGATACGAATCAACAATTAAGAGAAAAGGCGCCCAAAACATTTGAAATTATCAAGGGGCTCAAATAAAATTAAAAGATATGGAATTAGAGGAGTGTAAAACTTGAAACAATATTTAGATCTATGTAAGCATGTCCTGGAGACAGGAACGGTGAAGGGTGATCGAACAGGTACCGGAACAATCAGCACCTTTGGGTACCAAATGCGATTTAACCTCGAGGAAGGCTTCCCGCTGTTAACAACGAAAAAACTTCATTTGAAATCAATTATTTATGAGCTGTTATGGTTTTTACAAGGGGATACGAATGTCCGCTATTTACAGGAGCATGGAGTCCGCATTTGGAACGAATGGGCAGACGAAAACGGTGAGCTCGGCCCAGTGTATGGTCACCAATGGCGTTCTTGGACCGGGGCGGACGGTAAAACGGTGGATCAAATCAGCGAATTAATTGAGCAAATTATAACCAACCCAAATTCCCGTAGATTGCTGGTGAATGCTTGGAATGTCGCAGACATTGATCAAATGGCCCTGCCTCCTTGCCACTGTATGTTCCAATTCTATGTAGCTGATGGCAAGCTGTCCTGTCAGCTATACCAGCGTTCTGCTGATGTGTTCCTTGGAGTGCCGTTTAATATAGCATCCTATGCGCTGTTAACGATGATGATTGCTCATGTCACGGGCCTAAAGCCAGGTGAATTTATTCATACCTTTGGAGATACCCATATTTATCAAAATCATTTGGAGCAGGTTAAGCTGCAGCTAACAAGAGAGCCGCGCCCGCTGCCAACTCTTAAAATAAATCCCGACGTTAAAGATATTTTTTCATTCCAATACGAGGATTTTGTGCTAGAAAATTATGATCCACATCCACATATTAAAGGAGTGGTCAGTGTATGATTTCCTTTATAGTTGCTATGGATGAAAACCGGGTGATTGGGAGAAATAATCAATTGCCGTGGCACCTGCCCGAGGACTTGAAGTTTTTTAAAAGGACGACAATGGGGCGCCCAATCGCGATGGGACGGAAAACACATGAATCAATCGGCCGGCCGCTTCCAGGGCGGGAAAACTTGATTATAACCCGTCAAAAGGGGTATCAGGCTGAAGGCTGCAGAGTGTTTGACACAATGGATGATTTTATTTCGTACTGCCGCGAGCAGGATGAGGAGATTTTTGTGATTGGCGGGGCTGAAATTTTTAAAGAAACCTTCGCTTATGTGGACAGGCTGTACATTACTTTGATTCATCATCAATTCGAGGGCGATACATTTTTTCCAGAATTTGATTATCATGAATGGAAGCTCGTCTCATCCGAACCAGGAATTAAAGATGAAAAAAATCCTTATGTTTATGAATTTCAAACTTACGAACGGAAAGTAAGGGAATGATCTAAAACAAAAATAAGCATCAGCCAAGGCTGGTGCTTTTTCTTTACAGTAATTGGATGTTTAGAATTGTAATCCATTAATTTCGTATTCGGCCAATTTAGCCAGCATACCGCGGAATTCGTGTGGATGGCAAAATTCCTCCTCGCGGAAATGTGCTTTCACCCAGGCAATCAGTTCTTTTGGGCTATTAAAATATTCGCCGGTTCGGTCGCTTTTTCGAATGGTGTATCTTCCATTATCGTCATCGATCGTTACTTCCACTGGCAGAGCTCCATCAAAACTGCATAGTGAAAATTCCATCCAACTCACTTCCTATCTAAAATGAATTTTTATTAGTAAATATTACTAATATTTCAATTATATGCGAAATGATGTTCATTGTCAAAATATTTTAAAAATTATGTTAAAAAATTCTGCGTTGACTTTAAAATAGGTTATTGTTAAATTGACTATAGAGCTTTATAGGGGAGAATCCCAATTATCACAATTACGTTTTTATTGATTTTGTGAAATTACTATGAATTATTTTGAAAAATTAACCCAAACTAAATTTTCAATATTATAATCGTAGTAGTAATACTAACAACTAATGAGGAGGTATTTCCATGTTTTCAAATATCGGAGTACCGGGATTAATTTTGATTTTAGTGCTTGCTCTCATCATTTTTGGACCAAAAAAACTGCCTGAAATTGGCCGGGCATTCGGGCAAACATTAAAGGAATTTAAAAAATCAACACGAGAGCTTACTGAAGATGTAATGGAAGACATTAAAGACGAAAAAGAAAAATTGACTAAATAAGGTGTGAGATAATGCGTCTTGCACCTTTTTCTTCTCGAATATAAACTATATTTTGTGTGATAAAGTGATGTAGAGAAATCTGCAGGTCGCATTCACGCTAATTTTCAACCTTCGAAATTGGCAGGGGAAGTAAATGGAAGATAAAGAACTACAGCTTGTTGATCATTTAGAGGAATTACGTAAACGAATTATCATTGTGGCGCTCGCCTTTATAGTTTTCTTTATTCTAGGATTTATCTATGTGGATGACATCTATAAATGGTTTGTTCGAGACCTGGACGTGAAATTAATGGTCCTTGGGCCGAGTGATATAATTTGGATTTATTTTATGCTGGCAACAGTCGTAGCGATCGCCGGAACCATTCCTGTATTAGCGCTGCAAATCTGGCTGTTTGTAAAGCCTGCATTAAAACCGGATGAACAAAGGCTAACCCTGTCCTATATTCCAGCATTGTTTTTATTATTTATTATGGGACTGGCTTTCGGCTATTTTGTTATTTTCCCAATGGTGCTGAAATTCTTAGTAAACATTGGCGCAGGCATGTTTGTCACAAACTTTACCGCTGACAGATATTTTAGCTTTATTATGAATATGACGCTTCCATTCGGTGTATTGTTCGAACTGCCGGTTGTCGTCATGTTCTTGACTTCACTAGGCATTATTAATCCTTTCGTATTAGCAAAGATCCGTAAATATGCTTACTTTGTACTTATCATTATCGCTGTCGTCATCACACCGCCAGACTTCATGTCTGACTTCGTTGTGACATTGCCATTATTGCTGCTGTATGAAGTCAGCATCAACCTATCAAAATTTGTTTACCGGAAAAAATTAAAGAAACAGCAGGAAGAAGAAATCATTGAAGCAACTTAGCTTTAGTAAACAGCCCTCATTCTTTTGGGAGAATGGGGGCTGTTTTTTTGAGTTGTTGTTAATAATAAAGAACATTAATTTCTTAATAAAGAATGAAAAAGTAAGGATACGAAAGAAAACAGGAGAAAACATTACAAAAATGTTCTTTATTAAGAAAATATGCCTATTTTTGAGGTTTTTCATGTGTATTAGGATGTTTTATAATCGGATTGTAGGTTCTTAAAAAAGAACAAAACCCAAAAACCATGCAAATGAACTAGGGCTTTAGAATGATGATGATATATCCATTTGGATGGATTTTTAGGGAGGGATCACTATCAGATTTACTAGGGTTCGAAGATTTAGGAAAAGAAATAAACATCTTTGGATTGTATGGAATATTGGCTTAGTTTGGTATTTATTTATGTTTTCATCAATAAATCTACCTTTTACATCTACCAATGCGGTATTTGTCAGCCAAGCAAAAAATAAATCCACCTTCCAAGCCAGAACTTGGTATGATAACAGCCTTTTGGAATTTACCAATAATGTGGGCGGGGATTGTAAAGAAATCTTTGCTGATATAAAGAACGTGGGCTCAGGAGATATGGGTATCACCTCAACCTATTCTGTTTACTATAGCGAAACAGGGAACCCTGTAGGTCCAAAAGGTGAAACTGGTGAACTTGTATTTTCGAAAGGCGAAATTCCAAAAATAAAAGCTAAGGGTTCAATAAAACTTACATACACTCCTAAAAAACAGGGATTCTACATGTTTGTCACCTTCCAGCATCCTGATAAACCTATTGGAAGTGGAGATATAGTAATTGAAAAAAAAGCAGCAGCTGTAAGCAATAAGATCAATGTGAATAACTGCTCGAAGCAGTAAAAATGGATAAACATTTAAAACAGGGTGGGGAAAGAATGAATTCATTAAAAAAATGGGCTAGTAGAATTACTTCACTACTAATATATGGCTTTTTACTTTGTATGATTGTACTGGTAGTTTCAGCCAAAATATCTGGGGGAACTCCCAAGGTCTTTGGGTATGAATTAATGTCTGTTCTTTCAGGATCAATGGAACCAAGTATTAAAACAGGATCCATTATTGCAGTAAAACCAATTTCAAACGTTTCACAGTTAAAGAAGGGTGATGTCATCACTTTTAAGGCTGCGGATAGTCCTGATACATTGATTACTCATAGAATTATTGAAGTTCAAAAGGTAAAAGACTCTCTCCAATTTGTAACAAAGGGGGATAACAACGATTCAAAAGACTCAAGTGCTGTTACCTCCGACCGAGTTGTAGCAAAGTATTCCGGCTTCACCATTCCATTTCTTGGCCAATTATTTGAATTTATGCAATCAAAAACAGGAGCTATCTGGCTAATGATTGTTCCTGGAGTATTGCTGATTTTATATTCTATTGTAAATATATGGATAACTATTTCTCGATTTGAGAAGGAAAAGGAAAACCAAAAAGTAGCATCTTAATTATCCAGTTTGATTCTCCTAATCATAGGAGTTCAAAATAAATAAACTACCCTTACATAAAATTGGGGAAAATCAAGGAGGAGAAAAGAATGAGTATTAAAAAGAAAATTGGGGGAGCACTTCTAGGAACAGCACTTGGTGCAGCATTAGTCGGTGGGGGAACATTTGCTTTATTCACAAGTTCTGCTACAAATGAAGGAAACACAGCAACGACAGGTACTATGACAATTTCTGATATTACTGGTGGGGATGGAAAAGCAGCATTTACTGTTACAAATATGGCCCCTGGGGATAGTGGGAAAGGAACAGTAACAATTAAAAATAACGGTACATTAGATGCGTGGGTAGCAATTGAATCAGCTACAGATACGGGGGATTTAGCTCCAGCACTTAATGTTACAGCTAATTCAGCTCCTGTTTTAATTCCAGCAAAAGGAACAACAACCTTTGATGTAAACTATGATTTACCAAAGTCAACAGGTAATGCATTTCAGGGAAAATCTGCACAACTTGATGTAGTCTTTAAGGCAGTTCAAGCTAAAAACAATTTAAATGATCCAAATGGTGACGGTGATACATCAGATGCAAACGGTCCAATTTCATGGAATGAGAATGCATCAGTTACACCATAAGATGAATGAGGTGGTGGTAATTCTTACCATCACCTTTTTTGATAGAAGGGAGGTATCACCTTGTTGAACAAAAATAAATTAATGATGTACACATTAACAGGGGTTCTAGGCATCGGGTTATCAATTGGTGGGGCAACGTTCGCTCTTTTCACAAGTAGTGCAACAAATGAAGGTAATTCAGTTACTACCGGAACTATAATTTTAAAAGCCAAAAGAGATCATGGCGATTATGTGCCAGGGCCTATGTTTTATACTGATTATTTAGACCCTGCAGGCAAACACCCATATGATGTCAAAGATGTAAACCCTAGTGGAGAGGCCATCGGCGGTTGGGCACCAGGTGATAAAATTCAACGTACAATGATTTTAACTAATGAAGGAAGCTTAGATGCAAAAATTACAGGTCTTAAGGCATCATTCCGTACTACCTATTCACAAAATGTACCGGTAATCGGAGAAAGGGCCATTTCGGGAGGGCTTACATCCGGGGATATTTATGATGAGTTTATATCAAAAGCAAATGTTAAAGTGTCCATACCAGATGAGGGCATCCTTTTATATGATGGACCTTTAAGTGGACTTATATCTACCGATACAGATAAATATACAAACCTACTAAATAATCCTGTTTTAATGGGAACAGAGCCACCTTTTGAACCTGGACCATTAAATGTTACCTTTGAACTCTCATTAGATAAAACTGCCAGTAATAAATTACAGGGTCAAACCTTTATTTTTGACTTTGGTTTCTTTGCTGAACAAGTCAAATATAATGATTAAAATTTTGTAAAACTGAACCGCGGTTAAAAACCGCGGTTTAGGTATTGCGAGGGACTCTTATGAGAAACCATAAACTGCTTTTTTTCTCTATTATTATTTTTACTTTTATTCTAATAATATCTTTTGTACAGATAAGAGGTACAAAAGCTGATGAAACAGTATATAATGTTGATATTTCCACAACCCCTTCAGAAGGTTTTTTAATCGCTGATAATATGGCACCAGGCGATAAAAAGACCTCAATTTTAAAAGTAAGTAATAATGGCAATCTAGATTTTAATTACTCCGTAAGTTCCCGTCAGGAAACAGGGGATCTTGTTTTATATAATCGTATATTACTTAAAGTATCGGATGTTGAAGGCAATCTTTATGAAGGAACTTTAAATGATTTTCTTAATTTCGCATTAGGAACAATTGCCATTGGCGAAAGTGATACGTTGACATTTACGGCAGAGCTTCCGATTGAGACGGGAAATGAGCTGCAAGGGAAATCTACTAATATAGCCTTTGACTTCTCAGCGGTTGGCCATGAAGAGCAGATTCCGATAGGGGATCAATGCTATGAACCTCCATTTGTGAACCGAAATTTTACGCTGCATCAAAAATCAACGGTACCAATTAAGTTTCATCTGCGTAATGAGTATGGCAACTTAGAAAACGAACTTCTGCAAAATGTAAGGCTGGAGGTAACTGGTCCTTCAGGCGGAGCTGGCACTGTCAACTATGTTTTTACACCGAAAGACGGCACATTAGATTTTCAAAAAGTAAATCCGCCGCACTATCACGCTCGTTTTTCCACCTTTGATTATCCAGTTATGGATGATCAGTGGTATACAGCAACAGTATATGTTGATAACAAAGAGTATTGTGAAAAAACATTCCAAGTACTAAAAAGCGGGAACCGTTCCAATGCAGAATAATAGGATTCTAACCTAAAAGACCTTGAAATTGTTCAGGGTCTAATTTATTGCGGGGATTCTAAGGAAACAATATCATTTAGTAAATTCCCTCTCGTTTTCCTATCGTAAAAAAATAATCATTCCCATCCCCTGTCGAAACTTGTATAATCAAGGGAGTAACGGTAGGGATGTGAATTCATGAGCAAGGTGAAAATTGTAACCGATTCAACGATGGATGTGCCTGAAGAAATTGTTGAGAAACTTGGAATAGAAGTAGTACCTTTGGCGATTACGATAGATGGTGAAACGTTTTTTGACCGGGTAGAATTGGATCCCGTTGATTTTATAAAAAATATGAGCTCCTCAAAAGAACTGCCGAAAAGCTCGCAGCCTTCCGTCGGTGCTTTTCTTGAGGTATATGACCGGCTTGGTAAGGAAGGCTATGAAGTCTTATCCATTCATATGACAGGTAAAATGAGCGGTACTGTTCGTTCAGCGGAAAGTGCGGCCCAGATGACTGAAACAAAAGTGACGGTGATTGATTCCAAATTTATTTCCAAAGCGCTTTCATTTCAGGTGAAAGAAGCGGCACAAATGGCTAACGAGGGGAAAAGCGTGGAAGAAATCCTTGGACGGCTTAATCTAGTAAGAGAACATACTAAATTATATATTATGGTAGATACATTGGAGAATCTAGTAAAAGGCGGGCGAATCGGCAAAGGGAAGGCATTTATCGGCTCCCTCCTGAATATTAAACCGATTGCTTCACTCGAGGGTGCGGAATACACACCAGTTACGAAGGCGCGCAGCTATTCACAGGTGGTTAAGTTTATGACCAAGCAGTTTGCCGAAGACGTAAAGGGCAAAACAATTCGCGGTGTCGGGATTGCTCATGCTGAAGCCTATGAGCTTGCGGTAAAGATTAAGGAGAGCATTTACGAATTAACCGGATTTCAAGATGTGGAGATCGATTATACCAATCCGACTGTCAGTACCCATACTGGTGCTGGGGCACTTGCGTTGATGTATTATTATGATTAGATAATAAAAATAGGATGGAGCCAAACGAGGAGGCCCATCCTATTTTAATTTTACAAGCTCTCGAGATGATTCCGAAACAATGTAACCTAGCCTTACTAAATGCTTGCGAATCCCGCTCCGTTCCCATGTTTTTAACAGGGGATTTTCCAAGGTTCTTTTCGGATAGAAAATTCCGATTTCAGTAAGCTCTTCAAATGTAAGACCATTTCGGACATATTGGTCAATCATTTCATCGCGCTTGTCAATGATGGTGAGGAATTTTTCCATTGCTGCTTTAAATTCCTGCTTCTTGAAAACTCCTTTTTGGTGCCCGGTTATAAACGTATCAGCATCGAGGGTAAGGAGACGCTCCCCAGATGTAATAAAGTCGTCAATATTGCCATCTGTACCGTTATACCACGGACCAAACGTGGTCATGTCATAATCACCAACAAAAGCGATGCCTAAATCAGGAAAGTACGGACAGGAAAAGCCGCTTGTATGCCCCGGCGTATGTAAAAAAATCACTTTCACTTCCCCAAATCGGTACTCTGTTTCATAGTCATATGTTCCGGAAATTCCGCTAAGGTTTTCTATCAACTCAAGCGGCAGAGTCTTTTCCCATTTTTCAACACCATCGGCTCCCCATTCTTGATATATCGCATTGGCCCGGGCGACACCTTCCACTGTACGAGAAGTTTCAAATTCAATTGGATTGATCCATTTGGTTACGTCGGGAAACAGATGGTTATGAGTTGTATGATCCGGGTGATAATGAGTATTAATGATCAGTTCCATTCCTTTTTCCTGTTTAAGATCTAAAAGTGTCTTTGCCTCAGCGCCACTGTCAATTAATACCTTTTCACTGCCATCTAAGAATAAACTACGGGAGTAAGGCACCTTACTGTGATTCGGGCCTTCTAATATGAGAATTGGACCGATTCGTTCCAATACTATCACCTCCGATTTTCTCAATAATCGCATTTAATTTTTATTTTTCGACTGAATGCTCATTCATTATACCACGTATGAAATCATTTTATCATGTTAATTAACGTAATGCGCAGTGATATAAGAAAAAAGTAATGTTTTTCTATAAACCAAAAAGGATTATAAAGTCCTAGTGTCGAAATTTCATATATTATAGACTCGTTTTGAAAGGAACAAGAATATGGCCAATGACAAGGTGAAGGAACTGCCACTTTATCGAAAGGTACTATTATTTTCTTTTATGATTACATTTTTGGTAGTAGTTTCAACAGCTGGTATGGTTTTTTTCTTTCAATCTAACCAAATAGAGGAGCAGCTCATCGAACGGGCAAAAGATATTTCACTTGTTTGGAGTGATTCCATTCCTTCCAGTTTGGTTCAAGATGTAATGAAACAGCATGATGAAAACGCTCCGTCAGCGAGAAAACTAAATGAATTAGTGGCTGAACTATTGGGGAAAAACATCAAGTATTTTGATGGCTACATTGTAGTTGCAAAAAAAATGAACGGAAATGAGGTATCCTTTCTAACCTTGTCAAGAAAAAACGGAAAGGGCAGCTTGGGCAGCTACAGCCATTACTCTGCCGGGAGGGAGTTTCTGGCAGCCTATAACCGTTCTATTAAAGAAAAAGGATTAACAGCAAGCAGGATATACCAAGATAGCTATGGGAGTTGGGTAACCGTATTTGATCCCGTTTTTGATGACCAAGGCAAACTGGTTGCTGTGTTTGTCGTAAATGTTGACGCAACCAAGGTTGAAAGCTATAAGAAAAAAATTGGAACCTATTTGCTCATTGCTTTAATTTTGATCACTGCTTTTGTTTACATTACGATGAAATGGGGTCTTAAACAGGTTTTTGAACCTGTTCAAGAAATTATCTCTGGAATCAATGCAGTTAGCGCCGGTAATTTTGCGATCAAGCTGCAAATTTCTAATGAATCGGATCTTGGGCAAATCGGGGAAAAATTTAACCAAATGACCAGTCAGTTATCGATTCTTTTCGACAGGCTTTCTGATACATATAAAGAGTTTGGCACTCACCCCGCAGATCTTGGTATAAGCCATCCATTTGAAGAAGCCATTGATGAAATGGAGAAGGTTATTGAAAAGACTAGGTTGCAAAAAGAATTACAGCGGGCTGAAAAAATGAATGCGATCGGGCAGCTGGCGGCATCAGTAGCCCATGAAATAAGAAACCCAATGACAGTCGTAAAAGGATTTTTGCAGCTTTTTTATGCAAAGGAACACTTAACGTCGGAGGAAAAGACATATATTCACTTAATGATTGGGGAAATAAACCGTGCCGAAATGATTATTAATGATTATTTATCACTTGCGAAGCCAAATCTAGAGGATATCACTAAAGTCGATGCTGGAAAATTAGCATCAAATGTGATGGACTTAATGAATACCTTTGCATTCATGTCAAAAAACATCAGCTTAGAAAAACAGATTGAAAGTGACATTTTTGTCAAAGGAAATGAGAGTGAATTAAAACAGGTCCTGATTAATATTGTTAAAAACGGTATTGAAGCGATGAGGAGCGGTGGTCTCCTGACGCTTCGAGTTTATAATACGGCACATTATGGAGTTTTTGAAATTATCGATACCGGAATTGGCATGTCGGCCGAGGAAATACAGCGCCTTGGAACAGCGTTTTACTCATTGAAGGAAAAAGGGACAGGAATGGGACTTATGGTCTGCTATCAGCTTGTCGATCGTTTGAAAGGAAAAGTTGAAGTAATTAGTGTAAAAGGGAAAGGGACAACATTTAAAATATCGATTCCTTTATGGTTGGATAGCTGATGCGCATCCATCCTTTTTCTTTCTTCTTTTGCTATTCTTTGATACACTATTCACGGATACATAAGAAGAAATTTGTAGGTGATAAAATGAAGATCAGATTAGCAGCAATATTTTTGACCGTAACGATGCTATTATTGTCAGCCTGCGGGAAAAAGGAGATTGAAAATGCTGTAGACTGGCCTGTGAAAGATTTTACAGCGACTACTCAAGCAAACAAGCCTTATGAATTGAAAGATTTAAAAGGAAAGGTTTGGATCTCAGATTTTATTTTTACAAGCTGCGCGGATGTCTGCCCGCCGATGACTTCGAATATGACCAAGTTGCAAAAAATGGTCAAAGATGAAGGCTTGGAAAATGTGCAATTTGTCTCTTTTAGTGTCGATCCGACAGTGGATTCGCCAGATGTATTAACCCGTTATGCCAAGCAATTTGGAGTTGACTTTACCAATTGGACCTTTTTAACAGGTTATTCTCAAGAGTTCATCGAAAAATTTGCAGCAAAAACGTTTAAAACTTTTGTAAAGAAACCTGAGGAAGGTAATCAAGTCATCCATCAAACGTATATTTATTTGGTTGATCAAGAAGGACATATAAAAAAATCCTATAACGGGTTTAAAGATGTTCCATTTGATGAAATTATTGGCGACATTAAAACATTACAATAGACCATTTAACGGGTCTATTTTTTTTGCCAAGAATAGGATATAGTACAGAATTGTTTTGAATGAAACTTTACGTGTTATAATAAAGTGAAACTTCAATTAATGGGGGTTTTTCTCATCCCCCAATGAATTGTTAGTTGAACCAATCGGGCTTTTACGGGCAGTTGTTCCTTTACGATTGACTTCTCTGAATAAGCAAAGCCTTGAAGTGAAGAAATTTTCTGCCCGTTAAAGCGGGATAAAGATAGTTTAGAAGGCAGGTGAATAATCATGAAAAAAATCTTCACCCCTCTTATTCTCTCAGTGTTAATGCTTGCCTCTTGCAGCGAAACGGATCAATTGGTGCTACATCCAGAAAAGAAGACAGCAGTTCAAGCTTTTGCGCCCATTCCTTCTGATTTTTCGCCACGAAACTTAACCGTGTTATCAGCAGGTGATTCCTTAACACAAGGCGTTGGTGACAGTACAGGCCAAGGCGGATATTTGCCTTATTTAGAAATGATGCTTGAAAAAGATAAAGGAATTAAAGAAGTCGATTTTTATAATTATGGTGTCAAAGGAAACCGAACGACACAGCTGTTAAAACGATTAAAATCCCCGGAATTAAAACCTGTGCTGGACAAAGCTGATTTAGTGATTCTGACGATCGGCGGCAATGATATAATGAAGGTCGTACGAGACCATTTCTCCAATTTGCAGCTTTCGGACTTTATTAAAGAAAAAGAAACGTATCGAGACCACCTAACACAAATTATCCAGACAATTGTTCAGGAAAACCCTAATGCTTCGATTGTGTTAGTAGGAATGTATAATCCCTTCACGAAATGGTTTTCTCATATTAAAGAAATGGATAAAATCGTATCGGAATGGAATAAAACAGGGCAGTCTGTCATAGTTAATTATCCTAACGCCTACTTTGTTGAAATTGACGATTTATTTTTAAACACAAATGAAAACCTCTTTTATACGGATCATTTCCACCCAAACGACAAAGGTTATCAGCTCATTGCCGAAAGACTGAATGAGGCTCTTGGTGAACAAGTCATTCCTGAACTAGAGAAGAAGACATTAATGGTAAGTACAGAGGAGAATTAAAATTTTTATGAAAAACAAATGGAAAATTGGATTCCTGGTGCTGCTGGGGATTAACCTTTTGTTCGCAATTATTATTTATTCGCTTATAACGAAATCATACGAAGATGTGGAGCAAAAGTTTGCCAAACGGCAGGCGGGGGAGCATGTATCGTTTCATGTAAAATCCAACAAGGATGATTTGAATAAACTGATCAATCATTATTTAGAGGAAGAAGCCGCTGATTCCCCGATTCATTATCGTGTGCTACTGGCAGATGAAGTGGAGTTATATGGAAAAATACCTGTTTTTAGTGAAGAATTAAATATGAAATTAACCTTTGAACCGAAGGCATTAAAAAACGGTGACTTGGTTCTAAGGCAAAAGTCGATGTCACTAGGAGACATGCCGCTGCCAATTTCGTATATATTAAGGTTTATCAGTGATAATTATAAGCTGCCTAATGGTGTTATTATCAGACCAAAGGACGAGCTAATTTATATTAACATGCAGCAATTAAAGCTGAAAAGTGATTTGAAAATTAAAGCAGATAGGTTTGATCTAAAAAACGATAACATTGCTTTCACCATTTTAGTACCAGTAAAATAAGTCGGTTGACTCATAGAGGTGCGTGACATCACAAAAAATTGCGGTGTCACGCACCTTGTGCTCTTTTAATCTTCCATACTAATAAACTGAAGTAACGGCTCACCTTTTGTTAATCCGATGAGTGCAATGGTGTAGCTTTTATTTGCGGTAAATTGCAGCTTTGGCATAGATAAGATTACTGTCTTGGTTCCGGTTTCCCTGGTTTCAAGGTCAACTGTCATCGGGGTTAATCCTAAATAGTCGGTTGCCTGCTTATAGGCTATCTTTTGAAAAATTACATCCCGGTTTTTTACGGCAATATCCAGTGCTGGTGTATCCGGCGATAAATGAATAAAGCGAAACTGTGCTTCATTTCTTGGAATCACCGGCTGGTTTTCGAACTGAAGCAAACGCATTTTCTTCATCGAATCAATCGTTGTCAGAGTGTACGATTTGCCTGGTTCTACGATGATTTTTTTATTTAAAACACTGTCCACCATATTACCTGAAGGATATATATCAACATGGTACTTGCCAGGATTTAAAGCAAGAGTGGTACTTACATTCTTAAATGGAAGATCACTTAAAACTCTTTTTCCATTTACATAAAAATCAATATTGGAAGAATCATAGGAGGTATGAAATACACGAATCTTTGCTTCCTCCGGGGTCAATTGAGGCTGGGTGCGAATCATCGTAATGGCTTTATTCATGTAATGCAAGTGCTTTAGGTAAAAATGCATATGATAGGTTGGATTAGTATATTTGTAAAATTGAGCTAATGAATCATACATCGCAGCCTTTTGCAGATAATCACCCTGATTTCTCGTATCGGACATACGACCAACTCCTAAAAAATCTGTTACAACATAAAGTATTCAAGTTTTCATACTAGGTGCCTATAGGAGTAATAATTTGGATATATTTCATTTTTTTGTTTACAAAGAGTCAAAAATTACATATACTATAAATTGTAAAATACATGAAAGCGGGTGATGTGCAATGTTTATTCAAACAACGAACGATAACTTTTATCTGAATATTGTTGGCACAGCCCATAACTTTAATTGTTAGTGATTTCATTTTTCTATGTTCCTTTTATGCAAATGAAACCATGGGCTGTGCATGCCTATGGTTTTTTAATTTATTTTTTAGCATGGAGGAATTTAGAATGAATTTATTTTCAATTGGATTAACTGAGATAATGAAAACAGAGTTTGACAACTTGATGACAGAGGAAAGTTTAATTTTTGGCAGAGTGGCTCTTGAACATAAACGGATGTACCGCGTTTGGACGGAACATCATGAATTGCTTTGTGAAGTATCGGGAAAATTCAGCTTTCAAGCATTCAGCAGAGAGGACTTTCCGGCAGTTGGTGACTGGGTAGCTTTAAAGCCTAGGATAGAAGAAGGAAAAGGTACCATTTTAAAGGTCTTGCCTAGGAAGAGTAAATTTTCAAGGAAGCAGGCGGGGAATACCGCAGAAGAGCAAATTGTCGCGGCTAATGTGGACACTGTTTTTCTTGTTAACTCTTTAAATGAGGATTTAAATGTCCGAAGAATCGAGCGGTATCTCTTGTTAGCATGGGAAAGCGGAGCAAATCCGGTAATTGTGCTAAGTAAAGCGGACCTTTGTTCAAATATTGAAGAGAAAAAGGCTGAAGTAGAATCCGTCTCATTCGGAGGTGTACCCATTATACCAATTAGCGCCGAGACAAATGAAGGTCTAGAAAAATTAGCACCATATTTACAGCCTGGTAAAACCATTGCCTTACTTGGCTCCTCAGGCGTTGGCAAATCTACCTTAACAAATCGATTATTAGGTGAAGAAAAACAATTGGTAAATGATATCAGAATGTCTGATGATAAGGGCAGGCACACAACTACTCACAGAGAGCTGGTGCTGCTGCCAAATGGCTGTATTTTGATTGATACACCGGGGATGCGGGAGCTCCAATTATGGAATAGCTCTGAAGGACTGTCGGAAACCTTTTCGGATATTGAACAGCTGGCTTCTCAATGTAAATTCAAAGATTGTTCTCACCGGAATGAACCTGGCTGTGCCGTCGAGACAGCGATTGAATCAGGCCTGCTAACAGCTGAACGACTTGTCAGTTATCATAAGCTCCAAAAAGAGCTTGCGTTTATTGAAAGAAAAGCTGATAAACGAGCTCAATCTGAAGAAAGAAAAAGGTGGAAAAAAGTTCATAAGCAAAGAAAGAGCTTTTAGGTAATAACGGACCGAATCAGTAAAAAATACTGGTTCGGTTGTTTTTTATATTTTTTCCTGTGGTATTATAGAATAACATTGATTAAATGATGAGGTAAGATTACATGAGTGCGATTCAAAAAATTCAATCGAAATCAAAAGAACTATCGGCATTTCAATTAATCGTTATTTTCTATCTTTCAGCTCTTGTTGTTTCTACACTTTTACTGAAAATACCGCTGGCGCTTCGTCCAAATGTAGAGTTGAGCTTTATTGATGCGATGTTTACCGCCGCAAGTGCTGTAAGTGTCACAGGGTTGAGTGTGGTGACCATTAAAGATACGTTTAATAATTTTGGGATTTTCTTGCTTTGTTTAATACTGCAATTAGGCGGACTCGGCGTCATGTCCCTTAGTACCTTTCTTTGGGTCATGATTGGTAAAAAGGTAGGATTAAAGGAACGGCAATTAATTATGATTGATCAAAATCAATCCAACCTTGCCGGGCTAGTACAGCTGGCAAAACGGATCTTTGTCATTTTTATATCGATTGAGATTCTTGGCGGCATTATTTTAGGGTTTTGCTTTCTTAATGAATACAACAGCGGCTATACTGCTTTTAAACATGGCTTTTTTGCGGCCATCAGTGCGGCAACTAACGCAGGATTCGATATAACAGGAGAGTCACTAATTCCGTTTAAAAATGACTACTTTGTTCAAACAATCGTTATGTTATTAATTGTTTTTGGAGCGATTGGTTTTCCAGTTATTGTCGAGGTTTATGAATTTATTGTTACATATAGGACGAAAAGAAGGTTTCATTTTACCTTATTTACGAAGCTGACCACTTCAACCTTTATTATCATTACGTTTTTAGGAGCCATTTTTATCTATCTGTTGGATAGCCATCACTTTTTTGCTACAACAAGCTGGTATGATTCGATATTTTATTCCTTATTTCATTCGGTCACATCAAAGAGTGCTGGACTTGCTACAACGGACATTAATGAATTTACGCCAAGTAATCAGCTTTTCATGGCGATCCTTATGTTCATTGGCGGCTCACCGAGCAGTGCCAGCGGCGGGATTCGAACGACAACCTTTGCAATTGTGATTCTGGCCATTATCTTTTATGCCCAAGGAAAAGGCTCCATTAAAATTTTTAAACGCGAACTGAACCATGATGATGTATTAAAGTCCTTTATTGTCATGAGTACAGGTGCCTTTTTGTGCTTAATTTCAATCCTTACCCTGTCTATTACCGAACAAGGAACGGTCATCCAAGTGATTTTTGAAGTTTCTTCCGCTTTTGGTACAAATGGTTTATCGCTGGGATTAACTCCGAACCTGTCGTTATTTGGAAAAATCTTAATTATTATCCTCATGTTTATCGGACGGGTTGGTATCGTAACCTGCCTGTTGATGCTAAGAGGAAAAGGCACCAGTGAAAAAATTCATTACCCTAAGGAAAAGGTAATTATTG
This sequence comes from Neobacillus kokaensis, assembly GCF_014656545.1. Lineage (GTDB taxonomy): Bacteria > Bacillota > Bacilli > Bacillales > Cytobacillaceae > Neobacillus > Neobacillus kokaensis. The sequence goes on from NZ_BNDS01000006.1 coordinate 164,027, forward strand.
GTTAGGTAAAAAATGGCTGACTCTTTTATTGAGTCAGCCTGTTTTTTTAAAATTAATAGGCCCAGCTAGCGCCAATGATGATTAACAGAATGAATAACACAACAATTAACGCAAAACCGCCAAAGCCAAATCCGAAACCGCCGCCATAGCCGCAGCCTCCCATTGCCGGATACCCGTAACCGCAGCATCCGTCCATTCCATATCCATATCCACCCATTCCATACATCTGCATTCACTCCTCTAAAGATTTGTGTCTTTTCTCTGCTACTTTATGTAGTAGGTGCTTGACCTGTATGTGTATTCGCCTATATTATTTAATGGACAATCTTAGAAAAAATAGGTGGAATGAATGAAAACAATTTTGAAAAGCTTTATTAACGGGATTTTAACGATTGTCCCGATTATCCTCGTTATTTATGTAATCTACAAAACTTTTATATTTTTAGACAGTTTACTCGGTAATTCTTTAAGACCTTACTTAAGGGAGGATTACATTCCAGGTATCGGCCTGCTTACAACGATTGTTTTGATTACCATTTTAGGATGGCTGTCGACAAAGTATATTACCGGAAAAATCATTAAAGTAATCGATCTTCTTCTTGAAAAAATCCCGATTGTTAAAACGATTTATTCCGTCATTAAAGATACGATTCAATCCTTTTTAGGGGATAAAAAGGCCTTTTCTAAAGTAGCCCTGGTCGTAATTCCAGGAACAGAAATGCGCAGTATCGGGTTTATTACTTCAGAGCAGCTAGAGGATTTCTACAGCCCTTTAAAGGCCCATGTTGCTGTCTATGTACCACAAACCTTTCAGGTTGCCGGTTTCACCTTCCTAGTTCCTAAGGAACAAGTAGAAATCATTGACGTTAAACCAGAGGATGCGATGAAGTTTGTCCTCTCAGGCGGCATGACTTCTATATCTAAACAGAAAGGGAAGAGCTCATAACAAAAAGCCGCTGTCAGCGGCTTTTACTTTTCCTCAAATAATTTAATAAATACTCCGTAACCTTCTTTTTCAAGATCTTCCTTAGGGATAAATCTAAGGGCAGCGGAATTGATGCAATAGCGAAGGCCTGTTGGCGCGGGTCCGTCATTAAAGACGTGTCCTAAGTGTGAATCCGCTGTTTTACTTCTTACCTCTGTGCGTACCATGAAATGGCTGTAGTCCTCTTTTTCTAAGATTTCTTCCTCTTCAATCGGTTTTGTAAAGCTTGGCCAGCCGCAGCCTGCGTCGAATTTATCAAGCGATGTAAATAAAGGCTTGCCGGAAACGATATCGACATAAATTCCGTCTCGCGTTTCATTCCAATATTCATTCCGGAATGGCGGTTCTGTGCCGTTTTGTTGTGTGACAGCATATTGCATTTCCGTTAAATCTTTTTTTAACTGTTCTAGATCTTTTTTGGTCATTTTTTTATATCACTCCAATGCTCTTCAATAAAACCTTTTCTGCCTGATCCAATTTGATATCGCTCATAGTGTGCTGGGTTTTTCTTATAGTAATGTTGATGATATTCTTCCGCGGGATAGAATGGCTCTGCAGGCAAAATTGGTGTCACAACCGGTTTATTAAACCTTCCGCTTGCCTGTAATGCCTGTTTTGATTCCTCTGCTAATTTCTTCTGTTCCACATCATGATAAAAAATAGCCGTTTGGTATGATTGGCCGCGGTCATAGAATTGGCCGCCGGGATCAGTTGGATCGATTTGCTGCCAAAACAATTCTAATAATTTTTCATATGAAAAAACTTCCGGGTCATACGTTATTTGAACTGCCTCATAATGCCCGGTTGTATCGGAACAGACTTGCTGATAGGTTGGATTTTCAACGGTTCCCCATGTATAGCCGGAAACAACTCTTTTAATCCCAGGCAGTTCATCAAACGGCTTGACCATGCACCAGAAACAGCCCCCGGCAAATGTTGCAAATTTGTACTGTTTATCCATTTTCACACCTCGTTTTTTTAGGAATTCCTGTTTACCTTGAGTATACAGAAAATGGGGATGGAAATAAAATTTACTGTTTTCCTTTCATATAATTACATGTCTACATAACCAGACCGGGCTGTGGTTTGTTTTTTTCTGTTGTAATGATGAAAGAAACAAAAGTATGAATCATACAATTTCAATAAGGTCTGACTTATTAAAGAAGGATGTGGGAATCCTGTGAAACGCTCTTTTTTAATCAAACCAGTTTTGGATGAAATGTATCCCGTTATTGATTACGGGAAAGGTGTCTATTTATTTGATATGGATGGGAAAAAGTATTTGGATGCAGCATCTGGAGCGGTAACAGCCAACATCGGCCATGGTGTTCCTGAAATTATGGACGCCATGAATGAGCAGGCGAAAAAGGTTTCCTTCGTGTACCGTTCACAATTTACAAGTGAAGCGGCGGAGAGATTGGCCGAGAAGATTGCCGAACTTACCCCAGGTGATCTGAATTGGAGCTTCTTTGTGAACAGCGGCTCGGAGGCAACTGAGACAGCAATGAAAATGGCGATTCAATATTGGCAGGAAAAGGGGATTCACACGAAAACGAAGGTTTTATCAAGATGGGTCAGTTATCATGGGATTACTCTCGGGGCGCTTTCTATGTCTGGACATACCGGAAGAAGGGCACGCTTTGTTCCTCTCTTGGAGGATTTCCCTGTGATCAATCCTCCATATTGCTATCGCTGTCCGTACAAACTTGAAGCCCCTTCATGCCAGTATGCTTGCGCACGGGAACTGGAAACAGCGATAAACAGAATCGGTGCGGATAAAATTGCGGCATTTATCGCAGAACCTATTATTGGGGCGGCAGGCGGGGCAATTGCGCCACCAGATGAATATTTTAAAGTTATTAAACAAATCTGTGAGGCAAACAATATTTTATTTATTGCAGATGAAGTAATGACTGGATCTTTTCGGACAGGGAAGATGCTTGCCTGTGAACACTGGGACATTACGCCAGATATTGTTACGTTAGGAAAAGGGATGGGAGCGGGATATGCTCCAATTGCCGCTGCAGTTGCAAGTGAAAAGGTGATGAAACCAATATTGGCTGGTACTAAACAAGTAATGAGCGGTCATACACTAAGTGCCAACCCGCAGTCATGTGCCATCGCTTTAGCTGTTCTTGAATTTATCGAAAAAAATAAAATTATGAGCCAGGTAGAATCTAAGGGAAATTACCTAAGAGATCAGCTTGAAAAATTAAAGGAACAATTTTTGTTTATCGGTGATATCCGTGGTAAAGGACTAATGCTTGGCATCGAATTTGTTGCCGACAGCAGCGGGAAAAAACCTTATCCGCGTCAGGCGTTGATTACACAGAAAATGGTATCGCTTGCAAAGGAAAAAGGACTGATTGTGTATCCAGCTGGTTCAGGTATAGATGGGGTGAATGGTGATTCCATCATGATTGCTCCTCCATTAACGATAACGGAAAAGGAGATAGACGAATTGATTGTGTTATTAAATGAAACATTTACTTCCTTTGCAAATGATTCTGGCGTGATAGCAGGTGGTTCTTAAATGAAAAATGTGTTTGGGAAAGTTACGACGTTAGAGACTGTCCTTGCGTTTTTTCATGATGGGATGTCACTGATGTTTGGCGGATTTGGCGGGGTCGGATCCCCTCCGACTATTATTGATGGTATTCTTGAAAAAGGGATTAGAAACATAACTTTAATCGGGAATGATACCGGTTTTCCCCAGATAGGTATAGGCAGGCTGGTTAGTGAGGAACGGGCAGCTAAGGTAATTGCCTCCCATATTGGTTCCAACCCTTTTGCCGGAAAAATGATGCAGGATGGCCGGCTGGAAGTAGAATTTTCTCCGCAAGGCATTTTGGCGGAAAGAATTCGAGCGGGGGGTGTCGGACTTCCGGGGATTCTCTCTGATATCGGTATGGATAATGAAATAGTGGTAACAAACAAACCAAAACTTTCACTGAATGGGAAGGAGTATTTGGTGGAAAGCGCTTTAACAGCAGATGTTTCAATTGTATATGCTAAAAAAGCCGATGAATATGGGAATTTAATTTATGACAAAAGTGCCCGAAATACCAATCCGCTTGTGGCGATGGCAGGGGAAATTACGATTGCCGAAGTAGAGGAGATTGTGCCGCTTGGCAGTCTAGATCCTGAAGAGATTATTACCCCGGGTGTCTTCGTTGATTATGTGATACCGACGAAAGGGGTGAATTGGAAATGGGCATGGGAATAGATATCCGCAATAAATTAGCAAGACGAGCAGCGGAGGAAATCCACCATGGTATGGTTGTTAATTTAGGGATTGGTATCCCTTCACTTGTTCCTAACCATTTGTCAAAAGAGGTAACGGTCATGTTTCATGCTGAAAATGGGATTACTGGAATGGGTCCAAGCCCTAGGAAAGGGGAAGAGGACGAAAATCTTTGTAATGCCGGGGGCTTTCCAGTTACATTAAACACCGGCGGCTCCTATTGTGATAGTACAGTCGCCTTTGCGATGATTCGTAAAGGGAGAGTTGATATTACCATCCTTGGCTCGCTTGAAGTCAGTGAAAAGGGGGATCTTGCCAATTGGATTGTACCGGGAAAAAAGGTGCCCGGGATGGGCGGAGCAATGGAGCTTGCACAAAAGGCAAAAAAGGTCATTGTGCTTATGAATCATTGTGACAAACAGGGGAATCCGAAAATTGTGAAAGAATGTACGCTGCCATTAACCTCTAGCCGATGTGTCGACTTAATCATTACGGAACTGGCGGTGTTTCAAGTTACAGACCAAGGCTTGCTGCTAACAGAACTGTTTCCACCTTATGACATGGAAGAAGTAGTCAAAAAAACCGGTTGTGATTTCGATATTTGTGAGGAGATTCGGAACATAAGCTATTAAATGAAGTTAGGGAGTGGAGCAACTTGAAGAAAGAAGACCATAAAGTCAGGACATGGCTGAGGGAGAATCGGGTGAGAGGGATTAAGCTGCTGCAAAAAATTGTCCAGGAAAACAGTACGAGGGGAAATGAAAGCAGCACCCAAGCCGTGATCATTGAAAAATGCCGTCAGCTTGGTTTAAAGCTTGATATATGGGAAATTGGCGGTAATGAATTGAAAAATCACCCTGCCTTTTTTTGCGACCGCAAGGACTTCGAAGGTAACCCAAACCTTGTTGCAGTTTTAAAGGGAGCAGGCGGCGGGAAATCGCTTATTTTGAACGGTCATATTGATGTGGTACCGGTTGGTGATGAAACAAGCTGGAGACATGATCCATTCAGTGGTCATATTGAGGACGGCAAGATGTATGGAAGAGGGGCAACCGATATGAAGGGCGGGAATGTAGCCCTGTTACTAGCGATTGAATCGATCATTGCCAGTGAAATTAAGCTGAAAGGCGATATTATTTTTCAAAGTGTTATAGAAGAAGAGAGCGGCGGGGCCGGGAGCTTGGCTGCTGTTTTACGAGGCTATCGAGCAGATGGGGCAATTATCCCGGAGCCGACGAATATGAAGCTGTTTCCGAAGCAGCAAGGGTCAATGTGGTTTAGAATCACCGTTCCGGGCAAGGCTGCTCATGGAGGTACCCGCTACGAGGGAACCAGCGCTATTGAAAAGGCGGTCTTAGTCATTCAAAGATTACAACAATTAGAGAATCAAAGAAATGCCAAAATCAAAGATCCGCTGTATAAAGACATTCCAATTCCGGTCCCGATTAATATCGGAAAAATTACAAGCGGCGAATGGCCATCTTCGGTTCCTGACACCGCCATTATCGAAGGCAGGATGGGGGTAGCTCCTGAGGAAACAATGGAATCGGCCCAGCTTGAAATGGAGTCTTGTCTCCAGGAATTGGGCGAACAAGATGGATGGCTGCGGGAAAATCCGCTGAAAATTGAATGGTTTGGTGCTAGGTGGCTTCCTGGAAGCTTGGAAGGTGACCATCCATTGATGACTGAACTCACTAATAGTTTTAAAGAAGTCATGGGGAGAACACCTGTAATCGAAGCGAGTCCATGGGGAACTGATGGCGGAATATTATCAAATGTCGGCGATACTCCGGTTGTTGTATTCGGTCCGGGAGTAACCGAAATGGCTCACGATGCCAATGAATATATTGTATTAGACGATTTGTTTGCTGCTAGTGAAATTATTGCACTGACTATTTTGAACTGGTGCGGGGTGGACGACTGTAACTAAGCTTTTTTGTAAATTAGGAAGGGATTTACAGGGTTCTTGAAGAAGAAGTAAACGAATAAGCGTGGAAATTATTTTGGGAAAATGTCTGGCTTATTCTATAGCCAGGCATTTTTTCGCGACTGCAATATGATTAGGCGTTGAATTCAAATGAAGGGAGAGATCGAGATGAGTCAATTACCGGTTACTATATGTCTGCAGGAACTTACGTTTAATATGGAGGTTTGTCTTGATTCATTCAATAAAAGAATTCGCTGTGATGATTATCGCGGGAACATTCAGTTAATTATAAACAAGCTTGAGGAGCTAGTCCATGAACATCATGCGGAAAAATTGATTATAAAAGGGCGCTCCGAAGATATTCTCGCCTTCTACGAGCAGGGTTTCCAGCCGGAAGCGATTGTGGATCGTTATTTTCATGGGACTGACGCCTGGTTTTTCACAAAGTTTTATACTTCAGATCGTAAAAAAAATGAACACTGGATGACAGAAGATGGAATGATTCACAGTATATATCAATTAGAGGCCCCCTCTCAGAAAATCTTTCCTCCAAAGGAATATACTTTAAAAAAAGCGGAAACAAGCGATGCTGAAAAGCTGTCAGCCCTTTACCGTCAGGTGTTTCAAATCTATCCAACGCCATTAAATAATCCAGAATATGTGAAAAAGACAATGAATGACGGAACAATCTATTATACGTTTTATTATAAAGGAGAAATCGTCAGCGCCGCTTCAGCAGAAATAAATTCCTTCTATAAAAATGCGGAACTAACGGATTGTGCCACACTAACAGAACACAGAAAGTATGGACTGATGAAGCTGCTGTTACAGGAGCTTGAACAAGAGCTTATACGGAATGGAATATTTTGCGCATATTCCATTGCAAGGTCCCTGTCCTTTGGCATGAATGCTGCCCTTTACCAGCTTGGCTACAAATACCGTGGAAGGCTAATGAATAATGTATTTATATATGACAAGCTTGAAAATATGAATATGTGGGTTAAGAATCTGGCAAACTGCTAAAAATTCGGCTTAAGCTGCCCATTATTCGGCACCTCATTAATTTGTAATAAAGGGAAGGTGATAGCGATGGGTCAACTTACCGCCTTAACGCAAGAAGTGCTTGCAGCTATTCTGAAGAGTATTGATGAAGGAATTCATGTCGTAAACACCGAGGGAAAGACCATTTTTTATAATGAGGTGGCAGCCAAGCATGATGGGATGGAGATCAAAGAAGTACTAGGAAAACACTTGCTCGCGGCATTCCCCTCGTTAACCGAGGAATCAAGCACGCTGCTTAAAGTGGTCGAAACCGGGAAGCCGATTTTTAACCAGACACAGGTTTATGTCAATGTCCATGGAACTAGGATTGATACCATAAATACGACATTACCCATCTTTGTAAATAAGGAAATAATTGGGGCGGTTGAAATCGCCAAAGATTATTCCAGGATGAAATTACTCGCTGAACGGCTGCTGGATTTGCAAAAAGGCTTAAAAAAAGGCAGCAGGAAAAGGGTAAAAAAACAGGTGAATTATACACTAAATGATTTAAAAACGGTCAATGCCTCTTTTTTGAACATGAAGGATGAAGCGAGAAAGCTGGCCAAATCAGATTCTCCGATTCTCGTTTATGGAGAATCTGGAACGGGCAAGGAGCTGTTTGTCCAAGGAATTCACCATGAATCGCTAAGGGCAACTGGCCCATTCATTGCCCAGAATTGTGCCGCAATTCCCGAAACACTGCTTGAAAGTATTCTGTTTGGAACGGCAAAAGGCAGTTATACAGGGGCCGTTGAGCGCAAAGGATTATTTGAACTAGCTGATGGGGGTACCCTTTTCTTAGATGAACTCCATGCCATGCCGATTGAATTACAGGCAAAGCTTCTCCGGGTGTTAGAGGATGGCATCATTAGAAGGGTAGGAGGGGCAGAAAATATCGTGGTGAATGTCCGTGTAATTGCTGCGGTCAATATCCATCCAGGCAAGGCATTAAAAGAGCAAAAGCTGCGCTCGGATCTATACTACCGTCTCAACGTATTTACCTTTTCATTAATTCCGTTAAGGGAGCGAAAAGAGGATATCCTTTTCCTAAGCGATTATTTTATTTCACTTTTTAATAAGCAGCTGCAAAAAAACATTCAAGGTATTGAAAAAAACGTTGAGGCCTTTTTTGGTGACTACTATTGGCCGGGGAATGTCCGCGAATTAAAACATACGATTGAATATATGATGAACGTTTGTGAGAAGGAATGGTTAGGAATCGAGGATCTGCCTGTAATGTTAAAACAGCAGTTAGCACCAGTACGTGACAAGCATCAGGAATCGGAAAGTCTCTCGTTAAGAAAAAATATGGAGAAATTAGAAAAAGCACTAATATTGAATGCTATGGAGCAAACGGAAGGAAATATTAATCAAGCAGCGAAACTTCTGGAGATCCCCAGGCAGACGTTACAATACAAATTAAAAAAAATTTCTACGTAAGGTGCTGAATTTTCGGCACTTTTTTTGTTCAGAATCAGATAAAAAGGGCTGTTTCATTATGAAATCCGCTTTTAAAGCCGATTTTTTAATTTGGCACGATTCTTGCATTATTAATTATTGAGGCAAGATAGGAGGAATGTATGATGAAACAGTTTTTATATAAGCCGAAAAGGCATTGGAAGGAAATCGAGCTTTGGAAAGATATAACCGATGAGCAATGGAATGATTGGTTATGGCAATTGACGAATACAATTCGTACATTAGAGGACTTAAAAAAGGTTATCAATCTAACACCCGATGAAGAAGAAGGCGTCAGAATTTCTACTAAGACAATCCCCTTAAATATTACACCATATTACGCTTCCTTAATGAATCCAGACGATCCGCGCTGCCCGATTCGCATGCAATCAGTGCCGATTTCAAAAGAAATTTATAAAACAAAATATGATTTGGAAGATCCGTTGTATGAAGATGAAGATTCACCCACACCTGGGTTAACGCACCGCTACCCGGACCGGGTTCTGTTTCTCGTAACAAATCAATGTTCCATGTATTGTCGGTACTGTACGAGGAGACGTTTTTCCGGTCAAATTGGCATGGGGGTTCCGAAAAAACAGCTGGACGCCGCTATTTCTTATATACGTCAAACCCCGCAGGTGAGAGACGTATTAATTTCCGGGGGAGATGGGCTGCTAATAAATGATAATATTTTAGAGTATATATTAAAGAATTTACGAGAAATTGACCATGTCGAAATTATTCGAATTGGCACAAGAGCACCAGTTGTATTCCCACAAAGAATTACTGAGAACCTGTGTAATATATTAAAAAAATATCATCCAATCTGGTTAAATACTCATTTTAATACATCGATTGAAATTACGGAAGATTCGAAACGTGCCTGTGAAATGCTGGCAAATGCCGGTGTGCCGGTTGGCAACCAGTCTGTTATCCTAGCGGGTATCAATGACAGCGTGCCAATTATGAAAAAACTCATGCATGATCTAGTGAAAATTCGAGTCCGCCCATATTATATTTATCAATGTGACTTATCAGAGGGAATCGGTCATTTCCGTGCACCTGTCTCAAAAGGACTGGAGATTATCGAGGGCTTGAGAGGCCATACAAGCGGCTATGCGGTTCCAACCTTTGTCGTCGATGCTCCAGGGGGCGGAGGGAAAATTGCGCTGCAGCCGAACTACCTTATCTCGCAAAGTCCGGAAAAGATTGTCCTCCGTAATTTTGAAGGGGTTATTACGTCGTATCCAGAGCCAGAAAATTATATTCCTGGACGGGCGGAAGGCTATTTTAAAGAAATTTATCCGGAAATGGATGAGAAAAAATCGCATAACGGGATTGCCGGAATTATGAATGATGAACACTTTAACCTTGTTCCTGATGGCTTAACGCGACTGAATCGAAGGCAATCATACAACCAAGATCCGCAGCATATGACGTTAAAGGATAAACGCGGTAAACGGGATGAATTAAAAGAAAAGAAATATCAAGCCGTAATCAAGAAAGAAACAAAAACCGAATCGACAGCTGATCGAGTAAAGGAATAGGGGGGCTGCATACATGAAAACAATATGCGAATGGTGCAGCAGTGAAAACGTTGAATGTATTGCCAGTTCCGTTTTTTGGGAACTTCCGGACGGCACGAGGGCAATCGAAATTACCGAAACACCAACCTATTCCTGTCCCGATTGCTCCATGATTTACCAAAGCGAAGCAATCGTAAAGGAAATCGAAGATCAATTATTTCTAATCGACTGCAAACAAATTGGAAAAGTAACTACTTTTCAGAAGCTCATGGAGATTCCAAGATTATTAAAACGAAACTATTTCGACTTTTCGTCTTAAATAATTGATGCCTGACACCATTGTGGATAACTCAGTTATCCACAATGGTGTCAGGCACTCTTTTTTCGCGGTATCCTTTATAGTATAATTGTAAAACGAGACTGGAAGAGAAGGGCGTTCGTATATGAGGAAATCTTTTTATCATTTTTTATTGAAGTTTCGACATCCGGCACCTAAGGATGCAATTAGTCGATTTGCTAATGATGCCTATTTGGATCATAGCTTTCCAAAGCATTCTGATGATTATTATGAAATTACAGCTTACCTTGAATTAAACGGACATTATTTAGAGTCGATGTCTATATTTGATGAAGCATGGCAGCAATATGTTAGTTCGGAAAATAATATTTGAAAATATTCTTTATCGCCTTTGACTTTGAGGCGATTTTTTCATTTTATGATAGAAAAAGCGCGTTTGTTTTCCCCCTCGCATATAATAATGTAATCAAAATTTACGGTTATTCATTTGAGGGGATGGGAGGAAATGACACAACGAAAGAAACCAAAGTATAATATCGGTGATACTGTTGTCATTACGATTTACGGTACAGTTGGTAAAATAACAGATGTGAAGTGGCTTGATGGTAATTATGTATATGAAGTAAATAAAAGTCATGGGTTATTTATGGAATCGTCCTTGGAATTGCTTTCAGAATATGAAGGAACTGTCATGGAGCAGGAGCATATAGATATTGAATATAAGTTTTTTATCGGTGATTTGGTTCAGGTAAGCGGCTACGGTGCTGATTTATTTAAAGTGGTCGGTTTTCGAACGGAGATTTGGCGTTATAAAGAGGATGCCTGGGAGGATGTCATATATGAACTCACCCGGATAAGCGATGGGGAATGGCTTGAGGCCGGAGAAGAAGAACTAACTCTTGTTGCTGATGCAGAAAGTGCCGATACGTTCATTCAAAAGCTAGGTCTTCTATACTTAGTAAGTAGGCAAGATAAGATTTTAAAAAATCCATCTTTACAAAATATGTTAAGGAAAGCAGAGCTTGAAGAGATTACAAAGAAAAAAGAGAAAAAGGAGTTAATTGATCATCTTTTAGATATCTATAATGATTATCGGATTTTATACGAATTATTTCATGATGAAGAATATTATCAGGTTATGCGCGTGATACTGAGGAAATTGGAAAATATAGCTAGAGATGATGGGAAAAGCCATGTTTAGCTCACCATCTAGCAATTTCAAACAATAAATAAAGGACAAAAGGTATTCCTGCCCATTTAATCAAAGAAAACATTGTGTCAGTGATTTTTGCAAATAGGCTTAAAGTAATACCATCCTCTTGATTAACATCATTTATCCAAAGCTCCAGCTTTGATTGTAAATTAGACATGTAACCACCCCGGTAATTTTCTTTACAACCATCCTATGCTCGTCCTAATAAAAAATGACTGAAGAACATCAAAAAATCAATGAACCCATAAAATTCCAAGTGATTAACAATCAGCTAAAGTTTCCTTGCATGAAAAGACATTGATGCTCATACATTCTGTAAAAAGGGGGTCGATGGTTTGAGAGAAATCGAAGTATTTATCGATACAGAAGAAATTGCTGAATTCTTCTTCCATGAACTTGTTAAAAGGGGATATGTACCGAGTGAAGAAGAATTGGAAGAAATCGCTGACATTACCTTTGAATATTTAATTGAAAAAAGTATCATCGATGAAGAGGTGGAGGAGGAATAGAAATCATATCTAATAACTGCCAAATTTCCTCATCAAATATAGATTACTTAAAACGAGCATCATACATGCTCGCTTTTTGTTTGCTTTCATTCTATAAGTCTTAAATAAATTTTTAAATAAAACGAAACTATTTATTTAAAAAATCCGTATATACCGATGATGTTAAAAAAGGGGGAGTTATATGTCATTCTTTAATAAGGTCTTTGCTAGTGTTGGAATAGGTGCTGCTGAGGTTGATACCAAGCTTGAAAAAGATACGTATATGCCTGGTGAAACAGTCAACGGTGTCGTCGATATAAGAGGCGGAAAAATAGATCAGCAGATTGATGAAATCTATTTGTCTCTAAATACGACGTATTTACGTGAATCAGATGATCGAAAGTATTCAGTAAACGCAACAATTGAACGGTTTAGGCTTACAACTCCATTTATGATTAGAAAAAATGAACGAAGGGAAATTCCGTTCACTTTTCAGCTTCCATACGACACGCCGCTGTCAATCGGCAGATCAAAAATATGGGTAACAACTGGTCTAGATATTAAAGGCGGTGTAGATCCAAGCGACAAAGATTATATAAAAGTGGTTCCTAATCCACTAATGACTGCTGTCTTTCATGCTGTTGACCATCTCGGCTTTAGAATTAGAGAAGCGGATTGTGAAGAGGTTCCAAGGCGATTAAGAGGGCGTCTGCCATTTGTACAGGAATTTGAGTTTGTACCTGTATCGGGACCGTTTCGTGGAAGATTAGATGAGCTTGAAGTAGTTTTCTTTCCATCTAGTAATGGCGGACTTGAGATTATGTTCCAGGTAGACCGCAAAGCCCGAGGTCTTGCCGGTTTGTTCTCAGAGGCGTTGGGAACAGATGAAACACATGTAAGATTAACGGTTTCCGATTCGGATATTCCATATTTACAGCAAAAAATCCAAACGGTCATTCAACGGTATTCATAACAATAAATATGCTATAAATTGCAAAAAATCAAATAATTCGACAAAAATAGTGTCATTTCTTTGAAGGATTTGACGATGTCCATCTCTAATTAATAGGAAAGACGAATAATTCTATTAATTGGAGGGATATGATGATCAGGGCTATAACGAAAAGAGGCAGCTTGCAATATGACGTGACGATATTTCAAACACCGAAACAGCGTGAGAAAAAGGGTCATCAACAAGTCTATCGGATAAATATCCCGGCTGACAGCCGTGAGCATTGTCTGCAAGAGACCTTTAGCACCTTTAATGTAACTGATAGAATCCCCGCCAATTATAAGGGGCGGTTTGTATCTACAGGCGACATTGTATTAATTGATGAAGGCCGCGGGGGCCAGCACTATTATCAATTAAAACCTGGTGGATGGGTGCCGATTAACCGAATCACATTGCTCTGAAGCGTAAATATAAAACCTAAGGAACATTCCTTAGGTTTATTTATTGTTGAATAACAAAATGAATTATCTTTTGCGACCGCCAGTTGCTTGATGCTCTTTGGCATGTGCTTCATGTTCTGCAACAATCGCTTCAGCAGGAATATGATTATTTTTTTTAGGTGAATTTATTCGTGCACGATGTTTTTTACCCATATCCATTTCCTCCCGTTACATTGTCAAGGGACAATGTTGATGATTGTAAATCATAATTAGCTTTCCACAATTTAAAAATTTCATGTCTTTTCTTGATAAGGTTTTTCATTGAAAAATGTTTATGTTATATTGACTATGGTACAAAATGATTACAAAAAGTTTGGAGGAATATTTTATGAGTATACATATTAATGCAAAAGAAAATGAAATCGCTGAAACGGTTTTACTACCCGGTGATCCGCTTCGAGCAAAATATATTGCTGAAACATTTTTAGATGGGGCAGTTTGTTATAACGAAGTTCGTAATATGTTTGGTTTCACTGGTACATACAAAGGAAAAAGAATTTCCGTTCAAGGAACGGGTATGGGTGTCCCTTCCATTTCTATCTATATCCATGAATTAATGCAAAGCTATAATGCTCAAAAATTAATTCGCGTCGGTACATGCGGCGCCATCCAAAAGGATGTCAAGGTACGTGATGTTATTTTGGCAATGAGCAGCTCATCTGACTCAAATATAAATCGCCTTACCTTTGGGCATGTTGACTATGCTCCTACAGCGAACTTTGATCTTCTAAAGAAGGCTTATGATGCAGGGATTGAAAAAGGTCTTAATTTAAGAGTAGGAAGTGTATTCACAGCTGATTCCTTCTACAATGATAATGAAGATCTAGAAAAATTAGCAAGATACCAAATTCTCGCACTGGAAATGGAGACAACGGCGCTATATACATTAGCTGCAAAATTTGGCCGCAAAGCCCTGTCTGTTCTTACTGTCAGTGACCATATCTTAACAGGCGAGGTAACATCAGCTGAGGAAAGGCAATTAACTTTTAATGATATGATTGAAGTTGCCTTAGAGGCAGCCATTAAGGAATAATTTTAAGCTTACCTCTTCCTTAGGAAGGGGTTTTTGTTTTTTTAGCTTTCATTAACTTTTCTTTGTTATTTTTATAAAAAAGATGTTATTCTAAACATTAAGGGTTCTTTTATGGTACAAACTCATTATCCTTGGAAGTTTTATTTTGATGGTTTATGAAAGTGGTGAAGGCTTTGGAAGAAGAGAAAATGGAAAATGAAAAAGTTGAAGAGCATACTGTTGAAAATAAATCAGGTTATATTCGCCTGAAAAAATTCCACTTTATTATGCTGCTGTTTTTAATTGTTTTTTTATCTGCAGGGATAACGGCAGTAGCCCTTTCATTTGGAGATGAAAAGGTAGTAACTGTTGGAAACGAACGTTCAGAATTTAATAAACTGTATGATACCTTTGATACCTTAAAAGGAAAGTATTATACAAAAACGAATGATCAAAAACTGATTAATGGTGCGATTAACGGTATGGTTGAGGCATTAGATGATCCGTATTCCGATTATATGACGAAGGAAGAGGCAAAGAGTTTTCATAGTACAATATCTTCTTCATTTGAAGGAATTGGAGCAGAAATACAAGAAAAAGATGGACACATTGTAATTGTTTCACCGATTAAAGGTTCTCCTGCAGAAAAGGCAGGTTTAAAGCCTAATGATATTGTTCTTTCTGTCGATGGAAAAAGCCTTCAAGGTAAGAGCTCTACGCAAGCGGTAATGATGATCCGCGGTAAAAAAGGCACTAAGGTGGAATTGTCCATTAAACGGCCTGGTACTGAAAATCCAATAACTGTGCCTATTGTGCGGGATGAGATACCAATTGAAACTGTTTATGGTGAAATGGTTGACGACAAAATCGCTAAAGTTCAAATTACCAGCTTCTCCACAAACACATCGAAGGAACTTGTTACAACTTTAAATGATTTACAGAAAAAAGGAATGAAAGGTCTCGTACTGGATTTAAGGCAGAATCCCGGCGGTTTATTAGATCAAGCTGTCAGCATTTCCAGTATGTTCGTTCCGAAAGGGAAAGTAATTGTAAAAGAAGAAGACCGTGATGGGAAAATTACCGAAATCCCTTCACAAAATGCAGGAAATCCTAACTTGCCTTTAATTGTATTGATTGATAAGGGAAGTGCCAGTGCATCAGAAATTCTGGCTGCTGCCGTTAAAGAATCAGCTGGAATACCGCTGGTGGGGGAAAAGTCATTTGGTAAAGGCACTGTTCAAACGACTACAGATTTTAAAGATGGTTCTAATATTAAATATACAATTGCAAAGTGGCTGACACCGGACGGCAATTGGATTCATAAAAAAGGAATCGAACCAGATGTTTCAGTAGCATTGCCAGATTATGCAACGCTGTCAATAATTGACCCGGAAAAGGCATTATCCAAGTCTACTGCTTCAACTGAGGTTCAGACTGCTCAAAAGATGTTGAAGGCAATTGGCTACAATCCTGGTCGTGTCGATGGGTTCTTTGATGAAAAAACAAAAGAGGCCGTAATTGCTTTCCAAAAAGCGAATAAACTAAAGGCTGACGGAGTGGTCAAGGGTGACACCACAATTAAGCTGATGGGGCTTTTAAGAGAAAAAATTGAAAAAAATGATACCCAGCTCAAAAAGGCTGTTGAAGTATTAAAGGAAAGAATGAAATAACCTTTTGTAAAAAAGAATCGTATTGGCTAAAAGCGGATCATATGCATCCGCTTTTTGTTTTAATCTCATTAAAATAATGAATGATATTTTCTTGTTCAGGCAATTCTTTAAATGTGAGGTTATTAATAAAGGAGGAAGTCGATGAAAAGTACAATAGGCATTTTAATTATTCTTCATTTCCTCCTAGCTGTACCTTTGGAGAAAACAGCTGCAGCTGCCAACATCAGCTATAAAATTGAAATGCCCGACTGGAAAGAAGTTAATCAAATTTTGCCAAAGTATACAAAATTTACAGTATTGGATGTTGAAACAGGAAAGAAATTTAAAGTTCAAAGGAGAGCCGGCAGCCACCATGCTGATGTCCAGCCGCTGACAGCCAAAGATACTAGTATTATGAAAAAGATTTATGGCGGTAAATGGAGCTGGAAAAGAAGAGCAATTATTGTAATACATAAGGATCATTGGATCGCCGCCTCGATGCATGGCATGCCGCACGGAGCCGGGGCATTAAAAAATAATTTTCCAGGACATTTTTGTATCCACTTTTACGGAAGCACAACCCATCGGACGAATTCTATGGATTTATCACATATGCTGATGGTTTTAAAGGCTGGCGGCAAATTAAATGAATATTTAGCAAAAGCAACCCCATATGATATCATTTACGCATATTTTACTGCTTTTAAGCAGCAAGATAAACGAATTGTATCAAAAATTTCTCTTCAAAAAGTAAATTGGAAGCCGATCCTGCCGCAGCTTGAATATATCAATTTATCACGAATGGAATACTTACCCCCAGAAGATTTAACAGAAGAAATCAGCTTGGATGTTCCGGTTGATGTTGAATGGTTTAATAAAACAGGCAGGCATTTTTTTCGGGGAGAGATACATTTAGTTCGATTCTCGCCACAAGATACTTGGAAAGTGGATTCTATTCATTTTTTAACGGAAAATAATCTGTTAAAACAATAAACACCTTTATTAACGAATGGTTGTTAATAAAGGTGTTTTACTTTACATTGGCTGTTCGCCAAATTTTATAAAGGTGCGTTCGTCTTCAATTAATCCACATGTACCGCATTGGATTCGATAGTCAGGACCGTTATAGGGATGGTGAAATGGTTCTAATTCGTGATCATTATATTCTTTAACGACGTCCCCAGTTTGCGGGTCAAGTTTCACTGAGTGGGATACTTGCTGAATCATATTAAAACGGCTTCGATTTGTTTTACAATTAGGACAGCGATAAGGGGTAGACATAAACTTCTCCTTTCAATATTTGATAAAACTATTTTTTGCATTTTAAAAAGTAAATATGTACCTGTCCTGATTTGTATGGAAGGGGCAACACCTGGAACAAAATTACTGTAAGTTATAAAAATAAAAAAGAACAGCTATCTGTCCTTTTTAAATGGTGAAGGGTCTATAATTTTTTTACTAAGTTTTTCATTTAATTTTTTTTGCATATCTTTGGGGAAGTTTCCTTCATAGATTGTTCCAATATTCACTGTTCCCATCAATTCGTTTATCCTTAAACTTCCAAAGTTGTTGGTTGAATCAATGTTGTTAATCATGAGCTTTTCTACACGTAACATGTCAGCCCTCTATTCTGTATTAAATTGATTAAAATTTATAGGGATCGTTTCCATTTCCTCTCGGTTAATTGGCATGAGAATAGATAAAATCCCATTATTAATTTCTGATTTGACTTTGTTAATGATTATTGGATATGGCAGGGTTATTTCTTTTTTAAATGACCGACTCGCCCGCTCTTTCAAAAAATACGTCCGTTGCTGCTTGAATGATTTAAATTCTCCGGTAATTGTCAGCATCTGTTCTTGAATGGAAAGGTTCAAATTTTCTCTCGTAACTCCCGGGAGTTCAATTTCGGCAATTAATTCATTACCAGATTCGAATAGGTCGCATTTTGGAAAAAAATCAGCAGCTTTAAAAGGGTTAACATGTTTAGAGGAATTCTTTTGGGGACTATCGAATATAGTATTCCAAAACGCCTCCGATTGAAATTGTTGTGCAGCGTCCATCCATTTTTTTAATTTATCAAGCTCCATGATATCACTCCTTGCGAAAGAACGGTTATTTCATCATATTAATGGTTTGGAGAAACATGCAAAAATACATTTTACATTATTTCTGTAACATCAATTTGGGAGAATTGCATATCTACATTTTTAGGGATTTTTACTTCAAGGATGCCGTCTTTATAGTTGGCAGCTGCTCCTTTCTTTTTTACAATTGCTGGTAAGGTAATAGTATGTTTATCATCATGTTCCGGTATATGCTCAAGAATTAATTGATTAGATGTGTGATAAAGCCGGAGTTTCTTTAACCATTCTTCATCTTTAATAGGAACCCTGACATACACATAATCATGTGTCTCAAAGGCAGAAGAATTTAAACTGCCTGTTGGTGCTGAGTTTTGAGAGGCGGATGGTTGAAAGGCATTAAACATCTCTTGGGGATTCATCATTCCTCTCATATTATCGGGTAGTGCTTTTCCTATAATATCTTGGACATATTTATCAATTTCGCCTGGCTT
The DNA here is from genome assembly GCF_014656545.1 of Neobacillus kokaensis. Lineage (GTDB taxonomy): Bacteria > Bacillota > Bacilli > Bacillales > Cytobacillaceae > Neobacillus > Neobacillus kokaensis. Next base: position 182,901 of record NZ_BNDS01000006.1, read on the forward strand.
CATTTTTTGTAACGACTCCTTCATGTCTTTATTAAAAGGGAATATATTCCAAGGAAACATACATTTTCATCCTTTCACATTTGTCATTAAATTTGATTTAAATTAGGCAAAGAAGGGTTGGCAATTTGATCTAGTTCACTGACATCAAAGTCAATATAATTATTTATATGAGCAGAAGTTGCAGGGGATAAATCTCCAAAAGCCATATTTGTGCCAATTAATTTCGTGTTGGACGTATGGGAGTTTTGTATGATTGGGCCAAAATCGATATTGCCGTTATTATTAATGGCATTAGTTTTAATGTTAAAAATATTTATTTGAAAGGGCATATTCTTTTTCAGTCCTTTTATATGTTATATGGGATTTGAAATAACATTTGATGGATTTGCTATATCTCCCATATCATTAACGTCCGGATCTATAAAGACGTTTTCCATCGCTGAGTTAGGCGGAGCATAATCACCATAAGATGTATTTTCACCTTGTGATTTTGAATTAGCGGTATGAGCATTATGAAGTGCTTCTCCGATGTTGACAGACCCATTATTAGAAACACTGTTAATTTTAAAGCTAAAAATATTGATAACAGTCTGCATGCTGTCACATCCTTTTTAATTTATAACACATCCTATGCAAAGAAATGCCCATTCGTTATTAAATCTTTCTTTAGCCTTGCAGGGTATAAAAATTTGCATATATAAAGGATTCTTTTTAACATTAAATATAGAGAGAAATTTACGAGTAGAGAGGTAATGTTTGTGAATAAGAAAACTGCTTTGATTACGGGAGGAGCATCCGGAATTGGAAAAAAAACCGTGATTCACCTTGCGGAAAAAGGATACCAAATCGCAATTAATTACCGGAAAAGTGAATCAGAAGCTATTTGTTTAGCACAGCACATAAAAGACCGGTATGGAGTTAACTGTATTGTTGTTCAAGGTGATATTGCCCGTAAGGAGGATTGTGTTCGAGTTGTCAACGAGACGCTGTCAGTATATAAAACAATAGATGTTCTCATTCATAATGCTGGTCCTTACATACATGAAAGAAAAAAACTAACTGATTATTCCTTAGAAGAATGGGATTATTTGATAAACGGAAATTTGAATTCCGTGTTTTATTTATCAAAGCTGGTTATTCCAATCATGCGCAAACAAAGCTGGGGAAGAATCATTACCCTCGGCTTTGATCGGGTGGAATCTGCTCCTGGCTGGGTGTATCGCAGTGCATTTGCTGCGGCGAAGACAGGACTTGCTTCCTTGACGAGGACCATTGCCATAGAAGAAGGGGAACACGGGATAACCGCTAATATGGTAACACCAGGCGATATTACGAACGAATGGAAGGAAAAAAGCATTCAAGAATCAAGAACAGCTTTAGAAAGCAATAAAGCCAGCCGAAGAGAAGGTACGGGGGAGGATATTGCCCGCGTAATCGGATTTCTGATAGATGAGAAATCAGACTTCATTACCGGCAGCATCATACCAGTAACAGGAGGTTTTGATGTGTTAGGGAAAATTTTCAAACAGTAAACCTTGGTTTTTACAATTTTTTGAACAATTTGATTTTCTTGTATGAAAAACCTTTTGGTTGTGGATAATAATCATTAATCTACGGCGAAAGGAGCAAAGAAAATGAGTTTTAATCTAAATCGAATTAATCCTAATCAAACACAAATACTCTATCACGATGGCCGCTTTGAAACAGTAACGAATGAGGAATTAGAAGATTTTTTGCTCCAAATGGGTGTGAGTGAATTGGATGAAGCAATCGAACAAAGTGTAATGGAATAAATAATGAAAAAAGCAATCGGTTTTGCCGATTGCTTTTATGCTTCCAATAATCGGGAATCAGTTTGCAGCGAGCCGTTACGCAGCAAATGAAAGGTATATAAATCCTTTGGGATTTCATATATATCGTATACATCCCCATTAGCATTTAATTGGTCATAAATGGATTTTCGCGTTTCATTGGCATTGACTACATAAGGCAGTTTCTCAGCGGCTTTTCTCGAGCGGGCATTGACCTTTCGAATCCGCATAAAAACTGTTTCAATTCCTATTTCGTAGAATAACTCTTGAAAAAAGGCATCTTTAGCGATGTTATTATAGCCTTTCCCATGATATGGCTTACCCAGCCAAGTCCCTAAAAATCCAGCTTGATTTTCGATTTCAAACAAGCTGATCGTGCCGATTGGTGCCCCCCATTCATCAAGAATGGTACGGGAGATTAATTCCCCGCGTTCTTCAGCTTCGATGGTTTGTTTTGTCATAAATAAAAATTCATCGTAAGTTGCTGCCTTTTGACGTACAAAAGGGAAGACATCAGGATGCGTTATTAAATCATACAGTACATGGCAATCGTGAAGATCGCGCTTTTTAAGCATACGTACCCCTCCAATAGGGCATTCCGCACCCATGCAAAGATAGCGGTCCACCCTCGAAATTTTTTATAAAAGTATCGTAAAAAATTTCGGGGTGGGAATCGAACCCACTAGAACCAGTAAACTGGTGGCGCACCATTTGCCTTCCCTATATTATTTTTGTATAACTATATAACTTTGAAAAACCCCCAAATTTGTGGTTCAAAAAGTATCATCAAGAGTATCATACAAAAAAAAAAGCCAAAAGAAAATAGTTTTTTTTGGCGAATTTTATCTAAATTTTTTTCCAATTATCTACAAGGTTCTACGCATCTATATAAATAATTTCACCGCTAATCATCGTCCAGCGAGGTTTAGCTAAATAATGAAATGGATGATGACTCCATAGCACTAAATCAGCCTGTTTTCCAGCCTCGATACTTCCCACAAAATTGTCTATTTTCAAATTTCGAGCAGGAAGTATGGTAATTCCCTCAAGTGCTTTTTGTTCAGAAAGTCCTTCCCTGACGGCTAAACTTGCACAAATATTTAGATATTGAATGGGTGTATAAGGATGGTCTGTGGTAATGGATACTTCAATATCATGATTTGAAAGGACCTGATAAGTTTTCCAGGTTTTATTCTTTAATTCAACTTTGGATCTCCTTGTTAATGTCGGACCGACAGAGACTTTAAGATTCATTCCTGCAAGTTCGCTGGCGATCAAATGACCCTCAGTACAATGTTCAATCCGTAAATCAAGGTTAAACTCTTCCGCTAATCTTAAGGCAGTAATTATATCATCCGCACGGTGGGCATGAATTCTGACAGGAATTTCCCTTTTTAACGCCATGACCAGCGGGCTAATTCTTAGTTCATCAAGATTATCAGCATGTATTGCATTATAAAATGCTTCCCGAAGCATTCCCATGATTCCCATTCTAGTGATAGAGTCATTTTTTCCTTGGCTGTGAATTCTTTTTGGGTTTTCACCTAAAGCAATTTTTAACCCGGCAATTTCTTGAACAATCATTTTTTTAATATTTTTTCCTGTTGTTTTAATGACTGAAGTGGTTCCGCCAATAATATTAGCAGAGCCTGGCATAATGTGAACCGTTGTAACTCCGTTTTTAACGGCATCAGTAAAAGCTGGGTCCAAAGGATATACACCATCCATTGCCCGGATATGCGGAGTCATAGCCTCAGCCGTCTCGTTAGCGTCATCACCAGCCCACCCCGTTCCTTCATCATAAAGGCCGAGATGGGTATGAACATCAATAAAGCCGGGAAACAAATAACTTCCTGTACAATCGATTACTTTATTACCTGATTCAACTGGAATGTTATAACCAACCTTAATAATCTTTTCATTTTCAATCAGAACATCGGCACATTGTAATGGACTAGAGGTAATCGGGTAAATCGTCGCGTTTTTTAGCAGTATTTTTGTCATAATTAAACCTTTCTACATCTCCAAAATAGTGTTTTTTCTATTTTATCAACATTTAACTGTTAGGAGAAGATGGATCATGTATTCAAGTTCGGAAATTCTTGATAAATAGTATGAAACATTTGCCAAAGTAATACGTACATAATAGGGAAGGAATAAAAAAATTCCAATGGGGGAAGGCAAATGGTAAAAAGTGACGAAAGAATGCTTGCTGCATTAATGTATGTCATTAGTTTTTTTGTGCCAATTCTAGGCCCGCTAGTTATTTGGTTAATTAAGCGCGAGGAATCATCGTTTATCGACTATCACGGAAAAGAATATTTTAATTTTTTCATTTCCTATTCCGTTTACCTCTTTATTAGCGGCTTACTAACCATTATTCTAATTGGTTTTGCAGCACTTGCTGTTCTGGGAATCATGTTATTTGTATATACAATCATTGCAGCGATCAAAGCTTATGAAGGGCAGGAGTACCAATTCCCTTTAATTTTTCGGTTAATTAAATAAGCCCTATAAATCATATTCCCGACAACTATTTGTCGGGATATTTTACGTTTTCTCAATTTAAGACAAGGAAAAACTTCTATCATTTTTTAATCCTATTTTAAATAAACTAGTAAAAGAGGATTTAATAAGGAGTTTTCCAAATGAAAATAAATGACTATTACCGAGATGCAGCACATTTGAATTTAAATAGCAGTATTGCAGCTTTATTTCTGATTTCTATACTAGTTGCAGTAAATCTATCATTTTTTCAAAACGAAATAATCTTTACGTTAACAATTCCATTTTTTCTATACAGCTTTTTTTGTTTTCAACTTTATCTTTTACGTAAAAGGCAGGCGATGACGATAAATAGAAATATGGGAGCACGGTGGATCAAAGAAAAAGAGCAGTCATTTTTCTCAGCAAGCCATTTACTAGTGCTGTACGATCAAACACAAGGTCCCAGCCTGCATTTTTATTATCCTGATGGACATTTAGCGGGAAACATTAAGAAATATCATCCCAAAGGGGTTCGTAAGTTAAATTTAACAAAATTTTATATTCTATATAACTCTAATAATAAAGCAATAGCCTGTTTTAGGGTAAAGGGGAAAAAAATAGAAGTTTTCGACAAGGAGAGAATTTATTTAGGATGCTTAAAGAAAACGAAGCTTAAATGGCTGAAATGTACGAGGGAATTATTTGATTCTAAGGGGAATTGTATCGGCAGTGTTGTGGGTTCCAGCATCTTTATGGATGAAAAATTAGTGGATCAGGAAAATATGCAAGTCCTCCGGCTTCGTAGAGGCTGGATGCCAGTGGAATGGAGCCTGTTATTTCCGGAACCCAATACGCCGGTTCTATCTTTTAGCGGAAAATTATCAGTGCAGGATAAGCTTCTTAGAATGTCGTTTTTAATTAATGAATATTTCATGGAGAGGTAGAAGTTCCCCTAAGCAAAATTGTTTGGTATGATATTTGTATATTTTTTTTGCGGGGGTTTTTATAAATGGAAATAAATATCATCAAAGGCCATGGTTCTGGTAATGATTTTCTGTTAATTGATGAAATAACAAATGCTTATTCATTTTCTGAAACGGAGCGGGTAGAAATTGCTAAGCTGCTATGTGACAGGGACACAAATCTTGGTGCTGACGGAATTCTGTTTGTGTTAAAGAGTGACCGGGCAGATGGCAGGATGCGGGTCTTTAATGCGGATGGTTCAGAAGCCTCGATGTGCGGTAATGGACTGCGGCTCGTTGCCCGTTATCTTTGTGAATTGATTGAGAAAAATGAAGCGGTCGTAGAAACAATGAAGGCAGACTTAAAGGTAAGCAAGCAAGCGGAACTTATCTCAGAAGTCCATACGTATCAAGTTGAAATTTCTCCTGTCATGTTCGACTTAAAGGCTTTGCCGTTAAAACTTAATAAACCAACATTATACAATGAAAAAATTCAGGAGCTCTCAGATGAATTAAGGTTTACCGCACTAGCCGTACCTAACCCGCATTTAATCACAATTGTTGATGTCGAGACACTAAGAAGCGATATACAAAAGCTGTTAAGTGAGAAAGTGAATGGCCCAAATGAACTATTTCCAGATGGTGTCAATGTAAGCTTTGTCAAACAGCTTGAAAAAGGATCCATTTATGTAAGGACGTTTGAGCGCGGAGTTGGATTTACAAATGCATGTGGAACCGCAATGTCAGCCTCATCTTTAGTAACCTGTATGCAAGGTCTAAATGACTTTGAAGCAGTGATTGATGTATATAATAATGGCGGTAAGGTTCAGTGTGTCGTTCATCAACTTGAGAGGGATTACAAAATAGATTTAATCGGCAATGCCACCTACTTATACAATGCGGAAGTTAGTGTTAATTTAGCCAAAGGCACCTTTGAATTAACAGCCAAAACGGAATTAACTGAGCAAAACGCATATGAAAAACTTCAGGCAGAGGTTCAGCAATATTTAAATACTAAAATGAAAGGATAAGGCGGCCCCCTTATCCTTTTTTTACGCTGCTTTGTTTTAATACATCAAGAACTGGAGCAAACGGCTGAATGTCTTTTGTTTGAAAATAATTTCTAAAGGGGTCTCCCTTGTTCTTCAGGCGAATTAAAGCATTTTGCAACGTGAAGGTTTTTGGATCAAGTGCTAAGTCAACTTCATCCCAATACAGCGGTGTAGCAGCCCCGCCATGTTCATTTCCTCTTAGGGAATAAGGGGAAATAATCGTTTTACCCTCCCCATGCTGAACATAATCAACATACAGTCTATTGCCGCGCTTTTTCTTCATTCTTTCTATTGTAAAGGAATCCGGATCTTTTGATATCAAATACTCAGCGATAAAACTGGTAAACAGCCTTGTGTCATCGTAAGTAAATTTACCTTCTGCAAGCGGCAGGTAAATCTGTAAGCCCTTATTGCCGGAGGTTTTGATGAAGCCGATTAAATTAAGCTGGTCAAGCACCTCTTTAATCAATAAAGCGGCTTTAACCGCTAAATGGAAATCCTCTTTTGATGGCGGATCCAAATCGAAAACAATTTCACTAGGTCCATTGCTGTTAATCGTTTGAAATGGTACATGAAATTCAATTGCCAGCTGATTCCCCAACCAGATAAGTGTTTTTAGATTATTACAAAGTATATAATTAATTTCATCAGCTTTATGTGTTTCCACAAAGTCCGGGGCATACTCAGGGCAGTTTTTTTGATAAAAGGCTTCACCGAACATACCGTGCGGATAACGGATGACTGTTAAGAGGCGATTTTTTAAAAATGGCAGCAAATAGGGAGACACTTCCCGTAAATAAAGGATATAATCTCCTTTCTGAATATCCAGCTTGTCCCATAGCGGTTTTTCTGGGTGTGTAATTTCTAATTCTTCGGTTACATTTTTTTGTCCAAAGATAAATGTATTAAAGGTACAGTCATGAGGCTGCATATCAAACCGGAAGCGGTTAAAATGCGGCTCACGCAGCTGATTATCATATAGTTCTAAGTATTTAATCTCAAGGCATATGGCTGGCTCAACATAAATAAATTGAGAATCCTCCTGTACCATGTTTTGTTTAATAATCTGCCCGAGTGCCTGTTTTTCTTCTGGTTTAAAGCCGAACAGGACTTGACCAATATTATGAGTTTGACTATCCTTATAAACGGAAACAAAGAAATATCCATTAGTCTTATCGAAGGAAGTAACAAAGCAATTTACGTATTTCCAATTCTTAAATTTTAACCACTGTATGGAACGTTTTCCTTCCTCCCATAAACTTTGCTCATTCTTCGCTACAATACCTTCTCCATCAAAAAGGACGACTTTTTCCCATATTTCATTAAAATTATTGTAAGCTGTTACTGGCTGAAGCAACTGTTCATTTGCTGGGTCTGCATCTGTTTCCAAAGCCAGGGACTGGAATAATTGCAACAGTTTTTCTTTTCTTTTTTTAAAGGGAAGAGAGTAAAGTGATTTCCCCGCTAATTGTAGAAGATCGAAAACCATTAAACGGCACGGGGCATTTTCGGCCTGTTCCAGAATTTTTTTTACAGCCTTTAATCGCCCTCGTACTTGAAGTGCAGAAAAACTCGCCTTATACGGGTTCTCCAATGACACTAGTTCTCCGTCGAATCTTAGTGGCAAAAATGGTTTGAATGCTGTTTCATAGGTCAATAAAAATTCCTTTATTTCTGGAAACTGCGGTAATAACGTTTTACCATTACGGCTTGTTAATTTAATCCCACTTGAATCCCAATCCAATATGGCTCTAAAGCCATCATATTTAACCTCGTAAAGCCAGCCGGGACGTACAGGTTTGTCAAAGGTAAGAGTAGGCAGCATAGGTTTCATTGAAATTTCCCCTTTTTTAGTTTATTTTGCGTACGAAGCAGACATTTCATCCTTTTCCATAAGTTTTTGCGCATGCCATGAACCAAGAATCACACACTATTACTAAAAAGAATGGAGAAATTGTTTATGCATACTATGTGGAAGGGCAGTATCAGCTTTGGTCTTGTCAATATCCCAATTAAGCTTCATACGGCAACAGAGGATAAGGATATCAAGCTTAGAACGCTGCATAACAAATGTCATGCCCCAATAAAATATGATAAGGTTTGTTCAGTTTGCGAAGAAGAAGTAAAGCCTGAGGAGATCGTCAAGGCTTATGAATATACAAAAGGTAAATTTGTTGTTCTGGATCATGAAGAACTTGAAAAGTTAAGAAAAGAAAATGAGGAGAAGGCAGTTGAAATTATCGATTTTGTAAAGATCGAGGAAATAGACCCAATCTATTTCGATCGGAGCTATTATATGTCCCCAAATGAAGGCGGCAGTAAAGCTTATTCATTATTACGAAAGGCGTTGGAGGAAACTGAAAAGGTGGGCCTTGCTAAAATAGTTATCCGGTCAAAAGAGCAGATGGCCGTAATTAGGGTTTACGAAAATACATTGGTAATGGAAACCATTCATTATCCAGATGAAGTTCGAAGAGCAGGCGATGTACCCAACGTTCCAGCGGAGGATAAAGTAACTAAAAAGGAACTCGATACCGCTATTTTGTTGATTGATCAGTTAACAACTGAGTTTGAACCTGAAAAATACACCGATGAATATCGGACGGCGTTGTTGGAATTAATTGAATCTAAACGAAAAGGGAAAGAAACGGTTTCAGCGCAAACATTGGAGCCTGCTGCTTCGAATGTGACCGATTTAATGGCAGCACTGCAGGCTTCAATTGACCGGACAAAACCAAAGACGGCAGCATCAGCACCAGCACCAAAGAAAGCCGTGGCACCAAGAAAAAAGCCGGCTGCAAAAGTAAAGAAAGAAGCATAAGGAATTTGAAAATGGCTTGACGAATCCCCAAATGCGTTATATAATGTAATTACGCTTTAAGTTCGTTAAATATTTTTGGATGAGTAGTCGTAACTGCACGGTCAATGTGGGTGATGTCTATTGCCCAGCGTGTAATTACGGCTTTTTTATTTAAATGTAAGATAAACTTTAAAGTGAACAATATGTTGGGGGTAATTCCATGAAAAACGGTAAAGTAAAATGGTTTAATGCAGAAAAAGGTTTTGGATTCATTGAGGCTGAAGGCGGTCAAGACGTATTCGTTCACTTCTCTGCAATTCAATCAGAAGGTTTCAAAACATTAGAAGAAGGTCAATCAGTTTCTTTCGAAATCGTTGAAGGTGCTCGTGGACCACAAGCTGCTAACGTAAAAGCAGTTTAATCTTTGATAAAATGTTTTTAGTAAGGGGCTCCCTCTAGGAGCCCCTTTATTTTATTTTTAATCTTCCAAATGCTCTTTACAAAACTTTATCACGATTTCTTCCTCATCATCCTCAAGGACAAAATCGAAAACTTCATCGTTTCCTTTTTCAAAAAAATGATAGTTGGCAATTTTAAACTCATTTTGATTAACAACAAAAAGTACCCTCAAACCGACGCCTTTTTCAGAATAAAGTTCATCCTCTTCATCTATATCAAGATCGAGAAAAAATTCATATCGCTCTCCGGAAAGCAGGCCGAAGGGATCTTCTAATTTTTCTACTGTGTAGCCAGTGATGTTCAAGTAAATCATCCTTTACGTTATAATGGTTTCCAAATTATTATACACTTATTTGGTTGTTCAAATAATTATTGAATAAATGTTTCTAATAAGATGAAAAAACGCCAGAAAACTCTGACGCTGCATTTTTATGTATGTGGCGGAGAAGGTGAGATTCGAACTCACGCGACAGTTGCCCGCCCTAACGCATTTCGAGTGCGCCCCCTTATAACCACTTGGGTACTTCTCCGATTGGATGGAGCGGGTGAGGGGAATCGAACCCCCGCCGTCAGCTTGGGAAGCTGAAATTCTACCATTAAACCACACCCGCATTGACTGAATTAAGTCAATAAATATTATAGCATAAAAATTATTTTTTCGGTAGAAAAAATGGGTAAAAATAAAAAAACTGAGTAAATTCACGACGATACTCAGTTTTCTTATATTTACCCTTTAGTTTCCGGCTTTATCGCTAGTAAAGCAATTATTGCAGCCAAAAGACTAAGGGTGCTCATGATGATGAAAATCCAATGATTTGAGTATTTCATTAACAAAGCGATAATTGGTGGACCAGCTGCTACACCGATAAATCGCATGGAAGTATAAAAGGATGTAATGGTACCACGTTCTTGCTTTTCCACCCCATCAGTAATAAGGGAGTCAAGACATGGCAGACCAATCCCAATCCCTACACCGCTTATTAAGAACATCCCAATCATATACCATAATTTAATGGAGAACCATAAAGCTGCAATGGATAGTGCAGCCGCGAGAATACCGCCAAAGGTTAACCATTTCATTAAAACCTTATTTTTCTTAATGATTTTGCCACTAATGAATGAGGATAAGCAAAGCGCCCCAAGCGGCAAAGCTAAAAAGAATCCTTTCTTTATATCCTTAATTCCATATTGCGTTTCAAAAACCTCTGATAGGTAAAATAAAATACCGAAAAGGACGAGCATCAAGATTCCGCCAATAAAAAAAATTGCGTACAGCCAGCGCCCTTTTTCTTTAAAGGTTTTTTTAATCCCAATAAAAAAATTCTTAAAAGGGATTGGCTTTTGAGAACTTTTAGGGGACTTCACAAGAAAAATCATCATTAATACAGATATGACACAAAAAACGGGAAATGCTAAAAATGGTAAAAACCAGATAAACCCTGCAAGAAAGGCTCCAAAAATAGGACTTAAAACTTTGCCAAAGGTATTGGATGTTTCGATAAGCCCTAAGCAGGTACTTACATCATCTTCATTTTTAAACATATCACCCACAAGAGGGAGTACAATCGGGAATGCCCCAGCTGCCCCAACCCCTTGAAGCGCTCGGCCAGCTAAAATAACCCAGTAGGCATTATTAAGGTTCCATGCAGCCCAACCTGAAATTAGACCGCCAATTCCAGCAATAATGAGACTTGGGATAATCACCTTTTTCCTGCCGATATGATCAGATAAATACCCAGCTAAAGGAATTAATAAAATAGCCACAATCGAATAAACAGTAATGATCATACTTGACTGAAACGCCGATATCGATAATTTTTTTTCCATGGACGGCAGTACAGGTATTAACATCGAGTTTCCCAATGTCATGACTAAGGGAATAGAGGATAATGAAAGAATTGCCCACTTCTGGTTTGAAATCTCGCCGGAGCCATTTTTGCGGGCCTTGGATTTCTTCTTTTTTGCCGCCCGCAGGTTCCATAATTGCTCAATATAATCCATTTGTCTTCCTATCCCGCCTTCTAAATGTTGTATCAATTATTATTTGCTTAAGTGTAAAAAAAAACTGTGGTAGAAAAATCCTATTGGGAATCCTAAATTGAATGTTCATTTAGAATTTTCTTAAAAAGGACTTGACATAGTGAAGAGAATTTAATAAGATAAATATCAATTAAATGATTGTTTTGGCGTTGATGAAGAGGAGTAGCTTTTACAAATTCTAAAGAGAGCTGATGGTTGGTGCGAATCAGTGAAAATGTATTGGTGAATGGACTTCTGAGCCTCCAAACCGAACGATTTTTTGAATTTAGTAGGCTTTGGCGAAAATCTCATCGTTATATGAGACAGGTATTAAAAGCTTTTGGCTTTGATACCGGTAGAGTGAGCTGATTTTAGCTAATGAAGGTGGCACCACGGATCTAAGATTCGTCCTCCAGAAACATAACAACTGTTATGTTTCTGGAGGACGAATTTTTTTTTTAGTCCGATTAAGCGTTGTTTTTTAGTTGAGAGGAGCAGAGAAATGAAAATCAAAACAGATTTCTTGGTCAGAGAGATTAGCGGAGATGTCCTTACACCGATTTCAATTTTGCAAAAGATTAGTGGGGACAAGAAATTTTTATTGGAAAGCTCAAATAAATTTAATCACTCAGGGCGCTATTCCTTTATCGGAGCCGATCCTTCTTTTGAGCTGATATCCTATGGTGATGAAAATACAGTCATTAAGCGTAGCGGTGAAAAGAATAAGATAAAAGGAAATCCATTGGATGTGTTAAACGATCTGCTTCCTTCAAGTTTACAGGACAATCTTCCATTCCCGTTCATTGGCGGGGCAGTTGGTTATGTTGGTTATGACATCATCAGACAGTACGAGAAGATTGGCGAGGGGTACCCAAATGGTTTGGAGATGCCCGATGTTCATTTAATGTTTTATGAGGAAGCAATTGTTTATGATCACCTGGAAGAAAAGGTTTATATTTGCGGAATCCCTTTAACCAAAGAAAGCTCTGACGCGGTGGAACAGAGAATGGCCATAAGGGAAGCGGAACTGAAAAAAAATTATGATTTTGATGAAGAAGAAACCTTTTCCTTTGCGGGATTTGATTCCGAAACAACAAGGGAAGCATTTATCAAAAATGTGGAGACTGCCAAAGAGCATATACTCGCTGGGGATATTTTTCAAGTAGTGCTGTCAAGAAGGATGAAATCGAAATTTAATGGTTCCCCATTGACATTATACCGAAAACACCGGTCGCATAATCCAACCCCTTATATGTTTTATATTGAGTTTGATGGTTATACCGCAATTGGTTCATCACCGGAAAGCTTAATTAAAACGAAAGGAAGTACGGTAACTGCCAACCCAATTGCCGGGACGAGAAAAAGGGGAAAAACGAGCGCTGAGGATACAGAACTAGCAATGGATTTGCTGCATGATGAAAAAGAGCTTGCTGAGCATAAAATGCTTGTTGACCTCGGCAGGAACGATCTTGGAAAGGTATGTGAGTTTGGTTCAGTTCAGGTTGATAAGTATATGGCCGTTGAAAAGTTCCGCCACGTAATGCATCTTGTATCTGAGATCAGCGGTTCACTTCGTTCCGATAAAACGGCCCTTGATGCCCTTGCAGCTTGTCTTCCTGCAGGCACTGTTTCAGGCGCACCTAAGGTTCGGGCTATGGAAATTATAAATGATTTAGAAAGATCTAAGCGTGGTTTATATTCAGGTGCAATAGGTTATGTTTCGGCAAATGGAAATATTGATTTTGCCCTTGCAATAAGGACAATGATTTTGAAAGATGGCAATGCATATATTCAAGCTGGCGCAGGAATAGTGTATGACTCTAATCCTGAATTAGAATATGAAGAAACAGCTAATAAATTAAAATCATTTCTGGAGGGGAGGGAAGCAAAATGATTTTACTCATCGACAATTTTGATTCCTTTACCTTTAACTTATATCAATATTTAGGTGAAATTGGTGAAGAGGTGGCAGTCTATCGCAACAATCAATTAAGTATGGATGAGATCAAACAGTTGAACCCCGATGCAATTATTTTATCGCCGGGGCCTGGCAGACCTGAGGATGCAGGAATTTGCATGGAGATAATTCAAACCTTCTACCGAGAAATTCCAATCTTAGGTATTTGTTTAGGGCATCAAGCGATTGGAGCTGCCTTCGGAGGTAAAATCAGAACGGCTCGCTCAATCAAACATGGAAAAACATCGTTGATCAGTCATAACAGCAGCGGCATATTTGCTTACCTTGCGTCCCCTTTAGAAGTAATGCGCTATCATTCATTATCAATTGATCATGACAGCCTTCCGGAAGATCTGGAATGTGTAGCACACTCGATGGATGATAACGAAATTATGGCCATTAAGCATTCGTACTATCCTATTTACGGGCTTCAGTTCCATCCGGAATCAATTGGCACCCCGACAGGAATGCAAATTTTGAAGAACTTTTTAGCAGAGATAGAAAGGATGAGAAGAGATGAAGAGTTATTTACTCCAATTAGCTGAGCGTAGATCTTTTTCAGAAAATGAAATGAAGGAAGCCGTAGATTCTATTTTAGGTGAAGAGGTTTCCGAATCAGAAATTGCAGCCTTTTTAATGGGGTTGAAATCAAAAGGCGAAACAGTAGATGAAATTGTAGGTATTGTTAAAGCTTTACAGGGGAATACGCTGAAATTTAAAAGGAAGTTTCCGAATGTTCTTGATAATTGCGGCACAGGCGGCGATGGTTCCTCGAGCTTTAATGTTAGCACAACATCAGCTTTTGTTCTTGCGGGTGCAGGTATTCAAGTCGCTAAGCATGGAAATAGGAGTATCTCCAGTAAAACAGGAAGTGCCGATGTACTGGAATATTTAGGAGTGAATTTAAACTTAAGTCCCGAGGCAATTGAGGAAATAATTGATGAAATCGGAATTGCCTTTTTATTTGCCCCTCATGTACATCCAAAATTAAAAAAGGTGACAACGGTCAGAAGGGCGCTTAAAATTCCCACCATTTTTAACTTTATCGGTCCGCTGACGAATCCGGTCGAACTTGATTACCAGCTGCTTGGTGTATACCGACGTGATTTATTAACCGTATTCGCAGAGGTACTTAAGCAGCTTGGAAGAAAGAGAGCGATAGTTATAAACGGGGCTGGTTATATGGATGAGGCCTCGTTACAAGGGGAAAACCATCTTGCTATTTTAGAAAACGGAGTCATTACGTATAAAACATTTTCTCCTGAAGATGTTCGACTGCAGCAATATGATAACAGTGCAATTAAAGGCGGCGATGCTAAAGAAAACGCCGAAATTTTAATGGATGTTTTAAGAGGGAAAAAAGGGGCATATCGTGACACAGTATTATTGAATGCCGGCATTGGTATATACACAGCGGCTAAAGTGGATTCGATTGAGGCTGGAATAAAAAAAGCAGAAGAAATTATTGATTCAGGAGCAGCTTATGAAAAATTAACTGCTTTAATTGAGAAATCTAAAGGCATGCAAAGAGAGGCAATATAAAATGGGTACAATTTTAGATCAAATTATTGAACAAAAGAGGAAAGAGGTAAAACTCCTTCGAGAGAATAGAAATGTAATTCCAGAACCCCATTTTAAAAAAAGGTCTTTAATTGAAAAACTAGAAAAAGCAGATGAAATTGCCATTATTGCTGAATTCAAAAGGGCTTCACCATCTAAAGGTACCATTAATAATTCCGTGAAACCCGCTGAACAAGCTGCTATTTATGAAAAAAATGGAGCGAGTGCCATATCTGTCTTAACGGACCAAACTTTTTTCAAAGGATCTTTTTCCGATTTAATAGCGGTTCGGGAGGCTGTCGAGCTCCCGATACTTTGTAAAGATTTTATCATTGACCCTCTTCAAATTGATCAAGCAAGTGGCTGCGGGGCTGATTTGGTGCTTTTAATCGTTGCTGCGTTAAATGAAGAAGAACTGCAAGCTTTATATCAATATGCTAAAAACAATGGTTTAGAAGTTTTAATGGAGGTTCACAATCAAGCTGAGTTGGAAATAGCGCTTAGAACTGGTGCGAAACTAATAGGTGTTAATAACCGGGATTTAAAAACCTTTCATGTTTCATTAGAAGTAACTGAAAAATTAGCAGCGATGGTAAAAAGTTCTGGTGCTTTTTTAATTAGTGAAAGCGGCCTACACCATATACAGGATGTTGAACGGGTCAGGAATTCCGGGGCGAATGGAATTTTGGTCGGTGAAGCTTTTATGAAAAGTTCAAGCCTTGGGAAAACCCTTAATGAGTTCCAGCTGCCATTAGTTAAAGGTGCAAAACAATGAAAGTAAAAATCTGTGGAATTACGGATGTGACAACTGGGATTCAAGCAGCCGAGTATGGAGCGGATGCCATTGGTTTTGTTTTTGCTGAAAGTAAACGAAAGGTCTCGGAGGAGAGAGCGAGAGAAATCGCCTCCCACATTCCTTCAGAAGTTTATAAGGTTGGAGTATTTGTCAATGAAACGCTTCCAGAGATTGAGAGAATCGCTTCAATTGTTGGTCTTACGCATATTCAATTGCACGGAGATGAGACGGCTGAATTTTGTCAATCACTTTCCTATCCTGTAATAAAAGCTGTAAGTTTTCAAGGGAATGAACAGCTAGCAAGCATTGGGACCTATCCAGCAGATTATATTTTGCTGGATAGTCCTAAAGGAGAATACCGCGGCGGGAATGGTAAAGTGTTTGACTGGCATCAAGTTGATAAAAATCTGCTAAACAATAAAAAAGTCATTCTTGCCGGCGGGCTGCATGAAGAGAATGTGGAAAGTGCCATTGAAATCATCAAGCCATTAATGATCGATGTTAGCTCTGGTGTAGAAACAAATGGAGTAAAAGATCTAAATAAAATTAAAGCATTCATAGAGAAGGCAAAAGGAATCGCAATAGGAGGAGAAATTAAATGACCGCTTATACACTCCCTAACGATACAGGCCACTTTGGCAAATTTGGAGGAAGATTTGTACCAGAAACACTAATGAAGGCCATAACAGAATTAACTGATGCATACGAAGCGGCGAAACTGGATCCGGAATTTACCTCGGAAATCGAGCGTCTTTCGAAAGAATATGTCGGCAGAGAAACGCCATTATATTTTGCTGAAAACCTGACGAAATACGCCGGCGGTGCCAATATTTATTTAAAGCGGGAAGATTTAAACCATACTGGCGCCCATAAAATTAATAATGCGATTGGCCAGGCATTGCTGGCACTTCGTATGGGCAAGAGAAAAATTGTAGCAGAAACCGGTGCTGGGCAGCATGGTGTTGCCACCGCAACTGTTTGTGCATTGCTAAATTTAGATTGCATCATTTTTATGGGGGAAGAAGACATCAAAAGACAGGCGCTAAATGTCTTTCGAATGGAATTATTAGGGGCCAAAGTCGTTAGTGTTACCTCCGGAAGCGCGACCTTAAAAGATGCCGTAAATGAAGCTTTAAGATACTGGGTAGCGAATGTCGAAGATACTCATTATTTACTTGGTTCCGTATCTGGTCCGCACCCGTTCCCAATGATCGTCCGAGATTTTCAAAGTGTAATCGGCAAGGAAACAAAGGAACAATTTTTAGAGAGAAACGAATCACTCCCAGATGCCGTCGTAGCATGTATAGGCGGCGGCAGCAATGCGATGGGGATGTTTTATCCTTTTATCGAGGAGGAAGAAGTTGAGCTTTATGGTGTGGAAGCTGCCGGCCAAGGAGTTGATACACCTTTTCATGCAGCGTCCTTAACAAAAGGAAAACCGGGAGTCCTTCACGGGGCATTAATGTTTGTATTGCAAAATGAGGATGGTCAGATACAAGAAGCACATTCAATTTCTGCAGGTCTTGATTATCCTGGAGTAGGTCCAGAACACAGCTATTTAAAAGAAATCGAACGGGCTCATTATCATTCTATTACTGACAAAGAGGCGCTTGATGCGTTTCAGCTATTAACAAAGCTTGAAGGAATCATTCCCGCTCTTGAAAGTTCTCATGCAGTTGCATTTGCAGTTAAACTGGCAGCAGAGTTAGGACCTTCAAAGAATATTGTGGTATGCCTGTCAGGCCGGGGAGATAAGGATGTTGATGCTGTAAGAGCAAGACTAAGAGGGGGAAATAACTGATGAACCGTATCGAAAAAACCTTTCAATTATTAAACAATAATGGTTCAAAGGCATTCGTACCATATATTATGGCAGGAGATGGCGGCTTAGACTCCTTAGTTGAAAGACTGCAGCTGCTTGAGAAATTCGGAGCCTCTGCGATTGAAGTGGGTGTTCCATTTTCTGATCCGGTGGCTGATGGGCCAACAATCCAGCAAGCGGGAATCAGGGCATTAAACAATGGTACGACACTTAAGGGAATAGTGGCTAAACTCGCTGAAGCAAGGGAGTCCATCAATATTCCAATTATTCTTATGACCTACCTTAATCCTATCTATGCATATGGTATAGCAAGCTTTGTACACGATATTCAAAATGCTGGGGTTGATGGATGTATTATTCCGGATATGCCATTGGAAGAAGAGGATATCATTGCACCTAAGCTCGAAGCAGCAGGAATAGAATTAATTCGACTTGTAACACTGACAACGCCAATTGAGCGTATTAAACAGATTGCTACCAAAGGAAACGGATTTTTATATACCGTCACGGTTAAAGGAATAACTGGTGTAAGAAATGAATTTGACGGTGATATACATGCTTATTTACAAGCGGTAAAAGAGGTTAGTCCAATCCCTGTATTAGCAGGCTTTGGGATTTCAAATCAAGAGCAAATGCTAGATCTTACAAAAAACTGTGAT
This sequence comes from Neobacillus kokaensis, assembly GCF_014656545.1. Lineage (GTDB taxonomy): Bacteria > Bacillota > Bacilli > Bacillales > Cytobacillaceae > Neobacillus > Neobacillus kokaensis. The sequence continues at coordinate 201,285 of NZ_BNDS01000006.1, forward strand.
GGCGTTGTAGTCGGCAGCCGGATTGTAGATTTATTTGCAAAAAATAATTTGGCAGAAATGGAGCAGTTGATGTCCATTTTTAAACAAAAATCCAATATAGTATAATGTATAGTAGTCTGTTCCTTTAAAGGGGCAGACCTATTTTTATGAAACCAAATCAAGGATGGAAATCTCGTCTTCTTGATAGCTTCCTGAAACTCCTATATAATTATATATATATTCTTAGAAAACTTTTTCTGCAAACCATTTTAAACTTCCGGATAGGAAGTTTTGTTTGTTTTGAACTGAAAAAATAGTAGGAGCGTTTTTTTTATGAAAGATATTACAGTTGAAGAACTTTTTAACCTTAAGGACCCAATGATTATTGATATACGCTCACCAATTGAGTTTAAAGATGGAGCGATACCAGGAGCAATAAATATCCCCTTATTTTCAAATGAGGAACGCCAAGAGGTAGGGACCATCTATAAGCATGAAGGACAGGCTGCAGCCAAATGGCGTGCAATGGAGCTTGTGTCACCGAAAATCCCCAGCATGCTGCAAAAAATTAAATCCTATAGTGAAAACCGGGAGGTAGTGATCCATTGTTGGCGAGGCGGGATGCGCAGTAAATCTGTAGTGACCTTTTTAGAATTTGCCGGCATATATGCTTGGCGCTTGGTCGGCGGATATAAAGCTTATCGTCACTATATATTGGAAATGATTCCAACAATGATTCCTGATAAAGCAGTTGTTTTACACGGACTGACGGGTGTGGGAAAAACTGAAGTATTAAAGATTCTAAAGAGAAGAGGTTTCCCAATTTTAGATTTAGAGGAAATGGCCGGACACAGGGGATCCATCTTTGGAACGGTTGGTCTTGGTGAAGGGAACAATCAAAAAACATTTGATTCGCTTTTATTTAAAGGGCTTCAAGAAATTCAGGATGCTGATTATTTTCTTGTTGAAGCTGAAAGCAAACGAATTGGCAAAGCTGTTCAGCCGGAAAAATTAATGGATGTAAAATTCAAAGGAGTTAATCTATATATTCAAACACCGCTTAAACAAAGGGTAAAGCATTTAGTATCTGAATATGTTCTTCCATACGAGCAGGAACCATGGTATCATGAAAAAATTTCTATTAGTATGGAACGGGTTTTAAAACGGATAAAGGATACCGATATTAAAAATCAGCTGTTAGAGGCACTCAAAGAACGGAATTATCAAGCGATGATTCCAATATTACTTGAATATTATTATGACCCTAGGTATGACCACGCAAGATTAGAATATGAAAAGGAATTTATTGATATTTTGGCCGAGCATTTTAACGATGCCGCTGATCAAATAACAGCTATATTAGAAGAGCTTTCTTTTCAGCCAGTTTTGGTGTGAGGAAAAAGGGTATTACACATCTAGAGAATAGATGTGTTTTTTTTATTTTGGAAAATTTTTTGTGACCATTTAAGACACACTAATCAAGAAACACATCATAGAAATATATTGACTTATGTCAATTTGTGATTTCTATTTTTATGACATGATAAGGAAAAAGAATTGTTTAGTGGTACATACCGGGATAAGGGGGATTGATGATGACTAGTCGAAATCAAAATAACAAACATATCCTAAACGATTTTCTTGGTCCCAACCTAGGCTATTTAATTGACCAATTTGAAAAATATAAACAAGATCCTCTTTCAGTGGAGGAAGAAATGCGATCTATGTTTGCAGAAATGGATGAAGCTGACCTATATGAACTCGAACCGTCCATTACAGGTGAATTAAATATTCAAACGGTTGAGAATGAAAAAATGTACGCTGCCATAAAACTAGCTGATCAAATTAGGACTTATGGACATTTAGCTGCTGATATTTATCCATTAGGAAACCATCAGCCGGACAAGACCCATATAGATCTTGAAAGTTATGGATTATCTGAAAATGATTTGCAGGCATTGCCAGCTGGAATAATTTCTAAAAATCCGATGCTAGTAAATAAATCTGCCTATGAAGCAGTGGAGTATTTAAAACAAGTTTATACAAAAAAAATTACTTACGAATTTGATCATATTCATGATAGTAAAGAGAGGAATTGGTTGGTTGAAAGAATAGAAAATAATAATAACCAATTTTATTTCACCAAAGAAAAAAAGCTGAAATTATTAAATAGGCTAATTGAAGTGGAAGAATTTGAGAAATACCTCCACAAAACGTTTGTAGGGCAAAAACGTTTTTCTATTGAAGGGCTCGATATAATGGTGCCGTTAATTGATGAAATTATTGCCAAAGCGGTGGATGGCGGAGCTGACACAATTAATATTGGGATGGCACATCGAGGGAGGTTAAATGTTCTTGCCCATGTTCTAGGAAAACCTTATGAAATGATCTTTGCTGAATTTCAGCATGCCCCAAATAAGGAGCTAGTTCCTTCCGAAGGGTCGATTGGAATCAATTTTGGCTGGACAGGGGATGTCAAATATCACCTTGGTTTGAACCGCGAGCTCAAAGGTATAAATGAAAAGACGGTCAAGATTACCCTTGCCAATAATCCAAGTCATTTAGAATATGTAGGTGCTGTGGTTGAAGGATACACTCGTGCTGCTCAGGACCAAAGAAATCAAGCTGGTTATCCAAGTGAGGCTTTCGAGTCGGCCCTTGCCATATTAATCCATGGCGATGCGGCCTTTCCGGGTGAAGGGATTGTCGCTGAAACGTTAAATTTAAGCCGTTTACGCGGGTACCGGACAGGCGGAACTATCCACATAATAGCAAATAATATGATAGGTTTTACCACTGAATCATATGATTCCCGTTCGACCCGCTATTCCAGTGACTTAGCGAAAGGATTTGAAATTCCTATCATTCATGTAAATGCTGATGACCCTGAAAGCTGTATACAAGCAGCATTAATCGCTGCAGAATACCGGACGGTCTTTCAAAAGGATATCCTAATTGATTTAATTGGGTATCGCCGGTTTGGCCATAACGAGATGGATGAACCTATGGCTACGAACCCTAAGATGTATCTGCTTGTGCATAAACATCCAACTGTCAAAGATCTTTATAAAGATAAGTTGTTGACAGAAGGTATTGCCAATGAACAAGAAATTGGCGAATTAGAAAAGGTTATTTTTCAAAAGCTGCAAGATGCAAAGCAGAAGGTTTCGGTGAATAAAGATGAAGAATTCCTCCTTCCAGACCCGCCTGACTTTGATAGAATCACGATGAAGCTTGAGACGGGCGTATCGATGGATACATTAAAAAGGATGAATGAAGAGTTACTTCAATGGCCGGAAAAATTTCATGTATTTAACAAGCTTGAAAAAATTTTAAAAAGACGAACAACTGCATTTGACGAAAACGGTAAGGTCGATTGGGCACTAGCAGAAACCTTGGCGTTTGCTACAATCTTAGCAGATGGTACACCGATTCGCTTTACAGGGCAAGACACAGAGCGCGGAACCTTCGCACACCGAAATCTTGTATTGCATGATGAACAAACAGGTGAAACCTTCCTGCCCCTGCACAATTTATCATCAGTAACAGCATCATTCGCAATTTATAATAGTCCTTTAACCGAGGCGGCTGTTGTTGGTTTTGAGTATGGCTATAATGTGTTTTCACCAGAGACATTAGTGATATGGGAAGCGCAGTTTGGAGATTTTGCAAATGCTGCACAGGTCATGTTTGATCAGTTTATTGCTGCAGGCAGAGCCAAATGGGGGCAAAAATCAGGGCTCGTCATGCTGCTTCCTCATGGGTATGAGGGACAGGGACCAGAACATTCTAGTGCAAGGCCGGAGCGCTTTTTACAAAACGCTGCTGAAAAGAACTGGACCGTTGCAAATGTAACAAGTGCCGCTCAGTATTTCCATTTGTTACGGCGTCAAGCGGCACAATTGACAAGGGACGAGGTAAAGCCGCTCGTTCTCATGTCCCCAAAAAGCTTGTTGCGAAATCCCCTTGTCGCTTCGTATGGTTCTGAACTTAGTAACGGCACCTTTGAACCGGTGTTAGAGCAATTTTCATTTTCAAGAAATGATACACAAGTTGAACGACTTGTCCTATGTACGGGGAAAATTGCCATTGACATTGCAGAAGAGGTAAAAGGGGGAGAGGGTTTTGAGTGGCTACAGGTTATGAGGCTCGAGGAGATTTATCCATTTCCTACTGAGAAGTTAAAACAACTTTTTGCGAAGTATCCTAATACGAAAGAGGTTTACTGGCTTCAAGAGGAACCAAAAAACATGGGGGCATGGACATTTGTGGAACCACGGATTAATGAGCTTACTTTAAATGATATTAAAGTACAATATATCGGTCGCCGCCGGCGTTCGAGTCCATCCGAAGGAGAGCCGACTGTTCATAAAGTAATTCAATCAAAAATATTATCCGCTGCATTATCTAGAAGTGATGAAGGAGGTAATAGAAATGGCTGAAATAAAAGTACCTGAATTAGCTGAGTCGATTACCGAAGGGACGATCGCTAAATGGCTGAAAAATGTTGGTGAGTATGTAGAAAAAGGGGATTATTTACTTGAACTAGAGACGGATAAGGTTAATATTGAGGTTATTTCTGATTATTCTGGAACACTAACAGAACAGAAATTCAGTGAAGGAGATACAGTTAAAGTTGGTGAGACCATAGCAACTGTGAGTGAAGGGGGAGCAGGAACACCTTCTGCAGCGGAAAGTAAACCACAAGAAACACAGGTTGAAACGGTAAAACCAGAAATTTCAGCTGCAAATAAGAATGAACCTGCGGATGAAAAGCAAGTAGAACATGGGAAAGATCTGACCCAACGCCCAATAGCATCACCTGCAGCACGAAAATTGGCCAGGGAGAAAGGAATTAATTTGCAAGAGGTGCCAACTCCTGATCCATTAGGAAGGGTTCGGAAACAGGATGTATCCTCATTTGATTCAAATGTTTCGCGCAAACCAGCATCAACTCCGAAAATGGTGCCAACAGGAGGACAGGGGAATGTAGAGGACACTTCAAAACCAATCGTCTATGAAAGAATGTCCCGAAGACGACAGACGATTGCCAAGCGGTTGTTGGAAGTAAAGCAGACAACTGCTATGTTAACAACCTTTAATGAAATAGATATGACTGCTATAATGGACTTAAGAAAACGTCGTAAAGATAAATTTTATGAGGAGCATGATGTGAAGCTTGGATTTATGTCGTTCTTTACAAAAGCTGTCGTAGCAGCGTTAAAGAAGTTCCCATTATTAAATGCGGAAATTCAAGGCGATCAGCTGTTGCTTAAAAAATTTTATGATATTGGCGTTGCGGTTTCAACGGATGAAGGACTAGTAGTTCCTGTTGTCAGGGATGCCGACCGCAAGTCATTTGCTGAAATCGAAGGCGATATTATGCAGCTTGCCGAAAAAGCTAGATCCAACAAGTTGTCATTAAAGGATTTACAAGGCGGAACATTTACCATTACAAATGGCGGAGTTTTCGGCAGCTTGCTGTCAACGCCGATTTTAAATGGTCCACAGGTTGGTATACTAGGCATGCATACCATTCAGCTTCGGCCGGTAGCGATTGATAAAGAAAAAACAGAAAACCGTCCAATGATGTATCTAGCACTTTCTTATGATCATCGAATTGTGGACGGTAAAGAAGCTGTTAGTTTCTTAGTAATGATTAAGAAATTATTAGAAGATCCAGAAAAGCTGCTGCTTGAAGGATAAAATAATAAAAACCGCTGAACTTTATAATTTCAGCGGTTTTTTTTGTTTAACGATTTTTAATTGGTTTTAATCCTCTTCGTTCAATTTCCTGTTTTAAAATTTTTATCCATTCCTTTTCCTTTCCAGACTTTAATGCATCCCGATACGAAACAACCAACTGCTCGTTACTCATAATTTTCAATGTGTGAATGCCCTCCTCGGAAAATGGATTGAATATTCAGTTTTTATTATTGTAATGTTTATTTCCCGTTTTGAGAACCCCTAAAACATCCTTTTCACAAATTTGTCAGTTTTTTTCTAACATCTTAGATTTTAATAAAACCTCCAATGAAGTTTACTCAATTGTTGCACTATAATAGTCCTTTTTATTATACTTATATCGGTACAAAGAATTAAAGGACGGTGGCAGCATTGATTCATTTAACTTGGCGTGATCGGGAGACGATAAAAAAGGTAAAATGTATTCATACGGATGCAAAAAAATATATTGTCGACCAAGTTCTTACCGTGGGAAATGTTTATGATGTAAAAAATGAAACGGAAGAATTTTATTACATTATTGATAATTCCGGAAAAGTAGGCGGTTTCTACAAGGAATATTTTCAGGATGTATAAAATAAAAATGCCCGGCTAATGAATGCCGGGCATTTTTTCTAATTTAACAACTACCGTGCATCTGGAAATACTCTTCGGATAGTCTCTGTAAATTCATCAAAGAATCCTGATAATGGTCGTCCTTTCCGAATGTCTCCGGCATAATTATTGAAGCGGTCATAAAAATCAGGGTTTACTGATACATAAACACGATCGATATCGCTATCCACGGATTTTACAGCCCTTGAAATTTGATTTTCAATATCTGATGTCAAACCATTTCGTGAGGCCTGGTCTAATTTTGCTGCCACATATGCATTGTTTTCAGTCACAATCACGTTTGCACGGTCAACATCTGGCAGGTTCGCCACTTTTCTTGCTGCATCATCGGCAACACGCATTTTTGAATGATTATCATTTCTGACATCAAGTAAATCATTGTTTCGTTTTGCATTATAATCTTGTCTATTATCCCGTACGTCTATACCGGTAATGGCTTGCCCTCCATTATTCAGGGCATTGTAATTCACCCTTGTTGGTTCATTTGCATTACGATAGGCAACATCATCGTTTACATTATTTCTTGCACAGCCTGTTAAATAAAGACTAAAAATTAGGGTTGTAATGAACAATCCTTTTTTCATCTTTTTTGCACCCCTTTATTTGAGTTGTACATATTTAGCATACCGTGCAAAATAAAATCTATCCTAAAGAATAAATGGAAAAGCCCGAGGATATGGTAAAATGAAGTATATTTTGGAAAATTGGAGTGTTTTAGGATGACTTATCTCTTTGTAGGTGTCGGGGGCATGATCGGAAGTATTATACGTTATATACTATCCACTACAGCGGAGGAATTTGGAAGTTCAAACTTTCCTTATGGAACATTATTAGTGAACTTGTCGGGGGCATTTTTATTAGGATGGATTACAAAAAAATTTGTTAATCTAAAAAAAATCCCTCCGCAAGTTTTGACGGCACTAACAACTGGGGTGATCGGGTCTTATACAACATTTTCAACTTTTTGCTTGGAAACAATCAGGTTAATGCAAGAAGGGGATTATTTATTTGCACTTTTATACATATTAATCAGCCTTTTTGGAGGACTTTTTTTCGTAAGAATCGGTCTAAAATTGGGCGAATCAAGATAGGTGGATTTATAACTATGACAGAGATTCTATTTGTTTCAATCGGCGGTTTTTTCGGGGCAATTTGCCGGTTTGGATTAAGCAGACTGTTGAAAGGAACATCCGGGTTTCCTTATGGAACATTTGTTGTAAATTTATTAGGGGCATTTTTATTGGGGTTAATAGTTGGTTTAGAGCTCCACGGCCATATTTATACACTTGCAGGCGTAGGCTTCATGGGGGCTTTTACAACTTTTTCCACATTTATGCTTGAATCTGAACAGATAAAAATGGCAGGTAAAGATGCGTCATTTTACGTATATGTAGTATTGAGCCTAGCATTAGGATTGGGCATATTATTCTGCGGCTTGATTATTGGAAATAGCTTGGATCTATAAAAAAGAAGCACCGGCAACGATGCTTCTTTATCACTTATTTATGATTAGCCTGAACGATTGGCTGTTTATTTCGATAAAGCTTATGGCTGATAATTGTTTGAATAGTTAAGAATGTTCCCCCGACTACCCAATAAAGCGGCAGTGCTGCAGGAGCACTAAAGGAAAACATTACAATCATCAGAGGGGAAAGCAGTCCCATGAATTTCATTTGATCTTGCTGCTGCTTTGGCATACTTGATTGTGACACTTTAAATTGGAAGTAGTAAACCAATCCAGCAATTATGGTAATAATAATATCTGGATGTCCTAAACTGAACCATAAAAATTTATGTGTGGCAATTTCTTTTGAACTGCGAATGGCATAATAGAAAGCAGTTAAAATTGGCATCTGAATAAGAATCGGCAGACAACCCATATTAAGTGGATTAACGCCATGTTTTTGATAAAGTCCCATCATTTCAGCTTGCAGTTCTTGTTTCTTCTTAGGATCTTTTTCAGCCTTCATTTTCTTTTGAATGGCATCCATTTCCGGTTTCAAAATGTCCATTTTTTCTTTCATGTCCATTTGTTTTTTATATTGCTTTAGCATTAATGGCATTAGTGCCAATCTGATAATAAGTGTAACAATGATAATCGCAAGCCCATAGTTTCCATTAAATAAATCGGCAATAGTATTAATAATAGTCGAAAAAGGCTCAACGAAATAATGATGGAAGAACCCTGTATTATTTTCGTTTTGTGACTGTGAAGAACAAGCAGATAATAGTACGCTTGTTGCTAGTAATAGAATGACTGTAAAAATTGAAGATTTTTTTGTTTTCATATTTCCTCCTAAAAATTATGATTAAATTGTGAATGCAGGAAGGAGGGAAATAGGCTCCTCAGATTCATCCTGAGGGCAATCTTTTCTTCGAATATATTTAACAACTCGGGTTAGGAAAATACTTACATATAAACCGTTTCTTTTCTTAGTTAGAAAAAACGGGTGAATAATTTTTGTGTTTTTGACATAGGAAGAAGAGCCATTTAAAGTATACTCAACACCCCATATCCAAAGATATTTCAGGACCAGTCCGAAGTAAATACTAACGTATAAAGCGTTTATGGTATTAATATCTGAGTGGTCGATAAGTAGTTGGAACAAAAATTTCACCTCGCAGCAAGACTATCAAATAAGCCAATGATAAGAGTATATAGGAGAATAACCAAATAATCAATTTAAAAAAGACACTAATTTAATGGAAAATTAGTGTCCGACAGTATATTATCATTGTTTTGTTAGCATATGCTGTGCGTATTTAACCTGTTCCTCTGATGGGGGGGTAACATGTTTTAATGGATAATCATGACCCAATGCCTCCCATTTATAAACACCCAGTTTGTGATATGGAAGAATCTCGATTTTTTGGACATTTTGAAGCGTTCGGATGAATGCTCCTAATTCTAGCAAGTCAACTGGGTCATCGGTAACCGTGGGAACGAGGACATGGCGAACCCAAACAGGTACTTTTTGATCTGATAAGAATTTAGCGAATTCTAAAATATGGTCATTTGGCATTCCAGTAAGTTTAATATGCTTTTTGCGGTTAATATGCTTCAAATCAAGCAATATTAAGTCGGTATATTTTAAAAGTTCTTCAAGCTGCTGGATAAAAAGTTTAGAATGGGTAAAGCAGCCTCCGGAAGAGTCAATAGTTGTATGAATCTCTTTCAGTTTGCATTGTTTAAATAATTCGATTAAGAAGGGGATTTGCAGCAGAGGCTCGCCGCCGCTAACTGTAATCCCGCCTCCTGATGCTTGGATAAATGGGAGATAGGATTCCAAATCATTCATGATTTCGGAAACAGTCATTTGTTTGCCTGAACCGATTTCCCAAGTATCGGCATTGTGGCAAAATTGACAGCGCAGCAAGCACCCTTGAGTAAAAATAACATAACGAATTCCAGGTCCGTCGACTGTTCCTAATGTCTCAATCGAATGAATATTTCCGATCATGATTTTTTTCCTCCTATCTGTTTAAGCCAAAGAGTAATCTAATAGAACTGTTGATTGTTATAATGATTCGTGGAAAGTTCGGTTAATAACATCAAGTTGTTGTTCTTTTGTAAGTTTGATGAAATTAACAGCATATCCAGAAACACGAATGGTTAATTGCGGGTACAACTCAGGATGCTCCATTGCATCTAACAATGTTTCGCGGTTAAAGACGTTTACATTTAAATGATGTCCAGATTTAATAGAATAACCATCTAGTATTGAGACTAAATTACTTACCTGACTTTCTTCTTCTTTTCCTAAAGCTTTCGGAACAATTGAGAAAGTATTTGATATCCCATCCATTGCATAACTGTATGGGAGTTTAGCAACAGTAGATAGCGAGGCAAGTGTTCCTTTTGTGTCGCGACCATGCATTGGATTAGCTCCAGGTGCAAAAGGTTCTCCCAAACGGCGTCCATCAGGTGTATTCCCCGTTTTCTTACCATAAACAACATTTGAAGTAATTGTTAAAACAGATAATGTATGAACGGAGTTCCGATAAGTCACGTGTTTGCGTAATTTTTTCATAAAGTTTTCCACGATTTCAACTGCGATGCTGTCCACTCGGTCGTCATTGTTGCCATACTTAGGGAAATCTCCGTTAGTTTCAAAGTCGACTGCAAGACCGTTCTCGTCACGAATAACCTTTACTTCTGCGTATTTGATTGCACTAAGAGAATCAGCAACAACACTTAAACCAGCAATTCCTGTTGCCATAGTCCGTAAGATTTGAGTATCATGTAAGGCCATTTCAATTCGTTCGAAGCTATATTTATCATGCATATAATGAATTATATTTAATGTATTTATATAAAGTTCGGCAAGCCAATCCATCATTTGATCGAATTTCTTCATGACATCTTCGTATTCGAGTGTATGACCAGTAATTGGACGGTATTCTGGTCCTACTTGAATATTTAATTTTTCATCAATGCCGCCGTTAATGGCATAGAGAAGTGCTTTTGCTAGATTAGCACGGGCACCGAAGAATTGCATTTGTTTGCCGATTTCCATTGCCGATACACAGCACGCAATTCCATAATCATCGCCATATTCAAGCCTCATAATATCGTCATTTTCATATTGAATTGAGCTTGATTTGATGGACATTTTGGCACAAAACCTCTTAAAATTCTCAGGAAGCATTGTGGACCACAATACAGTTAAGTTAGGTTCTGGTGCTGGACCAAGGTTATCAAGAGTGTGAAGGAACCTAAATGAGTTTTTTGTCACAAGTGGACGTCCGTCAATGGCCATCCCGCCTATTGATTCTGTCACCCATGTCGGATCACCGCTGAATAGTTCGTTATAATCAGGGGTCCGGGCAAATTTGACGAGACGGAGCTTCATTACAAAATGATCGACTAATTCTTGTGCCTCTTCCTCCGTTATTGTGCTGTTTTGCAGGTCTCTTTCAATATAAATATCTAGGAACGTAGACACACGGCCAAGGCTCATGGCGGCACCGTTTTGTTCTTTAATGGCGGCTAAATATCCGAAATATAGCCATTGGAAGGCCTCTTGAGAATTGTTAGCCGGTCCGGAAATATCGTATCCATAGCCATTGGCGAGTTCTTTTAATTCCTTTAAGGCACGGTATTGTTCAGACAGCTCTTCACGCAGCCGGATTGTATCTTCTGTCATTACCTTGCTGGTCAGAATAAAATCCTTTTGTTTTTCTGCTATTAAGAAATCTACACCGTATAGAGCTACACGGCGGTAATCCCCAATGATACGTCCGCGGCCATAAGCATCTGGAAGGCCAGTGATAATCCCTGCTTTACGAGCTAGTAGCATTTCATTTGTATAGGCATCAAAAACACCCTGGTTATGAGTTTTTCGGTAATCTGTAAAAATTCTTTCAATTTCTGGGTTTAACTCATATCCATAAGCTTCACACGATTGCTTTGCCATTCGAATTCCGCCGAAAGGTTGTAATGAGCGATTAAATGGCTTATCTGTTTGGACACCGATAATCTTTTCAAGATCCTCATCCAAGTAACCCGGACCGTGAGAGGTGATAGTAGAAACTGTTTCGGTGTCCATTTCCAAGACACCGCCTTTTTCCCGTTCTAACCTAGAAAGTTCCAATACTTGATCCCATAATTTTTGTGTTGCTTTTGAAGCGCTGGTTAAAAATGAGTCATCACCTTCATACGGTATAAAATTTTTTAAGATAAAGTCGCGAACGTTTACTTCCTTTGTCCAAAGTCCTTCTTTGAATCCTTTCCATTGTTCCATATTAATCACCTCATAATATTATAAAATTGTATAACAGATGGAGTGTTTTCTCTATGTATTAAGTATAACAGTTAACTTTAATGAAATTGGTTGGAAATGTTAAGATATTGTGAATCCTGCCGATATTGAGGTTTTTAAAGGAGGAATTTGAACGTTTTATGAACTGTATTATCTGATGGAGTTTGTTCTGTATTATAAAATATTTTCAAATGAGAAATTGTTATAATATAAGAACACAAAAAAACAGAAGAAATCAATCTTCTGTTCTAATCGACAATAATATAAGCAATCATCGGACCATTGTGGTCTCTACTGGAATGGACCTCGCAAATTAACCGATAGGTTCCTTCCTTATTAAACTGGAGCGGGACTATTGTCTCTTCGCCTTTTTTCACTTCACCTTTTATTTCGGTCCCTTCAATATAAAAAGGGTGCTTTTCACCGTTTATTCCACTAATAAATAGGTTAACCTTCTCGCCCTTTTCTAAAAAGATTGTTCCTGGGTCCCATCTATAGGCTTCTAATTGTTTTCCATTTTTCATTGTGGTCTTAAACTCAGCCGTCACCATATGAATTTCACGAATATTATCTTCTGATTGTTGATTAAACACAGCCGTATCGCCGGCTTTTAGCACAAACCATGTGGATATAGCGGCTAACATAATCCCTACAGCTAAAAAAAAGATGAAAGTTTCCTTCTTAAAAACTAGAAACTTCAAATCAAACCCTCCTCTACAATTTGTCCTCATCTATTCTTATGCAGTAGAGGGCAGAAAACTTGTCTACTTTTTTCAATTTCTATTTTTATAGGGAAAATAGCTTATGATTGAACAGAGGAAAAGCTGTCAAAAATAATAAATATAGGTATTATTTCTTTGTTTTTCATGTCGAAACGTTTATAGTAAAAACAGGAATAAAAAATAGGTGGTTTTCTTGTTGGGGATTAAAAAAGAAAAGATCATTAAAGGAATCAAATTTATTTTCCCATTGTTTTTATTGATTTTCGCTATTAGTGAAATAAGGAAATTTACCAGTGATTTAAATGGGGAATTACTTAAAAATGAATTGAATCAATTAAACGCCTGGGTCATATTATTCATTCTAATAGTTACATTCGCGGCGGTTTTGCCAATGATTTTTTATGATGTGATCTTAGTACGAGTCCTAGGGATTAAAGTCCCGAAAAGGGAACTATTAGAGCAGTCTTTCATCGCTAACTCGTTTTCTAACTTAATTGGCTTTGGCGGCTTAATTGGAGCCATGTTAAGGACATATTTTTTTCACAAGCTTGAGAATGATAAACGAAGACTATTAAGCATTATTGCTTCCGTATCCCTTTTTTACTTAACTGGCATCTCTGTATTAGCTTGGATCGTGACCATCCGTTATCGGAATTTCCCCTTGTTTATTGATGTTAAATGGTTATATTTTGCCGTGTTAGGTGTAGGTCTATATCTCCCTGTTTTTATTATCATTCATTTGATCAACGCAAAAAAGAAAAACCAGCCGCTTCTTTCGAAAAGTGCAGGGATAAAGCTGATTGTTGTTTCAATTGTCGAATGGTTTGCCGTGTTTATCGCTATTTATATTCTAAGCAAAATCTTAGGAATTGATATTTCGTTTGAAAAGTTATTTCCCGTTTATATTGTTTCGGCTTGTGCAGGAATTATTAGTATGATTCCTGGTGGACTTGGTTCATTTGATCTCGTTTTTATTTGGGGCATGCAGGATTTGCATATTCCGGAGGAAAAGGTTTTGGTTTTACTCCTTCTGTACCGGATTGGGTATTATTTTATCCCATTTTTAGTTAGTTTGGTATTCTTCGTCAAGCTGTATTGGGAAAAGTGGAATAAATCGTGGAATGATTTACCGATGTTAATTCTTCAAGGGTTAAGCCATAGTGTCTTGACCTTGCTCGTTTTTTTATCGGGGCTTATTCTACTGTTATCAGCAAGTGTCCCGGGTATTATGTCAAGGCTTAGAGTCGCGCAGGAGCTCTTGGCATTACCAATTATTAACGTGTCCCACCAGCTTTCCGTAGCAGCAGGTTTTTTATTGTTAGGGTTATCACGCGGAATTGAGTATAGTGTGAAACGGGCTTATGACTTAACAATGTTTGCATTAATTTTAGCGGCTTTATTCTCGATATTTAAGGGCATTGATTATGAAGAGGCGATTTTTTTAATAATTGTAGCCCTCATATTAAGAATGTCAAAGGGTCAGTTTTATCGAGAAAGCTATGTGCTTACATGGGGAAAAACGATTTTTGATATAATGGTTATTCTAGTCATTACATCGATGTACCTGATTATTGGCTATCTTAATTTGCCAAGCGCTAAAGTCGCTATGCCGGAAAAATTATTGCCCTATGTGATTGTGGATCCTCATGATTTATTTACGAGTGCCTTAATAGGACTGATCATTGCCTTTATGATTCTGTCTGCTGGCTATTTATTTAGTCTTCCTAAAAGGTGGAAATTTGAGGAATCAATCTATCAGGAAGCAGAAATACTCAACCATTTTCGTAAATATAAAGGAAAGGTCTTATCCCATTTAATTTTATTGCATGATAAATACATTTTTTGGAATAGAAAAAGAGATATATTAATTGCTTTTCAACCATATGCCGATAAATTAGTTATTCTTGGAGAACCTATTGGAGAAAAAAGCGAGGTTTCAAATGCAATTGCCGAATTTCAGGAAATTGCCGATTTATATGGTTATACTCCAGTATTTTATCAAATTAGTGAAGAAATGTTGCCGCTTTTGCATAATCATGGTTTCGCATTCTTTAAGCTGGGAGAAGAAGCTTTCGTCGATTTAAAGACCTTCTCTCTTTCAGGGATCAAAATGAAAGGATTACGGGTAATTCAAAATAGATTCAGCCGCGAAAAGTATGTTTTTGAATTACTGGAACCTCCATTTACAGACGAATTATTGCAAGAATTAAATGAAATTTCCGTTGATTGGCTTCAAGGAAGAAAAGAGAAGGGGTTCTCGCTTGGCTATTTTGATGAAAATTATTTAAATAAAGCACCAATTGCCATTGTTAGAAATAAAGATTCCCAAATTCTCGGCTTTGTCAGCATGATGTATGTTTATGATGAACAAACCATTTCAGTAGATTTAATGCGCTTTAAACATGATGCTCCTGCAGGTACCGTTGATTATCTTTTTCTTTCTTTAATTGATTGGGCGGAGAAGCAGGGATATGAGCGTTTCAATATGGGCATGGCCCCATTAGCAAATGTAGGCTTATCGAAATTTTCCTTTTTAAGCGAAAAAATTGCTGCCCAAATTTTTTTACATGGTCATGTAATTTACCATTTTCAGGGATTAAAATATTTTAAAGAAAAATATACCAATATTTGGGAAGCAAAATATTTAGCTTATAGAAAGAAATCATCGTTGCCATTTATTATGGCGCAAATATCACTGTTGATTTCAAGAAAAAAAATCTAATAAAAAAAAACGGTAAGGAAGCTCCTTACCGCTTTTTTATAACTTTTTATGGAAAATCTCTTTTTTTCTGGCAGCAATCTGTTAAACTAGATTAGGATAATAGTACTAATATAAGGGTGTTGGTTTTGAGCAGGATTTTATTTATTATTTCTCTTATTGTTCTAATTTTTTCAAGCCAAATAACAGTTTATGCCAAAATAGAACCGAAATTGGCCTTAAAAAGCGAAGCAGCTGTGCTTTTGGATTCAGAAACAAATGCAGTTCTTTACAATAAAAATGCGGATAAAAAGATGTATCCGGCGAGTTTAACAAAAATAGCCACAGCCATTTATGCTATTGAGAAAGGTAACTTGGACAGTATTGCAACTATCAGTGCCTATGCCGTTAGACAAGATGGGACAAGAGTTTATTTGGTTGAAGGAGAGAAGGTTCCTTTAAAAAAGCTGGTTCAAGGAATGCTGATTAACTCCGGAAATGATGCCGCCGTTGCAGTTGCAGAACAAGTAGATGGCAGCGTAGAACAATTTTCCAAACATATAAATGATTATTTAAAAACAACGATTGGTATCCAGCATACCCATTTCACAAATCCAAGCGGCTTATTTGATAAAAACCATTATACAACAGCTCAGGATATGGCATTAATTACTAATTATGCGATCAAAAATCCTTTGTTTATGGAGATTTTTGGAACAAAAAAACTGCATTGGAAAGGGAAATCATGGGAGACAAATATTCTTTCTCATCATAAGATGCTTTTAGGCGAGTACCCATTTGCTGGCATAACCGGGGGGAAAACGGGGTATACAACAGAATCTAAACAAACATTGTCTACCACGGCTGATAACGGGAAAATCAAGTTAACAGCCGTGGTCTTAAGGTCCGACCTGAAACGTGATAAATATGACGATACAGCATTATTATTTGACTACGGATTTCAATCTTTTAAGCATGGGATGATTAAACAAGGAGAAATATTTAAACAAGGAGAAAAAGAATTTTTTCCTGACAAAGATATTTTTGTAACAGAAGATGTTCAAGGAACAACCAAGGAAATTAGCGATGATGGAGTTCTATCTATAAAAAACCATAAAGGTTATGTGCTGCAAATGGTGGAATTAAAGCAGTTAGAACCAAAGCCAGCCATTGTCCCGGAAAAAATCCCAGAAGTGAAAGTTAAAGAAAAAGAATATAAAGGTAATGAAAGCTATGTATTTTATGGACTTTTGCTGGCGGCCTTTGCTGCTTTCCTGTTCGGTACTGTAAAGAAATTTCCAAAAAAATATTAGATGATTAAAATAGGCAAGGGAAAAGGACAATCCTTCTCACTTGCCTATTTTTTTGTAAGCAAAATTAAAAATTAATCTACATCAAGATTCGTTTTAATAGCTGGAGATGTTGATTCAAAAGAAGAGGGTGAGTCGATCTGATCTCGGTCATCGACAAAACTTCTGGTTGCAAAGAAATCGCTATGATCGCCAAAGTTTTGGCCGTAGCCCTGATTTTTTTTATCGGAATTATGCCACTCAGCGAGTAGATTTTGTCCAATATTAACCGCCGAAGCATTTTCGAAGGAATTAATTTTAATCATAAATATATTTATATTAATATATGGAGCCGGAGTGGGCATGTCATCTCCTCCTTACAGTTGGTTTAAATATATGCAGGGATTAGCCGTTTATGAGATGTAAGCGTAAAAGTTGGCTTAAATTATCAAATACATAAGTATGATGTAGTAATAGACAATAGGAGCATAATTGTTCAAGAATGGTTAAAAGGAGGGGGAGCTGGATGGATATGGAGAAATTAAAGCAATGGATGGATGTCGCTAAAAGTATGCAGGGAGGCGATTTCTGGGGGAACATTTTTGATCAAGAGTTTGCCAAGCAATTCATGAATGAACAACAGATGAAAGGTCCGTTTCCCGGGACAAATCAACAAACTTCCCGGGAAGAGAGCCCCTCACGGACGTTCCCTACAATTGATATATTAGAAGGGGAAGAAGAGGTCATCGTGATCATTGAACTGCCTGGAGTTTTGAAAGAAAATGTAGAACTAGGATTAAACAACAATATTTTGACCGTAAAAGGCAAGGTGCTCCCCCTCCATCCTCATTTAAAGATTACTTATACTGAAAGGTTTTATGGGGAATTTCAGCGTCAGGTTACTTTGCCCGATTCCATCACGCCAAATGAAATAAATGCGAAATTTTGGAATGGGGTTTTGATTGTCAGATACCCAAGGATACATGAAAAAGGCGAAATTATTCCAATTGAATAAGTCGATATTAAAGTCCTTTTGTACATGTTTCACAAGTTTTTCCCATATACATGAAATAAGGGAATAAAAAGAGGAGCGTTTTGAAGGATATGTCTATAAAAAATTTTTTCATCCTATTTCGCAAAAATGAACAGGAAAAGGAATTACGAAAAAAACTGTCCATTTTAGAATTAAATATTAAGGAACTCAAAACAGCTCTTCACGCTCTTCAAAATCAAACCCAGCCCGAAAAGACCCATAAAACAAATGAGCCTCCAATCATTATCGAGAAAATAAATATTGAAAAAATTATTTTAGATAAATATGAACTTAATAATAATTTTGGCCAACTTGGAATAAAGGAGCTAAAGGGAAAATTAAATATTGGCGCTACGTATGGAGGAGAATTTGCACCAAAGCTCGAAGAAGAAGAAAGCGAGCCTAAAGTAGAGAAAGAGAAAATGAATGATGAATCAGAGGATGAAAAAGAAAGAGGGCCGAAAATAAATATTAAGGCTAAAAAAGATAATAAAAAAGACTAAAGAAGCCCTTTAGTCTTTGAAAAATATTATTGAAGTCTGCTTTCTACTTCCCGGCAAACTTCATCTGCAGACATTCCGTTAGCGTCAATAACCGGAGCTTTTGTAACGGTATCATGCATTCCCATAACATTGGAATCAAGACCAGTTACAACACAGCAATCAACATTTCGTGCATCTGATTCCTGTTTTATTTCCACCACTTCATAACCCTTTTCACGTAAAGCCTGCGACACATTTGTAAGCGATTGTTCTACTCCAATCTTTGCCATACAAAACACCTCCTCTGACCATTATCATGCCTAAGTTTTACGGAAATATACAGGTATAATGAGTACATTCCTTTCAAAAGATAGAAAGGGAGGTGTTTCAATTGGGTAAACGAAGCAAGCGAAAAGCAGATCCATCTACGATTGGCCTTGGCTCACCTCAGGTAGAAGGTCAAGGGACGACAAATTTAGAAACAGGAACAAGAGAAGAACCCTCTTCTAGAAGAAAAAAGAAAAGCTATTAAAGCAAAATATAAAAAAAGGGCACCAAGAAATTTGTGGTGCCCCGCGGCATTCTATTTATACATTTCTGCTACTTGTTTTTGAATCTCAGCATTTTCTAAATATTCATCATAGGTCATTTGCTTGTCAATTAGACCATTTGGTGTAAGTTCAAGAATGCGGTTAGCAATCGTTTGAATAAATTGATGGTCATGGGAGGCAAACAACATAGATCCTTTAAAGTTAATCAAACCGTTATTTAGGGCTGTAATTGACTCAAGATCTAAATGGTTTGTCGGCTCATCTAATAGCAGTACATTCGCCCCGCTTAGCATCATTTTGGACAGCATGCAGCGAACTTTTTCTCCTCCGGAAAGGACGCTGGCCTTCTTTAATACTTCTTCACCGGAAAATAGCATTCGCCCTAAAAATCCGCGCAAAAAGCTTTCGCTTTGGTCATTAGGTGAAAATTGACGCAGCCAGTCAACAAGATTAAAATCGCTGCCTTCAAAATATTCGGAGTTATCCTTTGGAAAATAAGCTTGGGAAGTAGTAATTCCCCACTTATAACTGCCGCTATCCGGTTCCATTTCACCCATTAATATTTTAAATAGGGTAGTTTTTGCGAGTTCATTTGTTCCAACAAGGGCAATTTTATCACCTTTATTCATAAAAAAGCTGATATTATCAAGAACCTTAACGCCATCAATAGTTTTTGACAAACCTTCCACTCTTAATAAATCATTTCCGATTTCACGCTCTGGTGTAAAACCTACATAAGGATAACGGCGTGACGATGGTCTGATATCATCAAGCGTAATTTTATCCAATAATTTTTTCCTTGAGGTTGCCTGCTTTGATTTCGAGGCATTGGCACTAAATCTGGCAATAAAGTTTTGTAGTTCTTTAATTTTTTCTTCTTTCTTCTTGTTTGCATCTTGGGTCAGCTTTAAGGCCAATTGACTTGATTCATACCAGAAATCGTAGTTTCCAACATAGATTTGAATTTTCCCAAAATCCAAGTCAGCAATATGAGTACAAACCTTATTAAGAAAATGACGGTCATGGGAAACAACAATTACCGTATTTTCGAAGTTAATAAGGAACTCTTCAAGCCATTGGATAGCTTTAATGTCCAGGTGGTTTGTCGGCTCGTCAAGCAGCAGAACATCAGGTCTGCCAAACAGTGCTTGGGCAAGTAATACCTTTACCTTCTCAGCACCTGTTAATTCTGCCATCTTTTTATAATGAAGTTCTTCCTCGATTCCAAGACCTTTTAGCAGGATGGCAGCTTCCGATTCAGCTTCCCAGCCGTTTAACTCTGCAAATTCACCTTCTAGTTCTGCGGCTTTCATGCCATCCTCATCGGTGAAATCTTCCTTCATATAAATGGCATCTTTTTCTTGCATTACCTGATACAGTCTCGTATGACCCATGATGACAGTCTTTAATACTTCAAAATCCTCGTATTCAAAATGGTTCTGTTTTAACACAGCCATCCGTTCATTCGGGCCGAGCTGGACCGTTCCGGTTTGCGCTTCAATTTCGCCGGATAATATTTTTAAAAACGTAGACTTTCCAGCGCCATTTGCGCCAATTAGACCATAGCAATTCCCAGGGGTAAATTTAATATTTACATCTTCAAAAAGCTTGCGGTCTCCATATCGTAAACCAACATTACTAACGGTAATCATTTATTACATCCTCCAAAAAACATATTGCTACCCATTATACCATTAATAGAGTAGAAGGGCGAATATTTCAAAATGAGACTAAGAAGAAAAATTTTCAAAAAAATTTTCCTTGTTTTCATACTTTATTCATAATTTTATTGTAAAATTAATCTAAGCAGGATTTAAAGAAGGTGAGAGTGTGGCAAAAAAACAGCTGACTGAACTCGTGAACAAATTAAAAAAAGCAGGGATTAAAGCGAGTTTGACTAAACCAAAATCTAATTACCTTATATCTTTACAGCAACTTAGAAAATATCCTTCTTCCGTGAATTAATAGGAGATTAGATATAAAAAGCGATTAATCTTCGAGACTAACCGCTTTTTTTATTTACTCGATTTTATTCATAATTTGGTCATATACTTCTTGTTGATTAAAATCTTTACCCATTGGAAACTTTGCAACAAATTTATTGTTTTCATCTACTAAATAAGTAAAAGTGGTATGAACAAATTGTCCATTACCAGGATCTTTATATTGAAATTGAAGGGCATCAGTAATTTGTTTTATTTTCTTTTGCTCAGCCCTAATATTTTCTTTTTCTCCAGTCAAAAACACCCACTGATTTCCATTTTCAATTCCAAACCCTTTCATATAACGAGATAATACTTCAGGGGTGTCCCGATAAGGGTCGATTGTAATGGTAATAAACTCTATTTTCCTTCCAAACACGCCTTTTTGCTCCAAATCCTTTTTCAAACTAACCATCTTTTGTGTAGTTGTCGGACAAACGTCTGGACAGTGTGTATAAATAAATTCAATCAGCTTTAATTTCGTTTTATCTTTGCCAAATGTATATGATTCTCTGTTTTGGTTGATTAAGGTTACATTGGATGGTATTGCCGCATTGGCATCTCGTATTAGAAAGAATGATATGCCAGAAGCAATTCCAAGAAATATCGCCAGACCGCAAATTAGATAAATCTTTTTCATAAATGAGTCCCCTCCTACTAATAAGATAAAGAAGTTTTATTGAAATTGATATGGATAAATTGTGAACATATGAAGTAAAAGGCTGTCCGTAGTAGGCAGTCTTTTTTATTTTTAGACATATTTTAGCCAGAAAAATAGATTAAGTAGTTTATATCACTTATTTAAGGGTAAGTCTTATGGATAAGAATACCAATTTTAGTATATAAGTTCACTAGGTGAGCAGAAAAAGGAGGAGGCGTATGTCAGGCCCGAGTTTAAAGAAAAAGGATGCCCATACTTCGATTCATGAAGCAGCATTGAATGAGGCGAAGGAATTAAGAGATCTTTTGCAAAAATGTCTTAGAAATGGAGAAGAGAAAAAGGCAATACAGGTTGCGGAGATTACCATTGAGCATTGGGAATCAAGAACCCTTAAGCATGCGGAGGCAGAGGAGGAAGGGTTATATAAGGAAATGGCTGCCATAAACCCTAAAGTAGAACATCTTGTTGCCCAATTGACACGTGATCATGATCTTATGCGGCGGATTGTACAGACAATGAAACGAGAGCTGGAAACACAAACTGTTGACGAACGAATGTTAACGTTATTGGATTGTCTCGTAATCATTGATGAGATTCATAATGATGATGAAATGAATAAACTTCTAGCAAATAACGAATGTTAAAAAAGGTAAATTAAGGGATTTGTGGCAGGTGAGATAAAATGAGTAAAAAGGATGAATTAGAGGAAAAATTATTAAGGTTTGCGCTTCCTGCACTGTATAAAAGGTTGGTTGATATTTTTTCTATGCTGAACTTACATCCTCATGATGTTCAAGCAACTGTTATAAAGGAAGAATCTGGCTTTGTAGTTACCTTAAGATTTGCGGCAGATTTTTCGCAGTCTATTTCCACTCATATAAACTTTGAGCAGGCAAACAATCCAGATGAAGAGGTAACTCTTTTTTTCGAAGAAGCAGCAGAGAAATGTAAGACACGTTTAATATCAGACTATTATAAAATGATTAAATTATAGAAGGAGATGGCATGCTTGTTTTCGTTTGAATCGGATACCACACTGGTGGAGGACCGGGAAGATTTAATTGCTGTATTAAGAATGAGGTTTGGAACTGTATCTGGTGAGCTAATTGAGCAAATCTATAAAATTGATGATATGAATACATTGCAGCGTCTTATTTTAGCAGCTGCAAATGCAGCTAATTGGAATGTCTTCAAAAATGACCTTCAAGCTGGAGAAAACTCATTTCGTTTAATGGGAGAAGATTATAATCCATTGCGAGATTTCCTAAAAGGGCGTGAAGCATAAGATGGAGAAGAAAAAAAATAATCTGCTTCACTCACTTCGGCATTTAGTCCGTGGTGAGCGAATTAACGATGGCTGGACAGAGGAAAACCCTCGTCCAAGGGATTGGGAATCCGTCTATCGAAACCACTGGGCACATGATAAAGTGGTCCGTTCAACTCACGGGGTTAACTGTACGGGTTCATGCAGCTGGAAAATTCATGTGAAGGACGGCATTATCACTTGGGAGACACAGCAAACCGATTATCCCTCAACAGGGGATGACTTTCCTGAGTATGAACCACGAGGCTGCCCGCGCGGGGCGAGCTTTTCTTGGTATACATACAGTCCTACCCGGGTGAAGCATCCATATGTTCGCGGAGACCTTTATGCGCTTTGGCAGGATGAACTGAAGAAAACGGACAACCCAGTGCAGGCTTGGGAGAATATAGTATCTGACCCGAAAAAGCGTGAACGATATGTAAAGGCGAGGGGTAAAGGCGGCTTTGTCCGCGGTACATGGAAAGATATTTGTCAGATGGTTGCGGCGGCTTCCATATATACCATTAAAAAGTACGGACCGGATCGTATTGCCGGTTTTAGCCCGATCCCGGCTATGTCAATGGTTAGTTATTCAGGAGGAACCAGATTTTTATCTTTAATAGGGGGTACTATTTTAAGCTTTTACGATTGGTATGCTGACCTGCCGCCAGCATCACCGCAGGTTTGGGGTGACCAAACGGATGTGCCTGAAAGCGGCGATTGGTATAACTCCAAGTATTTTATTATATGGGGTACCAATATTCCCCAAACAAGAACTCCTGATGCACATTTTATGGTTGAGTCAAGGTACAACGGAACAAAGGTGGTCGGTGTCAGTCCTGATTATGCGGAATATGAGAAATTTGCTGATATGTGGCTTCCGGCAAAGGCAGGAACAGATGGGGCGCTTGCAATGGCGATGACGCATGTTATTCTAAAAGAATTTTATGTAGATAAGGAAACGCCTTACTTTGTCGATTATGTTAAACAATATACCGATTTGCCGTACCTTGTCCTATTAGATAAGAAGAATGGTATATTCCGTTCAGACCGCTTTCTTAGGGCTTCCGATTTCTCTGACCAGCATCATTTAGGTGAGTGGAAAACAATTGTATGGGATGAAAATTCAAATGGCATTGCCATCCCTAATGGCAGCCAAGGGTTTAGATGGGATGGCAGCAGTCAGTGGAATTTAGATTTAATGACAGATGATGGAACACAAATAAACCCTATGCTGAGTTTTCTTAAGCAAAAAGATGATGTGGCGATGGTGGAATTCCCTTATTTCGCTAAAAAAGAAGGAGGGAAAATTGAACGGGCTGTTCCTGTAAAATACTTAAAAGACAAATCAGGAACAGAATTAGTGGTAACGACGGTTTTTGACTTAATGCTGGCTCATACCGGGGTAGGCAGGGGACTTAACGGTGAATATCCGGCTGATTATAATGATGCGGAAAAGCCTTATACACCGGCCTGGCAGGAAAGCATTACCGGTGTAAAAAAGGAACATGTTATTCAGGTTGCCAGAGAATTTGCCGAAAATGCTGCGCTTACCAAAGGCAAATCAATGATTGCGATGGGGGGAGGAACAAATCACTGGTTCCATAGCGATCAGATTTACCGTTCCATTTTGAATCTTGTCTTATTGACAGGAACACAAGGTGTTAACGGAGGCGGCTGGGCCCATTACGTCGGGCAGGAAAAGGTGCGCCCTTTGGAAGGCTTTTCACAAATAGCCTTTGCTAATGATTGGGTAAAAGCACCTCGATTTATGAACGGAACGTCGTTCTTTTACTTTGCAACCGAACAGTTTCGATATGAGTATGAATTTAATGAATTAGAGACGGATTGGGGCAGTCAATATGCAAAAATGCATCCAGCAGATTTTAACGCTTTATCTGCACGTCTCGGCTGGCTCCCAAGCATTCCACAGCTGTCGCAAAATTCATTAGATGTGATGAAAGAAGCGCGTGCTCGTAATAGTGATGATCATGCAGTAACAGCTGATATCGCCAAACAGCTGACAGAAGGAAAGCTTGATTTCGCAATTGAAAACCCGAATGATCCGCGTAATTTTCCGCGCGTTTTTTTCAATTGGCGTTCCAATCTATTGGGAGATAGCGGAAAAGGCCACGAATATTTTGTGAAACATTTAATCGGAGGAACAGACTCCGTATTGACCGATGTTGAAAATTCATGGCAGCCGGAGACGGTCAATATTTCGGAAACGCCGCCTGAGGGAAAAACCGATTTATTTGTGAGCATGGACTTCAGAATGACAAGCTCAGGCCTATTCTCTGACATAATTTTGCCTGCAGCGACCTGGTATGAGAAATATGATATTTCCAGTACCGATCTTCATCCATTCGTGCATCCTTTTAATGCGGCCATAAGCCCTCCTTGGGAAACAAGAAGTGATTGGGATGCCTTTAGAGAAATTGCCAAAACTTTTTCGGAATTTGCTAAGGAGCATTTACCGCCGCAGGAGGATTTGGTCATGTCGCCGCTTGCCCATGACACGATAAATGAAATAGCACAGCCATTCGGAAAAGTAAAAGATTGGCGCAAAGGGGAAGTTGAAGGGATTCCTGGGAAAACAATGCCGAACTTTAATTATGTTTATCGGGATTATCCTCATGTGTACGATATGTGGATTACGGTTGGGCCGAACATTAAAAATGGCTACGGGACCAAAGGTGTAAGGATTCCGGGTGATAAAGTGTACCAGCAATTACTTGATCGCTTAGGACCGTCAAAACATGATGGAATTGGGAAAGGACAGCCTGACTTATATTCTGATAAAAAGGCAATCAATGCAATACTCCTCATGTCCGGAGCAACAAACGGAAAACGGGCTGTTGAAGGCTGGAAGTCAATGGAGGAGAAAACAGGTAAGACATTAGGGCATATCTCTGAAGGACGGGAAGAAGAAGATTATACTTTAGATGCCTTGACTATACAGCCCCGCCAGGCAATTTCTACACCTGTATGGAGCGGACTTGAAAACGACAACCGCCGCTATTCACCATTTACGGTCAATAAAGAATTTCATATTCCTTGGCATACGCTCACTGGAAGGCAAAGTTTTTATTTAGACCATGAGGTAATGCTTGATTATGGTGAAGGGCTCCCGTTATATATCCCGCCGATTAACAAAGGGCCTTTTATTAAAGGTGAAACAGAAATGGATAATGGTGGAAAGTCAATTACTTTAAGATATATGACACCACACCAAAAGTGGGGAATTCATACGATGTTTACCGATACAACCAATATGGTTCAGCTGTTCCGCGGCTGGCAGGTTGTTTGGATGAATGAAAAGGATGCCGAATCGATTGGGATTAAAGATAATGATTGGATTGAGGTTTATAACCGGAATGGTGTTGTGACAGCGCGGGCTGTCTTAACATACCGAATGCCGCCAGGTGCCGTTTATATGCACCACGCACAGGACCGGACAATGGGGGTTCCGGGAAATACGATAAATAAAGTCCGGGGTGGTACCCACAATAGTGTGACGAGAATTTATCCTAAAGCAACCCATATGGTTGGTGGTTATTCGCAATTAAGTTATGGGTTTAACTATTATGGACCAACTGGCAGCCAAAGGGACACTTTAGCGATTATCCGGCCGATGAAGGAGGTTGATTGGCTTGAGAATTAAAGCACAAGTTGCCATGGTCATGCATCTTGATAAATGTATTGGCTGTCATACATGCTCTGTCACTTGTAAAAACGTTTGGACTAACCGACCTGGGACGGAATATGTCTGGTTTAATAATGTTGAGACTCGCCCTGGTCCAGGTTACCCGAAAGAATGGGAAAATACTGACCGTTATAAAGGCGGCTGGGTATTGCGTAATGGTCAGCTGCATTTGAGGGCTGGAGGACCAATGGCAAAACTGGCCAATATTTTTTATAATCCAAACATGGCGGACCTTGATGATTTTTATGAACCTTGGACGTACGATTTTGAACAGCTTCATAAACGTGGAAAGGGTGACAGCCTGCCTGTTGCCCGTCCTAAATCGATGATTACCGGGCAGTTTATGGATAAGCCGGAATGGGGTCCAAACTGGGATGATGATCTTGCGGGCGGAAGTGAAACAGTGCCAATGGATCCGAACGTCCGCAAGCTGCAGGAACATATTGCAATGGAATATGAAAAAACCTTTATGATGTATTTGCCGCGAATTTGTGAGCACTGTCTGAATCCTTCTTGTGTGGCATCATGCCCTTCAGGTGCCTTATATAAACGGGATGAAGACGGGATTGTCCTCGTGGACCAGGATGCCTGCCGCGGCTGGCGGTTCTGTATGAATGGCTGTCCGTATCATAAGGTGTACTACAATTGGAATACCCATAAAGCAGAGAAGTGTAATTTTTGTTATCCAAGAACAGAGGCAGGGCTTCCGACGATTTGTTCAGAAACCTGCGTCGGCCGAATCCGTTATATTGGGGTTGTATTATATGATGCAGACCGAGTAAAAGCTGCGGCATCCGTGGAAGATCCAAAGGAATTGTATGAAGCGCAGCTTTCCGTCTTTTTAGATCCTTTTGACCCTGAAGTCGTAGAAAAAGCACAGGAGCAGGGGATAAATTATAGCTGGATTCAAAGTGCACAAGAGTCTCCGATTTATAAAATGGCGATGAAGTGGAAAATTGCCCTTCCGTTACATCCTGAATATCGAACATTGCCAATGGTATGGTATGTTCCGCCGCTCAGCCCTATTATGAATCATATTACAAATGAACAAGAATTGAGTGCAGACGGCTATATCCCTGCAGTAGACCAAATGAGAATACCAATGGAGTATTTAGCCTCAATTTTAGCAGCAGATGATACGAAAGTCATACGCAGGGTTTTGTTAAAAATGGCAGCAATGCGCAGCTATATGCGTTTCAAAACCGTAGGGGGCATGGACCAAACGAAATTGAACAAATTAATGCAGGAAGCGGAAACAACCGCCGAAGAGCTTGAAGATATGGCAAGACTGCTGGCCGTGGCGAAGTACAATGAACGGTTTGTGATTCCGACGGGCCGCCGCGAAATGAAGGATGATTTGCATTATAAGCAAGGAGCATGTAGCATCGAAGACTTGGCACCGCCTGAAGGAATGGCTACGTATCCATTTGAGAGAAGTGACGCGCAATGAATATTGAAGAAAAAGTGGTTTTAATTGTCATGTCCCGTGTTCTGGATTATCCAGAGAGAAATTTTTTCGAAGAACGGTTGTCTATCGAAGAATTAGTTAATGAAAATATCGAAGATGCTGATATCCGGGAGACTATTTTAAAAGGGCTTGAACCTCTTTATCAGATGAGCCTGGAAGCTCTTCAGGAGGTTTATGTAGAAACCTTTGACTATAAAGAAATGGCCAATCTTTATCTAACCGCCCACGAGCTTGGCGACAGTAAAAAGCGTGGTATGGCGTTGATTAAATTGCAGAAACTGATAATTGAAAGCGGCTTTGAATATGAGGGGAAGGAACTGGCTGATTATATTCCGATGTTACTTGAGCTGTCAGCCTTCGCACCAGAATCGGAGAATATCATCAGCCTGAAGAATCGGATTGCCTATGCGGTCTATCGGATTCAAAAGGCTCTTCCCGAAAGCCATCCATACTTTAACCCGGTTGCGCTCTTAACCAAATACGTCTTTAAGTCTCCGAATGCAGAAGAAATCGCCCTCCTTGAACATGAGCGAGAAAAGGCGGATCAAGACGAGCTGCCATATCCATTGATGTATCAATAAGGGGTACCAGGTACTAATAAATTAAAGGAGGTTGAAGTCAGTTTTGGAAGAAGTTTTTTGGTGGATTATTTTCCCTTATATATGTGGTTCAATCTTAATTGTGGCCACCTTTTATCGTTTTGTATTTCGGGCTAAAGGCTGGACTGCACCATCAACAGAGATTTTCGGAAAAAAGTGGCTGAGGATAGCTTCAGTAATCTTTCATTATGGGATTATCTTTGCCTTTATTGGACATATCATGGGTGTACTGATTCCAATTGAAGTTTATGAGTCAATAGGGATTGATGAGCATACTTACCATATCTTCGCCATAATAGGAGGAGGGGCGGCGGGTTTGATGGTTGTCTTTGGCTTAATTGTCATGCTGTTGCGCAAACTTTCACTTCCTAGAGTCCGTACACATACCACATTTGGAGATTACTTTACCATTTTGCTGTTATTGATTGTGGCAGGACTGGGAACATACATGACACTGATCTATAACACAACAGTTGTAGCCTATGAGTATCGTACTTCGATTGGACCTTGGTTTAGAAGCTTATTTACCTTTAACCCGCTTTCTGAGCTTATGCTTGGGGTCCCTGTATTATTTAAAATTCATGTAATCTTGGCATTTGTGTTATTTGCGGCAATACCATTTACAAGACTAGTTCATATGTTCAGTTTTCCCCTTAGATACCCAACGCGGGCCCCCCAGCAATACAGGGCAAGGAACGGTTATAATAAGAATAGCAGATAAATCGATGAAGGAGGAAGTGATTCCTCCTTAATTTTTTCTCTTATTCTCAAATTGTTTTGCAAGCTGCTGTTTGACCTCATTGTAGCTTAATCCAGACTGACTATTTAATCTTTTTACTTCTTTAATGTCTGTTCCCACATTGGTATATCGTTTTTTAGTTGAAGACAAGGCTTATAACACTCCTTTTTTAGAAAATAAATAAAAACTTTCTGGACATACTAATAAAAAGGAGGCGGTTCCAATTTTTTACGGTAGACGTGCAAAAGACGAAGAACTGGAAACAATTCTAGAAGACACAGAAGTTTACTCCTGTATTATTGATTCATGTATCGGCTGGATGAGAAAGGACTTTGTAGCAGATGATTTACTTTGTCCGATGTGTGGCAATGAAATGATGCAAGAAATTCGTGTTCTGCCAAAAATTTGATGATGATGTTAAAAGACTGTCAGGTAATGGACTGAACAGTCTTTTATATTTGAATTAATTTAAAAAAAGCTGAGCCTAGTTAAAGGTTTTCATTCTGTTGGCGAATTTCATCACCTGTTATTATGGCATTAGCCTCTTCAAGTTGTTTATGCTCATCCACAGAATCACCAGGAATATTTTTTAAATTAGGAAAAACATTGCCATTATTAATGGTGATTTCCTGTTTTTTAGGGGCTGTAGTTAAGAAATCTTGTTTTCGTGCCATCCTTCATCATCTCCTTATGTTAAGCTTTTACTAGCACGGAAAGGTTTATGCCTTCCTGTTTCTATCCTAAAAGAAAAAAATCTCCAGTTTTACTGGAGATTTTGTTTATTCACCTTTTTTTGATAAGCAGCGGTCACATTCCATCATGTAGCTTTCAGCCTGCTCTTCCATATGCTCACCGCATTCTGGACATTCCTTTTTAGGTAAAGTACGGAAAAATTCAACTGGACTCATTAACATTTTAACTCCTCCTCTTTAATAATACAGTTAATTATGTTTGTCTTTGTTATAATACAGGTGTAGTAAAAAAAATATTCCTATTCTTCTCTTTTAGATAGACAGCGTTCGCATTCCATCATGTAAGACTCAGCTTGCTCCTCCATATGCTGTCCGCACTCAGGGCACTCTTTTTTAGGCAAAGTTCGGAAAAATTCAATTGGACTCATTAACATTTGAAACAACTCCTTTATTAATACAGTTTTTTTTATTTCCTCTTGTTATAGTACAGTATAAACGAAAAATTTAAAAATGTGTAGACTTTTTTTAAAAAATTTTCTGATTTTTTTAAAATGAGTCTTTAATCCCGAAAAAGAAGAAACCAAAACTATTTGGTACTTCCATAACGAAATACTTTCCATTACAATCGTATTAGTAAAAGATTAGGGGGAATGCTGATTAATGGGTGCAATATTCGAATCGTTTCATTCATTTTTCTTTATCATTGCACTTGGTTTAACGATTATGGCTTCATATACAGCATTAGACATGTTCATATTAATTAGAACATCTGATCAAAATAAGCGGCTGATTTTTTTAGGAGCTGCCTTATCCATGGGGATCGGAATTTGGGTTACCAATTTTATGGGGTTTATTGCTACTGATGCCAGTCTGTTTGCCAATTATCATATATCGCTTACTGTTTTATCAGTTTTAATTGGAATTGCATTTACAGGCATGGCATTTATGCCGTTTTACGGAAGGATTGTTCGATTTTATCATTTGTTGGTTGGCAGTCTATTTCTAACTCTTGCCGTAATCGCAATTCATATTATTGGGATTTATGCTATGAATGTTTCTATACATTACAATGTATTACTATTTATTTTTTCAGGCATACTCATATTTGCTTCATTTCTCTTTGCATTATGGATTCTTTTTTCTTCAAATTTTTCAAAAGAGAATCTAGTGTGGTTAAAACCTACCAGTGCATTGATTATGTCCGGTGCTATTGCCGAAGGCCATATATTATTAAAAAAAGCAATGACTATCATTTCAGAAAATCATGGAATCGCCGGTACCGTTACAGATAGTCCTTTTTTTCTTTATTTAGTTTTATTTGTTTCAGTTCTTATCATGGGTGGCCTGATTGCTTCTAGTACTTTAATCAGCAAACAGTTGGCCGCATCTGATACAAACCTGAAAGATATTAAGGCTGCTCTTGATGCTTCAGCTATCGTTGCAATTACTGATCGAAATGGAGTCATTCAATATGTAAATGATAAATTTGAGGAAATCTCAAAATATAAAAAGGAAGAAATAATCGGAAAAACACATCGCGTGTTAAATTCTGGATATCATACTGAAGAATTTTTCAAAAACTTGTGGCATACCATTTCCAGCGGGAAAATCTGGCGGGGAGAATTTCGTAACAAAGCAAAGGATGGGTCTTTTTATTGGGTGGATACAACGATTGTCCCGTTTCTTAATAAAAGGGGAAAACCGGTACAATACATTGCGATTCGATCGGATATAACACAACGAAAAAACGCAGAGCAAAGCCTGATTGAATCAACAAAGGATTTAAAGGATATTACATTTGCTTTAAACCAGGCTTCAATTGTTGCCTTAACGGATGAAAAAGGCAGGATTACTTCCGTTAATGAAAAGTTCTGTGAGATTTCAAAATATAGTGAAGAAGAACTGCTAGGAGAGGACCATCGGATATTAAATTCCGGTTATCATCCGAAAGAATTCTTTAAAGAACTTTGGAGAACAATTGGTCAGGGTGAAGTATGGTATGGTGAAATTCGTAACCGTGCTAAAGACGGCTCTCTTTATTGGGTAGATACAACGATTGTTCCATTTTTAAACAGTAAGGGAAAACCGTATCAGTATCTTTCCATCCGAACAGATATTACAGAAAGGAAGAAAACCGAAGAGGTTCTTCATCGTCAAGATAAGCTTGCAGCGGTAGGTCAATTGGCGGCAGGAGTTGCTCATGAAATTCGTAATCCATTGACTTCAATGAAAGGCTATGCTGAATTTCTGCAGTTAGACGAAAAGGATCCAGAACGTATAGAATTTTTAAATATCATTCTTGATGAAATCGAACGGGTTAACACCATTGTTGAGGATTTCATGGTATTAGCAAAACCAAAGATGGTAGAGTTGGAAGAAAAGAATCTAATTCCTGTTATTAAGAATGTTGTCTCACTGCTTGAGTTTGAAGCAAGAAAAAAGAATGTACGCCTGCAATTTGACTGCAGCGATGAGATTATTCAAATAGAATGTGATGAAAATCGTTTAAAACAAGTTTTTTTAAATTTTATTAAAAATGGGATAGAAGCGATGCCAAATGGCGGAGACCTCCATGTAAAAACCATGATTTATGAAAATAATGTACAAATATCCATTCAGGATTCCGGCGTTGGAATTCCTAAAGAGAAACTGAATAAACTGGGAGAACCTTTTTTTACCACTAAGAAGCACGGTAACGGCTTAGGATTAATGATGAGCTTTAAAATTATTGAAAATCACCACGGGAAAGTTTTTGTTGAAAGTGAATTGAACAAAGGAACAACATTTAACATTTTATTACCAGCGAAAACAGCCTAAAAAACGGGGGATGATATTCTCTCGTTTTTTTTTTCGAAAAATAGACAAAATTTTATACAAAAAGGGAGGAGACAATCATTAAAAATAGATTAATATAATATTATAGGTAGTAATGTTTCAAATTAAGGAGGGAAAACTGTGGGAGAACCAAATTTTGTAAAAACAATCTGCGGCTACTGCGGAACAGGATGTGGTTTAGTACTTGAAGTCCAAGACAACAAAATTATAAAAATCCGCGGTGACAAGGAAGCACCAGTGAACAAAGGGCAAACGTGTGTAAAAGGTGCATTTGCTTATGAATATGTTCATGCCAAAGACAGACTCACATCTCCGTTAATAAAAAAAGCGGGTAAGCTTGTTGAAACAACCTGGGAAGAAGCCTATCAGTTTATTTCTAATAGACTTCAAGACATTAAAACTTCCTGGGGTCCTAATGCCATCAGTATGTTTGCAAGTGCGAGAAGCACAAATGAATCGAATTTTGTGACGCAAAAATTTATGAGAACGGTCATTGGCAGTAATAATATTGATGGCTGTAACCGAACGTGACACGCTCCTAGTGTTGCCGGTCTGGCAACTATTTTTGGAAGCGGTTTCCCTACCAACACGCTTGAAGATTTTGAAAGAGCGGAAGTACTCCTATTAATGGGTTCAAACACAACTGAAGCACATCCAATTATCGCTAATCGAATGAAAAAAGCAGCTAAAGCGGGGCTTAAGATCATCGTAATCGATCCTCGGAAAATTGATATGTTGAAGGTTTCCCATCGTCATTTGCAACTAAATGTTGGGACGGATATTGCGCTGATTAATGCATTCATACGGGTAATTTTAACTGAAGGTTTATACGACACAAAATTTATTGACCAGGTTACAATTGATTTTGATAAGCTCAAAAGACAAGTAGAACCATTTACGCCGGAATATGCAGCGGAAATAACTGGTGTACCTGCTGAGGATATAGTTGCAACAGCCAGGGATTATGCTTCATCCAGCGGCTCAATGATTGCTTATACATTAGGTATTACTGAACACCATTGTGGTGTTAACAATGTGTTTGATATTGCCAATCTTGCTCTCTTGACAGGTAATATTGGAAAGCCGGGAACCGGCATTATGCCGCTCAGGGGGCAAAATAATGTACAAGGTGCTGGGGATATGGGCTGCCTTCCAAACCAATTAGCCGGTGCAATGAGCTTAACCAATGACGAGTTCCGAGGCCGTTATGAAAAAGAATGGAATGTTACCCTTAACCCTATAGCCGGTGATACCCAGACAAGGACATTTGACCGGATTGAAATGGGCGACTTAAAGGCATTATATATTATTGGTGAAAATCCGCTCCTTGCCGATGTTCACATGAATCATACTAAAACAATATTTGAAAAATTGGATTTATTAGTTGTCCAGGATATTTTCTTAACCGAAACAGCGAAATTTGCGGATGTTGTTTTGCCTGCTCGTTCATGGGGGGAAGTGGAAGGAACCTACACCAATACAGACCGCAGAATTCAGCGGGTCCGTAAAGCGGTAGAACCACATCCAAATACAAAAGAGGATTGGGAAATTCTTTGCGAACTTGCTGACATAATGGGGTATTCAATGAAATATCAAAACAGTGAGGAAATTTGGAACGAAGTTAGAAGACTCGCTTGGGAGATGTACGGTGGTATTTCATATGAACGATTAGAAAATGAATACAGCATCCATTACCCATGTCCTGATGAAAACCATCCTGGAACATTTATTATGCATGAACGGTTCCACCAAGAGGAAGAAACAAAAAAGGCGCCGTTTGTGCCGGTAGACTACACGCCGCCAATGGAGATGCCTGATGAAGAGTTTCCATTTATGCTGACAACCGGGAGACGCTATGAATCTTATAACACTCATACCCAGACACGGCATTATGCTTCTGGTGTAAAAATTAAGCAAAAGGAAGAGACTGTTGATATTCATCCAGAGGATGCCAAGCTGCTTGGCATAACAGATGGGGAAATTGTTCAAGTCCGCTCTAGAAGAGGAGAACTGCAGGTGAAAGCTAAAGTAACGGAGCAAGTGGTCCCTGGACTTGTCTTCATGAGCTTCCATTGGCATGAAACCCCAACTAACGTTCTAACATTAAATGAATATGATCCAATTTCAGGAACAGCCGAATACAAAGCATGTGCAGTCACTATAGAACGATTAGCCAATTAAGGATAAAAGAAAACGCAGTTTGGACGCGTTTTCTCAGGCTGTCGAAAAACTTTCGATAGCCTTTTATTTTTGCATATTCACTTTAACAAATCACCGCGTTGATTTGATATAATATTATTAATATATAGGCTTTT
>NZ_BNDS01000007.1:0-174617 GCF_014656545.1 Neobacillus kokaensis
GACATATTACCACTGGGCTTATTTTTTCCTATTTTCAATTATACAGGATTAATAGACTGAATTCCCCGAATGTTGTTTCAAAATTGTAAAAAGACCGACTTTATAAAAGTCGGTCTAAGGCTGTCGAAAAACTTTGGATAGCCTATTATTTTATACAGATTCGCAATTAATCCACCGCGTTAATTCGATATAATATATTAATGAATAGGCTGTTCAATAGGTCTGCTGATTTCCGCTCCAGGCGGTTTCGCTTTCCGCGGGGGTTCGGGGAGCCGCCTCGGCGCTAAAGCGCCTGCGGGGTCTCCCCTGCCCAATACTCCCGCGTGGAGAAATCAATGTATAAGCCAAAGAGTTTAGCCAAATTGAATATGAATTTGTGTCTATTGATGAATTAGTTTCAGACGACCACCTTCTTCGCTTGATTGACAAATATATAGATTTTTCATTTCTTTTATAAAAGGTTCGTCCTTAATTATAGTGATGATAACGGAATCCCTACTGATTTATTGGCTACATTTACGGCATTCGTTCTGAACGTCAATTAGAAAGGGAAATAAGAACAAACGTGGCCTACCGCTGGTTTTTAGGTTTAAAATTCAAGGATTCCATTCCACATCACTCTAAAATTAGCTGGAATCAGCAAACATCGATTTAAGGATACAACTATTTTTCAGGAGATTTTTGAGAAATTGCGCTTTTAGCAATGAATCATAAGATGGTTGGCGGACGTGTTTTATTTACGGATTCAACACACTTAAAGGCAAACACAAATAAATATAAGTTTACAAAATAAGAAGTAGAAGTGGATACTGGGGAAGATCTGCATGGGCTTCGCTTCTGCCCGTTACGTGGATTTAAGAATGCGAGTGAACAGGCTCTCCTTACTGCGGCCTGCCAAAATATAAAAAAGATGGCAACATATTTAGCTAGGCTGGAAAAGGTGTGTTGCAATTCTTTAGGTTGATTTGCCCCCTGTTGATTGGAGCGGAGGGCACTCGACTCCTGCGGGATCGAGAGGTCACTGGAGACCCCACAGGCGCAAAGCGCCGAAGAGGCTTCAGGACCTCCCTGCGGAAAGCGAGTGCCTGGAGCGGAAGCCAACAGGCCCCGTTAACATGGGCAATCTTATTGTAAAATCTGTATTTTAGGTCTGACAAAATGAAAAATTGCCGAGAAAAATACCCTTTCTCGACAATCAGAGACCGACTTTATAAAAGTCGGTCTTTTTTCTTCTATATTTTACTTTATCGCAGCATTCACTGCGTCCACTACTTGAGAAGTAGTCTGCATATTTAATACTTCATTTGCAAGCTTTTCCATATCAGATTTATTCAGATTCTTGATTAATGAACGAGCTTTTAATATTGAAGTCGCACTCATCGAGAATTCATCTAGTCCAAGACCAAGAAGTACAGGAATAGCAGTTTCATCTCCTGCCATTTCCCCACACATTCCTGCCCATTTACCTTCAGCATGAGCAGCGTCGATGACCATTTTTACAAGTCTTAAAATAGAAGGACTATATGGCTGATACAGATACGAAACACGTTGATTCATACGATCCGCAGCCATTGTATATTGAATTAAATCATTTGTACCGATACTAAAGAAGTCAACCTCTTTAGCAAATTGATCTGCTAATATAGCTGTTGATGGAATTTCCACCATGATACCAAGCTCGATTTTATCAGCAAGCTTTTGCCCCTCAGAAACAAGCTTTTGCTTCTCTTCTTCAAGAACTGCTTTGGCAGCACGGAACTCATCTAATGTGGCAATCATCGGGAACATAATTTTCAAATTACCGAAAGTGCTTGCACGAAGCAAGGCTCGAAGCTGTGTACGGAAAATGTCTTGCTCTTCTAAACATAAGCGGATGGCACGGAATCCCAAAAATGGATTCATTTCTTTTGGCAGGTCTAAATATGGAAGCTCTTTATCACCGCCAATATCTAATGTTCGAACCACAACAGGTTTGCCAGCCATTCCTACTAAAACGGCCTTATAGGCTTCAAACTGTTCCTCTTCAGTTGGAAGCTGGTCCCTGCCCATATAAAGGAACTCAGTTCGGTATAGACCGACACCTTCGCCGCCATTAGCCACAACACCTTTTAAATCATTAGGTGTACCAATATTCGCTGCTAATTCGACATGGTGACCATCACTAGAAACAGTTGATTCATTTACTAGCTTAGCCCATTCGGCCTTTTGATTTTCATAATCGTGGTGGACTTGGCGGTATTGCTCAACAAGTTCAGGTGTAGGGTTAATATGTACTTCCCCTTTTAAACCATCAACAATGACTAAGTCACCATTGTCGATCTCCTCCACTGCCGTTTTAGTACCAACCACCGCTGGAATTTCCAAAGACCGAGCCATAATCGCCGAATGTGATGTCCTTCCGCCGATATTAGTTGTAAATCCTTTAACAAATTGCCTGTTTAGCTGTGCTGTATCAGACGGTGTTAAGTCCTCAGCCACGATGATGACTTCTTCAGCAATCATACTTGGATTTGGCAGCTGTATACCCAGTAAATGTGCAAGGACACGTTTGGTCACATCACGAATGTCTGCAGCACGTTCTCTCATGTACTCATTGTCCATTTGTTCAAACATCATGACAAACATATCAGCAGTTTCTTTCAGGGCCGCCTCTGCATTGACTTTTTCAGTTTTAATTTTGTCTTCAATCGGTGTATTAAGTTCAGGGTCACTTAATACAAGCAAATGTGCTTCAAAAATAGCTGCTTTATCCGGTCCTAGATCTACCTTGGCACGGTCACGAATTGTTTCTAGCTCTGCCTTTGCTTTTTCAATAGCCTGACGGTAACGTTCTACCTCAACTGAGACATTTTCGATTGTTTTTTGGTCAAATGCTAAATCAGGTTCAACCAGTCGGTAGGCTTTGGCAATCGCTATTCCATTAGATGCAGCAATACCTTGTAAGAATGTCATTATTCTGCCAAACCTTCTTTTCTTAAAGTTTCTTCTAAACTGGTTAATGCTGATTCAGCATCGCTGCCTTCGGCAGAAATTGCAAAATCAGCTCCCTTGCCAATTCCTAATGACATAACACCCATAATGGATTTTAAATTAACTTTTTTGCCTTTATATTCTAAATTGATTTCAGCATCAAATTTACTTGCTGTTTGCACCAAGAGTGTGGCTGGTCTTGCATGAATCCCGGTATCCGCAATTACTTTAAATTGTTTCTCTGCCATAATGAATCAAACTCCTTTAGAAAATTTGAGGGATACTCTTTCTTCATATTTTGGCTTTGAAAAAGTATTTAATTCTCACAGAAGATAGAATAGCATTTTTATCCTGTCTATACAACTAGGAAATCCTAATTTGTGAAATAGTGAACGGATTATATTATCACTTATTTCTATGAAATTTTTCTTATATAAACCAATTGTTCACAAATTCGTAAAATCTTTATTTATTATTACAAAAAGAAAGCTGCCATAACGACAGCCTCACTTTGATTAATTGCAATTCGCCACAGGTGGAATTTCATTACGTTCATCAACTGGAATCATGGCAGCTTCTAATGCTTTCTCAATTGATACCAAATATTTGCTTTTTTCCTTTTCAGACCATACAAACCTATTTGCCATATATGAAACAACCTGATTTTTCCACTTTTTCACTGTCTGAATATCAAATAAAATGGCCCCAGTCCGTCGGTTTAAGAAATCAATCGGGGTCGCAATCATCTCTTTTTCTATTGCATAGATTAGCTTTGCAAATAAAACGATCGGAAGACCGTAATTTACAGCATCGTCTTTATTTTTCGCTAATAGCTCGAAGACTATATTAATATTTGAACCGTATATTTTGGCTAATTTTTCAGCTTCTTCACTAGAGAGTCCAATTTCTATTCCTTTGTCTATATGACTAGAAACATATGCCTTTAGGTTCTCCGAGCCGCCCACATCACCTCCAGAAATTGGCAGATATTTTGTCTGACATGCTTTGAAGCTTCTGCCTTCTTCTGCCTTTAATTTAGCAGTTAGCAAATCAACAACTGTTTCTGCCATTTTCCTATATCCAGTTAATTTACCGCCAGCAATTGTAATCAGGCCGGAGCGAGATTCCCATATTTCATCTTTTCTAGATATTTCGGAAGGGTCTTTTCCTTCCTCATAAATTAATGGTCGGACCCCTGCCCAGCTGGATTCAATATCTTTTCCACTTATTTTCACTTCAGGAAACATATAATTAATCGCTTTAATAATGTAGCTGCGGTCACTTACTGTCGTCATAGGATTTACCGCATCCTCATTATAAAATGTATCGGTTGTTCCCACATATGTTTTTCCGTCTCGTGGAATCGCAAAGACCATACGGCCGTCCGGTGTATCAAAATAGATGGCTTGTTTTAATGGGAAACGTGAACTATCTATTACCACGTGAACACCTTTAGAAAGCTGCAAGGTCTTACCCTTTTTTGAACGATCCATTTCACGAATTGTATCAACCCATGGACCCGCAGCATTGACAATCCTTTTTGCATGAATTTCGTACATTTCTCCAGTCAACTGGTCTTCCACTTGGGCACCAATAATTCTTGCATTTTCATAAACAAGTTTTATAACTTTTGTATAATTCAAAGCAATAGCACCGGTTTCAACCGCTGCCTTCATAACTTCAATGGTTAAACGGGCATCATCCGTCCGATATTCAACATAATAGCCGCCGCCCTTTAAGCCGTTTCTTCTGAGGAGGGGCTCTTTCGCTAATGTTTCTTGCACGGATAACATGGTTCGTCGTTCTGATCTTTTAACTCCTGCTAAAAAGTCATAGACCCTGAGGCCAATAGAT
The DNA here is from genome assembly GCF_014656545.1 of Neobacillus kokaensis. Classification (GTDB taxonomy): domain Bacteria; phylum Bacillota; class Bacilli; order Bacillales; family Cytobacillaceae; genus Neobacillus; species Neobacillus kokaensis. Next base: position 4,825 of record NZ_BNDS01000007.1, read on the forward strand.
GTACTGAATTTACCGAAAGTACCTCCTTTATGCATTGGAAGCAGCATCCATTCAGGGGTCGTGACATGTGGACCATTTTCATAAACAATAGCCCGTTCTTTCCCCACTTCCGCAACCATTTTGACCTCAAATTGTTTTAAATATCGTAAACCGCCATGAACTAACTTGGTTGATCTGCTTGATGTTCCCGCAGCGAAATCCTGCATTTCTACGAGGGCCATTTTCAACCCACGTGTTTGCCCATCAAAAGCAATCCCCGCTCCAGTAATGCCGCCGCCGATTACCAATACATCAAAAGTTTCCTTTTTTATGTCTCTCACAATTTCCTGACGATTTAAATTTGAGAAATTCATGTTTTTTCCTCCTATAATTGAGAAGCCATATTTCTTCCAATTCCCTTAGAATATATATATTTAAACTTCCCTTTTTCGTCATGGCAATATTTCCTGTGGAGAAACAAAAAGAGACCACAAAGTACACTATGATAAAATAGTGTATTTGTGGTCTCTCCCATTCTCCTGACAGATATTAACTTGTTTTTATTATACCATAAATACTCAAATAGAAAATCCAATTCATTATTTAAAAGCCATAGCAGCTTTTACAGCCTTTTTCCAGCCATTATATAAGTTTTCGCGAACATCTTTCGTCATCACAGGATTAAATTGCTGATTGATGGCCCATAGTTTAGAGATTTCTTCCTGACTTTTCCAGAAACCAACAGCCAGTCCCGCTAAATAGGCTGCACCTAATGCTGTAGTCTCATTCACGACAGGCCTTTCTACCGGAACGTTTAAGATATCGCTTTGAAATTTCATTAATAAATCATTTTTAACCGCTCCTCCATCTACTCGTAGTGTTTTCAACTGGATTCCGGCATCTGCTTCCATCGCAGATAAAACATCTCTAGTTTGATAGGCAAGTGATTCAAGTGTGGCTCGAATAAAGTGTTCCTTAGTCGTCCCCCTGGTTAATCCAAAAACCGCTCCACGGACATCACTATCCCAGTATGGCGTCCCTAGACCGACAAAAGCTGGAACTACGTAAACTCCCTCTGTAAATTCAACCTTTTTTGCGTACTCCTCACTATCCTTGGCATCATTAATCATTCTTAGGCCATCACGAAGCCATTGTATCGCTGAACCCGCCACAAAAATGCTGCCTTCCAACGCATACTCCACTTTACCGTTTAACCCCCAGGCGATGGTAGTTAATAAACCATTCTCTGAGCGTACTGCTTTTTTCCCGGTATTCATCAACATGAAGCAGCCAGTGCCATACGTGTTTTTTGCCATCCCTTGTTCAAAACATGTTTGCCCAAATAGGGCTGCCTGCTGATCTCCTGCCACCCCTGCAATCGGTATTTCTTTACCAAAGAAATGATAATCAGCCGTATTAGCATAAATTTCCGAGGAAGGACGCACGTTCGGAAGCATTGATTTTGGTACACCTAGGATTTCTAATAATTCATCATCCCATTTGAGATCATAAATATTAAACATTAGCGTACGTGCTGCATTGGAGTAATCGGTAACATGAGCCCGGCCTCCAGACAGCTTCCAAATAAGCCAAGTATCAATTGTGCCAAATAATAGTTTTCCGACATTCGCCTTTTGGCGTGCTCCCTCGACATAATCCAATATCCATTTAACTTTTGTACCGGAAAAGTAAGCATCAATTAACAACCCGGTTTTTTCACGAAATAAGTCATTATAGCTATGACTTTTAAGTTCCTCGCAAATTTCACTGGTTTGCCTTGATTGCCAAACGATCGCATTATAAACAGGAATTCCTGTTTCCTTGTCCCAGACAACGGTTGTTTCTCGCTGATTGGTGATTCCAATTCCAGCAATTTGTTCAGGCTTGGTTGCTGATTCGGTTAATACTTCCGCGATAACTGACAGAATAGATCCCCATATTTCATTTGGATTATGCTCAACCCAGCCCGGCTTTGGAAAGTATTGTGTAAACTCCTTTTGCGCTGAATGAACAACGTTTCCATTTTTATTAAAAAGAATGGCACGTGAGCTTGTAGTCCCCTGATCCAATGATAAAATAAACTTTTCCATCTTATCTCCTCCGTATTATCCTGGATTATTTTTATGCTGGTCTCATTGTTAGTTTTTTTCAAAATTAAACCTTGAGAAAATTTATTCCGCTCCAATAATAATAACCCCAATTCTCTCACAAAGGATGCCTATTCACTCCACTTCTCTAAAAAAGATATATTTTATATTCTATTTAATGACAAAAAAAGGAGATTCACAATAGAAAAACCTTGAAATAAGGTCTCTATGTGAATCTCCTTGTATCCGTCACAGTTTATTAACTCGCCCTAAGTAAACGAACAATTAAAAAGGTTGTCAATTTAATGCTAAAAAATTTAGGTAATTTAATCTGCAAAAATATCCCAAAGATCTCTTTTCGATGTTGTAATTGCAGCAGCACCCGCTTGTAAGGCATTTTTCACATCATCTGCAGTGCGTATTAGCCCACCAGCCAAAATGGGAATATTAACCCGCTCTTTTACTTCAGCAATCATCCAAGGGATTGCCCCAGGCAGAACTTCAATGTAGTCTGGCTGTGTTTTTTCGAGCAGTTTATAACTTTTTTCAAGCGCATGGCTGTCAATTAAGAAGATTCTTTGAACAGCCATAACTCCCTTTTGTTTAGCTTTTTGTATAACACTGGCTTTAGTAGAAATTAAACCAAACGGCTTAAATTCCTGACATATGTATTCTGTTGCATATTCATCATTTTTGATACCATGTATTAAATCAACGTGATAAACCATTTTTTTGCCATATTGTCGTGCCATTTGACTAATATTTTTTAATTGAGCAATATGCATCTCTAAAAAGACACCTATTTCAAAGGAGCTTTGCAGGAAACGCTCAAATTCCTTCATGTTTGTTGAAACAGGCAAAATTTTTTGTCTCATCGCTTTATTCACCTATTCTTAAAATTACCCCATTTTTAGGTTAACTTCTTGGTTCCTCTAAGTATTTGTACAATACATCTCCGCCTCTTTGGCCAATCCCGCGAAAATGCTTAAAATCTTCTCTTTTTACCAGCACACGGCGAAAATCCATAAAATCTTCATTTTTAACATAGTATTCAGACAGCTCTCCTGTCATTAAACGATTCAAGATATCATTTACAAACTCATCCGTCATTAGATCACCACCTTCATACAATTTTATCTTAAGTATAATTCAGTAAGCCATAAAAATTATTTATTATCTTTTGAAAATGTTTCTCGACATTTCATTAGTTTTTTAACATATAATCAGTAATAATTAACCAAATTGTCACATAAAAACCTTTACGAATGATAAAATTTGGTGCAAACTGTTATTTAAACAGTTTAAAAGTTTGGCAGAAAAAGGAGAGAGACGATTTGAAGAAAGCAGAAGTTGGTAATATAATTGAATTTCGTGGCGGGCTGCAAGGGATTGTCGAAAAGGTAAATGAGAATTCCGTAATCGTTGACCTGACATATATGGATAACTATCGCGATTTAGAATTAGATCAACGGACAGTCGTCAACCATAAAAACTATAAGGTAATAAAAGAAAGCGCTTATTTATAATAGAATGTAAGAAAAGGCAGCCGGCAGTCTGCCTTTTCTTTAATGCTTTTTTTACTTGTCGTCTTCTGTTTCCTTCGCAAGCTGCTTTAAAGATTTTACCTTTCCATGTGGATTTTGGTCCTGTTTCCTAACAGTCCATTCCCGTTCCTCTTGTCTCTTTGATTTACTCAATCTTATCACTCCTTTCCCAATTATTTTTTCCTGTTTGTATGTTTCTATGAAAGGATTTGGGGAAAATAATTGATGATATTTCCTTTTAAATAATTTTTTTGTTAAAATACAGGTGATTATATGTAAGGAGTTCATCATGTTAAAAAATCTTGTTCTAGACCTTCGGCTAATTTTTGGTGTGGTCATTGCACACACCCTAATCTACTTTTCATTCCATGATAAAGCAATTTTTTGGTATATCTTTACCGGTTCTATTCTTGTATTAATTGCCTATTCCATGTTTCAAGGTGATGTTGACGACGAGTCATCTTTTATACAATATATATTTTTCGGGACGATTTCCGGATTAATTTTGTATGCAGTATTTTGGTTAGGCTACCAGATGGTTGAAAATTCTCTCTTTTCATTTGACAAGGAGATTCGGAAATTATATAAATGGTTCGCCCCCAAACTTTTTTGGGAATACCTTGCACTGGTCTTAGTTGCTGCTCCTGGTGAAGAATTATTTTGGCGTGGTTTTGTCCAAAAACGATTAATGAAATATTTTAAACCTGCAGTAAGTATTATTATTGGAACATGTGCATATGCATCAGTTCATATTTATTCAGGCTCAATTCTATTGATTTTTGCGTCCCTCATTTCGGGTTTAGTGTGGGGATCTTTGTATTTTTGGAAAAAAAGTATGCCGCTAATCATTGTTTCCCATATTATTTTTGATTTAATGATTTTTATTATTTTGCCATTTAAATCTTAATAAAAGCAGCTGCTTCTATTGTACTGAGCAGCTGCTTTTTATCACTCTGTTAATTTTGGTTCAAATGGTTTTATCCATAATAAAATAAAAAAGGTCATACAAATATAACCGAATAACGGATACAAATGAGAAAGAAGTGTTCCATAATTCACCAGACTGATCAAGTAGGAAACCAAAAAAATTGCTGTAACCGACATCATTGTAGGAATCGGCATATACTGTTTTAATTGTCTATCAAGACCAAAGACATTACCAATGACAGAGGTAAAAATTTCTCCGTAAATCACGAGAATAAAAATCCAGTAGAAAAAAGGAGCTAAATTCTTCATAATGATCGCCATCGGAATCTCATACAACTCCAAATTCGGAAGCATAATTAAAGTAAAGTGACTGGCAATCAAAATAAGCGTTAACCCTAATCCCCCAAGAATCCCGCCCCATTTAATTGTCCAATCATCCTTTACCTCCGTTGCAACGGGTACCAGCACAGCTTGTGCTAATCCTAAATTTAGGGCGGCATATGAGAATGGTGCAATTACACTTTTCCAGCCATCTGTTGCATGCGGGATAAATAAAAATTGGTCTAAAAAGTTCGGCATTTGAACTGATAAAAACATTAATATTAAGCTGAAACTAATCATAATGGGTACAACGAATGTATTTACAGCAAATAACCCCTTCGTACCTACGAGCATGACAAGGTAGGAAAGAAAAATCGTCAGAAACACACCAACATTTTTCGGAAGTCCAAGTTGTTCCTCGAATACCGCACCTGCCCCGGCAAGCATTACTGCACTTACTCCAATAAGCATAAAAAGCATCGAAAAATTAATAATTTTACTTGGCCATTTCCCAAATAGATGTTCATTAAACTCCTGATAGGATTTTGCATCTATTTGTGCAGCCATCCGCATAAGTTTGGAACCAATCATAATAAATAGATAACCGCTCATTAATATACTTATAAAGCCAAAGAAACCAAATCGTGAAAAGAATTCAACGATTTCCTTTCCTGTGGCGAAGCCTGCCCCAACAACGGTGCCAATATAGACCGCCGCAATTTGAAAAGCTTGATTCCAATTCCTGTTTCTTTTCACACCATCTCCCCCTTATCATCAAATATATGAATAAAGGGACAAACAATGACGAGCTTTTTTCTCATTTGCTAATATTTACTATAAACAAATAACTTGAAAGTCAAAAAAGGTCAGAGTATACTAAAACCATAGGTCAAAGTTAGTCAAAGTCAAAGTTAAATAACGAGGAGGTTATTTTATATGCTTTGTCAAAAATGTAATCAAAAACAGGCAAATATCCAATTAACAATGAATCTAAATGGACAACGAATAGATATGAAACTTTGCAATGAATGTTATAGAAGAGAAAAGCAAGCACTGAATACAGGTTTAGGGATGAAAATGGATTCATTCCAAAGCTTCCCATTCGAAAATTTCTTTCATATTGCCAAAGGTCAAAACATGAATAATCAATTTTCTGCAGAATCCGAAAAGATAGTACCACAAAATGGCGGTGGCTTTATTGATCAATTTGGCCATAACTTAACGAATGCAGCAAAAGCCGGTCTGATTGACCCCGTCATTGGCCGTGATGAAGAAGTAAAACGTGTAATTGAAATATTAAATCGCCGAAATAAAAATAACCCTGTCCTTATCGGTGAGCCCGGAGTGGGAAAAACAGCGATTGCAGAAGGTCTTGCATTAAAAATTACTGAGGGCGATGTACCAGCCAAACTGAAAAATAAAGAAATTTATTTGCTTGATGTTGCTTCGCTTGTTTCAAATACCGGGATTCGCGGCCAATTTGAGGAACGCATGAAGCAGCTTATTACTGAATTAAAAGAGCGGAAAAATATTATTCTTTTTATAGACGAAATTCATTTATTAGTCGGTGCAGGTTCTGCCGAGGGTTCAATGGATGCTGGCAATATCTTAAAACCGGCACTAGCACGCGGTGAGCTTCAGGTAGTTGGCGCTACAACATTAAAGGAATATCGTCAGATTGAGAAAGATGCCGCTTTAGAGAGACGCTTTCAGCCCGTTCAGGTTCTAGAACCAAGCATGGATGCTGCGATTGAAATATTAAAGGGTATTCAGAAAAAATACGAGGATTATCATGAAGTCAGCTATACTGACGAGGCAATTCGTGCCTGTGTAACATTATCACAACGCTATATACAAGACCGCTTCTTACCAGATAAAGCAATTGACTTACTCGATGAAGCAGGTTCAAAATTAAATCTTTCTTCTGATTATAAGAGTAATGATCAAATTGAAGGGCGTTTAAATGAAATTGCCAGGGAAAAAGAAGAAGCCCTAAAAAATGAACATTATGAAAAAGCTGCCAAGCTTCGTGATGAAGAGGCCAAATTAGAGAAGAAATTAAGCAATGATTTCAGTTCCGACAGACCTGTTGTCACGATCTCACATATCCAAGAAATGATTGAACACAAAACCGGTATACCAGTTGGAAAACTGCAGCAGGATGAACAGCTAAAAATGAAACATTTAGAAGAAAACTTAAATAAAAAAGTAATTGGTCAAGAAAAAGCTGTCCAAAAAATTGCTAAGGCAATTCGTCGCAGCCGCGCAGGTTTAAAAGCGAAAAACCGCCCAATCGGTTCTTTTCTATTCGTCGGCCCTACTGGTGTGGGGAAAACTGAATTAACCAAAACGCTTGCTGAAGAATTATTCGGAACAAAAGATTCGATGGTCCGCCTTGATATGAGTGAATACATGGAAAAACACAGTGTGTCTAAATTAATTGGTTCACCCCCAGGCTATGTTGGCCATGAAGAAGCTGGACAGCTAACTGAAAAAGTGCGTCGCAATCCGTATAGCATAATTTTATTGGACGAAATAGAAAAGGCACATCCCGATGTACAACATATGTTTCTTCAAATTCTTGAAGATGGTCGGCTTACTGACAGCCAAGGGAGAGTAGTAAGCTTTAAGGATTCAGTTATCATCATGACAAGTAATGCTGGGGTTGGCTTTAAACCAATCCATGTCGGTTTTGGTGCTGCGGAGGCTGTAGAGGAAGCAAGTATCCTTGATTCCCTTGGTGGCTTCTTTAAGCCAGAATTTTTAAACCGGTTCGATAGTATTATTGAATTTAATCAACTTGACCAAGACCACATCTTAAATATTGTTGACCTTATGATTAATGATTTAATGGAAACTTTAAAAGAACAAAATATTCAATTGGCTATTACGGGGGAAGCAAAAGAAAAATTAGCTGAACTCGGCTACCATCCTGCTTTTGGTGCTCGTCCGCTCCGTAGAGTGATTCAGGAGCAGCTCGAAGATAAAATCGCTGACTTCATCTTAGACCAGCCTGACGCTAAAAATCTTACAGCTCTTGTGGAAAATGATGAATTAAAAGTTACTGAAGAAGTAGTGACAGTTAATTAATAAGGAAAAGCGAAGCCAAATGGCTTCGCTTTTTTTAAAGATTTTTATCATCGACGGAGTTCAGCCAATTTTCGATGACTCCTACAACCGATTCAATACAGCCATTCTCAAATGGAGAGATTAGATTGGCTGCTTCTACAAGCTTGGTAAATGACATACTTCCCCCAAGCTGGCATAACTTAACATAATCAGCCCAAGCTTCTTCCTGATTTTCTCTTGAACGCTTCCAGAATTGGAAAGCACAAATTTGAGCTAGTGTATAATCAATATAATAGAATGGTGAATTATAAATATGACCTTGGCGCTGCCAGAAACCACCGTTTTCTAAATATTCAAAGCCATCATAATCTTTATGCGGCAAATACTTTTTCTCGATTTCCCGCCATGCCTGCTTCCTTTCCTTCGGTGAAGCAGATGCATTTTCATAAACCCAGTGCTGGAATTCGTCCACCGCAACACCGTATGGCAAGAATAATAATGCATCACTTAAGTGAGAAAACTTATACTTATTGGTATCTTCTTTAAAGAATAAATCCATCCAAGGCCACGTGAAGAATTCCATACTCATTGAATGGATTTCACAGGCTTCATAGGTTGGCCAATAATATTCAGGAATTTCAAAATGACGGCTAGAATAAATTTGAAAAGCATGGCCTGCTTCATGTGTTAAAACATCAATATCCCCGGAGGTTCCATTAAAATTGGAAAAAATAAATGGCGCTTTATAGTTTTCAATGTACGTACAATACCCCCCGCTGGCCTTGCCTGTTTTCGCTACGAGGTCCATCAGGTCGTTTTCCTGCATAAACGAGAAAAATTCGCCCGTTTCCTTTGAAAGCTCTTCGTACATTTTTTGTCCATTCTCAATAATCCATTCTGGATTCCCTTTTGGAACTGCATTCCCGGTTAAGTAATTAAAGTTTTCATCAAAATATTTTAATTTGTCTAAACCTAGACGCTCCCGCTGCCTCTCCTTCAGCTTTGTTGCAATTGGCACAATAAAATCTTTTACCTGCTGACGAAAGTTTGCTACCATTTCGGCATTGTAATCTGTCCTCATCATTCGATTATATGCAAGTTCAACAAAATTATTGTAACCGAGGTCTCGGGCAATATCTGTTCTAACCTTTACCAGCTCATCATAAATTCGATCAAGCTCAGCTTCATGCCCGGCAAAGAATCCAAATTTTACTTCGCTTGCCTTCTTGCGCATTTCACGATCCTTTGATTCAATAAACGGGTCAATTTGGGCAAGAGTCCTCTCCTCTCCCTCAAACTCAATCTTCGCGGAGGCAATCAGCTTAGTATACTCTGTGACGAGGCGATTTTCCTTCTGAAGCTGTGGAACAATCTCAGGTTTAAAAGTTTTAAGCTGACTTTCTGCTAGAGCAAAAAGCTGCAGCCCCCATTTTGCTTCCAATTCTGAACGGAATTTTGAATCTATTAATGCTTGGTAATACTTTGTAACCAGCCCTTCAACCTCTGGTCCAAGCTCATCCATATAGTCCTGCTCTACTTTGTAAAACTCATCATTTGTATCAATAGAATGGCGAATACTGCAAAGAGTAAACATGGTGCCCAGATCATTTCTAAGTTGATTAATCTCATTCATAACTTCGCTTTGTTCCTCTGCAGTGACAGCGCTCTCAAATCGCACTAAAGCTGCATCAAATTTTGCAGTTACTTCGACTAAATTCGGACGGGCATATGTATAATTTCCAAAGCTCATGAATCCATCTCCCTTTTAAAAATTTTCCAATCTATTTCATTATATACTAACTCTGGATAGTCCTTACAATAAAAAAATACGACCCATGGCCGTATTAGAATTTCCCAGCAGGTATTCCTAATTTTTTCAATAAATCTATTGCTTCTGTCTTCTCTGAATCCGTAAGACTAGACATGAGCTGATCAATTTGCCGGGCGTGATCTGGAAAAATATCTTGAATTAATGTTTTTCCTTCATCAGAAATTTGTGCATAAATAACTCTTCTATCTTTTGGACAGGCAACCCTTTTTAAAAGTCCCTTTTGTTCAAGCTTATCTACCACATAAGTAATGCTGCCGCTGGCAAGCAATATTTTTGCACCAATCTGCTGCAAAGGCTGATCCCCTTTATGATAAAGGAGCTCCAAAACGGCAAATTCAGTTGGATTTAAACCATTTGCTTGAATAATTTTATTTACATGCTCATTAATTGCTTTATAAGCTCTAGAAAGGACAATAAATAGTTTTAAAGATTGTGCTGTTGAATCCTTTTCCATACAAAACGCATCCTTTAAGATTATTGAAATAATCATACTAAAAATGAAAATAAACTTAGCAATTATCTCGATTTCAAAATTATTATAAAAAATTTTGTCCTGACTGTCAATTTTCCGATGGAAAAAAACAGGAACTAAACATATATATGTTGTATAATACATTTTAATAGAATTTATTATTTGAGGTACATACATGAAACTACACAAAGGAAATTTTTTTATTTATTTAATTGTTGTGGTCATTCCTGTTATCCTTTTAGGCTTATATTTTTCTAATCAGATATTAAAAGAAAATGACATGAAAAGAAAAGATGATGCACTTTGGATTGCCTCGATTTATCAAAAGAACTGGGACCAATTTATAAGTGAAACAATCACCAGCTTGAAAATTCTTTCTCTTTCTGCAAATGAAAATTTAGATAATCCAGAAAAAATGGAGCCGCTGCTGCACAAAGTGAATCAAAATGATCCAAGATATGGCGGTCTCTTTTTACTTGACCATAATGGAAGATTACTAACCGGTACCGCTTCACTGCACCATAAAATCGCCTTTCCAGAAAAGTCGCTTATCAAAGAAGTAATCGAAACAAAGGATATTATCATTTCAAATCATGTAGAAATTCTACAAAACAACCAAAGAATCATTAGTTTAGCAACACCAGTTCTAACTCAGGATAACGAATTGAAGGGTATTTTTATTGCAGACTTACGAATCGATTATATGAAAAATTTGATGAAGGTACTCACACCAGATACGAAGCTTTTTGTAGCAAACGGGAAAAACATCCTCCTTAAAATGAATGTTAATGATGATGGACTGAAGAAAGAGGATAAATGGGTTACATATCCAATGGACAAATTACCTTGGAATATCAAGGTGAAAATTGCTGATCGTGATATAAAAGAAATTGCCAAGAATGTTGGTAAAAATTTATTTATCCTTCTTGTTGTGACCCATGTTCTTTTTCTCTTAATTGAATACATATTATTACGAATCCATACGCTTAAAGAACGAAAGGAAAATGAAGTCCAAAAGCTAGAGTTAGTTGGAACATTGGCTGCAAGCACTGCCCATGAAATTAGAAATCCATTAACAGGTGTAAAAGGGCTTATACAATTGTTAAGTGAAAAATATACTGACAAAGAAGACCAATATTATTTTGATGTTATTAATTCAGAATTAAAAAGAATAAATGAAATTGTCAGCGAATTTTTAGTTCTTGGCAAGCCTACAGCGCAAACGCTGGATCATGTTAATATTACAGATACGCTGCATGAACTTAAACCACTAATCATTTCAGAGGGGAACGCCCATAATATTGAGTGCATATGGGAAATTACAGGTGAATCTGTGATTGTAAAATGTGTCAAAGACCAGATAAAACAAGTTATCTTAAATTTAACTAGAAATGCTTTTGATTCATTTGAAAACTCTGGAACCGTACAAATCAAGCTCAATATATTTAAAGATATTTGCAGACTTCAAATCATCGATAATGGGAAAGGCATCCCTGAAGAGGATCTGGAGAAAATTTTCCGCCCATTCTACACTTCCAAAGAAACTGGCACCGGTTTAGGACTGGTCATATGCAGGCGGATTATTAATTCTTTTAATGGAACAATAGAGATCTATAGTAAGGAAACGATTGGAACAACCGTGGAAATCTCCTTACCGCTCGTTAATAAAAAACGGAACCAATAATGAACATGGTTCCGTTTTTTATTTCAAAATCCGAAATAAATATTTCTCTATTGAACGATAAGGTAGTAATATATAGTATGAGACTGTCAGGTAATTTAGTAGTAAAGGGGAATAATATGAGTCAACAGGCCGTTTCACAAAGGCGGGAAGCGCCAAAAGCTTCTGAAACAACAATTTATAAGATACTTATCGTAATTGGGCTCTGCCATTTATTAAATGATGCAATTCAAGCAGTTGTACCAGCTATGTTTCCGATTCTGGAAAAGTCCATGGGTTTATCCTTTACCCAATTAGGAATGATTGCCTTCGCCCTCAACATGGTTTCCTCTGTCATGCAGCCTGTTGTAGGCATATATACCGACAAAAAACCGATGCCCTTCGCTTTGCCAATCGGTCTTGCTTTCACTTTTATCGGGGTATTGGGTATTGGCTTTGCACCTAATTTTGGAATGATTGTTATATCAGTAATCTTTATTGGTATAGGCTCAGCCGTTTTTCATCCTGAAGGTTCAAGGGTTGCCTATATGGCTGCCGGGAGCCGCAGAGGTCTTGCACAATCCATTTATCAAGTCGGAGGCAATACAGGTCAGGCATTAGCACCCCTGATTACTGCACTTATATTAGTACCTTTAGGGCAAATTGGGGCATCGTGGTTTTCCATTGCTGCTGCACTAGCCGTTTTCTTATTAATTTACATTGCAAAGTGGTATAATGAGGGGCTATCCTCTAAGCCTTTTATGGAAAAGAAGAAGAATACTAACCAAACTAATCAGACTGGTTTACCAAAGGAAATCAAAAGGGCATTAGTCCTTATTTTACTGCTAATCTTTGCAAGATCTTGGTATATTTCCGGAATGACCAACTTTTATGCCTTCTATGGAATTAAGGAATATACACTTACGATAAAACAATCACAGCTTTTCTTATTTGCCTTTTTAGTATCCGGGGCATTTGGAACATTTTTTGGCGGTCCGCTGGCAGACAGGTTTGGCAAGAAAAAGGTTATTTCCTTTTCGATGCTCGGGACTCTTCCTTTATCGATTCTGCTTCCGCATGTTTCACCAGCTATAGCATTTATTTTTCTTGTTCTTACAGGCTTTATCTTAATGACCAGCTTTTCTGTAACAGTCGTGTATGCCCAGGAATTAGTCCCTGGAAAAATCGGCACAATGTCAGGACTCACGGTCGGGCTTGCGTTTGGAATGGGTGCAATTGGTTCGGTCGGACTTGGGTATATTGCGGATTTAATTGGGCTGCAAATGATGATTATCGGGCTAGGGATGTTACCATTACTTGGCTTAACAGCATTCCTGCTTCCATCTGACCAAAAGGTGTGGGAATGGAATAAACAATAAGGACAAAAGCTGGTGACATTACGTCTCCGGCTTTTTTGTCAATTTTATGAAAATGCATATATTTTTCGAAAAATTTTAACATTTATTACTCAAAAACTAATGAAAGTTTCATATAATAAAGTTAACACCTAAAAAAGGGAGGGCATTAAGATGAAAACCCCAAATCACCACGACTTTTATCAAATGGCATTATTACCTATTGGCTATAGAGATTTAATGGCACTCCAAGAATCTGAAGCATTTGTTCCTGAATTCTCATTTACTCATTGGCTTATTGCTGTAGAAGGCGAGCAGCTGCCCCAAGCAAAAATCTATTTTCACTGGAAAGTAAGTATTTATCCAGCCACTAGCGCCGGCGATTTCAACTGGAAAAAACCTTTTTATTGCACTAAGAATATGGAAGTAATTGATTACGCTATCTCGCTTGGCTCATCATTTATATCATTTGCCAAAGAAGATGCCCTTTCTGAAGCCACTTTATTAGAGAAAATAAGCTAATCCTCTTTATCCATACCTCTGCTTCACCCTTCTTTTTACAATCCCTTGTGAAAAAATATACATATAGTGTTTTTAAATAGTGATTATAAAAATAGTTAATAAAAAGTGTTGTTTGCTATTTTTTGCAAACAACACTTTTTATACATTAAGCTAATCTAAATACAATTCCATGTCCGCCCTTAGGATATTCCCATTTAATGTTTTGATACGGGCAGCCAATGCGGCAGCTGCCGCATTCATGACAGCCCTCGTAACCTACCTGCATCCTCGTTCCTTCCCATTTGTACACCTCAGCAGGGCAAAAGATGGTACAGATTTTATCCGGGCATTGGGTCATGCAAATGTCATGGTCAAGTACGGTCAAATGAGACTTTGTATCACACTTAAATCGTAGAAGATACTGTTTTTCTTCAATATTCTTCGTTGACATTATTTCACCGCCTTCCAAGCACGATAAAGATCTTGTAACACCCTTAATGTTCCTTTTTCAGAAGTCATATTCTTAATAATTTGTTTTTGTTTATCGCGTTTTGGTGTTCCGTCAACTGTAAAGAATTTACTGGCTGCTTGGTTCATCATTGGAACATATTCTTTAAAGTATTGTGGGTACTTTTCAAACGTATGGGCAGCATCTTTATATTTTTCTAAATCTTTTATAATAAAGCTATTATATAAAGCTTCACGATAACTATTTAAACTGGATTCGCTAAAGTCTCCTCGATTCTTCGCTTCGATGACAGCTTCAGCAGCTAACAGGCCTGAATGCATTGCCATATTCGAGCCTTCACGGTGAATTGCGTTAACCAGTTGTGCCGCATCACCTATTACAACAACACCATTTCCGGCTACTTTTGGTACTGAGCGGAAGCCCCCTTCTGGAATAAGGTGAGCAAGATACTCGGCTGATTCACCGCCTGCGATCAACGGCTTCACCATCGGATGGTTTTTCAAGTAATCTAACAGCTCATATGGTTTTAATTTTGCCTTAATCATACTTGAAAGGGTTGTTCCGACTCCAATATTGAGACTTTCTTTATTGGTATAAAGAAATGCAGTACCAAGGTTTCCTTTTGTTGAGTCTCCAAATATCTCAATGGTACACCCTTGATTATCTTCGAGATTAAAGCGGTCATTTATTTTTTCCTTTGGTAAATTGATAACTTCCATTACAGTCAACGCTACTTCATCAGGACGAAATTCTTTGTGGAAGCCTAGCTGCTTTGATAAAAGCGAATTAACCCCATCCGCAAGGACGACTACATCTGCGTAAATCTCTCCATCCGGACGATCGGTACGTACGCCAACAACCTTGCCATTTTCAACAATACATTCGGTAACCACTGTTTCGTTAATTAGGAGTGCTCCAGCCTCGACGGCCTTTTTGGCAAACCATTGATCAAATTGGGCCCGTAAAACGGTAAAATTGTTATAAGGTGGTGCAGCCCATTCAAGCCCTTTATATCCAAAGGAAATAACTGATTCCTTATCCATCATCCAAAAGCGCTGTTCTATAACGGGCCTTTCTAATGGTGCCTCCATCCAAAACTCCGGAATGAGATCCTCCATTTGCTGTCGGTACAATACCCCGCCCATTACATTTTTAGCTCCTGGATACTCTCCTCTTTCAATAAGCAAGACATTCAGTCCATTTCTTGCACATGTAAGGGCACACGCTGTACCCGCCGGACCTGCCCCAACTACGACCACATCAAACTTTTCAGGCATAGCTTAGTTCACCGCCTTTTTCAATCCTTAAGCTTTTAAATTGCTCGATTAATCTTGGGACAATCTCCATGGCATCTCCTACAATTCCAAATGTTGCCACGTCAAATATTGGTGCATTTGGATCTTTGTTGATAGCAATGATCAGCTCAGAGTTCTTCATCCCGACAACGTGCTGAATTGCTCCTGATATCCCGATAGCAAAATAAATTTTAGGGGTAACCGTTTCTCCTGTCTGACCGACTTGCTGTTCATGCGGCAGCCATCCTGCTTCCACCACATCGCGTGTACCGCCAACACTGGCACCGATAGTCTCAGCAAATTCATGGATCAGCTGGAAATTTTGCAAATCTCCCATCCCTTTTCCACCGCATACAATAACATGGGCATCCGCCAAATTAGTCTTTTTTGTTACATCATTCACAATTTGCAGTACTTTTGTGCGCATTTCTTCTTCCTTCAAGGAAATTTCTTCTTCAATGATCTTACCTGCTCTGTTGGTGTCAGGCACTAATGCCTTCATAACCTTCGGTCTGACAGTCGCCATTTGCGGACGATGCTTCTTACATAGAATTGTGGCCATGATATTGCCGCCAAATGCCGGCCGGCTGGCTTCTAGTAATCTACTATCTAAATCTACATCGAGCATGGTTGTATCGGCTGTTAAACCAGTATTTAAATCAGTCGCAACTGCACTTGCCAAGTCTTTACCGTTTGGTGTAGCCCCATAAAGAATGATTTCCGGTTTGTAATGTTCAGCTATGGTGATAACACCTTTCATATATGATTCTGTCCGATAATGCTTTAAAACTGGATGATCAATCAGATAAACTTGGTCGGCTCCATAAGCAATCACTTGTTGGGCCAAATTTCTGATTCCTTCTCCAAGCAAGAAACCAGATAATGGAACTTGCAATTTATCAGCAAGCTTTCTTCCTGCACCAAGCAATTCGAGTGATACACCTTCAATTTTTCCATCGTTTTGTTCAATGAATACCCAAACTCCACGGTAATCGTCAAGATTCATGTATACCCCTCCTGAAAAGACAAGCTATCAATCCTATATATTTATTTTGATGATGGTATCGTTAATAAGTCTTTTTTCTCCATCAATATTTCCATCAGCTGACTAATTTGCTCAGAGGCAGAACCTTCAAGCTTTTTGCCGCCTTCAGGACGTGGAGGTGTAAACATTTTTCCAACAATCGTTGGCGAACCTTTCAGCCCAAGCTGGGTGCGTTCGACATTTTCCAGATCATTGACGGTCCAGATAATTGGTTCATATTTTGCGGCTTTAATCATATTGGGCATTGGGGAATATTCGATTTCATTTATTTCCTTTTCAACGGTTAATAAGCATGGCATTTCTGATTGAATTAATTCATAGCCTCTGGTAAGTTTTCGCTTGATTAAAACCGTTTTTTCCTGCTGATTTACTTCGGTTACTTCAATGACACTTGTGATAGGCGGAATATCCATTCTACGTGCAATACCAGGTCCAACTTGTCCTGTATCACCATCAATGGCATGCTTTCCGCAAATAATCATATCAACAGGAAGGTCCTTTCCAATCCTTTCAAGTGCTTTCGAAAGTGCATAACTGGTTGCTAGGGTATCCGCACCGGCAAAAGCACGATCCGATATTAAATAGCCTCTATCGGCACCTATTTCAATGCTTTTCTTAATCACCTCGGTTGCCTGCGGTGGTCCCATTGATAATACAGAAATTGTACCCCCGTTTTTTTTCTTAATTTTCACAGCCTCCTGAACGGCATGAGCGTCATAAGGATTCAAGATTGCCGGAGCACTGCGGCGGTCGAGTGTGTTCGTTTTGGGATTAATTTTAATGATTTTTGTATCAGGTACTTGTTTGACACATACGACAATGTGCATGTAGGACTTCCCTCCTCCTAAGGATGTTTGAATGTTGTATACGGTTGCCTAGTTTTGGTTATAGAAAATGCTTTTATTAACGATATATGAGTCGTCATATAAGCATATACCAACAGGAATGGATTTCTTCACGTAAAAATAAAATCTTTAGACCGAGATTCTAGATATCTTTTTTAAAAAAATGATCGGATTTCTGGTTCTTATGTATGGCAATGAAGTAAGTGAACTTAATAAAGGAGAATACTTCGAACGTGATGTGAAAGAATTATATGAAGTACTATTACTATAACTATATGAAAAATTGAGATATAGACAATGATAAAAATCACAGTAATGTTAATATTGGAGAATATTATAAATAATTTGGAGCTGTTTTATCATAAAGAAAATGATTGGGGAAATTGAAAAGAATTGGCAGCGGGAGACCTTCATTTGTTTAAACTCAGCTGTATCAGAAGGCCTCTTTGCTGCACTATAAGCCTAAGAAATTTGAGTGTGTTTATTTTCAATTTATTTTATATCTATGTATATTATTACCCTAACATACATCAAACAAGAACTTTGGGCCAAATCATAATAGTTTGTTTAAAGGCTAGTCTAACTTCTTCACAGGGGCTTGAGGCTTGTCCCATCATTCTATGGTACTCGTTTATTAGTTCATCCAGTTCCTGACTGTACTTGATTGTTTCATCGCTCGTAAATCCAAATGTATTCGCACTCTTAATCATTAATTCTCTTTTTACCTTTATCTCTTCAATCATTTCAGTTTGACTATTACTATATCCGTACACTTTTATCCCTACCTCTTAAGCTTCTACTTTTTTTCGCTAAAAAATAAGACTACTTGAAGAATTATGACAGATTTTTTATAAAAGTAAATAGCTTCGCAAAAGTAGACAAAACATTCTATTTCTTTTGTTTTTCGACAAAAAAAATAAATGCTTTCATGTTTTTACGACAAAATTCCTTTTAAAACATACGTAAGCTATTAATTCTCCTAACCGCCTCTTTAAGACGATCCTCTGATGAAAGAAGAGCTACTCGGACATAGCCTTCACCAAATTCACCAAAACCAATACCCGGGGCAACCATAATATGAGCCTCTTCGAGTAAAATCGTGGAAAATTGTTCGGATGTAAATCCTTGGGGTACCTTGAGCCAAGCAAAAAATGAGCCCTTTGGAGCAGTAACATTCCAGCCGATTTCCCGCAGTCCGTCAATCAGAACATTTCTCCTGCGTTCATATAAATCTTTTAATTCCTCTACACATTCCTGAGAGGTTGTCAGCGCCTCAGCAGCAGCTTCCTGTATCGCCCCAAATAAACTAACATATAAATGATCTTGCAGGAGTTCAATTGCAGAAATAACACTTTCATTACCCACTGCAAAGGCAACACGCCAGCCAGCCATATTGTAGGTTTTCGATAATGTGTAAATCTCAACACCAACCTCTTTTGCCCCTTTAACCTGTAAAAAACTGGGCGGCTTCATTCCATCAAAACCAATAGCCCCATAGGCAAAATCATGAACAATGCAAATATTGTTATCATTTGCTAACCTGACGGTTTCTTCGAAAAATTCTTCTGATGCAACAGATCCAGTCGGGTTATTAGGGTAGTTTAAAAACATTAGTTTCGCTTTTGCTAAATTTTCTGAAGAAAGTGCCTGATAGTTTGGCAGAAAGTGATTCTCTTCCCGTAAAGGCATGGTTACCATTTCTGCTTTTGCCAAGGCAATCCCTGACCAGTAATCAGGATATCCAGGATCAGGGACAAGAACCGTTTCACCTGGATTTAATAAGCACTGTGGAATTTCAACCAAACCTGCCTTGCCTCCAAATAAGATTGCCACTTCTTTATCAGGATTAAGCTTAACACCGTATTCTTTTAAATAAAATTCGGCAGCGGCTTTTTTTAAATAATGGAACCCTTGAAAAGGTGAATATTTATGGTTTAATGGATTTGCGGCGGCTTTTTGAAGTTTGGCAACAATATGCTCCGGGGTCGGCTGATCAGGGTTGCCTTGCCCCAAATTAATGACGTCATGGCCCTGCTCTATAAATTGGCTTGCCTTTTTAGTTAATGCTGCGAAAAATTGCTTAGGCAGACTGTTTAATAATTCTGATGGTGGAAATTGTTTCATAACCTTCACCTGCTTTAAGTTTTCTTATTGATGTCTAACTTTATATCGAACTGAATTTAAATGATATATATAGAATTGATCATTTTCAAGAAAAACAGTAAGGAATGATGGTACGAAAGAATCAGTCCATCATGACTCTTCAAAAACCCGTTTATATCTTTGTTGGTTTTCGCGTAAAACACTTTCCCCATCCTGTCTTTCTAGAGGAATTGCATTCTCTGATTGAACTGCCTTTTCACTTAATGTCCCCCTCGCTCACGACCACTTTAATAATAATATAAACTCTATTCGACATATAGTGAGAAAATTCCTTTCCATTACCTTTTTTTTTGAATTTATAAAAGACAACAAACGCAAGCATATCCTGCTTTGCGTTTGTTGTCTTTTATAACATTGGGTTTTCATGCTTTGCTTTTAGACGCTGCCATCTTTTTTCAACCTCTTCTTCAAATTCTTGTAAAAGTGGTTGGTTTATTTCTTTAAGAAGGTGTTTTGTTTTCCCCATATATTTTAGCCAATCAGACAACGGAATCCGTTTGTTCTTCTCTTCTGGATTATAAGTAATGGTTGTAACCCCTTGTTCGACTTCATAAAGAGGGAAAAAACATGAATTAACAGCTGCTTCGACAATCTTTGTTCCATAACGGTCATCAGACTTCCAGTTTAATGGACAGGTAATCAAGATTTTCCCGTATACTGTACCGACATTTTGAGCATACCATTGTGCTTTTGCCCCTTTTTTAACCAAATCCTGTGGGAAAGCTTCTGAGCCAGTAAACACATATGGAATATTCGTTGCTGCCATAATTTGTGCAGTATCCTTATGATGGAAGGCCTTACCACGTTGAGTTTTTCCGACTCCGGATGTACTAGTCATATGACCAATTGGGGTTGAATATGACATTTGTGAGCCAGTATTCATATAGCCTTCATTATCATATTCAAGCATGATTAATTTATGTCCCCTCAGCGCCGTTCCAATAGCTGAACCCATGCCAATGTCCATACCGCCGTCACCCGTTATCATGACAAATGTTGCATCATCAGAGACTTGAATTTCGCCGCGGCGTTTAAGTTCCATAAATGCCTCAACAGTACCGGATAAGGTAGCTGCACCGTTTTGAAACAAATTGTGCATCATGGTTTGTTTATGTGATGTATTAGGGTAGCCTGTCGTTGTTACATATGCGCATCCGGTTTGGAAGAGAGTAACAATATCACCCTCGATTCCTTTAAAGAAAAGCTCCAAACCAGCAAAGATTCCACAGCCTGGACAAGCACCATGACCTGATGAAATCCGTTTTGGCTTTCCGGTTAATGAACGAAGCGGCGGGATTTTTACCTTTAATTTATTATTTTCCTCATCCATTTTTACCTCTATTAAACCTGATTTAAAGACGTCTCCATGCTGAGGCAGGATAATGGGCTTAAGAATTTTTTCTGGATCGCCAGGAATATGTCCATAATAATCAAAAGGCTTTTCTGCATAGCCTTTTTCCATTGCAGCTATCGCCAGGTTGAATAGGTTTTCTGCATCACTTGCATAGAAATCCTTTCCTCCAAGTCCAAATACACGGCTTAACACAATAGTTTTGTTATCCTTGTCATCTTGAAGCGCTGACTTTACTTCATGAGTCAAGTTTGGACCATGTGCACCATAAGAATCGGCCCGCTCACCGACTAATACCGCCTTCACTTTCTTAAGTGCTTCACGAATTTCATTTGCAGGGAATGGACGAATAATATTAGGGCTGATTACTCCAGCTTTGATTCCTTTTTCACGCAGCTTGTCGACGACATCTTTCGCAGACTCTGCTGCTGAATTTAATAAGAATAAGGCTACTTCAGCATCTTCCATTTTATACAGATCAAGAACAGGGTATTCCCTTCCTGAAAGTTTCGCATATTCAGCAGCAACCTCTTTATATACATCATAGGCATTGTACATTGCCTCAGATTGCTGAAAATGATTATTGAGGAAATCATCACCGCTCATATGAGCTCCGATAGTTACCGGTTTTTTCGGATCTCTGGCAAAATTATAATTATTTGGGCAATCTCCGACAAATTGCTGTACAACACGGCGATCACTGAAATATTCCACTCTCCGCTTTTGATGAGAGGTAAAAAATCCATCATAGGCAACAATTACAGGCAGACGAACTTTAGAATGCTCCGCAATTTTAAGCGCCATAATATTCATATCATATACTGCTTGAGGTGTTTTTGCGGTTAAAATAACCCAGCCGGTATTTAAAGCATAATAAAGGTCAGAGTGGTCACCGCGTATGTCAAGCGGTCCGCTTACTGAACGTGTAACTAGGTTAAGTACCATAGGAAAACGTGTACCTGACTGAACAGGCATTTGTTCAAGCATATACAAGAATCCGTTTGCACTTGTTGCATTAAAGACACGTGCACCAGTTGCTGCAGCACCATAACAAATACCTGCAGAACCATGCTCCCCATCCGCTGGAATCAGCTTAATATCATGCTCCCCGCGAGTTTTCATCTGGTCAAGAAACTGCGCAACCTCAGTTGATGGCGTAATTGGAAAATATCCCATGATGTGATAATTAATTTGTGCCGCAGCCATTGCAGCCATTTCATTGCCTGATTCAAAAGTGGAATGCTGCTCTGCTCTCTCTTGAGCTAAGACTTGATCCTCTATCATAGCCATTAGTAAATACCTCCTGTCACATAAGGAAAGTTTTGCTTCACGCGATGTTCGTCTGCATAGCCTATCATTTCCCGCAAGTCGCCAAGTGCATCTGTCGGACATGCTTCAATACATTTTAGGCAGCCTTTGCAATATTGATAGTCAATCCCTTTAAGGAACATTTGTTTTCTGCCGCGTTTATCTTCCCCTTCTTCCCAAACAAAACAAAAATCCGGACAAACATTATCACATGCTGCACAGTGAATACATTTTTCCTGTTGGAATTCTGGGAGAAATCCCTGTCTAGAACCGCTTAAATCTTTTAATATACTATTAGCCTGGGCGGTAATCACTCCGCCTATTTCTTGAGTCAAATACCCTAGCTGCGGCTGCGGACGACTAAAGCTTTTGCCTTCAGCTCCTTCCGGCACCTCATATGTTTTAAATTGAACCTCGTTATAGCCTCGATCGAAAGTACGAATATTTGGTTCAACTAAATGCGGATATTTCTTAGTGAATGTTTTTCTGATGATATCCCTCATCGATTCCGGATTAAGAAAATCACAAATTCGATATAATGCCCCGAGCATTGCGGTATTAACCTTTGTCTTTTCTTCAACAGCTATGGTTAATGCATCCACGATTGCCAGAGTGCCATATTCAAGCTGTAAATCTCTTCTGACATCATCAAAATCTCTTGATGTATTGACAAGGACAATCCCTTCTGCGTCAAGGCCGCTGGCAACATTAACTGTCCTGTATAAGGCTTCATGGAACACGCCGACAATATGCGGCTGCTCAATCGGGCTATGATCTCTAATATCAACTTCCGGATCACAGAAACGGATGAAGCTTTTTACAGGAGATCCTTTTTTCTCCGAACCATAGGATGAGAAGTTTGATCCTTTTAAACCAAGACTTAATACACCCGCTTCAGCAAGCATTTTCCCAGCCAAGTTTGCCCCTAGCCCGCCAATAGATTCTAAACGGATTTCAAAGAAACCCAGTTCATTTTTTTTCGGTAAAATAGACATTAAATATCCCCCGCTCTCATTCAGAAACACCAATTGAAAAGGTAAACAATTTCATTACTTAACAGTAATTCTAGAACATTTCGTTTTACTTAGCTGTGACAAAAATCAAACACAGATATTTTTTTTCTAATACACCCTGTTTTCTCAAAAAAAAATCTATGTTATTATTGGATTTACACTTAAATTTTTTTATATAACAGCTTTCCTTTTGTATTACAACAGAGCTATTTAAAGACTCATTTATTTCACTTTTGTCTTTTGCTGCTAAAATAAGCTATAATTTTATTGGTTTTATCATCACAAAGGAGCTTTTTTTATGAATGTAATTTGTTCTACCTTGAACGCGAAGTATATCCATACAAATCTTGCCATTCGTTATTTGAAGGCTTATGCAGCCTCGGAATTTGATATTAGCATTAAAGAATATACGATCAAAGATCCGGTCTTGAATATTGTTTCAGACCTTTATCGGCAAAAACCTGATGTTATTGGATTTAGCTGTTATATATGGAACATCGAAGAGACTCTTAAAGTAGTAAGTATGCTAAAAAAAATTAATCCGTCTATTTATATTGTCCTCGGAGGTCCTGAAGTGACATATGATACCACTTGGTGGATGGAGAATAACCCCGAAATCGACTTTATCGTCATCGGTGAAGGGGAGCAAACCTTTAAACAGTTACTAATTGAGATTCAATCATCACAAACATTTGAAAATGTTCCAGGGATTGCCTTCCGACAGGATGGTCAATTAAAAGTTACCCTTTAAAGAAACAAACTTGATTTGAAAGAACTTCCATCACCATACCGATTTACTGAAGATATACCCCATTTAGCAAAACGCGTTACTTATATTGAAACAAGCCGTGGCTGTCCATTTAGCTGTCAATTTTGCCTTTCTTCTATTGAAGTTGGAGTCCGCTATTTTGACCGTGAGAAAATTAAAGAAGACATTCGTTACCTAATGGAGCATGGAGCAAAAACGATTAAGTTCGTTGACCGCACTTTTAACATTAGCAGAAGCTATGCAATGGAAATGTTCCGTTTTTTAATTGATGAACACCTTCCCGGCACAGTTTTCCAATTTGAAATAACGGCCGATATCATGCGTCCGGAGGTCATTGAATTTTTAAATCAAGAGGCTCCAAAGGGATTGTTCCGCTTTGAGATTGGGGTACAGTCAACAAATGATTATACAAATGAGCTTGTAAAACGAAAGCAAAATTTCGAAAAACTTAAAAGAACTGTCACAATGGTAAAAGAAGGAAATAAGATTGATCAGCATCTTGATTTAATTGCCGGGCTTCCAGAAGAAGATTATGCTTCATTTCGAAAAACCTTTAATGATGTTTTCGAAATGAGACCTGAAGAGCTGCAATTAGGGTTTCTAAAAATGCTTCGCGGGACAGGAGTGCGAATTCGTGCTGCTGAACAGGAATATGTCTATATGGACCATTCCCCATATGAAATTTTAAGCAATAATGTATTATCTTTTGATGATATCGTGAGGATTAAGCAAGTTGAAGATGTGCTGGAGAAATATTGGAACGACCACCGTATGGATACTACAGTCGAATTTTTAGTAACCAATGTCTTCCCTTCACCGTTTGATTTCTTCCAAGAATTCGGTTCATATTGGGACGAACAAGGCTGGTCAAGAATTGGACATCAGTTAGAAGACTTATACCGCAGGCTCTATTCTTTCTTAGAGAAAAAAGCCGTTAAAGAACTTGAAGTTATCAGTGGATTAATGAAATATGATTACTTAAGAAATCATAAATATAAGCCCAGAAAACCATGGTGGCAGCCAAGCTTTAATAAATCCGAGCGATCAGCTATCTACAAACAGGTAATCGACAACCCTGGGCGATTAGGTCAAGACTTTATTGATTTGAAATTAGATGAAAAAGAGTTATATAAACATACAATGGTGGAGGAGCTTTCTTTTGATTTAGCGAAGTATTTATCGACTGGATTGGTTGAGAAACATTCTTCAAGGCTATTAGCATATTTTGCACCTGCAAACGAAAAAACTCATATTTTTTCATACGTTGAGACCTTATAAGCCGGGATTATGCCCGGCTTATTTTTTACGTAAACTGTTATTCTTTTTTGTCCGATCTTTTGTTTCAATAAGCGGAACGCCGTTCACTTCGCCATATTCTAATGAAAATTCTTCAATCGGTATACGCGGTGGTGTTTTACGACGTTTATTCATTTTAACTTCTTCCTTTTTGACCTTGTTTTGAATTCCGATTGGCAAATCTAATCGCATTATTATTATCGGTAAATTCCGCCGAAAATTCACTTTCCTGAACGTTTTTACGAGGTGTTTTTGTATATTTTTCTACTGCGTCAAACTCTGCTTTTCGCTTTGCCATCAAGGTATTCCCCCTTTTAATGAACTTACATTTATAGTGTTAAACAAAATGGGCGTAATATGCGTTACCTAATTTTTCATAAATAAAATTACCTTACTCGCAGAAAATAACATTAAAAGAGGTGAAATAGATTGAAACAAGAAAAAAACAAACAATCAACGGAAACCATAAGTATTGATGAGACCCTGCCTCATCAAATTAATGCCCCAAGCTTTAAAGGGACGGGTATTAAAATAGAAGATCCATTTGTCAATGAACATGGAGTTCTAATTGGTGACAGCCTCTATTCTTCTGAAAATTCACCGTTAGAAAACTGGTCAGATGAGACGGACCCTGCCATAATGGCGGGCGATGAATGGGTACATCCAACAAACGATATTGGCTGGAACACAGCGGAAAATCGAGAATTGCTTGAAAGCAAGAGAAAACCACAAGGAGTTCCGTTCATGCATCCTTCAAAGGACGTTAGTATAGGGACGGACTAAGTATCCAATTTCGATAAACATTTCCACTTATGAAAATAGTGCCACTAATAAATAATACTTGTACAGAGATGAAATAAACTCTCTGGTTAAAAAAGGAGTTGACACAATATGGCAAACAGTAGAAATAAATTATTGGTACCAGGAATCGAACAATACTTGGATCAGGTAAAATATGAAATCGCTCAGGAATTTGGGGTTCAATTGGGTTCAGATACCATTTCAAGAGCAAATGGCTCTGTGGGCGGAGAAATTACGAAAAGATTAGTCCAGCAAGCCCAATCACAGCTTTCAGGGAAAAATAACCAATAATTAAATACAAATGGAAAAAGTCCGGCAATAATGCCGGACTTTTATTTCTTTTTTTGCTGATACCCTCTATTTTTTCCATAATAATTTTGATTTGCTTTATTTTTAGATTGGAAATGTACCTTATTATTTCTCTGATGGGAATGTTTTCCTTTATTCCCAGGCTTTTGTTGATCTTTTTCCGGGTATTTTTTTTGTTGTTTTTCCTGAGATTGAATTGGATGTTTTTTTTGATGTTTTTCTTGATTTAACGCTTTCTTTGTTTGACCATATTTTTTTTCTTGCTTTATCGCTTTCTTTGTTTGACCAAAATTTTTTTCTAGCTTTATCACTTTCTTTGTTTGGCCAAAATTTTTTTCTTGCTCTCCATTCACCTTTTTTAATTGTCCAGGAGCCATCTTTTTCTCTGAAAATGGAGGCTGCCTATTCGTACCTTTATTTATCCCAGTAGGATTTTCGGATTGCTTCTTATATTGTCCATTCGTTTGTGAGATCTCTCTTATTTTCTTTGGCTGCTTTTGAGGACCGTTCTTATCTTTTTTCTTTTCTGTTGATTTTACATTAACCTTTTTACTATTATTCGCCTCATATTTTCCAGCAGTTACTCCAAGTTCATGTGCCTTTTTTAACTCTTCTTCCGTACAGTTTAAAACGGTCAGCTCCAAGGCCTGAGAGTTAATCGTGGCTTTAATTTCATTTAAATGCTTTTGAAGCTTTTCCTCAGCGACTTTCTCTACCTTATCAGTCCGAACTGTAGAGAAGATAACATGTTGATTATTTTCCAAGAAACCTTCTTTTTTCATGGTAAGCAGTAATGTTTTCGTAAGTTCAGCGGCATCCTGTTTCTTCCAGTCTGAAAGCTGCGAGATAATTTTTTTTCCTGCTTCATTAAAACCAGTCAATTCAATAACTTGCATTTTATCGTTCACACCAAGCTCAATACTCGGATTCACGTCAATGGACATATAGGCATACGCTTTATCTTTTTGGAGCACCGGAAATAACGAACCAATTATGACCAAAAGAGCAAGCGAAACGACCCATATCGGCTTCAGTCGAAACAGGTGATTTAGTCGTTTGTGAAGGTTGTTTGTTTTTGTAATAGTCACTGGATAAAAACATATTTCCTCACCAATCATATAGGGCATATCCAGCCTTTTTGCCCTTAAGAATTCTCCATCAGGGGTAAGAAGTGTAAGAAAAGTCTCATCTATTTGCATTACAATTCCTTTTTTCATGTTTCAAGCACCCCCTTTATATAATCCTTTAAATAAATATAATCACTGGATAGAATGAGTGCGATAGCTATAATGTATTTTCGATTCCGTTCAATCGTTTTACGGCTTACATTCACCATTTTTTCTAACTGCTTAATCGGCAGCCGTTTCTTTTCCAGTAATAATATTCTTAATTCCTGATCTTCTACAAGTTTTTTTGCGACTAGGATCGCATTTTTCCTTGCGTCGGTATGTTTAGGAGAATTTTCTAATAAATCACTTAAGGTTAAGTCAAAGGCATTTAACAATTTTTGAAACTGCAGCACTTCTTCTTTTCGCAGCTGTTCATCGTTCTTTTTTTGATATTCTTCAAGGGAAAGCTCATTTACAATCGTAATCCCTGGTAATTCTTCCTCATTTGATTCATTAGTCAAATCAATACTAATATGTTGGTTTTTCGTTTGTTTACGGATATAATCTATAACTCTTCGTTTAATAATAATTTCTGAAAAGTTTAATAGGGAACTACCACGATCTGCTGAGTATTTTTCGATTGCTTCATGAAAGGCTATAAGTCCTATGCTAAATTCATCATCTGTTTCATAAATATATCTTTTACATACTGAAGAAACCGTCTTTGCAATAAATGGTTTATACGCCTCAATCAGCTCATTTAACAGAGAACTATCTCCCTGCTGGATCAAGGCAACAGTATCTTCAATTGTTGGTTTCTTTTTTTTGGCCAAAAACAATAAACTCAGCATATGCTCACCTCTATTCGACCCATTATATCATACGTTCGGATCATTTTGGGGGCAAGCATTTTCCTTTTCACTACATAGGTACGCAAATTTTATAAATTTGTGGGGGTTTTATTAAAACTTTTTTTCAAAAGTATTACAAAAAAAATGGCGGGTATAGTCCCCGCCATTTTAATCATGTTGATCCATTGGATTATAGAGTTTTACATTTGGATTTTTGTCTTGAAACCATCTGAGTGCAAACTCATTTTCAAACAAAAACACATAATGATTATATCGATCTTTGACTAATAAGCTTCTTGAGCTTGAAAGATTTTCATCCACGGTATCATTTTCAATCCATCGTGCTATCTTTGAACCTAATCTTTCCATTAATACTTCAGCATTATATTCGTTTTTCATTCGATGTTCAAATACTTCAAATTGAAGCTGACCAACAGCACCTAATAGATATTCATCTGTTTTTACAGTTTTATAAAGCTGAATCGCTCCCTCTTGAACTAGCTGCTGAATTCCCTTATGAAACGATTTTTGTTTCATTACGTTCTTCGCCGATACGCGGACAAATAATTCTGGCGTAAATTGAGGTAATTTCTCAAATTGAAAATCATTCTTTCCACTAGTGAGGGTATCCCCAATTTGATAGGTACCTGTATCATATAATCCGATAATATCTCCGCTGACTGCTTCATCTACCGTACTTCGTTCTTCTGCCATAAAAGATGTCGATTGTGAAAGCTTAAGCTGCTTCCCTAACCTTGGAATATTTACGGTCATTCCCCGTTCAAACTTACCAGAGCAAATGCGGACAAATGCAATTCGGTCGCGGTGTGCCGGGTTCATATTTGCTTGAATTTTAAACACGAAGCCGGAAAATTGGTCCGATAGCGGATCAATCTCACCAATTGATGAATTACGTGCTTTAGGAGCTGGGGCGAAACGTAAATAGGTCTCAAGAAATGTCTGCACACCAAATGTTGTTAAGGCACTTCCAAAAAACACCGGTGTCAGAGTTCCATCTGCCACTCTGCTTTCAGAAAACTCATTTCCTGCTTCATTTAGGAGCATAATTTCTTCAAGTGTTTGGTCATACAAACCAGATGACTTCAACTTATGCTCTCCTTCGATTTCTCCATTTTCATTTAATGGAATAAATCGCTCTTCCTCGATGCCCCGGAATTGTTCAACACGATTATAATAGCGGTCATAGATCCCAAGAAACTCTTTACCCATACCAATTGGCCAATTCATTGGATAAGATTCAATGCCGAGAACTTCCTCTAATTCAGCCAGCAGTTCCAGCGGCGGTTTTCCTTGGCGGTCAAGCTTATTAATAAAAGTAAAAATTGGAATGCCGCGCATCCGGCAGACTTTAAAAAGCTTAAGAGTTTGTTCCTCAATCCCTTTAGCGGAATCGATAATCATCACAGCACTGTCAACCGCCATTAATGTTCGATACGTGTCTTCACTGAAATCCTGGTGTCCAGGTGTATCAAGAATGTTCACTTGAAAGCCATTATATTCAAACTGCATAACACTGGATGTAACAGATATTCCCCTTTGTTTTTCAATTTCCATCCAGTCACTCGTTGCAAATTTGCCTGTCTTTTTAGCCTTTACGGTTCCTGCGTCCCGAATCGCACCGCCAAAAAGCAATAATTTTTCAGTTAATGTTGTTTTTCCGGCATCCGGGTGAGAAATAATCGCAAATGTCCGGCGTGATAATACGTCTTTTTTAAAATCGTTACCCATCATGTCTTCCTCTCTTTTGACAAAGATTTTGTCCATAACTTAAATCTTATCGCTGAAACGTTCACTTTGCAATATTTCAATGAATGTACATGGTATTTTTTCTTTTAATTTTTCATCCATTGTCCATCTTAGTTGGTAACTTTATCGTATTCCTTCCACCAATTCCCTTATCCATTTATCTGGAAATTACTTTATAATAGAATATGACTCTGGTTAAGGAGGATGATCCGATTGAATCGAAGTAAAATCATTATGTCAAAATTTATTCCTTTATTTATAGCATTAATTATCGTTATTTCAGGCAGCATTTGGTTTGTTCAATCGAACAATAAAGAGATTTCCATTCCCTTTTCTTCCGTTGAAAAAATGATCCAAGAACAACATGGAAAAAAGGTTGTACTTACTGAACAATCCGATGGCAGTCTATATATAGAAACAGAAAAAGCAAAGTATGTTACTCATATCCCGCCTAACAGTCAAATGATTAATAAATTGGTAGAATCATATAATATTGAATACTCCTTTACATCAAGCAGCCGTTATGGCAAATGGATTTTAGGCGGTCTTGTACTTCTCTTAATCGGTGCAGCATTTGCACTTCAAAAAACCAAGGGCGGTTTTGGGTTAAATTCAATGAAAAACAGTGTTGCCAAATCACAACCGATTCCAACCATCAGCTTAAAGGATGTGGGTGGTCTTGGTGAGGAGATGAAAGAAGAAATCCTGCAAACACTGTCTACTTTAAAAGAACCGGACCACGCAATTAAATTAGGGATTACCCCTCCGCAGGGCATCCTTTTTTACGGCCCTCCAGGAACCGGGAAAACCTTGCTTGCTCAAGCC
The DNA here is from genome assembly GCF_014656545.1 of Neobacillus kokaensis. Classification (GTDB taxonomy): domain Bacteria; phylum Bacillota; class Bacilli; order Bacillales; family Cytobacillaceae; genus Neobacillus; species Neobacillus kokaensis. The sequence continues at coordinate 35,787 of NZ_BNDS01000007.1, forward strand.
ATTGCTAGTGAATTGAATGCCTCTTTCTTTTCTGCCAGCGGTTCGGCTTTTAATGAACTTTTTGTCGGTGTTGGCGCGAGCCGTGTTCGATCATTATTCCAGGCAGCAAGAAAGCAAAGCCCAGCTGTGATTTTTATCGATGAGGTCGATGCTCTAGCCGGAAGAAGAAAGGCACATGGCGGTGAAGAAGCAGAAAAAACATTAACAGAACTTTTGGTGCAATTAGATGGCGGTCATTCTAACGATGGAATTTTATTCATTGCCGCAACAAACCGAAAAGACATGCTTGATGAAGCTTTTTTACGTCCTGGACGAATTGACTTCAGCTTCCATGTGCCTCTTCCAGATACAAAAGGAAGAAGAGAAATCATTGAAATTCATACAATAGGAAAATCACTTGCACCTGAGGTATTTGCTTCTTTAGATGGGTTAGCGGAAAGCACGTCCGGGTTCTCAGGGGCCGAACTCCATTCTTTGTTCGAAACAGCAAGCAGAAGGGCTGTTCGTAATGGACATGAGGCTGTTCAAAAGGAAGACCTTGACTATGCTCTAGACCGAACCATTTTAGGCAGCACATCGCGTACCCTTAAGGACCATGATACAAAACATAGGGTAGCTATTCATGAAGCGGGACATGCTCTGGTAGCCTCTGTAACAAAACCTGGATCTGTCAGGAAAGCAACCATCATCCCGCGCGGTGAAGCACTTGGATATGTAGCTCCAATTCCAAAAGAAATGCATTTATCAACGACAAGTGATCTGCTTGACCGCATTGCAATGATTTTGGCAGGCGGTGTTGCGGAGCGTATCCATTTAGGTGAGCATAGTATCGGTGTCGGCGGCGATGTCCAGCAAGCAAAACAGATTATTGAACAAATGGTCGAAACCGGCATGCTCCAGGATGGTTTTACGCTAACATTTAGCAGTAAAGATAAAGAAACAAAAATGCAGGAATTATTCACCAAAGGATTAGAGATAGCTGAGAATTTAATAAAAAGTCATCAAAAACAGTATGAGCAATTAGTCGATGCTTTATTAAAAAAGGAAACATTAGAGGGATCAGAAGTAGAAAATATCGTTTGGCAGCATTAATAACACAGGATTTCCTAAAAGCACAAACCCGCTTAGTGTTCTAAGCGGGTTCGATTCATTTTATTAATAGTAGCAAGCAGCTCCTACTATAATTAAGAGGATAAATAATACGACGATTAATGTAAAGCCGCCGTACCCGTAACCAAATCCTCCATATCCATAGCCGCCGCAGCCGTAGCCTGCATATCCAAACATAGAATTACCTCCTTTTATAGTTTAATAAAATCCTCCAACCCAAGAAGCACCTACAATAATTAATAAAATGAACAGAACAACGATTAGCGCGAAGCCAGCTCCGTATCCTCCTGCTGCAGTCATTTGTTTTACCTCCTTTTTTAAAGTCTATATATCCTATTCAGTAAAATTAAAATGTGCAATAGACTCCTATCCCAATTACTCTGTTAATAAAAAAAAGATAAGCCCATTCTTACTAGGCTTAATCCCTAAAAACCTTGGTTATTGAACCTGCCTTTTAACATTTTGGTTCAATAATTGGCAATGGCCGGTCAACTATTTTAGGCGACAATGGTTCAATCGTACAGAAACAACTTAAATCTATGATAATACAATTATCCGTCTTTATTAGTGAATATACTTCATCGCAGAAAAACTCTAAAGGGCAGCCATCCATATCTACGGGTTCAAGCAGTGAAAGGCTTGCACAGCAATGATTTGCATCTAACTTTTCCAGCCTAAAGAATGGTGTAGTAAAAAATTTTCCATTTACATTCCTGCCGAATGCTTCGAAACGGCAGTTTTTATTAGAAATCATAAATGGTATCGTATCAAATCCTAGCAAATCACATACAAAACGGAATTCTTTATATGAAAGTCTTTCCTGCTCCTCAAAAAGCTGTTTCATTTCAAAGCAAATGCAGTTTTCACTATGCAGATTCATTTCCATCCCCCTCCCTGTTGCACCGAAAATCACCTTATTTTAAAATATTCTATTCTGAATAGATGGTATAGGCACCTCCCATAACCACAACAACTTTTCGAAATAACTAACTGTTATTTATCAAACGATAAAAAAGACCGCAGGCTAAACATCCTGCGGTCAAGCTTCATTTATTTTATACTTTTTAATTCACCTAGTTTTGCAGAAATAGCGATTGCCATTTCCTCAACTGCTTTTGGCAGCGCTGTCTCTAACTTAGAATTAACAGTGTTCGCCATTTTTCCAATTGCATTTACTTCAAGAAATCCAGTCAGCTTGGTTCGATTCAAATTAATAGCCTTTGCTTCAAAATAGCCCGTACCACCATATTTCTCACTTTTCCCTATCAATTCAAAGCTTATCCTTGTCGGCTCCAGCCATTCTTTTATATCAATCATTAAACTAATCTTCTTCTTCAATATGCCGATGTCGCTCTTAAATTCCCATGTGGACTGATGGTCCGTAATTTTTTGATGGTGGATGTAATTTGGAACTAGTGGAGCCCAATTATCCATATCCTTTACGAAATTCCAGATTTCATCAATAGGGAACTCTAATTCAACTTGGTGCATTCCGCTTGGCATAATTCCCCTCTTTTCTGATCAAGATAAAAGACCTTCCCAGTTTGAAGGTCTTATTAAAAGATATATGATAAATATAGAGGTTATAGAAGGGAAATTACTCAATTAGATATGAACATTTCCATTAAAAATGCCTGAATTCGTTTCGCAGCCTCAAGGAGACGTTCTGGCGGCTGTACCAAAGCAATTCGTACATAGCCTTCACCTAACTTGCCAAAAGCATCTCCCGGCACTACAGCTACACCCACCTTATCTATTAAATCAAAGGCAAACTTTCGAGAACTAAAGCCGGGAGGTATTTTTGCCCAAACAAACATCGTTGCCGGAGATTTGGCGACACTCCAGCCGCTTTTTTCTAACCCTGCTATTAATGCATCTCTCCGCCTTTCATATTCTTTCACCTGCGTTTGAAAGAAGGAAAAATCGGAAGTTAACGCCTTTACAGCAGCCGCTTGAATCGGATAGAATACGCCGTAATCGATATGCGACTTGAACGAAGCTAGAGCATTTATTACCTGCTCGTTACCTGCCGCATAAGCGATGCGGCAGCCCGCCATATTAAATGTTTTGGATAATGAATTAAATTCAATTCCAACCTCCTTTGCACCAGGTAGCGATAAAAAGCTAATTTGAGGATGATTGTCAAAAATTAATTCAGAATAGGCAAAATCATGAACAACTAAGATATTATGAAGCTTGGCAAACTCGATTACTTCTTTAAAGAACTCTTTATCAGCTAGGGCAGTAACAGGGTTTCCCGGATAGCTAAGGATCATCATTTTTGTTTTCTGTAATATTTCTAATGGTATTTCTCCCAATCTTGGAAGGAACTTATTTTCCGCCAGTAACGGCATTGGGTAAACATTCCCGCCGGCAATGGTTACACCGGCTTCATAAATCGGGTATCCAGGGTCAGGAACTAATACATAATCCCCTGGGTCAATAATTGCCATTGCTAAATGGGCAAGCCCGTCCTGGGAACCCATTAACTGAAGCACCTCTTTAGCGGGGTCAATGTCAACAGAGTAACGATGCTTATAAAAATAACTTACCGCATCATGAAATTCAGGTATTCCCTTTAATGTATAGCCATACTTACTCGGATCCTTTGCATATTCCGATAATGTTTCCACCACAAAGGAAGGCGGCAGGAAATCAGGACTTCCAACACTCAAATCAATAACATCTTTGCCCTTTTTCATTGCTGCTTGCTTTAGGTCGGCTATTTCTTGAAAAATACTTGAAGACATTTTCTGGACCTTTTCTGATGCAGTGAAATTCATTGTCATTTCCCTCAATTCCAAATAATTTTTTCAATTTGTTTAAAGCTGCAATGCAATATTGTTTACTATTTTAACATAATTCAGATTATGTAAGGTGATTGATTATAATTCAATTTGGCCAGTTTACCATTGATTATTTTTAATGTGTATCTTAAGATAATTAAACAGGTTGAAAATTCAGATAAGTGAAGTGCAGTAATGGGGGTTACATAGAGTTGAAACTGTTTCAATATATGTTATTTTTTATGGGGTTAATCTTTTTTGGCTTGGGCAACGCCATCGCTGTGAAAGTGAAATATGTTGGCCTTCACCCATGGGAAGTGCTTAATGTTGCTCTTTACCAACATTTTGGATTAACGATTGGCACTTGGAGTGTGGTTTGTGGTCTTATCCTTATTCTTATTTCTTTAATTGTTGACCGACGTTATATTAATATCGGAACCATTATAAACGCAATACTGATTGGACCGATCATGGATTTTTTCCTTTGGCTGGATATTTTACCAAAAGCGACAAATTCCTGGATTGATTATTTCATTCTGCTTTCTGCAATCGTCATAACAGGAATCGGCGGAGGCATGTATGTAGCTGCGGGTATTGGGGCGGGACCGCGGGATGGTTTTATGCTGTCTATTTCCGATAAAACAAAGCTATCAGTCAGCCAAGCTCGCATCATTGTTGAAAGCATGGTGTTAATTATTGGGTTTTTATTAGGTGGTCCAGTATTTATTGCTACTTTTATCTATACATTTATTCAAAGCCCTGTCTTCCAACGTTCCTTAAATTTTTTTAGAATACTGGTGGAAACCGCAAAAAAAAAGAAGGATAAAACGCCACAAGGTATTATTATGTAAACTGTCATAAAGTCCTCGCTTACGTGAGGACTTTATTTATTTGCAGTCTTAATCGTTGGACCATACCTCTTCTAAAGTATCACGAAATAACTCATCCAATAAAGGTGTAATGTCATCTTTTGAAACGATGATATTTTTTGTGTACTCTTCTAGCCGAATTATTTCATTTTCTAAAAAATCATTAATGATGGCGATCCTGGGCTCAAGCGTTAACTCTTCTCCTTTTATTTTGCGCTCCAATAATATAAGAATTTCTTTCTTAAGCTCCCCCTCTTCAAGCAGTTCGCTGACAAGCATCTTAAACTCAAGGGGCGGATTAGAGTGATATTGTTCAATCCACATGCAAGCCAATATTGGACGAATAACATAAAAGTATTTCTTGATTTTTACCTGCTCACCCTGCAGATAATCACGATAATTCCCCTTCGCCATATTTAAGTAGTGGTATAAAGCTGATTGGGGTTGAAACACCTTATTCTGGATTGCTCGCATTTTGTCCACTAAGGAATATGCCTGATGGTAAACAATTCCGGAATGCAGCCATTCCATAAGAGGAGGATTTGATTTTTTAAACAGCCGCAGTGCTTTTCGCAGCTCCCAGCCATTAATGTCGAGCAGGTCATTAATCGGAAGTTCAATTACATCCCTTTTTTGTTCGATGGATAAATACCACTCTTTTTTATGAACGTAAATAAATCTAACATCATAATCACTATCCTCCGAGGGAAATCCCCATGCCCTGCTTCCTGATTCAACAGCATAACAGATTTTCACCCCGTATTGTTCTTCCAATTGTTTTATTTCTTTTATAATTCTTTCCCTCAACTGAATCTCACTCCTTCTTTCCTTATGTAAGCAAACCTAAGCACAGGCTCCTCCTTAGTTTTCCCCATAATTATTGAAAAAGGAAGGCAAAGCGGCCCCATCCTAATGGACAGGGCCGCTAATTTAAGCAAGGTCAAAAAGTAACCGATCTTAAGAAATTTTCTTTAATTCCTCTGTTAATTGAAGGAATAAATCTTTATTGCCCTCTGTTAGTGTCAGGTCGATTTCCTTCAGGAGTTTCTCCCTCTTAAACTGCACAAGGGCATGATTTAAAATCATCTCAGCAAACTCAGAATCTGTGTACTCATGTGACTGTTGTGGTGAACGAAGTAACTTCTTTTCCATTGGAAATCAACTCCTTGAGCTTTTTTATATTATACTAATAGTTTTCTAAAAATTCAAACATTTTGTTTTGATTTTTCAAAAAAATTTTTGGTAATTTCTTTTACTTGTATCTACAGTATTTTTTTCCCTTGATTTTGCTGGTGTAAACTTTAAAGTTTTGGGAATATTAATTTCATCTATTATTGAGGACTAGGAGTGAAGGGATTAATGGACCAAGAGGTATTATCCGGTTATAAACGGATAAATAACACAAATGTTTATTATGAATTTTATCCTAATCAAGTATCTGATAAAACGATCGTCTTATTGCATGGCTTTCTTTCATCGACGTTTACTTATCGACATTTAATTTCTTTACTAAGAAAACAATATCAGGTTCTATCGCTTGATCTTCCTCCATTCGGCAAAAGTTCTAAAACTAACAGTTATGTCTATTCTTATAAAAACATAGCTGAAACCGTTATTAAAGTAACAGAGTCATTTGAACTTCAAAAAATGATTTTTATCGGACATTCGATGGGTGGGCAAATCGTCTTAAATATCCTGCACATGAGGGAGGAGCTTGCAGACAAAGCGATCCTGTTATGCAGTTCAGCCTACCTAAAACGGGCCAAGATTCCACTCATATTAACAAGTTATTTGCCATATTTTCATCGATTCGTAAAGTTTTGGTTCGCACGAAATGGCGTTAAAAAGAATTTGCAAGAGGCTCTATTTAATCACTCAATTATTAATGAGGAAATGATCAATGGCTATATGGAGCCATTTTTGCAGGATGAAATATTTGTCGCTTTAACAAGAATGATTCGAGACCGAGAAGGAGACCTACCGAGAAAAATTTTAAAGCAAATTAAAACACCTTGTTTATTAATTTGGGGAGAACATGATAAATCAATCCCGCTAAAGTTTGGGGAAAAACTTAAGCAGGATTTATCCAATTCCGAACTGATTGTCCTTAGAGAAACTGGACATGCAATTCCAGAGGAAAGACCATCAGAAATATTTGAGTATATTAAAGGCTTTCTAGAAACAAACCCGGCAGCAGCAGATCATTAAAAGAAGTGTTATGGCGGTGTTTGACATCGTTACTCCACTCCTTACTTGAACCAGCCTTTTTCTTTAAACTGTGTAATCGCTTCGATGCGGTTTTTTACCTCAAGTTTATCCAGAATGACAGAAATGTAATTCCGGACTGTTCCAGTCTTAATACTAAGCTCTTCAGCAATTTCCTTTGTATTCTTTCCATTAGCAATCAGTTCAAGTACTTCTTTTTCCCGATCTGTCAATGGGTTTTCTTCTCCGTAAACATCATCCATCAGCTCGGGTGCATATATGCGTCGGCCAGTCATGACACTTCGTATGGACCTCGCAAGTTCATCGCTTGGACTGTCTTTTAATAAATATCCACTGACTCCCGCCTTTAAGGCACGCTGAAAATAACCTGAGCGGGCGAAGGTTGTTAAAATAATTAGTTTGCAGCCTAGCCCTCTCAGCTCTTCAGCTGCTTCCAACCCAGTTTTTCCTGGCATTTCAATATCCATGATGCAAATGTCAGGATTAAGCTTTTTTACAAGCTCAACAGCCTCCTCACCATTTGAAGCGAGCCCGATAACTTCCATATCATCCTCCAAATTTAGCAGCGTTCCAAAGGCGCCGAGCAGCATTTGCTGATCTTCAGCTATTACAATCCTAATCATTTGTTATACCTCCCTCTCACCCGGTTTCACATCATTTGGTACCTTAATAAATAATGTTGTACCTTCTTTCGTATGAAGCTCTAGACTGCCATTAATGAACTCAAGCCTCTCCCTCATCCCTTTCAATCCGTTCCCTTCTTCCATTTCTCCATCATTACTGCTAAATCTCCCGTCATCCATTACCTTCATCACTAGTTCCTTCCAGGATTGTTCGAAGGTAATAACACAATTCCTAGCACCGCTGTGTTTCACAACATTGTTTACTGCTTCCTTTAAACACATGCTCAAAATATTTTCAGTTAATAATGAAATATTTTTGGGGGAAAATTCACTTTCCACCGTTACATTGATTTCCGCAGCTTTCAGTATTTGCTTTATACGATGAATCTCATCCTTTAAGCGAATCCCCCGCATAGATGAAACCATTTTTCTAACTTCACTCAATGCCGTTCGGGCAGTTTGCTGGACATCCTTTAATTCACTTCGTGCCTGGTCAGGATCTTTGGCAATCAGCTTCCTAGCTAAATCCGTCTTCAACCCAATGAGAGAAAGCTTCTGTCCAAGTGTGTCATGAAGGTCCCTGGCAATTCGCTGCCGTTCCTCTAATTTAACAAGCTCTGAAATCCTTTTGTTTGCATCCTCCAGCTTTTCTTCAAGCTGGCCCCGCTCCTTGCGGTTATAGATGCTAAAAGGAAGAAGTATGACACTAATCCAAATAATAATTATAAAGGGCAATTGCTGTAAAAATAATTTTTCATGCATAACGATCCCATAGTTGATGGAAGCAGATGTACTAAGCAAGTGAATAAAATACAAAGTAAAGAAGGCAACCCGGTCCTTTATGTTGCCAAGAAAGTAAGCAAGAAAAAAAGCAAAATAAACGTAACTAAATAGGCTGGTAGCAGTAATAGAAATCGCAATTAATAATAATGTCCATACATAAACAGGCCAGCCTTTTGAAACAAATGCCACGCGGTATAGGATAAAAAAGGTTAATGTAAGCAAAATCCCTAGTACAATTTGCATAGTAGATGAAGCTTGGAAAATAAAGTAAAATGGTAAGATACAAAGAATCGTCCAAATATATGGAGCGATCCCGTTGCTTTTTTGAAATGTAATATACTTTTTTATTTTAGGTGCCACTTCTTTTTTCACATTAATCCCCTTCATCTAGCTATCCTTAAATGAAATCGCATTATCCTCTAATACTATTTATTTTAACGGAAAATCCAGCTTCTTTAAACCTGACAAACTTTTTTTGCTGCTCATCCCATAGGTGAAATTTTAATGAATTCAGGCTTGTTTTTAATGTAATTGTCGGTATATTTTGTAATGGCGGTGTATTTTTATGAGCCTCTTCAAGCTTATAATTCGGCACTCTAGGGCTTAAGTGATGTACATGGTGGTAGCCGATATTGCCTGTCAACCATTGAAGCAGCTTTGGAAGTTTATAAAACGAGCTTCCTTCTACCGCAGCTCTCACATATTCCCATTCTTTATCTTCTTCAAAATAGGAATCTTCAAATGTATGCTGGATATAAAACAACCAAATACCAGCAGCCCCCGCAAGCCAAAAGATCGGTCCTTGTACTAATAGTAATGGCTTCCACCCAATTGTCCAGCATAGTAAACTAATCACGCCCACAATTGCGATGTTAATTAGATAAGTATTAAGACGTTCCTTCAGCCTTGCCTCTTTCCTGTTGAAGCGGTTTTTAATAAGAAACACATAAATAGGCCCAAGAATAAACATAACAAATGGGTTGCGATACATACGATATTGAAGTTTTTTCCATACAGAAGCTGTCATGTATTCTTCAACAGTAAGAACCCAAATATCTCCTGTCCCACGTTTATCAAGATTGCTGCTGGTCGCATGGTGAACGGAATGATCGTGCTGCCACTGACTAAAAGGAAATAATGTCAGAATCCCAGTCAGTGTCCCAAGTATCTTGTTGGCATTCCTATTTTTAAAGAATGAATAATGACAGCAATCATGAAAAATGATAAATGTTCTGACCAAAAAACCTGCTGCAATAACAGAAAATGCTAATGAGAGGATAAAGGATATAGACAGACTTTGATAGCTCAGAAACCATAAAACAAAAAAGGGAACGATTGTATTTATTATTTGCCAGACACTGGCCATTGTATTGGATTTTTCATAAGGTGCCATCTGTTTCCGCAAATTTCTTTGTTTTTCAATCATCATGTTTTGAATTCCCCCCCACTTTTTGATATTTCAAATTATAAAGAAATAAAAACATAATTTGCAGACATACATGTCATAGCTTGGATATGACGTTTGTCATATATACATTCTAGAAAAATAAAAACCAGATAGGTTTTAACACCATTCTGGTTTTTCAATGTTTTATTTTTTGGCTGCGAGCCAAGTTGCAACTGCATCTGCATCTGCATCTGAGAGATTTTGCTTTGGCATTTGTCCTTTACCATTATGAATGATATTTAGGATATCATCCTTCGACAATTCCGAGCCAATCTTCGTTAAATTTGGACCCACTCCGCCTTTTAAATCACCGCCATGACAGGCAGCACAATTTCCTTGGAATACTTTTTCTCCATCCGCAGATGTAGTTGCAGGTGCTTGTTCTTCTGTTTTTTTAGTTGTTGTGTCCTTGTCAGTGGTCGTATCTTTATCAGTTCCTCCTCCACAAGCAGTCAGAGAAACTAGAAAAACTAAACAAATCGCACCATATACTATTTTCTTCATTCATCTCACCTCCGTTAAAATTTAGATTTTGTTATTTTAAGCTCCAATATACATGGTTCAGGCATCAAATGTATTAATTAAGAAAAAGAAAGAGGATTTTGATACTAAGTATAGAAGTGGTATATTGTAACAATTATTTATAGGGGAGGATTATATAATGCGGAATAAAGAAATGCTGCTCATACCTGGACCGACACCTGTTGTAGATTCTATTTACGATGCCTTGGCTGAGGAAACTCAAAGTCACACAGACCCAAGGTTTGTTTCCATCTACCGGAATGCAATTGAAAAAACAAGAGAAATGTTAAATACAGATGGTGAGGTATTTGTCATTTCAGGTTCTGGAACATTGGCAATGGAAATGGCAGTAGTAAATACTGTGAGTGCAGGAGAAAAACTACTCGTCATAAGTCATGGTTACTTTGGGGACCGCTTCATTCAATTAGGAAAAGCTTTTGGGATTGAAGTGGATGTCCTTCAAGCAGAATGGGGGAAGCGAGTTTCTCCTGAAGAAGTGCAAAAGAAGCTTTCCGCAGAAAAAATTAAAGCGGTTACAATTACACATGCAGACACCTCTACCGGTGTTGCAGCTGATTTAAACACATTAGTTCCCATCATAAAAAAGCATGGTGCACTGGTTATCCTTGATGGTGTTTGTGCAACTGCAGCGATGGAAGAAGATATGGGCAAAACCTATGGAAATCCTGAATTTAAAATAGATGTTGTACTAACAGGGTCACAAAAAGCAATCGGCGTACCTCCAGGACTGGCAATTGTCGCTTTTAATCAATCGGCGCTTTCAGCAAGGGAAAAAATTGAGCGATTACCTGCTTATTACTGTGATATTTATAATTGGATGCCAATTATGAATGACCCTTCGAAATATTTTGCTACACCGCCTGTGAATCTAATTTATGCCTATGATGAGGGTATGAAGCTGGTGCTTGAAGAAGGATTAGAAAAACGGTACAGGCGTCACGAGGCATATGGGAAAGCTGTTCGCGCTGCCCTTGCGGAATTTGGCATGACCGCATTAGCTGAGGAAAATGTTGCTGCTGCTACACTTAGTTGTATTCTTTACCCAGAAGGAGTAAATGATGCTGCCTTCCGCGCTGCTCTTGCGAAAAAAGGGCTGATTGTTTCAGGAGCACTTGCTCATTTAGCAGGAAAAGCATTTCGAATTGGCCACATGGGAAATACAACGGAGCAAATGCTTGAAAAAGCAATCATGTTAATTGGTGAAACTTTAAACGAGCTAGGACATTCTGTCGATTCCAGTCAAGCAGCAGAACGTTTTATCGAGACCATTTCTCATTGTACAAAATAACTAGGACACGCTTTTGAGCATACAACAATACTTAGAATGAGGAGTTCCATTTACTCCTCATTTCATTCTAGCTAGAAGTTATTCAAATAAAATCAAACCAATACAAATAAAACACTACACATGGAATACTGCATAGCAGAGCCTTTTTATAAGATATATAATGCAGTCTTAGCATCGGAAACATGACAAGATTAAATATGAACGACCACCAAATGTTCCAGCCGTTTTCGTATTTAATGACCCCAAAAAATTTCCCGCCAATCCACTCAACCGTTGTAAAAATCAATATCCATTTCATGATATGGAGAATCCTTCTTTTAGGAGCATCTGGATAATTGGATAAATAAATCAAAATTGCTGGAACAGCGATTAAAAAAAGCAGGATAAAATCCGCAATAATTTCTGGAAAAAGACCCTTTCCATCCATTTTCCATAGATGAAAATTAAAATGGGCAATATATTCATATGAAAGATTTCCAATTGAGAAATATAACAACGTGGGGTAATATTTATCTAAGTTTTTCCAATCCCCCTTTAAAAATGATGCTGTTAATGACCAAATGGCAACTACTATTTGATAGATTGCTCTCACCCCTAAAGCTATACAAGTAACTATATTATTTCCATTTCTCTTCCAAAGTTTCGCAGGATTAATATTTTAATGAAAAAATGCTTGAAAACAACTCAAATTAGCTGTTTTCAAGCTTTAAAAATGATTAATTCTCTGCTAAAATCCTTCGATAATAATCCGTTTCAAGAATCTTTGCGGAATAATAAAACTTTTCTTCCACAATTGCGGACATTTTTTTTATGTAGTCCTTACTTACTGTTTTACCATTATTAGAGATGAATTGGTTAGTTACCGAATTGTATCTTCCTCTTTCAGTTATAAAGCTTTTATTGGAGAAAATTACCAGAGGTTTAGTGTTGGAAAAAATATCTTGCCCCATTAGCAGCCGTGAATCATATTTAAGACCCAGTAAATTTGATATGGTTGGAATAATATCCAAGCTTGAAATCGGTTTTTTCACCGTCGTTGGTTTCATCCCTTTTGAATAAAGAATAAAGGTGCTTTTATATAATTCAAAATTTTTCTCAACTGGATGTCCAGCAAGTTCATTAATGGTTTTCATATCCAATCCATATGGATAGTGGTCAGGACTAAGGGCAATTAAGGTTTTGTCAGCAATCCCCGCCTCCTCAAGCTGATCCAATAAATATTTTAATGCGCGGTCCAGTTCAACCTGTGTAGCAATATACGCTTTTGCTTGTTCTGAATAAGGCAAATTCTGCACAAGATTTTTATTTTTATAGGCAATATAATTTCCGGTAAAGGAATACTGCATATGACCGCTTACGGTCATGTAATAGGTATGGAAGGGCTGGTTATCAATGTATTCTGGTATTGTTTTTTCCATCATTTCCAGGTCCGATTCAGGCCAGGTTTTCTTGACATCCAGCCCATTTCCTACCGCCTTATACTCATAACCCATATTAGGATGAGAAACATTCCTGCCATAATATGTATAAGAGTGATCATGAAAAGCCATTGTTTTATAATTCTGTTTTTGCAGCTGATTCCCCATTACAAAGGGAAGATAATTTTTTCCTGATTGTTTAAAACTCCAAACTCCGCTCTTAGGAATTAACCCGGTACAGGCAACATACTCACCGTCAGATGTACTAACCCCCCAAAGCGGGTTATAAAAATTTGTAAACCGATAACCGTTATTCACCAATTTATATAATGTCGGGGTAACATCCTTATGGACAGCATAAGGTGAAAAACCTTCCGCGGTAATGAGGATTAAATTATATCCTTTATATTTCCCTGTATATTTATTTTTGGCTGTCGGCTGAACCTGCTCAAAATATTGATGCATTTCTTTAAGTTGTTGATTTTTTTCATTGGCAGCAAATTTTGCAAAATCTATATCCAACGTATTATATTCAACAATTTTCCCTGATGCTTCCCGCTCATTTGGATTTTCTTTTAAACTCTCGGAAGGCGGGGTTGCAGGAATATATTTAGAGCCATGAGGTACCGCTAATTCGACTTCAGGAGACCATCCGGTGATAAGGCGCTGCAAGTCCAGCCTCATCGTCGTCAGCAGGCCTAATCTTTCGACAGACAATTGAGAGTAACTATTTTTGAAATATAAATCATAAGCTGAATTTTGCGCTTTACCGCCAGCGTAGACAGCGGCAATACCTGTTACATGAGCAAAAAGCATACAGCAGGCTACGGAAAGCTTATTAACAGTACTGCAGGATTTAAAAACAAGCATTTTTTTACCGAAAACTACAAGAAACAAAACCGGGGCAAAAAATAGGAATAACACTATAGAATGCTCACCGGCAAAAACCGCAATATCTCTCCAAAATTCAACAATCTGCCCTCCATTGCTTGCGGAGTATAAACTATAGTAAGTCTTAAAAAACTTGAAATAAATAAATTGCGAAGCGTAAATAAACGATGACAGTGCAAGGAGGCATACGGAAAGGAAAAAACCAGCCTTCCTATTAAAAAAGCTGCAGAGGAAGAAAAACAGGAACGCAAAAGAGAGTAAAAAAACGCATGAGATGACGATATCAAAGGAAAAAGATTGTATCATCACTGATACCCGAAAGATGACCTCCATCCACAATAAAGAAATAATGATATAAAAAAATAAAGAATCCGCTTTCAAAACCTTTCTCATTTGGAATCACCTCTTCACCTCTTATTGGTTGTTTCTATTTTAACAAAAACGGTAACATATTTAAATCAAATAAGGCACTCTCTCCTGAGTGCCTAAGCATTTAATTTTTGCTGTGTATTTTATGATATTTATAGTATTTACAAAATGAGAAAAGTTATAAGGAAAATTTTTACTTTTTATGGAACAATATTTCCCGCAGCTTTATAGATTTGGTACCATTCTTCCCTTGTTAATAAAATCTCTGCGCCTTTACAGGCATCTCTCATGCGGTTAGGATTAGTGGTTCCAAGTACTACTTGAATATTAGCCGGATGGCGTGTAATCCACGCAACAGCAACGGCTGTATTTGTGATGCCATATTTATCTGCAATCCTATTAATCGTTTTGTTAAGCTCCGGAAATTTTTCTAAATCACCAAGAAATGTCCCTTCAAAGAAACCGTGCTGGAACGGCGACCATGCTTGAATGGTAATATCTTTCAGCCGGCAATATTCGAGAATGCTGCTATCACGGTTAATAGCTTGGTCATTCTTCATATTCAAAGTGATTCCTGAGTCAATCATTGGAGTATGGGCAATGCTGAACTGAAGCTGGTTGATCACAAGTTTATTCTGTATATATTTTTGCAACAGTTCAATCTGCATCGGATTATGGTTTGATACCCCAAAGTATTTAACCTTGCCGCCTGTTCTTAGCTCTTCAAACGCTTCCGCTACTTCTTCCGGCTCCATTAATGGATCTGGCCTATGCAATAGGAGGATATCAAGATATTCCGTTCTTAGCCTCTTCAATATTCCATCAACGGAGCTAATGATATGCTCCTTTGAAAAATCAAAATAGCCTTTAGACGATATAATCCCGCATTTACTTTGTAAAATCATTTTTTCGCGAATGGATGAATTCATTTGAATCGCTTCGGAAAAAATTTCTTCACAACGTCCTTGCCCATATATATCGGCATGATCAAAGAAATTAATTCCCTCCTCCATTGCTGTACGAATTAATTTTTCCGCTTCCGGAATTTTGAGCTCAGTTAAACGCATATTGCCCATAATTAAGTTAGAAGCTTCGATATCAGTGTTTGCGATACTTATGTATTTCAAATGGACTCCTTCTTTCAGTAGTAATTTTTATACTATTAGGGTACATGTTAAATGGTTTAATAAACTTGACTTACATCAAGACTTCTCGATTTCCAACAACTGCTTTTTCATTTCCAGGCCGCCTCGGTAACCCGTCAGTTTACCGTTTTTCCCGACGACACGGTGACATGGAACCGTGATTAATATCGGGTTTGCCCCAATGGCAGTCCCAACAGCCCGGACAGCAGCTGGTTTATTTATAAAGTTTGCAATGTCCGAATAAGATTTAGTCTCACCATACGGTATTTTACACAGGGCATTCCAGACAGCTGTTTGAAATTCTGTCCCGTGATAATCAAAAGGAATCGTAAAGCTCTTTCGCTTTCCATCAAGATATTGAACCATTTCTTTCGCAAATGGCTTTAATTTTTCATGCTCTTCAACAAGAGGAGTATCTGGAAAATGCTTTACTGACCATTCTGCTAATTCCTCAAAAGGTTGATTGTGAGAACCAACATAACAAAGCCCTTTTGAAGTGGCGGCAATATACATTTTCCAATTTTTATGATTTAATAGTGACCAATAGATTTGAACCGGATTTTGTTCTTTCATAATAACTCACCCCCATTCTTTTATTATAACGTAAAATTAAAATAACCCGATGTCTTTTAACAGTATAATTTTTATCAAACATATGGAGGAACGCCTGTGGAAAGAGAAGTACACATTATTGATGGCTGGCATATTGACAATGACTGCATTATTATTGATCTCCCAGCAGATTTTAACATGAAGGCAAACCTTGCCTATCTTAAGCGAAATAAGAATGAATGCATGTTTGAGGTTGAAAATGAGACCGTTACAAGAGTTATTGTTGTTGGGGAAAATAGGCACTTAGTGCGGTTAAACGTGAATGAACAAAATCAGATGATTGTCCGGTTTGTTAATGGGTTTAAAACTAGCAAACCAGATGGTGCTAACGTTGCCGCCTACATCCGCGAATGGTTTGATCTTGACAGAGATCTAACGCCATTTTATAAAATGGCAAAGGCAGATCAACTTCTAAAAGAGCCAGTTCAAAACTTTTCTGGGTTACGGGTAATCGGTGTTCCCGATTTATTTGAAGCGCTTTGCTGGGGCATTCTCGGACAGCAAATTAATCTAGCATTTGCCTACACATTAAAAAGGCAATTTGTTGAAAAATATGGTGATTTTATCGAATGGAGCGGAAGGAAGTATTGGATTTTTCCCTCTCATAAACAAATTGCACAATTGACACCTGATGATATGGCTCAAATTAAAATGACCAGAAGGAAAAGCGAGTTTATTATTGGCATTGCTCAATTAATGGCAAGCGGGGAATTATCTAAGGAGAAATTATTGGGATTGGGGTCGCTTAAGGAAGCAGAAAAAAGTTTAATTAAGATTCGCGGGATTGGTCCTTGGACGGCGAATTACTTGCTAATGCGCTGCCTGCGATTTACTTCTGCTTTTCCAATTGATGACGTCGGGCTGCATAACTCGATAAAACGGCTGACTTCTGGTGAAAAAAAGCCTTCCAAAGAGGAACTTCTAGCGCTATCGGCAAAGTGGGCTCCCTGGCAGGCGTACGCTACTTTTTATTTATGGCGGGTCAATTACTGATGAAATTGGAGTTTTATAATGCACGATTTTCTAAAGATATTTAATAAATTATATGAATACTATGGTCCACAGGGGTGGTGGCCGGCTGAATCCGCATTTGAAATGATGATTGGGGCCATCCTTGTGCAAAATACAAGCTGGCGCAATGTGGAAAAGGCGCTGACTAATTTGAAGCCTTTTTTAGAACCTGAAAAGCTTGAGAAAATTTCGGGCGAGGAACTGGCCGAATTAATAAGGCCAAGCGGGTTCTTCAATATAAAGGCGAAGCGGATTAAGTCTTATATGGAATGGTTTAAAACCTATGATTATGACATTCAACAGATCAAAAAAATAGATCGGGTTACAATACGAGAGGAACTGCTTAGCATAAAGGGGATTGGTCCCGAAACTGCCGGCGTAATCCTGCTCTATGCCTTTGATTTCCCAACTTTTATCGCCGATGCATACGCAAGGCGGATTTTTTACCGCCTTGGATATGATATGCCAGATTCATATGATGACTTTAGAATGCTGTTTGAAGCTGTGCTTCCTAAGGAGCTGATGCTTTATAATGAATATCACGCCTTGCTTGTTGAACACGCGAAGGAGCATTGCAGAAAAACACCTGTCTGTGTCGGATGCCCGCTGTTTGGAAATTGCATACGAAAACCTGCGTGAACGATTGTACCTTTCAATGTGTGCTTCTCTGCGTTTTTTCACTTTCGCGCGTTCATTAAACTTCCTAATTCGTTTTTGAATAATTACAGTGTCACTTATTTCATTTAGAAAAATAAATAAAAAAATAGGCGTATGAAAAATTCATGCGCCTACTCCTACATTATTTATTGAAGAGATACTAAAGTCATTACTTGACCTCTTTTTCCTGTAAGTGTTAGTGTTGCTATCTCCCCTTGATGTTGAAATAATTCATTTATCATATCGCCTGAAGCTTTTGCTGCATAGTTCTTCCCGTCAAGCGTGATAAAACGGAAAGTTCCCTTAGGGTCTATTCCTGCTATTCGAGCTATTTCTTTTATTTGAACATCAATAGATGCTGTTAAAGTCGGGATTTTGATTTTTTGACCAATTTTCAATTTTGATGAGTCTGCTGTTGGATTTAGTTCCTGAATCAATGAAACAGAGGTCCCTAATTCTTTAGCTATTTTTGTAAATGTATCACCGCTTTTAATTACATATTCAGATGAACTTTTGGTTTTAGTGCTGTTTTTATTTGACTCATTTTTTGTTTTTAGTGGTTCGTAATTAGTTAAATACGCTTCATTTACATACGCTGTTTGACCATTGAATTTAATCTGAGCCCAACCATATAACCTTTTTAGTACTAACACTCGTTCATTTAATTTTAATGAACCTACAACACCGCTGCTTATTGAGGCTGCTTCCCTTACTCGTAACGAATCAGCTTTTACATACATTGTTTTTGCTTGAGTTTTGGCATATGTACTATTAGCAGTAGCAGGGATTTTAATTTTTTGTCCAATTTTCAAATTTGCTGAGTCTGCTGTTGGATTTAGTTCCTGAATTGATAGGACAGATGTCCCTAATTCTTTAGCGATTTTTGTAAATGTATCACCGCTTTTTATTACATATTCAGACGGTTTACTGTTGTTTTTATTTGACTCATTTTTTGTTTTTATTGCTTCATAATTAGTCAAATATGCTTCATTTACAAATGCTGTTTTTCCATTGAATTTAATCTGAGCCCACCCATATGAACTTTTTATAACAGACACACGTTCATTTAATTTTAACGAACCTACTACAGCACTGCTTATAGAAGCATCTTCTCTCACTCTTAACGAGTCTGCTATTACATACATTGTTTTTGCTTGAGATTTAATTGATGAACTCATTTGATTTGTAATTGTAGCAGCTGCTTGTTTTTGAGTAAGATAATCGACCTTCACAAAGCATACTCTTCCTTTAATCAGAATGCCTGCCCAGCCGTTTTTTACAAATACAACCTTTACTACATCACCTTTTTTAAATTTTCCAATAATGCTGCTCTCAGTGTTTGGGAGAGATCGAATATTTAGTATTGTTGCAGTTACAATTCTGTTATGTACTTTTGGTAATAGAATTTTTTTACCATCAATTGAACCTAATCCATTGGCATCTAATATTTCTTGTGCTGTTACACCATGTTCTTTTGCAATTTTTTCAATCTTTTCGCCACTTTTTACCTGATAAACGTATTCTTGAATAAATTCTGCATTTGAAACGCTTGCATAGCACCCAAATACAACGGTAAAAATACCAGTAACAACCATCCTTTTTACAGGATTTTTTTGAATCCATTTGCTAACCTGTGAAACATATGTACTCCAATTCGCACGAATTTCTTTTAGCAAGCCTTTAATATCTAATGCATTTCGAATATCAAAGGTATTTACGCTTTGATAATATTCACGTTTTTGCATTCTTGAAGTAAAAACCGGTACCTCTATTACCTGCCTGCTTTTAGTGAAAATTTCTTTTTTCATTAGTTCTAATTCACCATTTACAAATAATCCTTTAGTCATCGTAACCTATTTCTCCCTCAAATCTTTATGTATACTATCAAACTAATCTCCCATAAAGTATATTCGGAGTTCTGTTCAGTTTTCTGTCCTTTTACTACAAATAAAAATTTAATTTATCGGACAATTAGGATGAAAAGAGGAGATTTTGCAAACGGAGAATTAAAAAGACAAAAAATCCTAACATCTAAAATGTTAGGATTACTCATTATGACCTGTGAGGGGTTCGAACCCCCGACCTCAACCCTGTCAAGGTTGCGCTCTCCCAGCTGAGCTAACAGATCCCTTATTAAGCTACAAATTTAATTATAGTGAAAAAGCTAAAAAAGTCAATAATAAAATAACAAAAAACAAAAATAATAAAATATGGAATGCACACATAATATTAACAAGAACGTTAGTTCTTAATTTCTGTTGTATAAAGAACTAACGTTCGAATATAGTAGTACTAAAGGAAAGGAGTGATTCAAATGGATGGATTGTTTATCCGATCAATTGAACAGCATATTCCGTTAGAGATGATTTATCTAAATAAAAACCAGGAAATCACACAGCGAAAATTGATTATTAAAGAAGTAAATGATCAATACATTCGTGCCTACTGTCTGCTGAGAAAGCAAATCCGTACCTTTAAACGCGAAAATATCCTTTCCATTATGCCTGAGAATCATTCAAAATACCTGCACTAATCCCCGCTGCCCCCTAAAATCTAAATATGCACCATTCTGCATTTCCTCATTTATTATGTTAAAATTCATTTTGTAACTATCGCACACAGGGGGATTTTTCATATGGATTATCCAAGAGGCACCATTAAAGAACTAACCATTCACAGTCAAGAACTAAACGAAGATTTGCAGCTACTTATTTATCTGCCCGCAAACTTCTCACCGCTTTATAAATACTCTCTATTAATCGCCCAAGACGGCCGGGATTATTTTCAACTGGGCAGAATCGGAAGATTGGCTGATGAGTTTCTATTTAAAAAGGAAATTGAAAATTTAATAATTGTCGGGGTACCGTATAAAAATGTTCAAGACCGGCGTCGTAAATATCATCCTGATGGCTCACAAAACAAGCAATACATACGTTTTCTCGCCCATGAACTGGTACCCTATTTAGAGCAAGAATTTCCTACCTACCATATGGGCTCCACTCGAGCACTGATTGGTGATTCCCTTGGTGCTGCTGTCTCGTTAATGACAGCTCTTCATTACCCTCATACCTTTGGGAAAGTATTGCTGCAATCACCGTATGTAGACGAGCAGATTATTGATTTGGCCAAAAATTTCCAATCAGCTGAACTATTAGAAATTTACCATGTCATCGGAACACTGGAAACAGAGGTAAAAACAACCGACGGTAAACTAAGTGACTTTCTCACACCAAATCGTGAGCTTGCAAAATTACTAATAACGCGACCTTTTTCCTATTTTTATGAAGAATTCGAAGGCAATCATACTTGGACCTACTGGCAGCCTGATTTAAAACGTGCTTTGAAAATGATGTTTTAGCAGCTGAACAGATATTTATTTCTTATATTTAGAAAATTTGCTATAATATTAAGAAGCCTTTTATAAGTTTAATCAAGCTGGAATTTCCGGCTTTTGATAGAAAATCTTTTTTATTGGAGGTAGTTCTATGAAATTCGGCGTTGTTATTTTTCCATCCAAAAATCTTCAAGACTTTGCAAATTCCTATCGTAAACGTTATGATCCGCACTACGACCTAATTCCTCCACACCTAACTTTATTAAATGCTTTTGATGCCACCGAGGAGGATGCAAGAGAATTCGCTGAAAGATTACAGCAAATATCACGTAATGCCAATCCATTCACATTAAAAACTGCTAAAATCAGTTCTTTTCACCCAGTAAACAATGCGATTTATCTAAAAGTTGAACCGGTTGAAGAACTTCTTAAGCTGCATGCGGAAATCAAAAAAGAATTTAGCGAGCACAGGTCCGATTATGCGTTTGTCCCGCACATCACAATCGGCCAGAAGCTTTCCAATGATGAACATTCGGATGTATACGGAGCACTTCGGATGACAAAAATCAATCATGAGGAAGCGATTGACCGCTTCCACCTTCTCTATCAACTAGAAAATGGTTCTTGGACCGTTTATGAAACATTTCGTCTCGGAAAGGAATAGGTTAACGTGACAGTTAAAGTCGTGGAAAGTCAGCAAGAATTAGAGGATGCATATTCAGTAAGAAGAGTTGTATTTGTAGAGGAGCAGCACGTTCCTATAGAAGAAGAAATTGATCAATATGAGGAAGACTCTGTACATTTTGTAATGTACAATAATGGGTTACCAATAGGCGCTGGAAGATTCCGTGTTATTGACGGTTTCGGTAAGGTTGAACGCATTTGTGTGTTGAAAAATGCGCGTAAGCATGGCGCTGGAAAAGCCATAATGGATTCCATTGAAGCATACGCCGTCGACAGCAGCATTCATAAACTGAAACTTAACGCCCAAACCCATGCTGTTCCTTTTTATGAAAAGATTGGTTATAAAGTCATTTCGAATGAATTTATGGATGCCGGTATCCCACATAAAACGATGATGAAAAACGTTTAAGGAAATGCACTTGCTGTTTCTATGCAGCAAGTGCTTTTTATATCGAAATAACCTTTCCGCATTCCTTGTGGTTTGATATGATAGAATATGTGTCATTTTCATAATAGAGGTATTGAATATGAAATCAGCAATTTACCAAAAACAGACTATTTCTCTCGATCAATTGAATCGAGAAGAATATCAAAAAATATATACTGCAGGGAAAAATGGCGAATTACACTGTCCCACCTGTAAAGAAACAATCCAATTGTTTCTTGGTATACAACGAGAGCCCCATTTTTATCATATTTATGCACCAGTGAAGAAATGCCCTGAACCAGCTCCAACACAGATCATCCATCATTTTACAGAAAGAGGCGGTTTTCGGATTCCTCAAGGGCGAACCATCACAGAAACAGCAAATTCAGTTAATCTTTTTAAGCAATCTAGAAAAATTCAATCGACTATTTCTTTTAACAAAACAAATAATACCGATCTCCCATCGCATTCACCTTATCTTCAGCTTTTGGCAGAAAGCGGAGTAACCCTTGATAAAAATCAAGCAGAGGCCGTAACGGAGACAAATGGTTCATTATTGGTTCTTGCAGGTGCCGGAAGCGGCAAAACGCGGGTGTTAACTGCCCGAACAGCCTATTTGCTTAAGTTTAAAGGCAGTGACCCGCGATCCATTATGCTTGTCACCTTTACTTCAAAAGCTGCAGCTGAAATAAAGAATCGCCTGCTTTCCTATCCTGAAATAAAACGAGATCAGGTTTACCAGCTTGTTACAGGTACATTTCATAGTATTTTTTATCGGATTCTGATGTTTCATGATGGGGCAAATTGGGCAAATGAAAAGCTGCTAAAGAAAGAATGGCAGCGGGACAAGATCTTGAAAGAAGCTGGAAAAGAGCGGGATATTTCGGAAAAGGAGTTTGCCTATGATGCTGCACTTCAGCAAATAGGATATTGGAAAAACTCACTTATGATGCCCCAGGATATAAAGCCCTTGACGGATTGGGATGAAAACGTCCTCTTTTTGTATAAAAAATATGAGGAGTACAAGCAGAATAACGGCCTGTTTGATTTTGATGATATGCTCCTAGGCTGTTACCAACTGTTAAGCAACTCCGCGGATATTCTCGACTATTATCAGGATCGTTTTCAATATTTTTTAATTGATGAGTTTCAGGATATAAATAAGGTACAGTATGAACTGATGAAACTATTATCAGGTAAACATCAAAATGTTTGTGCCGTCGGAGATGACGATCAAGCGATTTATTCCTTTAGAGGCAGTGACCCAGGTTATTTACTCGATTTTGAAAAAGACTTTCCTTCTGCTAAAGTGATCACTCTAGAGCAAAATTACCGTTCTGCACATGAGATTGTCACTGCAGCCAATCAGATGATCGCTTCTAATAAAAACAGAAGGCCAAAACGAATGAAGGCCCAGTTTTCAAGCGGGAATTCACCCGTCGTGTTTTTTTCCTATGATGAAGAGGAAGAAGCGACAATGATTGTCACGGATATACAGGAACGTATTTTAAATGGAGCGAATCCGTCTGAGTTTGCAATTCTTTACCGAACAAATGCAGGCTCTCGAGCTGTATTCGAGCGATTGGCAAGTTCTAACCTGCCGTTTAAAGTTGATCAGGATACAGAGTCCTTTTATGACCGCTATATTGTAAGATGTGCCCTGTCCTTTCTTAAGGTCAGCTTGAATGAGGATGATGCCGGCTGCATGTCCGATATATTACCAATTTTATTTTTAAAACAGGCAATGTTAAGAGAAATCAAGGCTCTCAGTATCCTAAAAGACTGTAGTTTTCTTGAGGCATTAACACATTTGAACACAACTCACGCTTTCCAGGAAAAGAAATTAAAAAAGGCGGTTCCTGCTATTCGGAGCCTTAAGTCATTATCACCCGTTAAAGCAATTGAAAAGATTGAGAAAAAAATTGGCTATCTAGATTTTCTAAAAAAACGAGGCAATGAATCGAATCAGGTTGATAAAGGCTCAGACGATCTTAAAGACTTAAAAGTAGCAGCTAAAGGCTTCAATACAATTGAGGAATTATTAGCCCATGCTGAGCATATGTCAGCAATGAATCAGGAAATTAAAAAATTGAGTAAACATTTTACAGATGCTATTACGCTCAGTACGATTCATAGGGCAAAAGGACTTGAATATAAAATTGTATATCTATTAGGAGCAGTTGATGGCAGCCTCCCTCACGATTTTGCCTTGGAAAGCTCAAGAAATGGGGATTTTTCCGAAATTGAGGAGGAACGAAGACTTTTTTACGTGGCAATGACTCGCGCACGGGATGAATTGCTAATCTCAGTTCCAGAAAATCGGCGTGGAAAAACTGCGGCCTGCTCAAGGTTTCTAAGGCCATTACTTACAAAGACCAAAAAGGCCAATTTCCAATAAGGGAAACGGCCTTTTTGTTTATTTTTTATTAATCATATTGGAAATAGTATTAAAATCCAGCTTACTTCCATCATTAATAATCGTTTTTACAATTTGATCTTCCAAATCTCTGCTGACTGGTTTATTCGCAAGTCTGGAAACTTTTTTAATGACGTTGCGAACCGTTTTTTCATCTTTAAAATTCGCATGCTGTAAGGAATTAGCTAATTCGAAGACATCTTTCATATTCACGCCGGTTTTCTTTTCAATATTCTTAAAAAAACCATTATCCATGGTCAAAACTCACACTCCTTCATAAACTACTTTATTGTATGAAGGAGATGGAAAATGGTGCAAAGAAAGGGCTGGCCATAATGACCAACCCATTCCTCCGTTTACTCTATTACGGTAAATTAATACCAGCTTGCGCCAACAATGATCAATAGAATAAACAATACAACGATTAATACGAAACTACCGCCGTAGCCAAAGCCACCGCCATATCCGTAGCCGCCGCCATAAAAGCACATATTTGAGTCACCTCACTTTAGTAATCTCATTAATAACATATGAAATCACTAAACGATGTGTATAGGCACGGGCAAGCTTATGAAACAATAGAATAAAAAATGAGCATTTATCCTTTAGGCTTAAAAATAAGAGCACCTATAAAGCCAAACACAATGGCTGCAGAAATTCCTGAACTGGTTACTTGGAACATTCCGGTTAAAACACCAATCAATCCATGTGCATTGGCATCCTGAAGGGCCCCGTGAACTAACGAGTTACCAAAGCTCGTTATGGGAATGGTTGCACCTGCTCCAGCAAAATCAACCAAAGGCTCATATAAACCAAATCCATCTAAAACAGCTCCAACTACAACAAGCAGGCTTAATGTATGGCCCGGTGTTAATTTGGCTACATCGAATAATAGCTGGCCGATAACACAAATTAAACCGCCGACGACAAATGCCCAAAAAAACATTGCAAACAAAGAGCTCACCCCTATTTATGATTTATTTCAATTGACACTGCATGTGCAATACATGGTATTGACTCGTTTTGCTGAAAGCTTAGCGGCGATAATAAAGCACCTGTAGCTACAACTAATATTCGCTTATATGTACCTTTTTTCATTTCATTAAGCAAATGACCATAAAGAACAGTTGCTGAACAGCCTGCACCGCTTGCCCCAGATTGAACCGGCTGGTCTTCTTTATAAATAATTAAGCCGCAATCTTGGAATTGTTTTCGTTCTAACTTTAAACCACTTTTGTTTATTAATTCAAAAGCAGTATCATGTCCAATTCTCCCAAGGTCTCCTGTAATTATAAGATCATAATAAGAAGGATCTAACTGCATGTCACGAAAATGAGCCATGATGGTATCCGCAGCGGCAGGTGCCATTGCACCGCCCATATTAAAGGGATCGGTTAATCCCATATCGATGACCTTTCCAATCGTTGCTGACGTTGTGACTGGCATGTTTATCTCCGGATCGTTTGACTGAAGAAGCGCAACCCCCGCTCCAGTCACCGTCCATTGGGCTGTAGGGGGCTTTTGTCCACCGTATTCAGTTGGATAACGAAACTGCCTCTCAGCCGCTGCATTATGGCTGGCAGCCCCAGTTAAAATATAATTCGCCCCTTGGCAATTTATCACAAAGGAAGCTAATGCCAAGCCTTCCATTGATGTTGAACAAGCACCAAACAGACCAAAATATGGTATTTGTAATGTTCTTGCCGCAAAGTTAGTTGGCGTTATCTGATTGATTAAATCACCAGCAAATAAAAACTGTACCTGTTCTTTTTCAATGTTTCCCTTTTTTAAGGCAATTTTTGCAGCTTCTTCGATTAGAACTCGATGTGCCTTTTCGTAGGAATCTTGTCCAATCCATAGATCTTCGAATAGAAGATCAAAATCATTTCCCAGTTTGCCGTTTGCTTCAAATGGTCCTCCCGTTACACCCGTTGCCGAAATCATAGGCCGTTTGTCAAAGACCCATGTCTGATGTCCCTTTAACATTACAAAACCCCCCAGATTTTCAGTAACGTTTTGATTAGTGCAACCACAAATGCCGAAAATACCCCAAATAGAATTACAGAACCGGCGAGTTTAAACATATTCCCGCCAACTCCAAGGACAAAACCTTCTGTTCGATGCTCAATACATGCTGAAATTACAGCATTTCCGAATCCTGTTACGGGTACAGCACTGCCTGCTCCGGCAAATTGTCCAATTCGGTCGTAAACACCAAATCCTGTTAATAACATCGAGAAAAACACCATGGTTGCGACTGTTGGATTGCCCACACTCTGTTCTGTAAAATTAAAAAAATAAATGTAAAAGTAACTAACGGCCTGACCGACCACACAAAATAAGCCGCCAACAAAAAAAGCTTTAATGCAATTTTTTAGAACCGGTCTTTTAATTTCATGCTTTTGCTGGAGCTGTTGATAATTTTGCTGCTGTGGGGTCATTTTCTTTTGTTTACTTGCCATAATTTTCTTCCTTTCTTACTTCATTTCTTCGGTCATTTTTACGATCTCTTGTAAACGCCTTTCTGCTCTCTTTTCAGAGAATTTCCCCGACTTAATTTTTTCCTCCAATCTGACTGCTTCAAGAAAAATTTTATAGTCACTAGAAACGGTAAATTTCTCATCCGGATATTTCTTTTCCAGCATCTTTGTCACATTTTTTTCAATTTTTTTCATTCGAAAACGCTGCAAATGCTTAACCTTATAAACAACAAGATTATTTTTATTGCCTTTCACAACAGCTACATCATAAAGTTGTGAATATGAACTTACATCCTTTTTAATTTTCTCCCCTAAGTTTTGCCCCTGACTATCGGTGACCACAGGTCCGGGGTTAGTTGTTTTCATAAGGGCTAATTGACTATCCTTCACCTCCTGGTTTTGATTACAGGCGGCTAACAGGAATATACTAGTAACTAAGAGCAAATGACTAATTTTGAACATATAATTCCTTCCCCTTTTCCATAAAAATCTACCATCAGTACCATATAGTTTTTTCACATTGGTTAAAATTATGACAAACTATGTTTGAAAATAAAAAACTGCTAGAGGATCTCCAGCAGTTTCATCATTTATTTACTTGTCTTTTTCCCACAGCCGCAGCCTTTTTTCTTGACCAAATTAGATGATTGATTGACCTTAACAGTTTTTGTGCCCGTTTTCTTCTTCTTCATTCTCTTCTCCCCTTGTAATAACGGATTGTTCTCTCTAGTTAGGATATGAAAGAAAAGATAGTCTTGTCTGAGGCAAAAATCCTCATTTTTCCATAATTTGTTGAATAATTGTTTCAATCATCGAAGCAATACCAGCAATAGCCAAAACCAGTATTACCGGTTCAGAATATACTGGTAAAAGAAAATAAAGGCTGACAATAAGTATAGTCATCCATATTCCAGTACACCAATAGCAGCTGAGAAGTTCACCAAAAAAACGCTTCACCCCCGTTTGCTTAGGTATATAATAAACTTCCGTTTCACCTTCTTCATTCTCTTCTTTGACTTCATCAAAAAATGGATTCCGTATAAATTCGGTGATTTTATCAAAAACGAATAGTCTTGTTAACCTAAAGCTGGCAAAAGACAAGATTAGCAGTTGTAAAAGTGTAATTTTCTCCATAAGTCTGTCCCACCTTTTTTGCCTAATATAATGAAACCGCCTAATTTTTGCTAAATAAGGCAATTGTCCGTAACCCAAATGGCTGTCGTGAAATATGTTAGTAATGTAAGATATATTACGGGTTAAGGAGGAAAAATAAATGGGTTGTGGAAAATCTCACCACGAATTTAGCAAAGAGAACTGTGTGTGCCAAGTAGTCCGCGCAATTAATGATCTCCAACAAGCCGTTGCTGCAGAAGAATGCCAGCCATGTACCAGCTGTTTCAACGAGCCGCTTGGTTCGCTAGTATCACCTACAACAACACAAGCAGATACACGGGTGTTTGTTCTAAAGACGGCAGACGGAACGCCATTTAATGCATTCTTTTTCGAAAACAACAATCCTACATGCGTATCCATCTATTTCCGAGTAGAAGATGTTTTTGATAACTGCTGTGCTACACTTCGCGTATTAGCACCTGGAAGAACTGACGCTTCTGGCAATTTTATCCCAGTGAATCTAATCTCTACCGCTAGTAAGGCTGGGTGCTGTGTCAACCTCTCAGCAGTATGCGAAGTTACTGCCTTCCAAGCTACAAATGATTGCGTTACAGTTGACTTAAGCTGCTTCTGTGCCATCCAATGTATCGCTGATGTAGATTTAGGAATTTGCCACTAATCAAATGGCCAGTCGTTAAATCGGCTGGCCATATCTTTTTACTTTTTTAATCCAATCATGATAATGTTTTTTATTTCATCGATTGGTATCGTTTTGGTTGATTTATTATGAAATTGAATGGTGATCTGGTTTTCTTCAGAAGCAGTGAGATAACCCTGGTAATTTTTATTTGCAGTATAAAACACGCATGGGACTGGCGGAAGCACTTTGGGAATATTGAGTAAATAATCAATTCGCTCTCTTATATCCAGTTCATTAAATGGTGTTACCCGCTTTAAAGCCGAATGGATTTTTTCCTTAGGCTTTATATCCACAGCACCTGGACGATTGTTTGGTTTGTCTATTTCTATCGGGATAGGTTCGTGGAAATCCCCTAATTTTGAAGCTGCTTTTATTATTTTTTCTGGAACAGCT
This sequence comes from Neobacillus kokaensis, assembly GCF_014656545.1. Lineage (GTDB taxonomy): Bacteria > Bacillota > Bacilli > Bacillales > Cytobacillaceae > Neobacillus > Neobacillus kokaensis. Next base: position 65,112 of record NZ_BNDS01000007.1, read on the forward strand.
TTTTCCTCTTCAACCGTGTCTTCTATTACCGGCTTACTTGTATAAACTTCCTGCATATTAGAGTTAAATTCTGTTCTTCTATAAGTCTGATTGATAAACAGTAATGGTCCTTTAGCTTTCTTTTTTGACATCGACATCACCTCCAGTTGCGGACTTCCTACACTTTATATGTATGCAAGAGGCCTATTCGGGTTAACGGTTAATTTTTTGTTAATACACACAAAAAAGCCCGCGATGTGCGGGCTTTTTAAGATTATAAAATATGATATCCTGAATCTACGTGAATATTTTCGCCTGTTATGCCGCGGGACATATTGCTGAATAGGAAAACAGCTGTGTCGCCAACCTCTTCAGGTGTAGTGGTTCTTCTTAGCGGTGCATTATCTTCAATATTCTTTAAAATCGTATTGAATTCACCAATTACTTTTGCTGACAAAGTACGAATCGGACCAGCAGAGATGGAGTTTACTCGAATTCCGTCTTTTCCAAGGTCAGCTGCTAAATAACGGACGCTCGCATCAAGCGATGCCTTCGCTACACCCATAACATTGTAATTTTTAATGGCACGTTCGCCTCCAAGATATGTCAAGGTAACGATGCTGCCGCCTTCTGTCATTAAGCTGCGTGCTTCTTTTGCAACGGCTGTTAAAGAATAAGAGCTGATATTATGTGCAAGCAGGAAGCCGTCTCTTGTTGTATTCAAATACTCGCCTTTTAGCTCTTCTGTTTTAGCAAACGCAATACAGTGGGCTACACCGTGGATGGTGCCTGCAGTTTCTTTAATTTGTGCAAAACATGCTGCGATGTCTTCATCACTTGTTACATCACATGGAAGGACAAGGGTTCCCTCAGCCTCCAATGAATCTGCTAACTCACGTACGCTGCTCTCTAATCTTTCACCTGCATACGTGAAAACTAGACGGGCACCGGCGTCGTGAAGTGACCGGGCAATTCCCCAAGCAATACTGCGTTTATTGGCTACTCCCATTACTACAAATGTTTTTCCAGCTAAAGAAAAAGTCATTTTTAAATGTCCTCCTAGGTTATCAACTGATATTAGTACTTGGTACTAATTTTACACCAATTCCTCAAAAATGAAAAGTACAAAGAAAATCGTAAGCGCCTCGGTCAGTCCCGCAAAGAACAAGACGAGCCATCGAGAAGGTTGTTCTTTTAGCTTCTTGACGGATTGCCCTGTGACCTCGAGAGACTAGGCGCTGAGCCGGACAATTCTCAAAATGAAATTATACTTTTAACCATCTTAATAAAAACTTTTCGTACCCTCGCTAAATTCCAAGTCACGTTTCAGTTCATCTACGTATTCCTTTGTACCAGTAACAATTAAACGATCGTACATCTGTAGTTCTGTATCACCATGCGGAACGATGGAGTCCTTGCCGCGGAAAATACGGACGATGATAACGTCCCCTGTAAACGGAAATTTTCGCAATGACATACCTTCAAAATGTTCATTCTTCATCACAATTTCATATAGACCCGTTTCTTGATTAGTTAGAATATTGATCACATTTGGTGACTCAATCAGGGCCCGAAGCAGAGCTTTGGTTGACATAAATGAAGAAAACACTTCCACATTATGTTCCCTTAATGATTGTTCTAAATCAGGGCTTTCAATTCTAACAATAACCCTTGGTACACCCTTTTCTTTTGCAGCTATTGCTAATTGTGCGTTCAACTCTTCTTCACCGGTAGAAATGACGACAACCTCCGATTGATAAACCCTTGTGTTCTCTATCGACTCTAACGAATAATCAGGAATCTCCTCAATTTCAAAGAGAGAATTAGATACCTGCTTTTCCGCCTTTTCCATTTTAGGATGGTATAAAATTGGATCATAAAGACCAGATTTTAATTCTAATGATACAGGCAGAGTAATTTGATTAGCCCCCAGAAAAGCCACCGGAACTTTTCTATTTGCCAGTACTTCTTTCGGGAACAGCTTTTTAAATACAATTGGAGTCAATATCGAGGTGATGACTGCCACCAAGATTAATGTCCCCTTCATTTGTTCTGTAATAACTCCAATTCGCTCACCAATTGTTGCTGCCGCAATGACAAGTGATAAAGTCGAAGTTAAAAGAAACGCTGATGAGACAACTGTCTTCATATCATACCAAATCTTCAGAAGGTACACCGGGATAATCTTTGATACTAATAATCCGATGAGCAGCAGCGGAATTAACATTAGCAGTTTTTTCTCACTAAATAAAGTCCAAATATCGAGCTCGACTCCTACCATTACGAAAAAAATTGGAATTAAAAAGCCATAGCCGAATGAGTCAAGCTTATGCACCAGCTCCTGGTTAGGGGATAACAATGAAACAAGAACTCCTGCCAAGAAGGCACCTAAAATATTTTCCGCGCCTACCGTCTCAGATAAACCCACTAATACAATGATTAAAGTAAACACTGCTCTCGTGCCAATTTGCACGGTTCCGGTTGAAAGTGTTGCAACGAATGTACGATTTTTAAATCTTTTCCCAACAAAATAAAGAACAATGCCTGCCGCAAATAAAACCAATAAAAGCCATGTATTTTCATGCTGTGGTTCATACAGGGAAACAAAGACGGCTAATAAAATCATTGTCACTAGATCTGCAATTACGGCAATTAATAAAATAATCTGCCCAATCACCGTTTTCATTAAGTGTGCTTCCTTAAGTGTAGGTACAACCACACCTAACGAAATAGTGGAAATAATGAGTGTCATCAAAAACGCGTTTTCAATAAAACCCGCTAGCACAAATAAGTAGGACAAACCAAGGGAAAGGATGAAGATTCCGCAGAAAATGATTGATGAAACAACAAATGAATTCGGTTCCTTTTTCCCATTAGGCAGGACCTCGCGTTTTTTACTGCCAGTGAAGGCAGTAAAGTCAATTTCTAAACCACTTAAAAACATCAAGAAAATAAAGCCAAGGGTCGAAAGAGTTGAGAGCCACATATCTTCATGCACAAGATCAAAACCACTCTTCCCAATTATTAAACCCATAATAATTTCTGCGACAACAACAGGTATAAAGTTTAATTTCAATCGATGTAAAATTATTGGTGTTAAAAATGCCATTGTGACCACAATAAGCAATGAAATGACGGAAACATGCTGCTCCATTTTTCTTCCTCCTCCTTTAAATGGGCATTTTTTAAAAATCAAATAAAAGGTGGCTCATATATGAAAATTGATATTATAGGTGATATTCACGGATGTTTTCAAGAATTAAGTGAACTCACACGCCAGCTTGGCTATGATTGGAAAAGCGGTATTCCTCTCCATTCAGAAAACAGGATATTAGGCTTTGTTGGCGACTTAACAGACCGAGGTCCTGAATCCCTAAAAGTGGTTGATGTTGTCTGGAAACTAGTATTCGAACACAAAAAGGCCCTCTATACACCAGGAAACCATTGCAACAAGCTTTACCGCTACTTTCTTGGCAACAAAGTTCAGGTTACTCATGGGCTTGAAACAACAGTAGCAGAATATGAATCATTATATAGAAAGGACCAGCAGACCATTCGTAAAAAATTTATTCAGCTGTATGAAAACGCACCACTTTATGCTGTTTTGGACAATGGAAAGCTTATAATTGCTCACGCAGGCATTAAACAGGAATTGATCGGAAAGCCATATGCAAAGGTAAAGACATTTGTCCTTTACGGAGACATTACCGGAGAAAAACATCCAGATGGTTCTCCCGTAAGAAGGGATTGGGCTAAAGACTATAAAGGTAAAGCCTGCATTGTCTATGGCCATACCCCCGTAAAAGAACCGCGGATTATTAACAATACTTATAATATCGACACTGGTGCAGTTTTTGGCGGCAAATTAACGGCAATAAGGTATCCAGAATTGGAGCTAATTTCTGTTCCTTCTACTATGCCATACATCGAGGAAAAATTTAAACGATTTGATTGAAAAGTATAAAAAAAGGCTGATTATTATCTAGTCAGCCTTTAAATATCTTGCCATATCAGGAGGAAGCGGCGCCGTAAAAATCATTTTCTCATGTGTTAATGGATGTGTGAAAATTATTTTTTTACAGTGGAGTGCCTGTCTGTCCATCATTTCGTTAGTGGGACCGCCGTATAAATCATCGCCCATCAGTGGATAGCCTAGATAAGACATATGTACTCTAATTTGATGAGTCCGGCCTGTTTCAAGCTTGAGTTCAACATGAGTAAATTTATGGTGTCTTTCTATCACCTGATAATGAGTACATGCATATTGACCATCTTCGCGAACCTCCCGCTCAATAATGCTGTCCTCTTTCCTGCCAATCGGTGCTGCTATCGTCCCGCTGTCATCAGGAATTATACCGCTTGCTATGGCCTCATAGGTTCTGTACACCTGACCTTTTCGCTGCATTAAACTGAATAAGTGATGGACATGTCGATGCTTTGCTACAAGTACAATACCGGAAGTATTTCGGTCGAGTCGTGTGACAATATGCGGTGCAGAACAAAAACCTAATTTTTCATAATAACCGACGAGGGCATTCGCTAAACTTCCGGAAGGGTGCTCTCTGGAAGGAATCGTATTCATCCCGGCAGGCTTATTAATGACAACAAGAAATTCATCTTCAAACAGAATGGTAAGCGGGAGGTCTTCTCCCTTTGCCCCTTCACTTGGTGATTCGAGCGGGAAAATGACAATTAGTTCGTCTCCAGTCTGAAGCTTATATCTAACATTTACCGTTTCCTTATTGACAAGGATGCTGCCGCCTTTAAATTTTATATCTGTCAATGCCGTCCGAGAAATTTCTTCTATTTTTAAGAAATCTTTAATCAAAAGGCCTGCATTGTGATCATCGATTTCCCACTTCAGTTGAAAACGTGATGTCATATGAATACCCCCCGCCGCTTTTTAATCAGAGATAAATGAATCATGTACTCTTTTCCAAAATGGGAACGGCCGGAAACGGGCAAAACGGATTTTTTCTTCCGGTACTCTGAACTGAATCGATTTCACGTCCTTATGCAGCAGCGTTAAGTGATCAATCGTGATCTGGAAATCCGAGCGATTGACTGGTTTCAGCAGGCATGTATGATGCGCTGGAAGAATCAGCGGGGACCCTACTGTTCTAAACACCCGATTGTTAATCGAGGCCATTTCCGCAATCTGAATTGCGGAAATTGACGGATGTATTATCGCCCCTCCAAGAGCCTTATTATAAGCGGTACTTCCGGAAGGTGTGGAGACACAAAGCCCGTCTCCGCGGAAACGTTCAAAATGCTGACCACGGATTTCAACATCCATAACTAGTGTTCCATCAATACTTTTTACGGTTGATTCGTTTAACGCTAAGTATCTTGCTTCTTTCCCGGCATGGGAATAGCGGATGATAACCTCAAGGAGCGGATATTCGACCACTTGATAAGGGGTTTTGGCAATCGCAATGACCAGCTTTTCGATTTCATCAGGTGTCCAGTCGGCATAAAAGCCAAGATGACCCGTATGGATTCCAACGAAAGCCGTTTTACTTAAACGGCTGCTGTAACGGTGAAAAGCATATAACAGCGTGCCATCGCCGCCAATAGAAATAACAATATCCGGCTGGTCCTCATCATAAATGAGATCAAAGTCGAGTAGATACGTCCTTATCTTATGCATCAAAATATTCGATTTTTGATCTCCTTTTGACGTAATGGCAAATTTCATTTTAATATTCTCCTCGTAGAAAAAATACTTTCAAATACCGTTTATTAGCTTTTCTCTTGCTGCTTTAATTCTTTTTTTCGAGTAAAAAAGGCCTGAGCGTCTTTGATTTCCCCGCGTATTAATGACATTTCCTCATCTAGACGAAATGCTGCCTCGGCCGCTCGCTTCAGACGCATTTGAATATCAGAAGGAAAAACACCTTTATACTTATAGTTAAGAGAATGTTCAATTGTTGCCCAGAAATTCATTGCTAGCGTCCTGATTTGAATTTCTGCAAGAATTTTCTTTTCTCCATGAATCGTTTGAACCGGATACTGAATAACGACATGGTATGAGCGGTATCCGCTTGTTTTTTTATGTGAGATATAATCCCTTTCCTCGATGATGTCGAAATCATTGCGGTTTCTTAATAATTTGACAACCAGATGGATATCCTCAACAAACTGGCACATAATCCGGAGCCCTGCAATATCTTGTATTTCCTCTTCTAATTTATCTAGTGGAATTCCTTTTTGGTTCGCCTTATCAAGAATACTGGCGATTGGTTTGACACGGCCGGTAACAAATTCAATCGGTGAATGATCCGAGTCCAAGTCAAATTGCCCTCTCATGCCCCTTAATTTTACTTTCAGTTCATCTATTGCTTGTTTATATGGGGCTAAAAATTGGTCCCAATGCTTCATTGAATCCACCTCGATGTCTATCTTAAAAAATTTCTTCTACTTTTTCGACCATTTCTTTTCCGTAATTACTGTTACCTTTTATATTGCCAATAATAAATCCTAATTCATCATGAAAATGGAGTAATTCCAACTCCTGATCAGATCCTGACAGCCATACAGGCAACACCTGCTCTAAGGCGCTTTTTAATTCAGACCAAATTTGTTCTGGTAAAACGATATATGTATAATCCTCCTGATCCTCCATCAAATATATGAATGAATATTGTTCAGAATCTACGAGGATTTGCCCTGCGGGAATTAAACCACTGAGTGATTCAGATACTTCTAATTGCAGCTTTGTTTCGGTTATACTAGCTTTTGAGACAGTTAATCTTTGCTTCATCTTCTTCCCCCTATCCTTTTTCAACCTTATTTTAGCATAATGGAGACGATTCTCCCAAGAGTTGCTGTGACACAAAAGGAAACTTTATGAAAGGTTTGATATTAATGACGCAAAATCTAGAAATTGAATTTAAAAATATGCTGACAAAACAAGAATATGAAATGCTCCTCCAAGCATTTCATATTGACAAAAAGGAAATTTTCACTCAAGAAAACCATTACTTTGATACACTGAAGTTTTCTCTAAAAAACATCGGCTCTGCACTGCGGATACGCAGGAAGAAAGATCAATTTGAGATGACACTAAAGCAGCCGGCACCAGTCGGATTGCTGGAAACCAATCAATTATTAAGTAGAGAAGAAGCTGCTGAAGCAATCCAAGCTGGCAAACTGCCTACTGGAAAAATTGAAGAAATTTTGGAAGAGAATAGCGTCCAGTTAGCTGATATCCAATACTTCGGTTCACTTGTAACAAATCGTGTTGAAGTTGAATATGAAATTGGTTTGCTTGTCCTTGACCACAGCCTATATTTAAATAGGGAAGATTATGAACTGGAATTTGAGGTCGAGGACTATCCAAAAGGAAAAGAAGTCTTCCATAAGCTGTTAAAGCACTATGGGATTCCAATACGGGAAACAGAAAACAAAATTCGCAGATTTTATCAGGAGAAATACGAACAAACCAGCAGCAGCTGACATTTCCATTAGATGCTTACTTCAGGAAACTATTTCTACTAAAATAGATTACTTTGTATACATTAATAACATAATTAAACGATTTAATGTGCATTTCCAAGGCAATTAATTTGTGATATGAAATAGGCATTGCTACAATAAACATACAATGAATTGAAAAGGAGTTGTCAACATGATTGAGGATAATATGACACCATTTGATCGTCTTGGTGAAAAAACTCTTCATAATCTAATCGACACTTTTTATAGCCTTGTTGCACAACATCCTGATCTTGCTCCAATATTCCCGAAGGATTTAACTGAAACTGCTCGGAAGCAGAAGCAATTCTTAACACAATATTTAGGCGGACCACCGCTCTATACAGAAGAACACGGTCATCCGATGCTGCGTGCCCGGCATATGCCCCATCCTGTTACACCGACAAGAGCAAGGGCATGGCTTTCATGTATGAATGAGGCGATGGACAAGTCAGGGTTAACTGGACCGCTTCGGGATGAATTTTATTCGCGGCTGTACTTAACGGCCCAACATATGATTAACACCCCAGATTCGGGTGAAGAAATTGATGGTGACATTCGTGAATAGCTCTTGGTATCCTGGCTCAAAGAAAAATTGTCATTGCCATGATAAAAAGCCTATTGAAATTTATATGTTTATCGACCCGTTATGTCCTGAGTGCTGGGCCCTTGAGCCAATTATTAAAAAACTTCGGATTGAATATGGAAAGTACTTTTCCATAAAACATGTTCTAAGTGGAAGACTGGCAAATTTAAATCTTAGCAGCAAAAAAAATTATGAAAATATCGCTAAGGTTTGGGAAAAAACTGCTAGCAGGTCAGGAATGTCCTGTGACGGGAGTCTATGGCTTGAAAATCCTGTGGATGCCCCCTATAATGTTTCGATAGCGCTAAAGGCGGCTGAACTGCAAGGAAGACGTGCAGGGATTCGCTTTCTGCGTAGAATGCAGGAGGAGTTATTTTTAGAAAAACAGAACATTTCTAATTTAACGGTCCTTCTGGAATGTGCGAAAAGCGCAGGTCTGGATATTGAGGAATTCATAAATGATATGCATTCGGAAAGTGCAGCAAAGGCCTTCCAATGCGACTTACAAATCACAACTGAAATGGATGTTACCGAAATACCGACCCTTGTATTTTTTAATGAAAATGTAGAGGATGAAGGGGTTAAGATAACTGGTACTTATCCTTACGAAGTGTATGTTCAAATTCTTGAAGAAATGCTTTCGGTCAAACCGGTTAAAACCCCTCCACCACCACTTGAAGCATTTTTGAAATTTTTTAAATTTGTTGCATCAAAGGAAATAGCGGTGGTATATAACATGCCGATTTCTCATATTGAAAAAGAAATGAAAAAGCTTCTTCTTAAACAAGTGGTAGAACAAGTTCCAGCGAAGTATGGTACATTTTGGCGCTATATTGAGGATTGATAAATGTCGGTTTTGAGTACCGACATATTTTTTATTGTTCAAAAAAATGCCCTGCAGTTATTAATCTGCAAGGCATTTTCTATAAATACGAACAAAGGGGATGGGAGAAATTTTTCACGGTCAAACAAAGGGGTATATGTTTGTTGGTGATCAACTTCCGTATTTAATATAACATGAAGCTAAATACCGAACAATAAGATTGTGCTTTTTTTCACATAATTGTCAAAAAGTCATAAATTCACAAAATGGACAATAGACTTATAGTAGACAAATCTGAATTTAAAGGTGGCATAGCACCCTTGAAGAGTTTTCCTTATTTTATCATGATACTCTTTTTTGTCATAGCATTTTTCCTTCATATACTTGCTCTATTGAAAGTTTTCCCATTAATTATTAGTGTCCCGCTATTATTTATTTCAATTTTAATCATGCTTCTTTACTTCAATAATCGGAAAAAGTTTAAAGGGTTTTAAAAAAGATATTTTAATTGCTTCTACATCACTATCTATTGGTGAATCGGATAGTGATGTCGTCTTCTATAAATAATAACCCTGAGTGAAATCATTTTGTCACTTATCTATCCAGTTTTTTGTTGCCTATAGGTTTGATTGGAATCACTTCCCCATCTCTTTTTCCGAGTTTTGTCGCCAATACCCCCGATTGGAATCACTTCTCCTTCTCTTTCTCCGAGTGTTGTTGCCAATACCCCCGATTGGAATCACTTCTCCTTCTCTTTCTCTAAGTTTTGTTGCCAATCGCTTTGATTGGAATCACTTATATCCAATATCTATATGGAATTGGCGTCAATCCACCCAGTTTAAAAATACATCTCGTTTATTACGTAAAAAAGAGCCAGTACCATCCTGGCACCAGCCCCTATTTTATTCATGTACTAACATTTGCTCTAATTCACCTAATTTTTCTTCAAACACCTTTAGTGCATTTTTAACCGGATCGGCGCTGGTCATATCTACTCCAGCCTTCTTCAGCACTTCAATTGGATAATCTGAGCTTCCGGCACTTAGGAAATCAATATAGCGTTTTACCGCCGATTCGCCTTCTTCTAAGATTTGCTTGCTTAACGCGGTTGCCGCACTAAAACCAGTCGCATATTGGTATACATAATAATTGTAATAGAAATGCGGAATTCTTGCCCACTCCAAGCCGATTTCCTCGTCAATTATAATGTCCTCTTCACCAAAATACTTTTTGTTTAAATCATAGTAAAGTTCCGTTAAGGAATCAGCTGTTAATGCTTCGTTGTTTTGCGCCTTTTGATGTATCAAATGCTCAAATTCCGCAAACATGGTCTGACGGAATACTGTGCCGCGGAAGCCTTCTAAATAATGGTTTAACAAATAAATCCGCTTCTGCTCATCATCAATTGTCTTTAATAAATAATCATTAAGCAGCGCCTCGTTGCATGTTGAAGCAACTTCAGCAACAAAAATCGAATAATTGCCATATGGATACGGCTGTGATTTTCGAGTATAGTAGCTATGAACCGAATGTCCAAATTCATGCGCCAGCGTAAATAAGTTATTCACATTATCCTGCCAGTTCATTAGGATATATGGATTGGTTCCATATGCCCCTGAAGAATAAGCACCACTTCGCTTGCCTTTATTCTCATGGACATCCACCCAGCGATTTTCAAAACCTTCCTGTAAAACTTTACAGTATTCCTCACCTAATGGAGCTAGACCTTTAAGCACCATGTCTTTTGCTTCTTCATACTTAATTTCCATTTTTACATCTTTTACTAGCGGCGTATATAAATCGTACATATGTAATTCATTTAATCCTAATACTTTTTTACGCAGCTTCACATAGCGATGTAATAAATGGAGATTTTCATTGACTGTATTGACAAGGTTGTCATAGACACTTTCCGGAATATTATTCGTAGAAAGAGCCGCGTGTCTTGCTGAATCGTATTTCCTGACTCTTGCATTGAAATTATCCTTTTTCACATTACCGCTTAATGTGCTTGCAAATGTGTTCCGAAAATCTCCATATGTTTTGTAAACCGCTTTAAAGGCATCACGTCTTACTCGCTGATCTTCACTTTCCAAAAAGCGAATATAACGCCCATGAGTAATTTCAACCTCTTGTCCGTTTTCATCCTTAATGGATGGGAATTCTAAATCCGCGTTATTCAGCATCCCAAACGTATTGCTAGAAGCATCCATTACTTCTCCTGCTTCTGCTAATAGCGCTTCCTGCTCAGCGCTTAACACATGCGGCCGCTGGAGATTTATTTCCTCGATTGCATGCTCATAAAGCTTTAATTCCTGTTTTTCATTTAAAAATCCCTTTACTTTGTTCTCATCAATGGAAAGAATTTCGGGAACAATAAAGGCTAACGCACTGGCAACCTGTGAATACAAATTTTTCATCCGGTCGTCTAAGCCTTGATAAAAAGAATTTGTAGTGTCCTGGTCATATCTCATATGTGAATATGTATACAACTTACCAATCCGCTCGAGAAGCAGGTCCTCATATTGTAATGCCTTATAAAAAGTATCTGCACTTTCACTAAGTTTACCTTCAAATTCTTTTATTCCTGGGATTAGACCTTTTACTGCTTGAAATTCTTTTTCCCATTCCTCATCGCTCGAAAAAATATCCTCTAATCTCCAAGTATCCTCTACAGGAAGTGTACTTCTTGCCGGAAGTGATTTTACAGCCGATTCGTTAGTCATAATTTGACCTCCATTCAACTTTATTCGGAATACGAATAGTATTCCACTTACATATATTCTTTTCATTAGGTCTATTTTCCTTTTTTATCTCAGGAAAAAACCGAATACTCATTATTATTATGCCCATTGCTTTTTTTTCATTTATTATTTCGAGAAAATGCTTTAATTTTTTGATGAAAAGATTGCCACATTTCTTCTTTCTCACGATTGGACCTCGGCAATAAAATTTTTTGTTTCAGTTGAAATGTTGTTTCTGTCAGCTTGGTTAATATACCTAATCGTTCTAATAGAAATAAGTAGTCCAATATTGCATCCATATATGGTACTTTATCCAGCTGCGGTAACTGGCGTATAGTAATCTCTTTTCGCCTGATCCTTTTTTTAATAAAATAGGTAATCTCATTCACAGTTATAAAATCACCAAGTTTTTTTCCAATCAATACATCAAAAAATAAATAAGATTGCCAGACAACCGTTGAAGTTTGAATAAATAGAGAATGTGGTACAGGCAGACCTATTTCAGCTGGCAATAAAAAAAGATTCATCTCTCGGTTATACAATTCATGAAGAAATTGATTAGAACGTGCTCCGTTGTTTAATCCCCAATGTAGTTTAAATTGATTAACGACTGCTTCCCATTTTGTGATAGACAACTTGTTAAATGTGAAAGCGGGGGCTAATAATTGTTGTAAACTCATTCGCTCCAGCCTGTGAAATGAATGATGAGCAAACGCGTTTTTAACGGAATAAGGTATGATGGAATCTATGAAGTGAAAAAGTCGTTTTTCGGGGCAATATGCGGGAATATACAAATTCCCCATCTCTGATGTTCGTAAAAATAAATAGTGAAAGTTTGTTAAAGAAGCGATATTACTTTTTCTAAAAGGAAGATGCTGGTTCGAGATGATCCAAAGCGGTGTGTAACCATTTTGTAAATATGAATGTGTCCGCTTACTGAAAATATGTTCTGGTATTGGAGAGCATTGATATTCTAATGCGTATTTCTTCCCTTGATACATGAACATGATATCAGGCCGCTGCTGAATCCCTCGGTCATAATACTCCAATATTGCAGGTATTTTTTGATTCATCAACCAATGATATAGCTGCAGCTTTCCTTCCAGATGATTTTCAGTTTCGCCATCAAAAAGTTCAATACAGGTCCCCGCTCGTTTGTGGGCAAAATGGAAAATTCGCTGATCTCCTAATTTGAGAACAACATCCTCTCCGCAAACCGGGCAGACAAATTCTTCATTTTCCCGTAAAGATAATAGCACCTCCTTCCTTTGATTATTTCCAAGACAGATTGTTTTTCCCGCTTTTGTACACGCTGTTAACAAGCGAACCCCTCCCTTATTCCGTACATAATTCGATAGAATCTGCGGGAATCCTCTAAAAAAAACCCGCCAAATGTGACGAGTTTTTTACAAAAGAGGAGACAAAAGCCGTGCTGTTGATTCAAGTAAGCGAAATCCAATATGCCGTTCCTCAAAAGCTTTTAAGTCTATTTGTTTCGAATATTGAAGATCATTCTCATATTCTTCAACAAGTTTTTGCGTACTTTTCGTTCGGAATAAAAAGGCATTGACCTCAAAATTCAAGTGAAAGCTTCGCATATCCATATTAGAGGTTCCTATAGAGGCTAATTCATTATCAACTATCACGATTTTGCTATGCATAAAGCCGCGTTCATATTGGAATATTTTAACCCCCGCCTCAAGAAGTTCAGGAAAATATGATCTCGATGCATGGAAAACAATCCGCTTATCCGGACGATTTGGAACAAGCAGCCTTACATCTACCCCACTTAAAGCAGCCACCTTTAAGGCAGAAAATATATCTTCATCCGGAATAAAATAAGGTGATGCTATCCAAACTGATTTTTTCGCAGCTGTTATCATCGAAAAAAAGATATTTTTGATAACGCTCCATTCGTTATCAGGCCCCCCGGCAATCAGCTGAACACCGCCATGACTTTTTAGGTCAATTTGCGGGGATAAATATTCTGCAGTTAAAAAACTATGACTTGTCATATAATACCAATCCTGAAGAAAAATCAACTGTAAGCTTCTTACTGCTTCCCCCCTCAGCATTAAATGTGTATCCCGCCAAAATCCGATTTCCTTATCCCTGCCTAAATATTCATCCCCAATATTTAATCCCCCGACAAATCCGATGGTACCATCAACCACAATAATTTTCCGGTGATTACGGAAATTAAATTTATTGTTTAAAAACGGCAATTTAACTGGGCCAAAGGGGACTGTTTCAATACCAGCATTTTTCAGATCATTAATGTAAGTCTTAGAAAGCTGCCAAGAGCCCACGGCATCATACATAAACCGAACCTTAACTCCTTGATTTGCTTTTTCAATTAAAACATTTTTTATTTCCTGGCCAATATGGTCATGCCGGACAATATAATATTCCATGTGAATATGATGTCTAGCCCTTTTTAATACCTGGATTATATGTCGGAATGTTTCATCCCCATTTGTTAAAACTTTCGTAGCCGTGTCAAAGGATATGGGACTATTTCCAAGCTTCTGTGCTAACGTAAATAATTGTCCATGATGCTCCCCCATTAAACCCCTTTTCTCTTCACTCCTAGGGTCATCTTCACCCTCAACCGTTAAAAAGGCCTGTTTATCAAGAAAATATTTTTTCCTGAACATTTTTTCTTTACGATAATTCCGGCCAAAAAGGAGATAAAAGATAAAGCCGACAAGCGGGAAACTTCCAAGAACCACAAGCCATGTAATCGTTTGAGATGGATGCCTGTTTTCTAAAAAGATGACAAACCCAATAAAAATGACTGATAACGAAATCATCACGCTAAGGAAGCCAAGTATTCCGCTCTCTAAACGGTCTCGAAAGAAAAACAAAAGTATGGATAGTACCAACAGAAACAGAATTACCCTTACTGTGTTTTTCATTATCCTCACCTACCAGACCATTGAATATTTTTTATGTAAATAAAATAAAAATTCAATATTAAGAATTGTCCAGCTCCAGCGCCTAGCCCCTCGATGGTCTACAGCCAATCCGTCAAGAAGACTAAAAAACAGTCTTCTCGCCGGCTCGACTTATGCTCGTCGGGGCTGACCACTAAGAAAAACTCCTTAGAATAATCATCGCAGGAACAATCTGTGCTTGTTTCGAAAGCGCTTTCGCTTTTCTTCCTATGTAAAAATACCGATTTCAAATATTGAAATCGGCACTTTAATTAACTAAAATATTTTCGTAATTCCGCAAAAACATTGTCTGCTATTATTTCTTTCCCATATTCTTGAATTCGGTGAATCGTCAGCTGTGTTTCATAACCATATTCAAGCAGGATACTTAAAATATCATCGATTTCCTCTTCTTCAAAAGCATCTTCTGGAAATTCTACGTATAGATAATATTTACTTTCAAAATGATACAGCTTAGTGATTATACTATCTAAACCCGGGCGAGAACTCAGGCTTATTACATCCTCAAAATCTTTAAAGGCAAGTATGAATTCTAATGTATCGTCTTCGAGGATGTCGTCATCAGAATAATTGGGATTGAAATGCTGATCCAAGATTTCTTCTATTTTTTCATCAACAGGCAGATCTTTCATTTTGCCATTTGGAATTGGAAGCTCAAACTTCTGTCCATCTTTAGATAGCTGAGCTCTCGTTACAAGCACTTCTAGACCTTTATCAAGTGCTTGGACTTGGATCCAAAGCGGGCCTTCCATAGAGAACTCCTCTTCTTCATGAACTTCATCCATCATTTCCCAAAAGAGTTCTTCGCTTCGTTCGCGATTATACCAAATTTCCTCACGATCAAAGCCCCTCTCTTCTATATCAACATAGGAAATATAAAATTTTACTGTATATTCATTGATACGTTCAATCTCCATCTTTACCTCTCCCCTCCATTGTCCATATTGAAGGGACAAAAATACCCCCAGGCAGATAATGCTATTTAGTATTTACTCCCGTATAGAGGGTTATTCCATTTAAGGGGTCTCCCCTTCTGAAAACTATATACCCCCGTACTTTCATTTTATGACAAAATTGCTTTTTAGGGAAATAAAAAATCCGAAATATAACTAAACGATTAAAATGCCTATTTACAGAGCTAGAGACACTTTTTCACACAGTATCCACATGAAAGATATTCATTTTATTGTAGCAAATAATCAGGAAAATCACAAATTGTGGAGATATTAAAAAGCCTCCTTGAATAAAGAGGCTTTACTGTTAATTAACCATCCGCTGTGCTTCACGCAATTGAAATGTTCTTACCTTTCTAGGCAGAAACCGGCGGATTTCATCTTCGTTATATCCAACCTGCAGACGCTTTTCATCAATAATTATCGGCCGTCTTAGCAAGCCAGGATTTTCTTTAATTAATTTAAACAAATCTTGCAGCGGCATTGAATCTAAATTAACATCTAATTTCTGGAAGGTCTTTGATCTGGTTGAAATGATTTCATCAGTACCATCCTCCGTCATTCGGAGAATTTCCTTAATTTCTTCCATCGATAAAGGCTCAGAAAAAATATTTCTTTCTTTATATGGAATTTCATGCTCTTCTAGCCAAGACTTTGCTTTGCGACATGATGTACAACTAGGTGAAGTGTATAATGTAACCATATTTTCTTCACACTCCTCTTTTATTTGCAATCCACTATTTAGATGAAGCTATATATATGAGAGTTAAAAAGCAAAATTATAATTATTATAAATAAGTAATTTATATTATTTATTATACACCACTGTTTCTAAAAAAGGTATCCTTTTTTCAAAAATTATTGAAGAACCGCATATTTCAGCAGTTTTTAGTCCCACTATATTAGACGAATAATCTCCCAAAAAGTTTCATGCATTTTATTAATTTTGCTAAAAATTTTTCATATTTCCGAAAGACTGTATAATAATGTTCGTTTCGAGAAATTTCTTTTTTGTGGGTTTTCATTCAGTAATTTTTATATACCACAGTTATACATAACGTAAACATTTCAAACAAGTGACTATATCCCTATATTCTCAATTAAAAAACTAAATGAAAACGCATTCATTTGATTGCAACTTAATAAACTTTCCCCTTTCAATCTCAAGCAAGTTCTTTTAAAATAGGGTTGAGGGATATTAAATATATAGAGGTAAATATTTGATTAAAGAACATGGAGGGACTCGAGTGGCTGCTTACATAACAGATTTAGTAGTTGTCGCCTTATTAATTATCGGTATGACTGCGTTTATGGGTGACATAACAAATGGTATTGGAGAAAGACTTTTCGGCGGAAAGCGCCGCAGTGAATATGTTGATCAAAATGCCCGTTTTCAAACAGGCTGGAAAGCTGTTGGCGGGAAGAGAAAATAATTAGACAAACAATTTCTTTGGTGCAGTAAAGGACAAAATCTAAACAGATATTGTCCTTTTCTTCTTGGTTTGGATCTAAACAGATATTGTCCTTTTTTTCTAATGGTTTGGATCTAACCATTTATTGATATATGCTTAGATTTCTTAACCCTATATCATTATCCTTTGTTTAAAATCACATAGGTCCCTGCCCCAACAAATGCAAGAATCAAAATAATCAATGCCAATTTTTCACCCGACGGCAGGAAACGAAGCTTTCCATGATAGACCTTTCTCTTGGATACTAAAGTAGGTTCAAACCCCGTCTTGATCCATGGTGTGCGCTGATATGCAGACTGGATGCGATTCTTTAAGCCATTTGCCAATAAATTAAAAGATAGGGTGATCATTAGTAACGTAATCAATGGTATATATAAAATATAAGTTGAATTACTATAAATATTTTCCCTTGCCGAACCTACCAAGCCAGCGATTTCTTTCGTAATTGATAAGTAAATTTGTGAATCCGGTCTAAAAATTGTTCCGCCAATAAAGATTTTCATTAAGGCAAGCTGACCCATTATCGCAATTACATGGACGATTTCTAAAATAAACATAACGAGCAATGTTTCCTTTAACTGCGGAAAAATATGCTTCCATACAACACGATGACGGTTTGCTCCTAGAGTTTGAGCTGCTTCAATAAAAATTGATTTTGAAATTTCTTTAGACTTTTTTCGAACAGAAGAAATAATACTTGGAATACTAATAATTGATGCTATGATAATAAAGTAAGAGATTAGAATAAATGATTCTACTTTTTCATCAAAAGTAATTGGCATGAGAAAGAAATACAGGATTATAAAAAGCGGTACATAACTCCATGCGTTCTCAAATGCTTCAAGCCACTGAGGACTTTTCTTCCAGGTTCCTACATATAATCCAATTATAGTCCCTGCTGTCATCTTGAAAATCGTCACGACAGTTGAAATGATTAATGTATATCGGATTCCGTACAGAATCATTGACAACAGATCATATCCCCAGCGGTCCGTTCCTAGTGGATAATCCTTAGAATGAAATGGTTCAAGCGGTGGAGCTATTATTGTTCCATTTACATACCTTGTTCTAAGCGTCTCTGTCAGGGTATGAGGGGCCAAAGCAGGGCCAAAAGTAGCAAGAAAAATAAGAAGGACTGTTAATACAACCCCAGCATATAATGAATAATTGATGGATAAAATTTTATTCATAAATTAATCCTCTTTTGAATAAGTAAAGTACTATTCTAATAGAAAAGTAAACGATTAAAGAAATCAGCAACATAGAAAATAAGCCTATCGTAATTGGCTGAAACTGATTACTTTGAAAGATAAATTTCGTAACTCCGGGCACATTAAGTAAATACTCAATAATAAAGAGATTTCCGATTGCTAATGAAACAACTTTTGTTAATTCCGCAATAATAAAAGGTTCAATATTTTTATATACATGCTGAAAGTTTATGTAATTTGCAGGCATTCCTTTGGAAACTGCTGTACGAATATAGTCTTCACCGCTTGTCTGATAATACTTTACGGCAATTAATTTAAACATATATAAGGTAGGCGCTATAGCCGTTAGCATCATTGGAAACCATGTATTTAATGCTCCCGCATCAGGTCTGAAAGCAATCATTCTCACACCGGTAACTTCATAAATTTTTATCGCCAATACCAGTGAAAAAATGATTAAGATAAAATCAGGAATGGCTGCTAAAATATTTAGAAGTATATTAATGATTCGCGTTACGGTAAACCTGCTTAAAAAAAGTCCAAATAGTAACCCGGTTACTACTGCAGCCAGAACACCAACAAGCAAAATTGAAAAGCTGGTAAAAAAATTTTTTGTAATATCTGCTGCAATGTACCTAACCTGACCGCCAAGCTGGTATGTACCTAAACTTCCTCTAGCAAGTTCACGGATAAACTCTACATACATTTGATCCATCTGACTTAAATTCCAGGTTATATTTTTTTCCAAAGGGTTTATTTCAATAATCGCAGGTATGGCCGCAAGGAAGATAATAATAATAAAAATAAATACAGCTTGCTGCAATATTCGCATTGTTGCCCCCTTTCATATAACTATATTAATATACATAGTTACACCTTAATTTTCCTTGTTTACGGGAATATTGTCAATAAAATTCAATATATTTAAAAAGTATAAAAAATAATACGGTCTCATTGAGACCGTATTATTTTTTATATTGGGTTTTATATTGTTCAAATTCATTTTCCGAGCAGTAAACCAAATGACCCGGAGCAATTTCCCGCATTTCAACTTTTTCGTTTTCACCATAATGATGTGATGCTGGATCATATAAAATACGGCGGCGGGTTCTTTCAGATTCAGGGTCTGGCAGCGGTATTGCTGATAAAAGTGATTTCGTATATGGATGCATCGCATTTTTATAAAGGTCATCAGCCGGGGCCAATTCTACCAGTTTCCCGAAATACATAACCCCAATCCGGTCGCTTATATATTTAACCATTGATAAATCATGTGCGATAAACAGATACGTAAGTCCTTTTTCCCGCTGCAGTTTTTTCATTAAGTTAACAACCTGCGCTTGGATTGAAACGTCTAAGGCAGAGATTGGCTCATCAGCGATAATAAACTCAGGTTCAACTGCTAATGCTCTGGCTATTCCGATTCTCTGTCTTTGTCCGCCGGAGAATTCATGCGGATAACGATTCGCGTGCTCTTTATTTAAGCCAACAGTTTCAAGCAGCTCGTATACACGCTCCATTCGTTCTTTCTTACCTTTAGCTAATCCGTGAATATCAATTCCCTCTGCAATAATGTCCGCAACTGTCATCCGTGGGTTTAAAGAAGCATAAGGATCTTGGAAAATCATTTGCATTTTACGGTTGAATTTTTTCAATTCCGAATTTGACTTTTTGCCATGGACGTTTTCTCCATTAAACAAAACTTGTCCACTGGTAGCATCGTATAAGCGGATTATGGTCCGGCCAGTGGTCGATTTACCACAGCCAGACTCACCAACAAGCCCTAATGTTTCACCCCTATAGATATCAAAGCTGACATCGTCCACTGCTTTTACTTGGTTTGGACGCCCGATATTAAAATACTGTTTTAAATGTTTAATTTCTAATAATTTATCTTCCACTTATTTCCCCTCCTTAACAAGTACAGGTTTATCAAAGGTAGAGGATAATTTTCGCATCTTTCTTTTTACAGCTTCCGGCGGCTCCACTTTAGGGGCATCTGGATGCAGAAGCCACGTTTTAGCAAAATGTGTTTCTGAAATTTGGAACATTGGCGGCTCTTCCTCAAAATCAATAGCCATCGCGTATTGATTTCTAGCAGCAAATGCATCCCCTTTTGGAGGATTTGTTAAATCCGGCGGTGTACCTGGAATGGCAGCAAGCTCTGACTTATGATCACTATCTAAGCTTGGCATCGATGCTAACAAGCCCCATGTATAAGGATGACGCGGGTCATAAAAAATTTCATCAACAGTACCAATTTCAACAATTTGCCCAGCATACATGACAGCAACTCTGTCAGCTACATTGGCTACAACCCCTAAGTCATGGGTAATAAAGATAATGGACGTATCCATTTTCTTTTGTAAATCCTTCATTAATTCTAAAATTTGTGCTTGAATCGTTACATCCAATGCTGTAGTTGGTTCGTCGGCAATCAACAGACTTGGATTAGCGGCAAGAGCAATGGCAATCATTGCACGCTGTCTCATACCTCCAGAAAATTCATGCGGATATTGGTTAACCCTTTTTTCCGGCATAGGAATTCCTACGAGTCTTAGCAGTTCAATTGCCCGTTCTTTCGCCTGCTGTGATTTCATATTTTGGTGTTTGAGTAAAACCTCCATGATCTGATGTCCGACCTTCATTGTTGGATTTAATGAAGTCATCGGGTCTTGGAAGATCATACTAATTTCTTTACCACGGATTTTCTCCATTTCCTTATCTGTTTTCTTAACGATATCCTGGCCATGAAACAAAATCTGCCCGCCAGTAATCTTTCCAGGCGGCATGGGTATCAGCTTCATAATCGTTTGATTCAAAACTGATTTTCCTGAGCCGGATTCGCCTACAACAGCAAGCGTTTCTCCTTTATAAAGGTCAAAATTTATCCCTCGAACTGCTTGCACTTCTCCTCCATATACTTGGAATGAGACTTTTAAGTCTTTTACTTCGAGTATTTTTTCCATGTTCTCACCCCTTATTCCGTAATCGTGGGTCTAGAGCGTCACGCAGCCCATCACCGATAACGTTAAATGCGAAAATGGTCAGAGCAATTAGAATGGCAGGGAAAAATAGACGCCATGGGTAGTATTGAAGAGATGCTAAACCATCACTTGCCATTGTTCCCCAGCTGGCTAATGGCGGGGTTAACCCTAGACCAAGGAAACTTAAAAATGCTTCCGTAAAAATAGCAGAAGGTATTGTTAATGTCATGGTCACCAGAATGGAACCCATCGCATTAGGGATTAAATGACGTCCCATAATACGGGTAACATTTGCTCCAAGTGTTCTTGCTGCTAAAACATACTCCTGATTCTTTAATGATAACACTTCCCCGCGAACAATCCTGGACATATTAATCCAGCCTGTTATCGTCATCGCAATAATCATCGTCGTTAAATTTGCTCCCAAAACAACCATTAATAAAATAACGAGCAATAAATATGGTACACCATATAAAATATCAGCAATACGCATCATGATTTCATCGACACGCCCGCCTTTAAAACCAGCAATTCCTCCCCAAGTTACACCGATAATAAAGTCAACTATAGCCGCTGCTACACCGATAAATAAGGATATTCGGGCACCTTGCCAAGTTCGGGCAAACATATCGCGACCTAGGTCATCCGTACCAAACCAATGTGTTGATGAAGGTGGTTTATTCGTATTCATTAAATCATTTGTTGAATAATCAAATTTTGTCATATATGGTCCAAAGATTGCCATGAAAATAAGAATAATTAATAAAACAATCCCAAACATGGCAAGCTTGTTTTTTCGGAAACGAATAGAAACATCCTTCCAAAAAGAAAGGCTTGGCTTTGAAATTCTCTCGGCATCTGTTGCTTTTACACCAACAATTTGAAATTTTTCTTTTGAAATTTGCTGCATAATTATTCTCCTTTCTTCCCGCCAGCCAATTTAATTCGAGGATCTATTAGTCCATATGCAATGTCGACAAGGAGAATGGACACTAATAATAAAATACTATAAAAAACGGTAACACCCATTATAACAGTATAATCACGGTTAGAAATACTTAAAACGAAATGTGAACCTAAGCCTGGAATACCAAAGATTTTTTCGATAATAAAACTACCTGTAATAATACCTGCAGCCAAAGGTCCCATATAAGATACAACAGGAAGTAGCGCATTACGAATCGTATGTTTCATAATCATTGCTCCTCTGCTTAAACCTTTTGCCTTCGCGGTTTTAATATAGTCATTACTTAGAACTTCAAGCATGCTTGACCGAGTTAATCGAGCGATAAATGCCATTGGCGTAGCCCCTAGTGCCAGCGCCGGCAGGACTGTGTGTGAAAACGTTTCCCAACGAGCTACCGGAAAAAGTCCTAATTTAATCGCAAATAAATATTGTAAAAAAGTTGCCATGATAAAAGAAGGAACGGATATACCAAATACGGCTACAATCATTGCCGTGTAATCCTGCCACTTATTATGTCTTAAAGCAGCTATTACTCCCAATACAATTCCAACAGCAACCGCAAAAAGAATTGCTTCTAATCCTAACGCTAATGAAACCGGAAATCCATCATTGATCAAGTCATTTACAGTCCGTGATTCATATTTAAAGGATGGACCGAAATCCCATTGAACAATTCTACCTAAATAATCCCCATATTGAACATACCAAGGTTTATCAAGGCCATAGTGTTCATTAAGGCTTGCCTCAATTTCAGGAGGTAATTTTTTTTCGGATGTGAATGGGTTTCCTGGTGCTATTCTCATTAAGAAAAACGTTGCAGTAATGATCAGCAATAATGAAACAATCATATACAGCAAGCGTTTGCTAATATATTTAACCAAATGGCACACCTCCATATTTTGCTAGAAAGACCCCAATCAGAAACGAAGGTATACGGGAAATTTCCCATATACCTTTGTTCTAATTGGACATTTAATTGGGTTTATTCAAAATGAGCCCACTTAAATTGTACGTCACCAAGACCAGATACGACGACATCTTTTAACTTCTCGTTTTGAACCCAGCTATTAGTGTAGAAATAAATTGGTGCAACAGGCATTTCATCAATAAAGATAGCTTCTGCATCTTTTAACATTTGTAAACGTTTTGCAGGATCTGATTCAGTTTGAGAATCAGTCAGCAATTGCTTGAACTTAGGGTTTTCCCAGTTTGTATCATTGTTGCCGCCTTTTTTGTCACGGAACAACTCTAAGAAGTTAATTGGATCGTTAAAGTCACCTAACCAGCCCATACGGCCAATTTGATAATCGCCGGAATGAAGCTTCGTAATGTAAACTTTCCATTCTTCGTTTTCAAGTTTTACATTGATTCCGAGCTCTTTTTTCCACATATCTTGAATTGCTTGAGCAATCTTTTGGTGCCCTTCATCTGTGTTGTATGAAAGCGTAATTGTTGGAAGCTTAGAAGCATCGCTTAATCCAAGATCTTTTAAGCCTGCAGCTAAGAATTCTTTTGCTTTCGCTACATCATTATCTTTGAAGTAACCCTTTTCATTTTCTTCAATCATGGATGGTGGTACAGCTGCCATTGCTGGAATTTGTCCGCCAAGAGTAACGTTTTCTACAATTGCCTTACGGTTAATGGCATATGCTAGTGCTTTACGAATATTAGCATTGTTCAATGGCGGCTTTTCGGTATTAAATTTATACCAATAAACCCCTGCAATTGGCTGTGTATGAAGTGAACCATCAGACTTCAACTGTGGAAGAACATCGATTGGAAGTTTTCCAAGTGGAGAACCAGCCCAATCTAATTCACCATTCTTAAACATGTTAAGTTCTGTGTTACCATCATTGATCATATCCATTGAAATCTTCGTTAACTTAACATTTGCAGCATCCCAATAGTTTTCGTTCTTTTCAAGGACAATTTTGCTGCTGTGCTCCCATGAAACCATTTTGAATGGTCCATTTGATGTGTATTGGTCGCCCGCATCTTTATACCAGTCTTTGTTTGCTTTTGCAACTTTACTATTAACTGGAGAGTATGTGTAGAAAGCTGTTAACTCCAAGAAATAAGGAGTTGGGTTTTCTAATGTTACTTCCAATGTTTTGTCATCAATAGCTTTTACGCCAAGTGTATCAGCTTTTGCATTTCCTTCGTTGATTGCTTGACCATTTTTCACATAATACAGTTGATATGCGTATTGTGATTGGTTTGCAGGATCAACTGCCCATTGCCATGCATAAACGAAGTCTTCTGCAGTAACAGGATCTCCGTTAGACCATTTAGCATCACGAAGCTTAAATGTATAAGTCTTTAAATCATCAGAAGTTTTTACATCTTCTGCTGCTGCCATTTCAGGCTTACCATCTTTACCTATACGAGTTAAGCCATCATAGATTTGTCTGATGACACCGCCTGAAGTGGAATCGTTTGCAAGACCTGGATGCAATGAGAAAGGCTCAGTGCTGATATTAATCCGTAGTTCTTGCGCTGCGTCCTTCTTACCGTCTTCTCCTGTTTTACCTTTATCGCCGTCTGCATTATCTTTGCCGCCTGAACAAGCAGCTAGGAACATGCTTAACACTAGCGATAGTACCAGTAGTAGTGAAAGTTTTGTTTTCTTCACTTGTAGACCTCCCTTTTTCTATTTTTCTGAAAAATTACTACATTGCCTATTATACATATTTTAAAATTATTTGTACATTCCTTTTTGAAAATTAATTTCAACATCTAGCAAATTATTAGTATTCCTAGAAAAAAAGTGTGGTATAAAACCTTCTTCTTTATTTTTAAACTTCATTCAAACCCTTTAAATTCAACGTTTACTTTACTTTTTTATTTATATTTTTGTCGGACTTCAGACAAAAATGATAACGCTTACAGAATTTTCTTACTTTTCATATTAGCATAGTTTTTCAAGAGATTATCATTTAATTAAGTTATTTTAATATACTATCACCCACTTTCCTTCACGGAATATTTTTCACATACTTGAAAATAATTATGTGCTTCATTTATAATAGAAATAATTACGAAGAAAAATGCGATGATAAAGAGTAGTATGTATTTTTTACATCATTTTAGAGAGTTTGTGGCTGGTGTGAACAAACATGATGTGAATACTGAATGGACTTTTGAGCTTCTTCCCGAAACCTAATTTTTTAACGGCAGTAGGGAGTGACGTTTTCCTGCGTTAGAAGGATTTTTGATTGTATTAAAGACAATCAAAACTTAAGAGACTCAATTCTTTGAGTAATTAGGGTGGTACCGCGAGCCATTCGTCCCTATTTTTGGGGATGAATGGTTTTTTTATATATTTTTAGGAGGAAATAAGGAATGAAAACAATCTTTTCTGGGATTCAGCCAAGTGGAATGATTACACTTGGTAACTATTTAGGGGCATTAAAACAATTTGTCGATTTACAAAATGATTATAATTGTTTCTTTTGTATTGTCGATCAGCATGCAATTACGGTTCCTCAGGACCCGCAAAATCTTCGTAAAAATATTCGCAGCCTGGCAGCATTGTATCTTGCAGTAGGAATCGACCCTGAAAAGGCAACTTTGTTTATTCAATCTGAAGTACCGGCACATGCACAAGCAGGCTGGATGATGCAATGTATATCTTATATCGGGGAATTGGAGCGGATGACGCAGTTTAAAGATAAATCAGCAGGAAAAGAAGCTGTATCTGCAAGCTTATTAACGTATCCGCCATTAATGGCTGCAGATATTCTACTGTATAATACCGATCTTGTGCCTGTCGGTGAAGATCAAAAACAGCATATGGAATTAACCAGGGATCTTGCCGAAAGATTTAATAAAAAATATAATGACATTTTAACAATTCCTGAAATAAGCCTGCCTAAGGTTGGTGCGCGTATTATGTCGCTGCAGGATCCATTGAAAAAAATGAGTAAATCAGATCCAAATAAAAAAGGGTTTATTTCACTATTAGACGAACCTAATCAAATTGTAAAGAAAATTAAAAGTGCTGTTACCGACTCTGAAGGAATTATAAAATACGATAAAGACAATAAACCCGGCGTCTCGAATTTATTGTCGATTTATTCTATCCTTTCAGGTCATACGATTGAGAAACTTGAAGAAATGTATAGTGGCAAAGGATATGGAGATTTTAAAGGTGATTTAGCTGAGGTTGTAGCAAATTATTTAAAGCCAATTCAAGAAAAATACTATCAGCTTGTGGATTCAAATGAACTTGATGAGATTTTAGACCACGGTGCTGAAAAAGCAAACATAGTTGCAGGCAAAACCCTTAAAAAGATGGAAAAGGCAATGGGTCTTGGTAGAAAAAAAAGATAAGAAAAAAGCCTGATAACAAAGGGTATGGAAACATTCCCTTTGCATCAGGCTTTTAATTTACTTTTGAACCATTTTCCATTTCCCAAAGTTTTTCGAAAAATGGTTGTCCTTTAATGATATTTTCACAGAAAATTTCATGCTTCTTTGACCAGCCGTATTTTGTTTCTTCAAACAACTGCTCCCAAGCCATTTCAAAATTCATTTCTTGAATATGCGAATAACGTTCTGGGCACCATTCTGTATACCAGTATCTTACCTCTGCCTCATTATTTGATGAGAATAATTGATCAAGAGCCATAAATAAAAGCTGCTTTAATTGCCGTTCTTTTCTTGTTAATCCTCTCATCAGATCAGGATCTGGCGATAAAATATGAAATTCCTTCTCTTCTCGCCGTGGGTAAAATTGGTATTTCTTCGCTTCATGCGTGGCAATCATTTCGTATACAAGCTGTTCCTGTCTAGGAATTAACCTACTCTTACGAATAGGTATATTATACCCAATAGTATCTACAGCGAGAATTCCCACTCCATCCGTAACAACAAAGCAATATTCCAGCTGGATTCTTTCGTGGTTTTTTCTTAGATAGGCTTTTTGATAAATCTCATCTAATAATGGCTGCGGTAATTCAGATAGGTCATTCTCAATATAATGGAATAGAACAGATTCGACTTTTATCAGCGGGACTTGATCTAGGAGTTCTACAGCATCATCTTTACGCCATTCATGAAAGTGGCAAACATTATAACCGTTCTCTTCCCCTTCAAACCAATTCACCCAAACATCATGAAGATACAACATAACAACCCCTCACTTCTAGTAGCTATTTGTCTCTCAGTATGGGCAGGGTGCAGTTAATTTATTCCTCAAGATATATATTTTGGGGACAAAGTACTAACAATTTAAAGGATTGGTACGGTAAAGAAATAGAGGCGTAAATTAAAAAATCTACCATATCTTAATGGTAGATTTTTATCTTCTCGATTTAGGATTAAAGGCATCCTTTAAACCTTCACCAATAAAATTAATAGATAAGATGGTAATTGTAATCATCAAAGCTGGAGGCATCCAAATCCATGATTTAAATTGCAGGACATCAGGTTCAACCGCCGAATTCAGCATGTTGCCCCAGCTAGGGATTTCCTGCGGAACACCAAATCCTAGGAAACTTAAACCGGTTTCTGCAACGATCATAGTAGCAAAAGTGATTGTTGCTTGCACAATAATAGTTGACATTATAT
Organism: Neobacillus kokaensis; assembly: GCF_014656545.1. Lineage (GTDB taxonomy): Bacteria > Bacillota > Bacilli > Bacillales > Cytobacillaceae > Neobacillus > Neobacillus kokaensis. The sequence continues at coordinate 92,838 of NZ_BNDS01000007.1, forward strand.
TAGGCAATAGGTGTTTTACGATTATTTTAGCAGGTGAGCACCCGATGGAAATAGCTGCCGTAATATATTCATTCTCTTTTTCTGCCAATACCTTACTTCTGACAATCCTTGCAATCCCCCCCCAGCTCAGTATACTTATCACAAGAATCAAAACCCATAATCCGTTTACTTTCCCAAAAAGAATTGCATTAATTACAATGACGAATACTAAAAAAGGAAAATTTAAAATTAAATCGGTAAATCTCATTAAAATGTTGTCTACGGCTCCGCCAAAATAGCCAGCAACTGAACCAATCAATGTACCAAGGAAAATTACAAACAATGTACAGCTTAGTCCAACCAAGAGAGAAATTCGGCCGCCGTAAAGAAGCCTTGTGAATACATCCCGGCCGGCTTTATCTGTTCCCAGCCAGTGGTCGCTGGATGGTTCTAAAGACATTTGACCAATATTGATCCTTGAAACATCCGCCGTTGTAATATAAGGAGCCAAGAAGGAAACAATCGCAACTGTAATTAGAAAAATCAAACTAGTCATCGCTAATTTATTTTTAACAAATTTTCTTCGTGCCATTGCCCATGGAGATAAACTTTTTTTCGGGGGGTGAGTCTTTACATTGGTATCTTTCTGAGTCACAATTTCCATTTGATCTCCCCCTAATCTAACCTAATTCTCGGGTCTACAACACCATATAAAATATCAGCGATAAGGTTGCCGACTAGTGTTAAGAAAGAGAATAACATTGTCAAAGTCATTAAAACCGGATAATCCCTTGTTCCTACGGATTGAAGAAACAGCTGTCCGAGACCTGGATAAGTAAAAATGGTTTCAGTAATGATCGCACCGCTGATTATAGCAACCAGGTCAAACCCTAAGAAGGTAATAAGCGGGATCACTGAATTTCTCAAAATATGAACATTATAAATTTTTCTTTCCGGTGTCCCTTTTGCACGAGCTGTACGGACAAAGTCTTTACGGCTATTTTCAATAATGTCATTTCGTAAAAATTGAGTATAGCTTGCAGTACTTAATAAGCCAAGAACAAGTGCTGGTAATAATACATGATGAAAGCGGCTTAACCAATATTCCAATGTTCCTTCTGTTGTACCAATATCTACAGAACCGTTTGATGGAAACCATCCTAGCGTAAATGAAAATAGGAAAATGGCAAACACACCCGCAACAAATGACGGAATAGATAATCCTAAATAATTCAGTCCGCCAATGAGATTGTCCCCAAAAGTATATGGCTTTCGTCCAGAATAGGTACCCATAAAAAATGCCAGGATATAAGTAATAATGATTGAAGTAAGCCCAAGCATAATCGTATTTGGCAGGCGTTCACTAAGGACTTCCGAAACTTCAATTTTAAAACGGGTTGATTTTCCAAAATCCCCTTGAACGAAATTCCCAATCCAACGAAAATATTGCTGTGGAAGCGGGTCGTTATAGCCCAATTTTTCTCTCATTTCCTGGATATATTGTGGATTTGTATTTCTAGGATCAATTTCACCAGAAAGAGAATCACCAGGCATTAATTTTGCTAAGGTGAAGACAATAATGGAGATCAGGAATAACATCGGAATCATGCCCAAAATTCTTCGAAATGCATACTTTAGCATGTGCATTCTCCTTGTCTATAAACTACGCTAAATATGTTAGTAAATATGTAGCTAAATCGTTCAAATAGGAGAGGCTAAGCATAGTACTATGCGTGCCTCCATCCCATTTGAACTAATTAAGCGTTGATCAATCATAGCAGGTATTTAACATAGTTTTATTCATGTTAGTCTGCTGTGATTATTGTTTTATCCACCAATTATTCGGACGGTTCATACCAGAAACGTCAAAGGTTACGCCTTGAACTCGCTTAGCAACGGCCATTGTTTCTTCAAGCTCTGCGATCGGAAGCACAGGAAGCTCTTTCATGAATAGTTTTTGCCATTGAACGTAAAGATCTTTACGTTTTTGGTCGTCTGTTCCAACTATACTGATATCAAGTGCTTGATCCAATAATTTATCACTATCAGCATTTACCCAGCGTGGATAGTTCCAAAGTGCTTTAGAACCCCAAAGTGGAGTTGGATCAGGATCGGAACCAGTTGACCAGCCGCCAAAGAATACTTCCACAGACTTATCAGCTTTTTCAAGCATATCGTAGTATAGGTTTACATCAGTCATTGTCAGTTTTGTTTTTAAACCAACAGCTTCCCAATATTGTGTCAATGCTTTTGCACGAGCTTCAAATGTTGGATTTTGCGTAGCATAATGGCTGAAGTTCACAACAAATTCCTTGCCATTTGGATCCTCACGGAAGCCGTCGCCATTTTTATCTTTGTAACCTGCTTCATCTAACAATTGCTTTGCTTTTTCCGGATCATAAGCAAACTGTTCAAGATCCTTATTATCCGCAGCAATCCAGTGATTAGTAGGGATTGGACGGTTAACTGGTTTACCTACACCAAAGAAGAATGCCTTAACCCACTCTTCACGGTTAATTGCATAAAACATTGCTTCACGTAGTTTAACATTTTGATATTTTTGATCGTTCATGACGTTTTTCTCGCCATCCCAAGTACCTAAACGGAAACCAACATAATAATAGCTAACACCAGGATAGGTAATTGCGTTTACATTATCAAGTGCTTTTACTTGATCAATAATGCTTGGGTGGAAAGATGTCATATCAAGTGTGCCGTTTTTTAGTTCCCCAACAGAAAGGGATGGGTCGATTACTTTAACAACAACTTTTTCGATATGTGGTTTACCACCAAAATATTCGTCAAAGCGTTCCATTTCAATTGATTCACCAGGTACAATCTTGGTTACTTTAAATGGTCCTAAACCGACTGGCTTAGTTCGAACCACCTCGGAACTCATCATATCTTTGACAGCAATTCCTTTAAATGCAGTACGGTTCATTGGATAAGTCCAAAGGTTATCCAGGTTGTTTACTCGTGCCTTATCGAATGTAATTTGGATATGATAATCGTCAATAACTTTAATACCTTCGATTTTGTCTGCCTTTTTATCATGATAAGCTTGTGCGCCTAAGATATTTCTTACATTATCAAAACGTGGACCTTCATATTCTTTATCAGCAATTGTATATAATGCGAATTCCCAGTCTTTTACTGATAATTCATCACCGTTTTGCCATTTAACGCCTTTTTTAATTTCAAAATCGAACACCTTATTGTCTTCTGTTTTCCATGAAGCAATATGCGGCTGTGCCTTTAAGTGCTCATCATAATCGATTAAATTTTCATCAAAGAAATCAATTACTTCTGCATCTGTGGCTGTTCCATAAAATGCATAATTAAATTTACCTTCTGGAGCAGAATCAAGTGCGTACACTAATGTACCACCATCTTGCGGCTCACCAGCTGTTTCGCCAGACTTACCTTTGTTGTCGTCTTCTTTCTTTGTGCCTGCTTTGTCGCTGCCGCTGCATGCAGCCAAGAAAGCTGACAGGACAAGCATTAAAACAGCTAACATAAGCATACTTTTCTTCTTCATTAGGTTCCCCCCTAAAAGTTTTTTAATTTTTTGGCTGTGTTAAACTTGGCTGTAGATTTACGCTACAGGTTTTCGCTTTCCGCGGGCGTCCCGGCGATCCTCCTCGGCGCTTAGGCACCTGTGGGCGTCTCACCTGCTCCGTACTCCCGCAGGAGTCTTCCGCACCTTCCGCTACACAATCAACAGAGTTAAAAAATCAACAATGACCTTTAACACAGCCAATTTTTTAATAAAGGTGGCAAGCCACTCGATGAGATGGTCTCACCTCCTTTAATACCGGTTTTGTTTTCGAGCACTCCTCCATTGCCATTGGACAGCGTGGATGGAAAGGGCATCCTGATGGTGGATTAATCGGACTTGGAACATCCCCCGTTAGAATTATCCGTTCTTTTTTTTGCCTCGGGTCCGGAGAAGGAATCGCTGAAATCAATGCTTTGGTATATGGATGTAAGGGTTCTGCGTATAGACTCTTTTTATCTGCAAGCTCAGCCATATTGCCTAAATACATAACTCCAATTCGATCGCTCATATGTTTTACAACACTTAGGTCATGAGCGATAAATAGGAATGTTAAATCAAATTCTTTCTGTAAATCTTTTAATAAATTTAGAACCTGTGACTGAACAGAAACATCAAGGGCGGAAACCGGTTCATCTGCAATAATCATTTTTGGTCTAAGCGCTAGAGCACGTGCAATTCCTATCCTTTGACGCTGACCTCCGGAAAACTCATGAGCATACTTATAGTAGGCATCTGGCGGAAGACCTACCTTTTCCAAAAGGTCCATAACTTCCTTCTTTAGGTCCTCTTTACTTTTCTTCGTATAATTGTAAATAGGCTCTGCAATGATATCTCCGACCATTTGCATTGGGTTAAGTGATGCATAGGGATCTTGAAACACCATTTGCATATCCTTGCGAATTTCACGCAAATGTTTTCCAGAAATATTAGTAATGTCTTTACCATCAAAAAGGATTTTGCCATCTGTTGGTTTTAACAGCCTTAAAATGGTCCTGCCTGCAGTTGATTTGCCGCAGCCTGACTCTCCAACCAGCCCTAGTGTTTCTCCTCTTTTAATTTCAAAGGAAATATTATCAACCGCTTTTACATGTCCAACGGTATGCTTAAAAAAACCGCCTTTTACAGGGTAATAGGTTTTTAGATTTCTAATTTCTAAAAGATTTTCTGATCGCGGGGTATGCTTTTCACTTTTATTATGTAGGGAAATGGTACTCATTATTTCACCCCTTCTCTTGGTTTACTAGTTTCATAGAGCAAGCAGGCTACTTCGTGACCTTGATCAACATCTGCAAGCATTGGGGTGGTGGTAAAGCATTCAGGCATTGCCTTAGGGCACCTGTTGGCAAATCGGCATCCAACTTTGGGCATATTTGTGAGAGATGGTACAATTCCTTTGATGGAACTAAGACGTTCTTCCTCTTCATCCATTTTTGGAACCGCTCCCAAAAGCAGAGTTGTGTATGGATGCTTTGGATTATAAAACAATGTGTCAACGTCTGTGCGTTCAACAATTTTTCCGGCATACATAACAATCACCTCATCACACATTTCAGCAACTACACCTAAATCATGGGTAATGAGAATGACTGACATATCATTAACTTCTTGAATTTCTTTTAATAGCTCCAGGATTTGAGCTTGCACCGTAACATCCAGTGCTGTAGTTGGCTCATCGGCAATTAACAATTTGGGCTGACATGCTATTGCAATAGCAATCATGACACGCTGCCTCATCCCGCCGGATAATTGGTGCGGATATTCATCAACAATTTTCTCAGGACGTGAGATCCCCACACTTTTTAATAAGGCAATGGACTTAAGTCTAGCCTCTCGTTTGGAGATTTTTGTATGATTGAATAATACCTCCTGCAGCTGATAACCAATTGTAAATACGGGATTTAAGGAGGTCATGGGCTCTTGAAAAATCATCGAAACATCTTTACCGCGAATCTTATTGATTTGCCCTTCAGTCATCTTTTCAAGGCTAATTCCATCGAAAATGATTTCACCAGATTTAACCTTGCCGATTCCTTTAGGCAATAATTGCATAATTGATAGACTCATCACTGATTTACCACAACCGGATTCTCCAACAACTCCGACAATTTGCCGCGGCTTAACTTTAAATGAAACATTATCTACAGCATTATAATATGTACCATCAATATCAAAGGCAGTCTCTAAATTTTTCACTTCGAGCAACGGTGCTTCTTTGAGTAATGACTTTTTTTTGCTCATAGTACACCTTCTTACTTTTTTGAATTATTTTGGTATTTTTGCTATATTTAAATAGAATTCTATTACAGAATTATTACAATTGCAAGACTTTTTTATAAGATTTCCAATTTACAATCTTTTTCAAATAAAAAAAGCCTTTATTATTAGGCTTTTTTAATTGAAGATATTCCTTTTTTTAATAAACTTCGAGGCTGGTATATTGAAGGTTAGTTTTGTAGAATAATTCTCCGAGTTATAATATTCCCTCACAATATTATATCCGGCTGCATATCCAAGTAAAGATGGAATCCTTCCGCCTCCATATAATAACTCATCATGCACTCTTTCATTTTTTTTCGTATACAGCTGTTCCCTAAGGAAGCGATTCCAGAAGAATAATATCTCTCTATCTGTATAAATATTACACCAGTTGGCTAAATACTCTTCCCCGCAATTTTTTAGCACTGCATACTCAGCAAGCCCTTCAATGATAATAGAGTCCAGTAATGTATAATCTTCCATCTTTCGATTCAACGTCCGCAGTCTGCAAACATGGTGGTATTCATGAACAATGAGTGCTTCTAACTCCTTAGGATCATCATAATGTGACAGAAATAGAAACATTTTATCTGGAAATGAGACACCGGCTTTATTTCTTTCTTCTTGCCGGAAAAATATTCCCCCTCTTTGCTCAAGTGGAAATAGAAATATAGGAATATCAGGTCCTGACCATTTATTTTTATACTTAGAAAATAATTTTTTTACTTGCTCCCAGGCTTTATCCTCAATCATTGAATCGAAGTTTTTTCGCGTTCTCCAAGAAGGCCGGTACATGCCGAATTTTAACAGTTGATTATATATCTCACTTGTTTTTTGGCCTTTAAAGTACGGAAGAAGTCTATCACAGATTTTGGCTGGACGGTCAAAGTCCTTTTTAAGCCATTCATCCGTTCGAATAATCCCCATTTTTTCACATCCCTTACTATTCAGATTAACTAATAGTATTTTATGAATGAATTAAGGGGATGTTCTAGGACTGCTCGAAAATGCAAAAAGCCCAGCTTGGAATACACCAAGCCAGGCTATTTTTTATTGATATTTTTTAAATACTATTGTTGCATTATGACCGCCGAAGCCTAATGAGTTACTCATTGCAGCATTTATTTCTTTCGAACGGGCTGTATTTGTTACATAATCTAAATCGCAATCCGGGTCTGGTGTTTCATAATTGATGGTCGGCGGAAGCATGCTGTCCCTCATTGCCAGAACAGTAAAAATAGCTTCAACACCCCCGGCAGCACCTAGCAAATGACCGGTCATTGACTTAGTGGAACTCATTGCGGTTTTATACGCATGCTCTCCAAATACTTCTTTGACAGCCAGCGTTTCAAATTTATCATTGTAATCTGTGCTTGTACCGTGCGCGTTTATATAATCAATTTCTTCCGGCGTCAATCCGGCATCCTCTATCGCCATCTTCATTGCCCTTGCACCGCCTTCGCCGCCTGGTGCTGGTGCAGTAATATGATAGGCATCGCCTGTAGCACCGTAGCCAACAATTTCAGCATAAATTTTAGCACCACGTGCCAATGCATGCTCTAGCTCTTCAAGAACGACGATTCCAGCTCCTTCTCCGATTACAAAGCCGTCTCGATTTTTATCAAATGGTCTGCTTGCTGTTTGCGGGTCTGGATTAGTTGAAAGTGCTGTGTTGGCGCAGAAGCCAGCAACAGACATTCTCGTAATTGGTGCTTCTGCTCCGCCGGTAACCATTACATCAGCATCACCACGCTGGATTACTTTAAAAGCATCACCAATCGAATTGGTACCTGTTGCGCAGGCGGTTACTGTACAAGAATTAAAGCCTCTTGCTCCAAGGGTAATAGAAACCTGCCCTGTAGCCATGTCTGGTATTAACATCGGTACAAAGAATGGACTTACTCGTTTATACCCTCTTTTTTGGAAAATTTCAAATTGCTGTTCAAAGGTTTCCATTCCGCCAATACCGGAACCAATCCACACTCCGACACGATGGGAGTTTTCTTCATTAATTGTCAAATTTGAATCCTTAACCGCCATGATTGCACCAGCAACTGCATATTGTGTAAAGCGATCCATTTTTCTGGCATCTTTTCGTTCCATAAATACTTCAGGGTCAAAATCTTTAACTTCTGCAGCAACCTTAGCCGGATAATCATCTGCATTAAGCCTAGTCAATGGCCCAACCCCAGACTTTCCAGCCAAAATCCCCTTCCAAGTTGTTTCAACATCGTTTCCAAGTGGTGTAACCGCTCCAACGCCTGTCACGACAACTCTACGTTTTTCCATTTGCGCATCTCCTTTAAAATAGCATTTCCATATACTATAATCTATATTTTTTGCTTTTTTTATTATTTTCCCCAGCGGATGGCGATAGCACCCCAGGTCAGACCGCCTCCGAAACCAACCATAACAATTAAGTCATCGTCCTTTATTTTTCCTGCTTCCAATTCTTCAATAAGTGAAATTGGTATCGAAGCTGCTGATGTATTACCATATTTGTTCACCGTTTTAGACATTTTTTCTTCTGGGAGCTCCAGTCTTTGTCTAGAGGCTTCCATAATACGAATATTGGCTTGGTGTGGAATAAGAAAATCAACGTCTTCCTTTTTCAATCCTGCCTTTTCTAGTACATTAATACAGCTTTCGCCCATTTGTCTAACGGCAAACTTAAATACTTCCCGCCCATTCATAATAATGTATTCATCCTGATAAAGATGCTTTCCTCCTGTCCCATCGGCACCTAACTCAAAAGAAAGGATACCGCGCTCACCGGAAACAGGTCCTAAAATAGCTGCTCCAGCAGCATCACCAAATAATACAGCCGTATTCCGGTCACTCCAATCAGTGATTTTAGATAGTTTTTCTACCCCAACAACTAGGACATGTTTGTAGACACCGGATTCAATGAATTGTTTACCTGTTACGATACCATACATAAAGCCGGCGCATGCAGCGCTAACATCCATTGCTGCTGCCTTCTTTGCTCCTAGTCTTTCTTGAATTCTGCATGAAACTGAAGGAAATGGCGAGTCAGGGGTTACCGTAGCAACCAAAATTAAGTCAATATCTTCAGGGGTAATCCCTGCATTTTCAATTGCCTTTTGTGCGGCAATAAATGCCATATCGGATGTATTTACATCATCTGCAGCAATTCGCCGTTCTTCGATTCCCGTCCTAGTTCGAATCCATTCATCAGATGTATCCACTATTTTTTCTAAATCTTGGTTGGTAAGTACTTTTTCTGGCAAATATCTGCCCATACCAATAATACCAGCCCTCATATTTCCATCTCCTTTAGTATTAAAAAACCTCTATATCCTAAGATTTATATCAATTATTATGACTTGGTACTAATTTTATCAAAAGAAATATCCTTTTCGCAACTGTTTCTTCTTCTCTCTCCGCTAATGTACTTTCGATTCCCTTCTTTTATTCATATTTTAAATAATAAGAGACTAGTGAAAGGAGTAAAAGTAATGGACAATCAGGAATTAAATGGGCTTGGACCGCTGGATTCACATGAGGATGACAAATTTGAAGAATCAATTGATCGCATAGACTCTGACTTGCATTGGCTCGAAATACATCAAGAGAATCATAATAGCCAGCAAAACAATCAGGACCCATTCACCGCCTTAATGTTCGGTCCAAGGAGAGCACAGCAGATGACAAAAGAGTTCTCCGGTAATCAATCTTTACACAATCCGTATTCTAATCAGCCTTATATTGATTTAGAAACAATGTTCGGACATATCGATACATTGATTGAATCTACCCGTGGATTAAAGCCATTATTTCAAAAGGTATATCCATATATCGAACGATATATAAAAAAGAAATAAACTGCCTAACTACAGAAGGCAGCTTATTTCTTTTTTTATTGATTTACTTCAGAACGTGTCTCTTCTCTTCCGAGTTCGTAAGCTTCTTGCATGACTTTCATAAATAAGTTCATAAAAGGTTCAATTAATTCCATGGATAATTCAACACCAGACTTATCCAGCTGTGCTTTTGCCTCAGGTATATATTTCATCGCAATTTGCATAAATTGTAAAGATTTATCCTCGTTCATTATGTATCTCCTTTATTTATTTTGGCAATTTCCCTGTAACCTTATATGTTTCGATAGATCGATTTATTTTTTGTATGAATTCTTTACTAACCAAAGGGCTAAATTTCCCTAACGAAATTACATCATCTTGAAAATCGAAAAATAAATTCCCTGATTCAAGCCTTCCATCATTATACCGTTCCGCTACTATTTCATATAGTTTGTCTACTTGCTGAATAGTACTAGTTAATACGGTAGATTCCCCTAAATCAGACTGTTCAGAAACATATCCAATAACATAAAATCCTCGTTCTTTAACTCGTTCAATAACAGGAACGTTAAACCCATCACCCGCGGGATAAATGACATCAACACCTTTCTCCATCATCCTGTCTGCTAATTGCACAGCTTTTTGCCCATTATCCCAATTACCGACATAGTCTATACTTACTTGGATATTTTTATTCTCGGCCAGTGCCCCTTGGTAAAACCCCTCAATCTCCGGCTGCCATTCATAAGCTGCGAGCACACCCACTTTATTTACTCTTGACATATGTGCTGCCACCATACCACCAAAAAACCCCATAGCGTAAGCCTTAAAACTTAGGCTTGTCGTATTGGAATTTTTTGCATCTGAATTAAAAGAAATAAAATGAATCTCTGGATAGTCTTTGGAAATATTATTAAAATATTCACCGTACTCAGAACCATGTCCGAATATCAAATTTACCCCTTTTTGAGAAAATTCTTTTACTGCACGTTCAACTTCAGATTGCGAATCCATCCCTTCTTTGTAGAAAACATCTACATCAAATTTTGATTGGATTTTCAACATACCTTTAAAGCCTTTTGTTCCCCATACTTGGTCATTAATGGTTTCAGGGACTAATAAGCCAACCTTTTGCAAATTTCCTTTGGAATTCGGGCCGCTGCAACCGCCAAGCAGTAAAAGGCATAAAAGTATGATTACGAAACGGTTTAGCATGAATGCATCTCCTTCGTACGGCTGCCTTTTATATTATTTTTTCCATTTTATTTATACAAGATTTCCGAAGATTCTTAGAGGAATCCTTTTTTAATATTTATTCTAACCTCAGATTCCTAAAATGAAAAGGTATTTTACTTGGCCTCAGCTTTTTAACTCCAAAATTTAATACTATTTCACAAAAAATTCATGGCCGCCAGTGGTAATGCATTTTTACATGCTCCTTTTGGAAATTGAGTGCCTCAGTTATCGGTGTTAAACATTTAACTGGCACCCTCATAATTTTGCTGTCTATTTGAATGGATTCCCGCTGGTCCTTTAGCTTACTAATTTCAGCAAGATACCCAGCACATTTCTCCCAATAGTTATTTTTTCCGCTTTCGAGCAAATAACTGCCAGGATTTGCTGATTCAATTATTTCAAAAATGGCTTCTGCCGCATCTGCCGCAAAAAGGGCATCTTTCGTCCATTCACGATCAGAAAGTGAGATTTTACATTTTTGAAATGATGAGATAATCGCTTGCTGAAACAAAAACATTGATGGCTGCCATGGACCGAATATGGCAGGCAAAAAAATAAACTGAATGTTAGGATCCAGCCCCCGCATTTGTTCCAATAAGGTATTCATAGAGGGCAAATTTTGAGCAAGCAATTGAATGGGTGCAATAATTACTATATTGGAGTTTCCCTTCTTTTCTTCTAAATATTGAATAACTTTATTAACCAATATTTCCTTTTCTAACATCGCCTCTTCACGTAGTATATAAAAGTCATATATCGGAAAAATTAAGATTTGTTTTTTTAAGTCATTCCCATTTTCACTAACATTCCATTTGGACAATGAACTCTCAACAAAATTAGCATTTCTACCGATCTCAAGCCTTTTCTCTTCAAGAAATGGGTCGGTTTTCGAATCGATATGAATCCCATTTACTTCGATGCCCTTATTTAACAATGTATGACAGATCTGAAAGCCAACAAAGTTATAAATGCCTATAATAATGGCCTTGTCCATGATTTTTACCTCCTCAAACATACCTTATAGTATCGTATGCGGCACTTTAAGGAATTATTTCTTTTGAGGAGGTCTATGCTATAGTTCTAATTCAAAGTGTTGAAAAAAGTTTATACAAATTTTACCTATTTGTAGTTTTTTTTCGGGGACTATAAAGGTTGGAATAATTGTTGAAGCAGCCAAGATTTTTTTATATTGTTTTGATTGATTATAGGATCTGCCTCCAGACAATACATGGATAATTTTAACAGGAACTTTCCCATCAAGATGAATTTGGTCATCAATGCTCACGATTTTTTCCTCGAGTTCGTTTTGATCCATTTCATAAGCTGTGGTTAATTCTCTCATTAACTTTTTATAAAAAAATTTATGCTCCTTTTCCTGCTCAAGATGCAGCTTTAGCGAAAGAATAGGATTTAAAAGAATAATCGACCTAATCATGTCTTTCATCTTTTCCATTAATTCAACAGCAACAAGAGCTCCCATTCCTTCAGCTAAAATATGAATTTTCGTATTAAGTATCTCGCTTCGAATAATTCTTTCATAAACCCGTTGTGCAAGCTCGACTGCATTCTCGCTCCCCCAGTGCCGCCCGTAAAGATTTGAGGAAAAAATGGTGTAGCCTTTTTCTTTAAGCTCGTTCAAAATAGCATGTTTGCCTTCATTTTGTGTCCAGTAACATTTATTTTCTTCCACAAAATGCCTTTCATCACCAATGATTAATACTCCAAAACCATTAGGTCTTGCTGGATAATATATAATATTCCATTGGGTATCCACCTGAAAGACTCGACTATCCATCGATAAATCTCCTTTTACATATTTCCTCACCATATTGTATGCGGGTTTACTAAAGATGAACGGGGGTTTTGCCTATATTAAGGCTTCATTGAACAAAAAGGTTATTTATTATTTTTTATTGTTATGGTACTATTAAAATTGATGAAAATAGGCAGGTGAAAAATAGTGCGATTTTTTTGGACCTTTTTCTGGTCATTACTTTTAGTAGAAATGCTTGCATATGTAGTTAGCTCGATGACTGGTGCGCAATTTGACTATGTATCGGCTGCTGTTATTTCTGTCGTAGTATCTATTTTAATTATGGTTTTAGCTGCGGTGGTTCCCAATCAACCGGCTGAGAAACACTAAGAAAAAGGTCTCCCATCAATGATGGAAGACCTTTTTTATTTTTTGCTTTACCTGTTGAACTGCGCTCCAGGCACTTGGTTTAAATTAACATGAGTCCGAAATTAGCAATAATCTTTAACAATGCTATTTTTTAATTATGGACTTTTACGGCTAATTCCCCGTTTTCTATTGTAATTTCAACTGTTGAACCGTCATATACTTTGCCGGCAATGATTTCGCGTGCAAGCTTTGTTTCAATATATCGTCCGATATACCGCTTTAACGGTCTTGCCCCATAATTATGATCAAATCCATTTACAGCAATGAATTCTTTAGCATCCTCTCCAATAGAAATATGGATTTGCTGCTCTTTTAGACGGTTCTCTAGATTTTTTAACATCTTAACAACAATCTTTTTTATTTCTGCTAACGAAAGTGGTTTAAAGAGAATTGTTTCATCGATTCGATTAAGGAATTCCGGCCTGAAATGTGCCCTTAATTTACTCATTACATTTTCCCTTGCTGTATCTGAAATTTCAATTTCGTTTTCATTCTGTTCTAGTAAAAACTTTGAGCCAATATTAGAAGTCATAATAATCACAGTGTTTTTAAAATCCACCATTCTTCCTTGTGAATCGGTTATACGACCATCATCCAGTGCTTGGAGGAGGATATTGAATACCTCTGGATGAGCTTTCTCAATTTCGTCCATTAATATGACGGAATAGGGTCTTCTTCTCACAGCTTCTGTCAACTGTCCTCCTTCTTCATATCCTACGTAACCTGGAGGGGCCCCAATTAATCTTGAAACAGCATGCTTTTCCATATATTCGGACATATCAATTCTGACGATATGATCTTCACTATCAAATAAAGATTCTGCCAAAGCTTTGGCCAATTCCGTTTTTCCTACACCTGTAGGACCTAGAAATAAGAATGAACCGATAGGACGGTTAGGATCTTTAATCCCTGCCCGCGCTCGCAGTACTGCATCAGCAACTAAATTAACCGCCTCCTCTTGACCAATCACACGTTCCTGCAGAATGTACTCTAATCTTAACAGCTTCTCTCTTTCTCCCTCAACTAATTTAGAAAGAGGGATGCCTGTCCATCTAGATACAATATTGGAAATTTCTTCGCCGGTTACTTCTTCTCTGAGGAGTTTGTCATCCTTCTGGTTATCTATTTCTAGCTCGTTCAATTCCTTCTCGGCCAATGGAATAAGTCCGTGGCGCAGTTCTGCTGCACGATTTAAATCATATTTATCCTCAGCCTGTACAAGTTCACGGCGAAGCTTTTCAATGTGTTCTCGTTTTTCTTGCAGCTTAGTAATATTCTGTTTCTCTTCGAGCCATTTTGCTTTCATAGCATTAGCCTGTTCCTTTAAATCAGCTAATTCTTTTTGCAAATGTCCAAGCCGTTGTTTGCTTGCATCATCTTGTTCTTTTCTTAATGCAGCTTCCTCTATTTCTAATTGCATCACACGGCGAGTTACCTCATCCAGTTCTGTCGGCATGGAATCTATTTCAGTGCGAATCATCGCACAGGCTTCATCGACTAGATCAATGGCTTTATCCGGCAAAAAGCGGTCTGTTATATAGCGGTCTGAAAGAACAGCCGCAGCCACTAACGCATGGTCATGGATTTTTACTCCATGGTGAACCTCAAAGCGTTCTTTTAGTCCACGTAAAATTGAAATACTATCTTCTACGGTAGGTTCTTGGACCAGCACCTGCTGGAATCTGCGCTCTAGTGCGGGATCTTTTTCAATATATTTACGGTGTTCATCTAAGGTTGTAGCCCCAATACAATGAAGCTCGCCTCGAGCGAGCATTGGCTTTAACATATTGCCGGCATCCATTGCTCCATCCGTTCTTCCGGCGCCGACAATAGTATGGAGTTCATCGATAAATAGTAATATTTGTCCTTCACTTTTTTTAATTTCGTTTAGGACAGCCTTTAAACGTTCTTCGAATTCACCTCTAAATTTTGCACCGGCAATCAATGCGCTCATATCAAGAGCAAATACGGTTTTATCCTTTAATCCCTCAGGAACGTCCTTTCTGACAATCCGCTGTGCCAGCCCCTCGACAATCGCCGTTTTCCCAACCCCAGGCTCACCAATTAGGACAGGGTTATTTTTTGTTTTTCGTGACAAAATTCGTATCACGTTACGGATTTCAGCATCCCTGCCGATAACCGGATCAAGTTTTCCCGCCTTTACCTCCGCAACAAGGTCTCTCCCGTATTTTTTTAAAGCTTCATAACCAGCCTCTGGATTTTGTGAAGTCACTCTTTGGCTCCCCCTTATCTCTTTAATTGCTTTTAAAATATCTTCTGCCGAACGACCAAACGATTGAATAATTGTTTTCATTTCAGAGTGATTTGCATTTACGGCAGCTAAAAGGAAATGTTCAACGGAAATATACTCATCAGAAAATTTACCTGCAAACTCCTCGGCACTTACCAATAACTTTTGCAGCTTGTTGGTAATATATAGTTTGCCCTGTTCCACTCCGCTTCCGCTTACTTCTGGCTTTTTTGCAAGCGAGTTTGTTAAATCTTCTTGTACTTTATTTGCGGGGATTCCTCCCCTTATCAGGATAGTGTTTATTAAACTGTCGTCTTGATTCATCAGGGACAAAAATAAATGGGCTTCATCAATCTCTTGATGTTTTTTTTGAATGGCAAGCGTCCGTGCATGCATCATACCAGCCTGCATCCGTTCAGTCATACGATTTATATCCATATTTCCCACTCCCCTTTGACCTTTTCTGACCTTTTATACTTATTATAGAAAAACCTTTTTAAAAAGTAAAAGATAAAGCCATCCATAAAGGGATGACTTTATCTTGTTTGCTCATCATGGTTTCCTCTGATAGGTCCATACTCGTTCATCGTTGGAGTTTTCAGGAAAAGGATCTCCAGCTTTTAGCTTTATTTTTTTTGGATTGATGACATTGCTTCCAGTCTCTCCGACTTCAATATACACACCATTATTAGGGGCTTTCTTCCCTGGTTTGAATTGACGATTTTGTCCCATAATGACCCTCCTTCATGATTACATTAAATAGTATTTCCTTTTCAAACAGGTCCATTAAAGGAATTTCTTTCATTTTTTAGGATTCGACATATTTCCCAAGAAATATTGCTGGTTTTTTGACGATTGTATGAACTTATTCCACAAATATTGCAAAATAATCTTTGTTATCAATATAATTATAGTAAAATCCTGAAAAAATCTAACTGTTCTTCCCATTATTTTTTTATCAGTTGGGTTCGTACCTGTAAAGGCGGTTTTAGTATGCTGTCAGTAAAAGAAATTCCGGTCACATTATCACACCTCTTTGAAACTGTTCGTCACGTAAAAAAAGTGGAGAAAGGCACCTTCTTATTCCAAGAAGGCAGGCAGGCAGATGAATTATATATTATTCAAAGCGGCATCCTGCAGCTTAGTAAAATCATTCCAGATGGACGTGAACTTACTTTAAGGATGTGCAACAGCGGTGACTTCGTAGGTGAATTAAATTTATTTTCTTCATCTTCACGCTATTTATTAAGCGCAAGAGTTGTTGAAAGCGGCGAAGTAGCCGTAATCATGAGGACTGAATTGGAGGAAAAATTATCACAAAACCTCCCTCTTGCCTTTGAATTCATTCGATGGATGAGCCTCCAATATCGTAAGACCCAAACAAAGTTTCGCGATCTTGTCCTACATGGAAAAAAGGGAGCATTATATTCGACCTTAATTAGGATTTGCAATAGCTATGGACTAAATACCAGCGACGGGATTTTAATTAATATACCATTAACGAATCAAGAATTAGCCAATTTTTGCGGCACATCACGTGAAGTTGTTAACCGGCTTTTAAGCGATTTAAGGAAAACCGGTATTATTTCCATTTCAAAAGGTACTATTACAATCCATGATGTAAATTATTTAAAAGAGGAAATTGATTGTGAAGATTGCCCCGTTGAGATATGTAAAATTGATTAAAATAAAAAATCGGTCAATATGTCCGATTTTTTTATTTTAATTTAAGGATTTGTATTGTTATTAAGATAAAAAAGATAGCGGAATTCACGATTTCATAAATCCCTATTTGTTTTGGCGATAACTTTTTGCCGTAGAACATAATCGCTCTAACCAAGCTTGGAATATAAGCAAAAACTACAATCCATAAGCCTAATACCATCCAAGAAAGCACTAATAGGGTATGATACACCCATGAAACCCATTTGAATCGTGAATTTTTCTTCTCCCTAATCATTGTCTTAACATAAAAGGTACAGCCAATGAAAAATAAAATAGAACTTAAAAAACTGTAAATAAGTGTTTCAGTTGAAATCATCCCGGCTGAAAAATAACTGCTAGCCAACCCAGCAATGGAAAACGCACAGATTGCACTAATATCATTCATAAAAGCACGATCCCGATTAATGGATGTATAGTATGCATTAATCACAAAGAACGGAATCATTAACAATCCAAAGTAAATTATTGGTGGCCTCTCAAAAAGCGGGAATAACAGCAGCAACCATGCTGGTACTAAATAAATGATAGTCCACTTTATATAATATGAAACCTTTTTCTTTTTAAAAATCAGGAGCATTGGATATGTTGCTAAATACAATAAAAGCCAGCCGAAAAAAAATGGGACATGCTGCCATACAAATCCGCTAGAGATCACTCCCAGCCAAAATGGGATGATTACCATTGCCCAAGCACCGTGCTGTTTTGGTAAAAATAGCTTCATTTTGTTTCACTCCTTCTTCTATTACCAATACTATAAAATAGGCAAATAGAAAAATAAGTGAAGAACATCACTTTGTACATAAGTGAACAATGAAATTTACCGCCTCTTCATCAAAAACTGAAAAGTTAGGTATATTCATATCCGATTGAATATACCTAACAGTATCTTCCTGCCAATACACAATAGCCTGAATGTTGTTTAGTTTATATAATAAAGCCGTATCCGCCATTTCCTTAATGATTACCAGCTTAGGATAATCTGCTGACTTATGTCCCTCAATCAAAATAACATCGGGCTGAAAAAAGTCCATTAGCAAAATTTGTTTTTCTAAGCTAAATTCTTCACTTTCCCCCTGGAGGATTAAGCGGCCATTTCCTTCTACAATAGAAGCCTCCGCGCCAAACTCTATATACTTTGATGAGTCCTTTTCATTCGGTACGTCTGGCTTTCCGCCATGTCCATGATGTTTAATCACTGCCGTTTTGATTCCATCGGCTGTAAGCCTTTGAATAAGTTTTGTTGTGAATGTTGTTTTCCCGCTATTTTGATAACCAACAATTTGGAATATAACCGGTTTTACCACGGCCACTCACTGCCAATTTGGTCTTCGAGCATTAATATTTCCACTTCCGTTCCGGAGGTGAATCCCCTAGTTCCGCCGGGAAGAATGGTTAGAGAATTTGCACCGGCAAGGCTCATGATAATATTTGACTTATCCAGCCCGCTAGGTGTTACCATAAGTCTGCCATCTTCAATATAAACCGAACTGCGGACAAATCTTGTAAAAGGGTTCGCTTTCGGAAAATCAGTCTTAAGCTCAGCCTTTTCTTTTCGTAAATGTGGTTTTGGAACGCAAAGCAGCCTTCGAATAATCGGTCTAGCAAATAATTCAAAACCAACATAACAAGCTGAGGGATTTCCAGAGAGCCCGAACAATAGCTTACCCTTATGCTGTGCAACAGTCGTTACACTTCCAGGACGCATCGCAACCTTATTAAAAAGAACTTCCGCTCCTAATTTTTCATAGATTTCCGGAAGAAAATCAAAATCTCCGACAGAGACTCCCCCTGTTGTTATAAGGATATCTACCCCATCTAAAGCATTTTTTACTGCCGTAAAACAAGTATCAAATTCATCTGGCAATTTGCCGAAATAATGGACTTTTCCACCAGCTCTTTCAATTTGTGCTGCAATCATATGTGAATTGCTATTACGAATTTTTCCTGGAACTAATGGTTCTTCCACTTCCAATAGTTCCGTTCCGGTAGCAAACAAACCAACCAAAGGCTTTTTCGCAACAGGCACATGTTTATAACCAAATGTTGCGAGCATGGCTTGAATTCCAGGGTTAATCAATGTTCCTTTTTTTACGAGGACTTCCCCTTCTTTCGCATCTTCTCCACGAAATGAAACATTCTCGCCTTTTTTAAACTCTCGCTTAATAGACATATGCGGAATCCCATTCTTTTCGAAGGTTTGGGCCACTTCGAACATAACAACTGCATCCGTTCCTGCAGGCATCATCGCACCGGTCATAATACGAACAGCTTGATTCTTCCCTATCATCTTTTGCGAAACCATGCCCGCTCCAATATGATCCACCACTTCAAATTCAACAGTATTTGATACAGACGCCTCTCTTGAATCTATTGATCTAATCGCAAATCCGTCATAGGGTGCCCGATCAAAATGAGGTACATCGCAGGTAGCAACTAAATTCTCTGCCAAAAAGCGGCCATAGCTTTCTTCAATCAGTACCTTCTCAATAACACCATGCGATTGAAACTCCATAATTTTTCTTACTGCATCAGCTATTGGAATTGGTTGTCTTCTTTCAAACAAATTCATCGGCTCCTATCTAAAAAAAACAGTTCATTATAACGTATCTACATTCATTATAAGACTACATAAAACTTATAGACATATCAAATATTAAAGGTCTAAAAAGATTTTTAGAAAAAAAACAAAAATATAGCGAATGTGTGATTCAGGTCACCTAGTTTTCCCCTGGTTTGGATTATGCTTAGATTTGTAAGCACTACCTTTATGATATAAAAGGAGGATTTTCAGATGACTTTCCCATTTACAGCTAATTCATTAGTTAAAGATATTGTAAACGAATTACCAAAAACGAGCGATGTATTTAAAAAGAATCGGATCGATTTTTGCTGTGGCGGCAATATACGATTATCACAGGCCGTTTCCCAGCATGGACTTGATATAGATGTGTTGTTAGATGAATTAAAAGTTGTTTTCGATAAATATATAAATGCTGAAAAAGATATTGAGGTTTGGACAGATTCTGATTCGAATACAATCATTGATCATGTTATTCAAAATTACCATCGCGTTTCTGAGGAGGAATTAAGAAATCTCAGTCCATATGTTACGAAGGTATCCCGTGTGCATGGAGACAATCATCCAGAACTATTGAAGGTAAATGAACTATTCTTCGAATTCAAAAAAGAATTGATCGAGCATATGGAAAAGGAAGAGGCCGTTGTATTCCCATTAATTAGACAGCTTGAAGAAGGCACCGTCCCAAATCGTGAAGAAGCGATTCAAATGATTATTGAACTTGAAAAAGAGCATGATCACGCTGGAGAAGTCCTTAGACAAATCCGTGAAGTAACATCGGATTTTGCTCTTCCGCTTGATGCCTGCGGTACGTATCGTTTAGTTTATGCTCGTTTAGAAGCACTAGAAGGGTTAACCTTTATGCACGTTCATCTTGAGAATAATATTCTATTCCCAAGATATATATAATAAAAAACGAGCCTGCAATCATAATCAGGCTCGTTTTTTTTGAGCAACGATGTTAACCTCCGATATAGGACATTTCAAT
The DNA here is from genome assembly GCF_014656545.1 of Neobacillus kokaensis. Taxonomy (GTDB): domain Bacteria; phylum Bacillota; class Bacilli; order Bacillales; family Cytobacillaceae; genus Neobacillus; species Neobacillus kokaensis. The sequence continues at coordinate 113,416 of NZ_BNDS01000007.1, forward strand.
TTTCTTACGATTTTTATTTGTTTCTGCCGTTCTTTCGTCTGAATACCGGTCCATACGGCCATTCCAAATTGCCGTAATCCGCTCGGCTAATTGCTCATCCGTCGCACCGTTCCGCATAAAATTCCTAATATCCTGGCCATTTCCATTAAATAAACAAGTAAAAATTTGACCATTCGCCGAAAGCCGCGCCCGTGTACAGGTAGAACAAAACGATTCAGATACAGAAGTAATAAAGCCTACATTAACATCATTATCCTTATAACGGTACAATTTTGCTACCTCACCGTAGTAAGAAGGATCAACCGGCTCAAGCTCAAAATGTTCCTTTAATAATTTATAAATTTGTCTTTTTGTCACAACATCATCCATTTTCCAGCCATTCGTTGAGCCAACATCCATAAATTCAATATATCGCAGCTCTAATCCATTCTTTTTACAATAATCAGCCATTGGAATTATTTCCGAGTCATTTAATCCTTTTTTAACTACCATATTAATTTTAACACCCAGACCAGCTTGCTTAGCAGCTTTAATTCCATCAAGAACCGGACCTGTCCCCACACCGCGTCCATTGATTTTTCCAAATAACTCATCGTCTAAGCTGTCCAAACTAACATTGACCCGTTTTAATCCAGCCTTTCTCAAGCTTGGTGCCAATTTTGGTAATAATACACCATTAGTTGTAAGGGCAAGATCGCTTAATCCTTCGATATTTGAAAGCTTTTCAACTAAGGTTGGCAGATCTCGTCTTAACAGCGGTTCTCCACCGGTTAAACGGAGTTTTTCAACACCTAATTTAACAAATATTTTTGCAACACGTTCAATCTCTTCATAGGTTAACAAAGCGCTTCGCGGCAAGAATTCAAAATCTGGCCCAAATTGGTCAGCAGGCATACAGTATTGGCAGCGAAAATTACAGCGGTCAATCACGGAAATGCGCAAGTCCCGTAAAGGTCTATTTAATTTATCTTTAATAATGGTTTTTTCCATTAAATATCAACTCCATTATGAAAAAGAACATATTATAACTATTGTATCAAACGTTTACAAAAAAAGGCTGTTAGTTATTTACTAATACTACAATTTTATTATACATGATAATTCCATAAAATTAGCAGAACTCCTTTAAAGCATTCACAAGTTTTCACTATATTGTCATTGTTTACCCAGTTCGCCATGCATTTCTTACGATAAAATGTAATTAATGAAAAAAATTAATCCGTATAGGTTCAATATATTATTTTGGGAGTGAGCAGAGATGACGATAATTATGAAACCAACTCAATCGATTGAAATAAAAGAATTACTAAAATTCGCTGACCGGACATTTACAAGTGAACGCGGGAGATTCTTATTTCAAGAAGGAATGGCTGCAGAGGAGCTTTACGTTATTATTTCCGGAAAAATTCAAATCAGTAAAATTACAGCCGATGGTCGTGAACTTTCTTTAAGGATCTGCGGCGAAAATGATATATGCGGTGAGCTGACATTATTTACAGACAGTCCAAGATATTTATTAAGTGCCAAAGTCCTCGAGGAAGGAAAAATTGCCGCGATTAAAAAAGATGTTATTGAGAGTGAAATTTTCCAAAACAGTAAACTTGCCTATGAGTTTATGAAATGGATGAGCGATCATTTTCGCAAAACACAAACTAAATTCCGTGACCTTGTGCTCAATGGAAAACGCGGTGCACTTTTTTCTACTCTTATCCGAATGACCAATAGCTATGGTGTTCCAAAAGGTAATTCCATTTTAATTGATCTCCCATTAACCAATCAGGAGCTTGCCAATTTCTGTGGTACATCACGTGAAAGCACCAACCGAATACTTAGCGAATTAAAACGTGACAATATCATTTCCGTTAAAAAGGGGAAAATCACCGTTTTAGATTTACAATACTTAAAAGATGAAATTGGGTGCGAAAACTGTTCTGCCGTTTATTGCAGTATAGAATAGGTTTTAGCGGGCCGCCTTTTATGGCGACCCGCATTTTTTACTGTTCCTGCTTTTCACGCAATGCTTTTGGAATATAGACACAGAAAGGTTCGCTTTCCAAGTAATCCCCTGTCATCGCGTATGCCCTTGACCTTGAGCCCCCGCAAACATAGCGGAACTCACAAACACCACATTTTCCTTTAAAGCCATCGGGATTTCTTAATGCTTTAAAAATGGGTGATTCACGATAAATTTCCGCAAGTGGTGTTTGCCTGACATTCCCCGCCTTTACCGGCAGCAGCCCGCTTGGATAAACATCACCAATATGTGAAATGAATACAAAACCATTTCCGTCATTCACACCTTTTGGAGCTCTTCCCAAACCATCAATAGAACCTGTTAACCCTTTTTCCGTTAGAGCAGACAAATAGCTGATTTCATCAGTTTGCGCCTTTGCCTCACGCATTTTCTGCTGGATTACCACACGGCGGTAATGCATTGCCTCCGTCGTCTTAATATCGAATGCCACTCGTTTGCTAAGGTCATAAAGCCATCTTAGGACCTTTTCATGCTCTACTGGAGAAATCATATCAGATACTTGCCCTCTCCCAGTTGGAACAAGGAAAAAGACACTCCATAGGACACAATCTAATTCTTCAACCAGTTTTGCCATTTCCTCAAGATGCTCGTAATTGTATCGGGATACAACTGTATTTATTTGAATCGGCATTTCCAGTTCGTGTAAATATTGAATTTTTTCCATAGTGAGATCAAACGAGCCTGATGTACCGCGGAAATGGTCATGTATCTCAGCGGTAGGTCCATCCAGGCTGAATGCCCATCGTGAAAGCCCTACTTCTTTGGCTTTTCGCATTGCTTCAATGGTAACATTCGGCGTTGCACTCGGTGTCATCGAAACTCGTACACCTTTTTCCACAGCATATTTAGCAATATCGAATACGTCCTGCCGCATCAACGGGTCTCCTCCTGTAAATACAAGCAGCGGGTTATTCATTTCATATATTTGGTCAATAAGGTTTTTACCCTCTTCGAACGTTAATTCCCTTGGATCTCTTGTATATTGTGCATCTGCACGGCAATGCAGACACTTTAATTGACATGCACGTGTTAGTTCCCAAATTACAATAAACGGATCTTTATTAAAATCTCGGCTAAAATCCATTATGAGACGCCTCCTAATACAGCTATTTCAACCTCAAACAGCCTTAATATCTGTATTATAAAGGTGACTATGGTAAAAAAAAGTGAACTATCTCACAATCATTTTGGGTATATTTGTCCAATTTGTGAAGTAATAATAATAAAAAAACAGCAGAAAAATTCTGCTGTTTTTTATTATTATTATCGAATTCCCAATGCAATTTTCGCGTAACGTGACATCATGTCCTTGTTCCAAGGCGGATTCCATACAATATTGACTTCTACATCTTTGATTTCAGGAATATCTGCTAATGCTCTTTTCACTTGATCAACAATTGTTCCAGCAAGCGGGCATCCCATTGCGGTTAACGTCATCGTAACAGTCAGATTACTTTCATCATCCATTTCAAGATCATATATTAAACCTAAATTAACAATATCTATTCCTAGTTCAGGGTCAATTACCAGCTCCAATGCACCCATTATATTTTCTTTTAATTCTTCGTTCATGTTCGCTCACTCCTACTTTTAAAGTTATCACTATTATATCAAAGGAAATAATATTACCTTAGTTCAAGCATAGTATATCGAATTTTTTAGATCAATGGTGTGAATTTTTTTACAGCTTAGCTATAATCTTGTTAACATAGTTTATATAGGAATTAATTATTTTTTTTATTTATTATGTAGTGTATCATGTAATAACATTTTTTCCTAAAGTTGAGCTTTTTAGCTGAAAATATATAAAGCGAGGGATCTTCCTATGCCACAAAGACATTTAATTGCATTAGACCTAGATGGAACATTACTAAAAGATGATAAAACAATATCTGTAAAAACGAAAGAAGTGCTGAATAAAGCAAAAGAAGAAGGGCATGTTGTGATGATTGCCACAGGAAGACCTTACCGTTCAAGTGAAATGTACTATCGAGAATTGGAATTGGACACACCAATCGTTAATTTTAACGGTGCCTTCACGCACCATCCACGTCAATCGAACTGGGGATTTTATCATGAACCACTTGATGTAAAGGTAGCAAAGGAAATCGTAGATGCATGCCGCAGCTTCCAATTTCACAATATTATTGCCGAAGTAATGGATGATGTGTATTTTCACTATCATGACCAAAAACTATTAGATATTTTTAGCTTTGGTAATCCCAAAATTACCACTGGTGATTTAATGAGTTACCTACATGACTCTCCTACCAGCTTGTTGATTCATACAGAAGAAGAACAGTTAAAAAAAATTCGCAATCATTTATCCGAAGTTCATGCAGAAGTCATTGAGCAGCGCAGCTGGGCGGCACCGTGGCATGTTATTGAAATTATAAAAGCTGGGTTAAATAAGGCAGTCGGATTGAAAAAAGCTGCTGATTATTATGGAATTCCAGCGGAAAGAGTAATTGCTTTCGGTGATGAGGATAATGATTTAGAAATGATTGAATATGCCGGTCATGGAATTGCCATGGGAAATGCGATCCATCAATTAAAAAGCATTGCCAACGATGTAACACTTACCAATGAAGAAGATGGTGTTGCAGCCTACATTGAGGATCTCCTAAATTTGAAATAATTCATTCATTTAGCCATTGTTTACCTAAATGAACGTGCAGTAGTTAGAGCATACTACATTGTGAGGCAGCAGTGCTGTTTCAAAATAGGCTTTTTAGCATATTGGAGGGATTCTAATGGGTAGATCGAACAAATCGAAACGCTTTGTCCAGCAAGGAAAGGATTCCGTTAACAAGCATGCTGAAAGGATTCCTTATCACATGACCTACGCTGAAGCAGAAGCTCAGAAAATGGCCAATGTGCATGACTCTTCGCTCGGAGGAATATAAAAATGGGTAACCAATTATTCCAAGAAGCAAGAAGATTTGTGGAGATGGCAAAGACAGCCGACCCAGAGAATCGTGAAAGTGCAGTATCAAAAGCAAAGAATGCCCTAAGTTCTGCTTTTGCAAACTCCACTTTTGCGGAGCAAAGACAGCTCCAAGAAATGCAACAAGAGCTTGACCAGATCACATAAAGAAAAGCGGATGCACGATCAATTGATGTGCATCCGCTTTTCTTTATTCTAATCGTTCCAGAACAAAAGGATAAGTATGAACCTTTTTACCTTCATTATTTTTTTCATAAAAATACATTAGTAAAGAAGCGTTATGTGGAAGTTTTTCCTGAGGAATGTGAATATCAATTTTAAAAGGCACCCACTCTTGATCTTTCTTCCCTAATTGGACCTTATTTTCTTTAATATATTCTATATGACCGTCTTCTACAACGTAATATAATTCTGCATTTTGATGTTTAATCTCACCCCTGACCAGATAGTTTCCTTTAGTTCCTGACACCTTCACATCCCGGAATGATTCTTCAACTCCCGGAATATATATTTTTTGTTTACTGCTCAGTTTGGAACGATTTTTGATTGGTTTGTTGTTGATATTAATTGGTTTTAAGGTTGTATAAATGGTGTATTCACCTTCTGGAAGCCTCTTCCCTTCAAATTGGTAATTCCATTTTACCACCCGTTTAAGATCATCATGTGGTTGTACTGTAATTGTTTGAAATGCCTGTAAGAAATAACGTCCTTTTGAATAGACATAAACTTCGTTACCGCCTTTATCCGTAATGATCATTTCAAATAATTGTGAAGTTGGAAACTCAAAATCGAGCGGGAATTCCTCATTATTCTTAACAGCAATCACAATTTCTGTCTGGTTTGGTCCTGTAATTGGAGTAACATTCACTTGATAATCCAAATCATCCTCCCCATTCGCAGCAGCATTGACCATGTTTGCTAGAAAAAATATTACGATATAAATAATAATACGCATAATCATCACCTAATCCCTTTAATCTCTTCGAAAGAATCCATAAACTCCAGTGGTCTGAATAATATTTGTAAATGCATTCGGATCTACTTCTTTAATTACCCGTTCCAAATCAAATAATTCATAACGTGTAATGACAATCATCATTATGTCCCTTGTTTCGTTTGAGAAGGCACCTTTACCAGGAATCATCGTAATCCCTCTCACTAGTTTTGCATGAATCGCCTTTTTCATTTCATCTGCTTTTTTCGTGATAATAAAGGCGGTCAGTTTAGAATGCCTTGTATGAATTGTATCGATGACCCTTGTTGAAGTGTATAAGAACACAAGGGTATAAAGGGCTTTTTCCCAGCCATATAGAAATCCCGCCGTTAAAATAATGACACTGTTTAAAGCTAGCATATAAGGTCCTATCGGTCGATCCTTCATTCTCGAAAGCACCATGGCGATTATATCTAATCCTCCTGTAGATGCACCCCATTTCAAGGTAAACCCTACCCCGATTGCAATGATGACCCCTCCAAAAACGGCATTTAGCAAAATATCATGTGACATTTCCTTCACCGGTATTATTTCTAAAAATAATGATGAAAGAACTACACTGATAAAACTGTAAATCGTAAATGATTTACCGACCTTTTTCCAGCCGAGAATAGCAACCGGAATATTCAGTAATAACAATAAGAAGCCGATTGATATATGAATGGGCGTATAATCGGTTAACACCTTAGAAAGTAATTGAGCAATACCGGTAAAACCGCTTGAATAGACATTTGCAGGAATTAAAAATAAATTCATTCCTAGCGCCGTTAAAAAGGCTCCAGCAATTACGATACTGAATTTCTTTATTTCAAGCCACAAAATGAATTCCCCCTCATTTTTTCCTCCATAGCCATAAGAAGAATTGTATTTTTTAAATGAAACCGCTAAACTAAAGCTTGATAACGAATAGTTTGAAAGCAGGTGAGCTTCATGCAGGTAAAAATACTAGCTGACAGCGCATGCGATTTACCAAAAAGTTTTTATGAAGAAAATAATGTCACACTGATTCCATTAAAGGTGTATATCGATGGCAGTGAATACGAAGACGTAAAAAATATTGATCCAAAAACAGTTTACGACTCGATCCGCCGCGGAAATGTTCCAAAGACATCTCAGGCATCACCGCTGCTATTTGAAGAAATCTTTACATCTATGGCGGAAAAGAACGAGGATGGAATTTACATCGCTTTTTCCTCGGAATTATCAGGAACATATTCTACCGCTGTTATGATTCTTGACCAAGTGAAGGAAAAATATCCAAATTTTAATTTAGCGATTATTGATACAAAATGTGCCTCATTAGGTCAGGGCTTAATTGTTATGGAAGCTGCACGTCTTGCAGCTGTTAATGCTCCAAAAGATAAAATTGTAAAAGATGTAGAATTTAAATGTAAGCATATGGAGCATCTTTTTACTGTCGAAGACCTTGATTATTTAGCGAAGGGCGGCCGCGTATCAAAAGCATCTGCCTTCCTAGGGGGATTATTGAATATAAAACCTGTTTTAAATGTGGAGGACGGAAAGCTTGTCCCGATTGAAAAAATTCGCGGTAAGAAAAAAGTTTTCCGCCGTTTAATTGAACTGATGCAGGAGCGCGGCACAAAAATGGAGCAGCAAGTAATCGGCCTCAGCCATGCGGATAATGAGGAAACGGCATTGGAAGTAAAAGCGATGATTGAAGAGGCGTTTCATCCAAAACAGGTTTATATTTCTTCTATTGGTTCAGCTATTGGAGCACATACAGGCGCAGGAACGATTGCTATTTTTTTCTTAAATAAATTACCATAAGTAAAAAGAGCGAGGTAAAATCTCGCTCTTTTTACTTATGATCGGTTTTTTTGGAATACTGATTTTTCCCTGCCTGGCGGTTTTTTTCGCGCATCATATTTTTTTCATTACGCAGTGCATTATTGTCTTGTGCTTTTTTATCATTATCTGAAGTATGCGGCATGCTCATTACCCCTTTCAAATCACTTTATCCGATGTTAGTGTCTGTCAATTTGAAACAGGTTATGTAATGAATTTTACGAATCCTTTTTTTCGTACGTCCAGCCGCCTTCCTGGTAAACCCTTCCTTCTTTAATTAACTTACCTAATGCCCGCTTAAAAGCTGCTTTACTTAGGCCGAACCGCTCCATTATATCCTCAGGCATGCTTTTATCGGTATACGGCATGGCACCGTTTCTGCTCATCAAATATTCATAAATACGAGCTGCATCTACATCCTGTGATTCTTGTTTTCTGGCAAGAAGGGACACATTAATTGTTCCATCCTCCTTAATATCAATGACCCGCCCTTCCACTTTTTCACCGAGTCGCGGTTCCTGGTTGCGCTGCGATTCATGAATGAACCCTTTAAACCCTTCAAGAGTAAAAATCCAGCTGCCGACTTTAGCCGTACGATAAATATAACCTTGGACATTTTTATTAAAGCTTTCCCTTGTCGCTTTTGTTGAAATCGACTGAATTACTTGATCACTTGCAAGCTTTGCGTATAAGAGATAATTACGGTTTACCCGCAATGTAATGAAGACCATGTCCCCCTCTTTAGGCCAGACTGACTTATGGGCCGGCAGGTCATCCTTCCCCAACAAGATATCCTTTTGCAGTCCAATATTTAAAAACACCCCAATATCCGGTTTAACGTCTGTTACCTTCACCCATGCATAGCGTCCTACAGCTATCTCAGGAATCACAGTTGATGCCGTTGGCCGCCCTTCTGAATCAACATAAAGGAAAACCTCAATCTGCTCTCCTTCTTCAATTTCACGATGGGCTTCATTTTTATGTAATAACACGTCCTCATTTCCATCCGTTAAAAAAAAGCCAAATTCGGCTTTCCGTGCCACAGTTAATATCGTGGTTTGACCAACAAGTTCTTTCAATGACATGTCGAACTCCCCTTTCATTTGGAGCTTTGGCTTTAGGTTGTAAAACTACGGCTTATTTTACTATAATGTAGGCATGAAGGGAAACTTTAACAATAAATTTCAACATTCAGATAATATGGAGGTCTAGTTATGTCTAAAGATAGTTCATTTGATATTGTATCCAAAGTAGATTTTTCCGAGGTTACAAATGCTATTTCACAAACAATGAAGGAAATTAGTACCCGCTATGATTTTAAAGGGAGCAAAAGTGAGGTTTCACTTGATAAAGAAGAACTTGTTCTCATATCTGATGATGAGTACAAAATGGATCAGCTAAAGGATGTCCTGCTTAGTAAATTAATTAAAAGAGGTGTCCCGATTAAAAATCTTGATTACGGTAAAATTGAAAAAGCCTCAGGCGGTACAGTAAGACAACGAGCAAAGCTTGTACAAGGGATTGATAAAGAAAATGCAAAAAAAATAAATACGATTATTAAAAATAGCGGGGTAAAGGTTAAAAGTCAAGTACAAGATGATCAAGTTCGTGTCAGCGGCAAAAGCCGAGACGACCTTCAGAAAATTATTTCGCTGGTTCGGGAAGCAGATTTAACTATTGATGTCCAATTTATTAATTATCGCTAATATTCCAGGCATAAGGGTGCATCCTTATGCCATTTTTATTTCTTCTTATAATTCTTGCCTTTTTTCTAAAACTAACAAGTGTATTGGACAATTGGAGGTAGATATTATGAGCAGCAATCAAAAACAGCAGAAACGGATATTTCCGCCGCAGCACCAAAACCGCCAGCCTGGTATTGAAAGTGAAATGAATCCAAGACCAATTACAGTTGACCCTAACTATCAAGCAGCTGGAAAACTATCAGGAAAAACAGCAATCGTTACTGGTGGTGACAGCGGGATTGGAAAATCTGCAGCGATTTATTTTGCCAAAGAAGGGGCAGATGTTGCCATTGCTTATTTAAATGAGCATCAGGATGCTGAGGAAACTAGGCAGCTTATTGAAGCAGAAGGCAGAAAATGCCTCCTGTTTGCCGGTGATATTGGAGATGAAGCTTATTGTAAGGAAATCGTTAATCAGACAATTGCTGCATTTGGCAAGCTTGATATTCTGGTTAACAATGCTGCAGAGCAGCATCCACAAAACAGTTTATTGAATATCACAGCCGCCCAGCTGGAAAAGACATTTCGAACGAATATTTTTTCCTATTTTTATATGACAAAAATGGCCCTTCCCTATTTAAAAAAAGGAGCCGTCATTATCAATACGGCATCGATTACTGCCTATAAAGGAAACGAGCAATTGCTCGATTATTCAGCAACAAAAGGAGCCGTTGTTTCCTTTACCCGCTCCTTGGCGGCATCTTTGGCAGCGCAGGGTATTCGCGTAAATGGAGTTGCACCAGGGCCGATTTGGACACCGCTGATTCCCTCCACCTTTCCGCCTGACCAAGTAGCCACTTTTGGCTCCACAACTCCAATGGGGCGGGCTGGAGAGCCGTGCGAGCTTGCACCATGCTATGTGTTTCTAGCATCAGACGATTCCTCATATATCAGCGGTCAAATGTTTCACGTTAATGGCGGGACAATAATTAATGGATAGAGAGGAAAAAACACAGTGGAGGAAGTCCTCCCGCTGTGTTTTAGTCATTTTTATTCCTTTTCCTTCTTTTTAATATCAAAAATAGAAATACAAAAACTAAGATGTAGACAACTATTAATGAGGCTACCAATGGAATATTGATTCCCGACTTTTCAGTTAGAACATAGATTTCAGAGTGGTCACGGTCTAAAATCATAATATATCGGTCCTTATGACTGCGTACTATGTCTCCTGCAAGCAGGCCGCGAAGCTCTTTATTCTTTCCGCCTTCCAGCTGATCAGCCGTCAGCGTGACCTTTTGGGATTTATTTGTATTATTAACAGCTATTAAAGCTGTTTCTCCTTTATACTTGCGTTTGTATACTATCATCCCATCTTTATTGTAAAGCATTTCAAACGTGCCTCTTGTTAATGATGGTAATTGTCCCCTTAATTCACCAATTTGGGTAATGTAATCTATCAGTTCTTTTTCCGTTCGGAAATTCATTTGCCTTCGGTTATCAGGAATGCCGCTGCCATTTAAGGCAATTTCAGTGCCATAATAAACAATTGGAATTCCAGGTGTGGTATATAAATACGTTAAAGCTGTTTTCCAGCGTGATCCGGGAAATTGCCGTTTGTCGACAATATCATGGGTAAATCTTACCGTATTTTCATTGTCGAAAAAATTTGCCTGCAGAATCGATTTTTGATTACTGTTTGAAGCCTTAGTTTCTTTTGGCAGCGACTTGTCAGTCCCAGCGAAGACATTCCTCAGACCTTGAGCGCGTCCAAAATCCAACACACTGTCAACTCCGGCAGCTTGATATTTATTTACATCGACGGCAGTGCTTTTCGATGGTATCCCTAAAAGAAAAAAGTCTTTTTTTTCATTTTTAACTGCAAGGGAAAAATCATTCCAAAAGCTTCCGGGAACATGGTTAACATCTGGCAGGCTGTATCCATCAATATTAGTTTTCTTTATCCACCATTTTGCGGCATCGATTAAATATTTGCTTACTTCCGGATTTTCCTGATTCAAGTCTGGCAGACCATCCACCCAGCCATTTTCAACCTGCTGCTGGTTATTCCAATCCTTTATTTCTTGTTCTGCATGAAACCAATCCTTCTTGTCAGCATCACTCGCCCATGGGTGGCTTTCTGCAACATTATTTGTAACAAAATCAAGCAGCACCCTCATTTTTCGCTTATGAGCTTCCTTTACAAGCTTTTTGAAAGTTTTCAGGGAACCAAAATGCTCGTCCACTTTATAAAAATCAGTTACCCAATAACCGTGATAGCCATTCTTCGCATTATCAAAAATGGGTGTCAGCCTAATAGCTGTAAATCCCATATCATGAATGTAGTCTAATCGATCAATAATACCTTGAAAATCACCGCCGTTATAGGCTAACGGGTTTTTCGCATCCACCTCTTTATCATTTTGTGTATCACCATTATTAAAGCGGTCGATCATAATAGAATAGACGGTTTCATCCTGCCACAAACGGCCTTCTTTTTCTACCTTGGCATAGGCAGGAAAGGACGAACATAATAAAACGATAATTAAAATGGGTATAATTCTTTTATTCATGAAAAAATCCTCCTTAATCTACACCCATTTTAATCTATGAAAGTAGTTATTCCAAATTTTATTATTCAAAATAGGTTTCTTACTTGTGGCCTGCCTATTTTATATAGGCTGGTAACATGACAAAGTATCAGAATGAACAAATTTAGAATACTTTAAATTAGGGGAAATTTCGGATTGACGCAATTTACGACTAATTGTTATCAAATGAAATTGAAACCTGTGATTAGACATTAACTGCCTTTCCTCCCCACCCAGCCTTTCACAAAATTCCAACTAAATCAGGTTATAAAATTCCAGGAAGATGTCTAAAAAGAAAAATGAAGCATCTGGCATGGAGGTAAACAATGAATCGACAACAACGAATGCACCTTTATGATATTCAAAACAGAGCCTATACCGAGGGAACTGTTGAGCAAATAAATGATCAATGGATATTTTTTGATGAGGAAACGGAAGAGGCTTCCATGTTGGAGGATTTTCTCCAGCAAGAGATTGAAATTTTCCGGATGAATCGCTGGAAAAAAGGGGTCCTGTACGAAGCTGGGAAAGTTCGCATTGGAAATGAAGTAATCATGCTTCGTGATCACGATTTGGTCAGAATTAGAAAGCATTTAATTTATTCGCTTGAGAGACTATTAGAGGGAATTAATGATGATGCCTTTTTCCAATTCGTTACTACATTAAACTCATTAAACTTTTCCATTTTTGATTGTATTTATTGTTACAACCATTTATCCTTTCTTTCCGATGAACATCGAAAAGACGGGGTGAATTTTATGGTATTCGATAATCAAGACGAAATTTGTAATGTCCAGCATCACTTTTGCTATTATGAAAAAGTAAATGATCGATTTGAATTCACAATAAATACCGGGAAGCGTTTGATTATTGAAAAATTAATATCTTAAAAAGCAAAAGGCATGTTAGGGAGTCTCACTATATGCCTTTTGCTTTTTAAATTTAAACCCCAATATATTTTGCATAAAGCGATTTTGCTTCCATTTAAGAAGTACATCTATTACCTTATCTCCATCAGGATGAACTTCCACCGTAACCCCGCCGCAGATTTCTCCTAAGTTGGCAAACTCCTTCACTTTCACCATATCTCCTCTCCCTATTATCTAAAATTAAAATCCTACTTATAACTTGTCTATTAAAAAAGCTGTCGACGAATCTTCGCCTAACAGCTTTTCATCTTTATTTTACATACAAAATGGACATTGGAAGCTCAACAAAGCCTAAATAAAGTACAAGCGCCCAAGCAATAATAAATTGAATCCAAAAAACAGAAGTTCTGCGCTTATTAGCAGCACGGCTTAGTATCATTTCAAAAAGACCAATAATCCATAAACCAACAACTGCCTTTAAAATATACATTACACTAATATTAGATACCATGAAAAGCAGTCCAACACCTGTTGCAATAATAAGCAGGTAAAGTACCCTTAAAATCATTTGGACAATTTTAGCTCCTTTAGCCTTGCCTCCCGATTGTAAAAGAAGGGCAACAATAAATAAAATAAGAGCTAAAGCCCAGGCTGTAACGTGGCCATGTATCATGTATTTTCCTCCTATGTATCATAGTCGAAACTATCATAACATAGGCAATTAAAAATTACGAAGAAAAGGTAGTTAAATATGGTATCAATTAAAGTAATATTGAATTACTCCATTACCCCTCAACATAATTAACTAGCGTTCCAATTTTTTCAACCGTTATTTCTATTTTATCACCAGGCTTTAAAAACTTTGGCGGTTTCAAACCTTTGCCCACACCCGCAGGGGTTCCTGTAGCGATGATATCACCTGGCTCAAGTGTCATTCCTGCGGATAATACAGAAATAATTTCTTCCACTGGAAAAATAAATTGGTTTGTATTAGCGCTTTGTCTTACCTCACCGTTAACTTTTGTCTCAATATTTAAATGATTGGGATTGTCAACCATGCTTTTATGTACAATCCACGGACCCATTGGACAGGTAGTATCTAAACTTTTTCCGATAAAAAATTGCTTATGCCTTGATTGAAGGTCTCTTGCCGTTACATCATTAACAATTGTATATCCAAAAACGTAATCCAGCGCTTCTTCGCGTTTAATGCCACGGCCCTTTTTGCCAATAACCACTGCCAATTCCCCTTCATAATCAAGCTGATCTGTTACAGTTTGATGATTTAATACTACATTGTTCGGACCTGTAACAGTCGTCGGTGCTTTAGTAAAAACCATGACATGTTCAGGAATATCGGCGGCACTTCCCAATTCAATAGCGTGCTCAGCGTAGTTTTTACCGACACAAAAAATATTTTTAGCCGGCCTTGGAATTGGAGCAAGCACGGTTACCTTATCCATTGACACGTAAAATGAATCAGGCTTCTCCTGTGATTGCACCCAATCCACTAATTTTTTTACCTTGCTAATGAAATCCTCACCTGCAGCAATGCAATCAATCATCGATGCCGGAATAGTCTTCTGGTCTTTCATAGCCTCTTCCGCTTTATGTATTAAAAGGATTTTCTCCAATCCATCGTCGATTAATCCAACAAGAATTTCCTCCATTTTTTTTACTGTTACAAATTTCAATACGATCACCTCAAAATAATTTTAACAATAAACTGAACAATCACACAAATATAAAATTTGGGCGAATGAATCACATTACATCTGCCTATACATAAGATGACAGTAGAATAATAACGAAGGGTGTTGTCCATGCCAGCAATTGTTGGGGTTGCCCAGGTAATTACACTCGGTAACAGTTCGGTGTTTCATATCGGCGATGTTTATAAAATTATGCCATTTGCTACGGCAAAAACCTTCTCTGGTGCTGGTTCCTTTAATACCGGCGATCAGATAGACGTTCAAAATAGATTAAGCTCAACGAATGTAACTGACCCTGATAATATTGACCAAAATATTTCACTCAATATGTAATGAACGGGTGGGGTTAAAATGAACTTTTTCATCCAGCAGACCATTCATATAAATTTCATCAAGATTGGAGGGATTACCAATTCATCTGTCCTGCAAATCGGCAGTGCCGGAATCATAAAACCGTCTGCACACCTATATAATACCGGGGGATTTACAGGACCAGCTCCTTCAGGGGTAAAACCTGGAGAGCAAATATTAGCACCTTCAGTTCCCTTACAAGCCCCTGTTGTATAGCCTTACCACCCTATTTCGGAAAATGATGCAAATCCTTAAACATTTATGCATATAGATTAGAAGACAAGGTGAAAAGGCTATTTTCGGGTGGGGTGATTAAGATGTATCAGGATTTATACCAATATCTTCAATGGCTGCAAATGTGTTTTCAAGCACAGGAAAAAAGAATAGCAGCTTTAGAAACTACAATCCAAAACTTACAAAAGCAATTAAAACAAATACAAGAAAAGCCAACGATTCATGTTGATACGATTGAATATAAATTTGATCAATTGAAGGTTGAAACACTTGAAGGTACATTGAATATCGGTTTAAATCCAAATGAACTATCCGGAATTGAAGACTTCGCAGTAGAAAACCAATCACTAAATACCCCTTTTTCCCCTGAACAACAAATGAGATTATCAATGAAAATTGAAGAGTCTATTCATGAATATTTGAATACAGACTTACCTCAAATCGTTGATAGCACTCAACGAAATTTGGCCATTCCGCCTAATGAATCTTATTTATCCTTTATTAAAGAGGATATTATAAAACAACTGCCCAGCCGGATTGACTATCATCTAAAAGCTCTTGCACAAAAGAATCAAGGGAAAGATAGTAACGAAGCAATTGAGAATAAAGTTATTGTTGCCCTAAAGCAAGAAATTCAAAATGGGGTACAGGTCTTTTTAAATAACTTACCTGAAAACATGAAAGGAATGAACACCGATGAACTTTGAGGTTTACAACCGCGTCTTGCATGTCGAAAACATTCGAATAACTGGTGTCGCGAGTTCCTCAGTATTTTTGATTGGTGATGTGGAAACAATCCAGCAAACTTCAGCGTTTGACACTCCGCCGGAATCATTAATTATTGGACCATTCGTTCCTTTAGAACGGGATGTGACCCCTGGCTATGCTGACCCGAATCTCTAGCGTTGATCATGTGGAGTCAAAGGAAGTTGCTTTCAGTTCAACTTTTCAGATTGGGGATTCATCCATTATTAATGCATTTTCCAGGGCACTTGCTGTGCAGCGGGAAGCAGAGATATTCTTTGGTGACGAGGGTAACTTTCCTTCTTATCCTGTTTTTAAAAAGCCGCTTCCGTTGCCTATTATAGATGAACCAATGAATATGGTCCGGCATAATCTTTCACCGATCATAAAGGTGAATAATATTAGTCTTAATGCGGTTGCCTTTTCTTCCGTTTTACACATTGGAAACAGTAAACATATCTCCTTGGAGGTTAGGATTAAGCATATCCGTCAGCTGCTGCCTGAAAGGCATTAACAGGATATGATTAAACGCATATGATAACGAAAAGTAGAATTTATAGCCCAAATGGTAAAGGATGTTTTTAATGCCAGCAATTATTGGTCCAGTACAAATCGTGAATGTAGGCGGAGGTATTGTACATTTTGGCGATACCCTGTATATTTCCCCAAAGTCCAGCGCAAAAACCTTTGCCGGCTCAGGTGGCTTTAATACCGGCGGGGTAATTATTTCAACTAGTGGATTAAGTAATACTAACGTACTTGATGCAAATGTAGTCGATCAGCCAATTGCAGGAAATAATTAAAAAAGACATAAACCAAGGCTGGTTTATGTCTTTTTTTAATCTATTTTTAAAATATGTGCTCCGTCAAAGAAAAATAAATATCTCTCCGCCACTTTTCGCCTCCAGATCTTTTCGATAGCCTTTGTGTATAGATTAATTTGCAGTTTATATCTATCCTCAAGAATCGGTTTAGCCTGATTAAAGCCGCCATTAAAGCGATCCGTAATACTATCTGATTTATAGTCAATCAGGACAAGTCCATCCTCGTCCTCAAGTATGCAGTCGATAATCCCCTGAACAAAAACAGACTCATCCGCATCCCGCCAATCGTGATACACTTCATTGGCCATTAAAGATAGTGTAAATGGTACCTCACGATGGACATTTGATGCCTGGAAATATCTTTGTCCCAATTCTGTTCTGAAAAATTGTGCTATTAAATTAGCATCAATCACTTCAGCTTGCTCATCGGTTAATAATTCATGATGTATCATTGTTTGAATTTGATCAGAAATCGATTGGGAACTTACAGGTTTTGTTAAATCTACATGCTGCATCACCATATGCATGGCTGTTCCTCGTTCAGCCGGGCTTAAAGCCTTCTCCTGCATAAATTTTGGACGTTTCAGAATCGGCTTCTTAAATCTTTGAATAAAGTCAGTACCGCTTTGCTCATCCGCGATTTCCCGCTGTCTTTTTATTTCTGATACCGACTGCTTTGAACGATGAGTCGCTGCATTTTGAAAGGAATATTGCCAGGAAAGCCTTGCAGTAATTTCATCGGTAAAAGGTGAAGTTACTAGAACCTCTTTTTCATCTTCCACCAATTGCATAAAGTCATCGGCATTAAGTTCGGGTGCTGATTCCTCATTCGTAATATCATCAGCACTTATTATTGAAATCTTCCAAGAGGAAGGGTGCTTTATTATATCTTCCGGTACAAGAGGATTTATTTCTCCAAAGGCTCTTAATACCTCACAGTCTTGATGCCTTACAAGTGCCGGACCAATCCAATCTAGATAACTGGCAGCGGCTGCCCGGCTGTAGTCCTTTAGCAGCCATCTAGGATGATCGACTACGTCATTCCACTGATCCAATGCTTTCGTGGCATCTTTAAGTGTCGCTGTCAAATAAAGCTTTTCCTTTGCCCTTGTCATTGCCACATACAAGACGCGCATTTCTTCGGCGAGAAGTTCCATTTTCTTTTTCCGTTTGAAAGCAATTTGCGGCAAGGATGGATAAGACAACCGCTTTTCGGCATTTACGTACTTAGCAGCAAAGCCATACTCTTTGTCCAGCATAAACGCCTTTTTCATATCTGTCGTGTTGAAATTTCGGGCCATTCCCGCCATGAAAACAACTGGAAACTCTAACCCTTTACTGCTATGAATCGTCATTATACGGACGACATCCTCCTGCTCTCCAAGGGCACGTGCTGCACCAAGGTCATCTCCCCGGTCAATCATGCGTTCCACAAAACGTAAAAAGCGGAACAAACCACGGAAAGATGTTTGTTCATAAGCTCTCGCCCTGTCATAAAGGGCACGTAAGTTAGCCTGCCGCTGTTTTCCGCCTGGGAGACCACCAACAAAATCATAAAATTTAGTATCACGGTACAGCTGCCAAATCAACTCAGAAAGTGCCCCCTGCCGTGCCATTGTGCGCCAATCATTTAATGAATCATAAAAATGACGCATTTTTCCATAAAATACTTCCTCAGATTCATTTTTTCGATTTTGACAAAAAGCAGTAACGGCCTCCCAAAATGAGCCGCGCTTTTGATGAATACGAACCTTTGCTAGTTCTTCCTCATTTAATCCAACAATCGGTGAACGTAATACAGAAGCTAATGGAATATCCTGGAAAGGATTATCGATTACTCTTAAAAGGGACAGCATTACCGCAACCTCAGTAGCTTGAAAATAGCCGGTAGATATATCGGCATAGATTGGTATCCCTTGCTGCTTAAACTCTTCCATAATTTGCGGTGCCCAAGTAAATGAGCGAAGTAAAATCACGATATCACGGTACATCAGCGGCTTATAAGACTGCAGTTTTGGATTATAAACGGACGTTCCGTTTGCGACCAATTCCTTAATTTTTGCAGCAATAAACCTTGCCTCAAGCTGGGACTGCTCAAGATCTGCCTGATCAAACACATCTGCTTCTTCCTCGTTTTCTGGTTCCGAGTCCGCAGCTTCCTCTATGTTTTCCTTTTTTTGATCAATTAGAATTAGTTCTACCGGGAATGGATTGTCTTCTGGATATGGCGCGCCGTTACGTAATTCAGCCGCCTCGTCATATTCGATTTCGCCAACCTTAACGCCCATGATTTGTTTAAATAAGTAATTAACCCCATCGAGAACTTCTTTGCGGCTCCGGAAATTCCGTGCTAAATCAATTCTTAAACCAGTTGAATCCCCATCTATTTGAAAACGATTATATTTTGATAAAAATAAATTCGGTTCCGCTAATCGAAAGCGATAAATAGATTGCTTGACGTCACCGACCATAAAGAGATTTCCTTCTGCCTCGCTCTCTTTTGCAATCAGCTTTAAAATGGTTTCTTGTACCATGTTCGTATCTTGGTATTCATCGACAAATACCTCTTTAAATTGGCGTCTGTACGAAAGGGCTGCATCAGAAGGTATAAACTCCCCTTCTGATGAGATTTCTCCGGTTAAAATATCCAGGCAATAATGCTCCAAATCAGCATAATCTACAAGCCCTTTGTCTTTCTTAGCTTTTTCAAACCGTTTTGAGAACTTCTTCACTAGATTCGTAAGAGTCTCTATTAGCGGATACATCTCTTCCATATCCCGCAGGAAGCTTTCTGGCTTTCGGGTGAAAAGTTCTGTTTGAATGGCTTGTATCTTTTTCTTCGCCTTATCGCGCAGCTTTTGCGCCTTTGCTGTCAGTTCCTCATCATACTCACCTTTTTTCAGCCTTTTGGCAGTGGAGAATGACACGTTTTGCAGTGCCTGGTAAAGTGTATCCCATGAGTCTTCTTTTGCTTTTATCAAGGTATCGATAATGTGCAGATCATCTAAGAAATTTTCCGCCCTCGGTGCTGGTCCTTCTGGCAGCTTGGTTATTTCTAAGCCTTTAACGATCATTTCTTTGGCTGCTTCGAGCTGCAATTCAATGTCAAAAAAAAGTTCCTGTGTAAACGGAAGTTCTTCAATATGTTTGATTAATGAGACATCATACATCGACGCGATGGAATCCAAATAGATTTGCGGTCTTGGATTTGCCTGTGCAAAGTCATAGATAGACTGAACGATTGACTGAAGCGCTGCATCACTGCGGTCACTGGTAAATGAATCAACTAAATTAAAAAATGGTTCATTATCCTTTTTCCCGTATTCGTCCTCTAACAGTTCATCCATTACTTCATCTCGCATTAATTGTGCCTCTGTCACATCCGCAATTCGAAAACCGGGATCAACGTCAATTAGATAATAGAATTTCCGGATAACCTCCATACAAAAGGAATGGAGCGTGGAAATAGAGGCCTTATTCAATAAGCTTAGCTGCTTCCTTAAATGCCGTGAGTGCGGATCTATGTCAATTGCTTTTTCTAATGCCTCACCAATCCGGTGCCGCATTTCAGCTGCTGAGGCATTCGTAAACGTAACGACCAATAATTCATCGACATCAATTGGTTCTTTTTCCGAAATAATTTGTTGGATGATTCTTTCAACTAGGACTGCAGTTTTACCTGAACCGGCTGCTGCGGCAACAAGAATATCCTTGCCTGTTGCCATAATTGCCTTCCATTGGTCATCTGTCCATGTTACCCCTTCCGGCTTTTCCGGTATGATAATTTTACTCATTTATCGAAACCTCCTTTCGTATTCTTTCTAAAACATCATCCTTCGTATGCGGTGTGAGGATTCGAAAGCGGTTCGGTTCAATTGATTCATCAAATTGACATACCGATTTAAATGAACAAAATGTACAAGGAATTTTATCCTTCAATTTGAACGGTGAAATATTTGTCTCACCCTCAATTATCGCATTACCTGTCTTTTGGTAGACCCCGCGTACATACGTCTTAATGTCATCAAATTCATTCATGCTAGCAACCTTTGATTTTTTTGATATTTGTCCGTCTTTTTTAATTCCGGCAGCAATTATCTGTGAATCACCGGATTCAAGCGATTTGTCCATTAAGCGAAGCACTTCTGGATCACTGACCATTAAGCCGTTCATTTTAAATTTCTTCAAAATCTCCTGTTCAATATCCTCTATTGTCAGCACTTTCGTCGTGTTAATAAATGGATTATGAACATGAAAGTAAAGAACGCCTGCCGGATTCGCCTTCATTTCTACTAATTCCTTTGAATGGGTCATAACAATATCTAGGTAGGTAAGCATTTGCAGTGCCAACCCATAATATACTTCCGTTAAATTGACATCCTTTTCACTTGACTTATAGTCAATCACTCGTAAATAGATACTATTATCTTCAGCTCTTGCTTGGTCAACTCGATCAATTCTACCGGCTAATTCCATTCTCTTCCCATTTTTCAAAGAGAAGGCCAGCGGCGGAAGCTTACCGTTAGGGCCAAATCCCAATTCCAATCCTATTGGTGAAAAACCGCTTACTTTTGCATGGTCGCTAAGGACAAGTGAAGCCCTAGTGATAATTTGTTCGAGCTTCCGTCTAATATAATGGTGTCGTTCGGAACTTAATAGAATTTCATTTTGCAATCTTGGCGCTAATGTTTTCACAGCCTCTTTCGATAGATCTTCACATTGCTGTCTTGAAAGCTGGGCCCACGACAGCTTTTGTTCGTTGACAATATCAGCTATTTGCTTTAATGCCGCATGGAATAGTTCACCGATATCGGGAGCCTCAAGCCGAAATACCTGCCTTTCCCTTAGCTTCAGCCCATGCTGAGCGAAATGCGAAAACGCGCAGGAGTTATATAGTTCCATTCTTGAAACACTCGCTTGAATCGTTTCGCCATATAATTCATCTGCTGTTTCCCTTGAGAGTTTAACAGTCTGATTGGTATAAAACAGACTGGAAAATACTAATTGTGCCTGAGCTTTATCTGCACTTTTAAGATAATAGTTATAAACATCCCACCATAAATCTGAAATCGGATAGTTTCGCTTTTTCAATTGCAGCTGGGCATTCAAATAAGAGAGCGTTGTTGTCCTATTTGTCACAAAGAGAAGCTGCTCTGCCTCTGGTAATTCCCCTGGATCCGTCACATAAAAATGTTCAGGTGCATCAGGAAACATATCTTTCAATCTTTTAATATAGGAAGAAGGGATTAATGATTTTCCTTCCTCATTAGCAAGTGGACAGCTTACATAGAGCAATTCGGAAGGAGCGGTAAAGGCTTTATAGGCTAAAAAGTTTTCATCCAGCAGTCGAATCCGGCTGCTTGGAGCTAATTTGATTCCCTGTGACATTAACAATTCCCGGTCTTCATCGGATAGTATTCCATCCTCGGAAAACTTCGCCGGCAATACCCCCTCGTTGACACCTGCTACAAACACGACTTTGATTTGATTTAATCTTGATTTCTCCAAATCACCGATTAACACTTGGTCGAGTGCAGGAGGAATAAGGGAAAAATGCAATGATTCAAACCCTGCCTCAAGTATGTCCGCAAATGACTTTACTGTTACCTTGTCATCTCCTAATATTTCAACATATTGGTCCAGAAGGTCAATCACGGCATTCCAAACTTGTTCGTGTTCACGCGCTTTTACAAGATTCCCTTTTTCTTCTGCAGCCGCCTTCCAATTTTCAAGCTTGGCGGGGATATCTAATTCCTCTAAATATAAATAAATTGCTTCGCACAGCTTTCTGCCCGTATCAGCTCGTTTTAGACGCCTTGATAAGCGCAGCAGCGGTGCAGTTATCATCAGTTTTAATTCATTTAACTCCTGTTCCCATTCTATTTCTGCATCGGTCTGGTTCCTTACACCTAATTCCAACCCTCGTATGTTTCGATAAACCCAGCGGTCCTTTTTTGTCCACTTACTTCCATTAATTCCGTATGAAAGGACATAGTTTTCAAGCTTGTCCATTTTCTCACGCATTTTTCCAAGATTCTCCTGGATCGGAAAGATTAATTCACTTTTGGCCACCCTGAAAACCGGTTCATAGCGCCAATATGACTCAATCACTTCAAGGCTTGAGCGAATCAATTCAATTAGCGGATGGTTCAGCATCGTCCTTTTTTGATCGATAAAATAAGGAATTTGACAGTCGCTGAAAACCGGCTCAACAAGCTCATGATAATCCCCGCCATTTCTGATTAATAAGGCAATATCCCGATAACGATATCCTTTTGTTCGTACCAATTGATAAATTTCGCGGGCAATACCTTCAATTTCGGCGCGGCGATTTACCCCCTGACAAAGATGAATAGCGGTATCTCCTTGATAACTTTGAGCTGGACGCTCATCAAATGTCCCCTCCATGTGCCTTAAAGATGGATGATTCCATTTTTTTTGCTGATGCAAAACCACCGGCGGCTCCATTTCAATTTGTAAAACACTTGCTAGGTCAAATAGTGTACAGCAGGTCTCACCTGCAGAGCGAAATATATCCAATTCATCAGGGGCTTTATCGAACGATCTCTTGTCCGTCGTCATCGCAATTGACAGCCTTTTGCAATGCTTCGCCAACTCCTGAATAATTTGATATTCCTGCGGAGAGAAGCTATAAAACCCATCGATATAAATTTCTGCGTTATTTAGATATGCCGAATTCGATATTTTTTCCGCTAGGAGGCGAAAATAATCTTCAGAATCAACATATTTGCCAAAGATTTCATCTTCAAATTTTTGATAAATAATTTCTAAATCATGCAGTTTATCCTGTAAGCCTTTTGAGGAAAACTGGTTTAGTTCATTCACAAGCTCCTCTGGTCTGATACAATAACGCTTGAATTCTGTGACCATCTGCTCTAATTGCTTGATAAAACCATTCTTATCAACTGCCCGCTGAAAGAGTTTCAATTGCTCCTTCTCTTCATCAATGATTTTACGGATTAACATACTAATTCCAACACTGCTTAAATGTGTCCGGCTAATCCCGCCGGTTTCCTGTAAAATTCTCCATGCAAGCCGAGAAAAGCTATATACTTGAGCCCGAATCATGCCGCCAATTTCCTTGTCCGTTGCAAGGTGATATTCTGATTGAAACGTCATCTGCTCCGGTACGATATAAATAAGCGGCGGCCCTTCTGGATTTTCGACCAATTTAGCACGAATCTCATCTAGAAACATAGCAGTTTTGCCGCTTCCAGAGCGTCCAATCACCATTCTTATTGACATGCATAAACCTCACTTTCCATTCATCACTGTATCTTTCATTTTAACATATATAAGCACAAATGTTTGGATTCTTATCAAGCAGATTTTAGGCATAACTGGTAAAATAAACAAAAAAAAACACGATATTCATATCGTGCTATTCCCAACATTTAAAAATGTACGTCCATTTCGTTTAACGGCCAATAACGAAGGTCTACTTTCCCAACTACCTGACTTACAGAAATATAACCAAAATGACGACTATCCCAGCTCCCTAATCGATTATCGCCTAGAACAAATAATTTCCCCTCTGGGACCTTATCTTCACCCGTAATTTCTTTCAAACTGAAATCACCTGTCAGCTTCATGCCGGGTGATTCTTGCTTATATACACTTAAAAATGGCTCCTTATACTTATGACCGTTAACATATAACTGATCATCACGATATTCTAATTTATCACCAGGCAGTCCGATAATTCGTTTTACAAAATCTTCTTTCGCATTTGCGTGGAAAACAATAACATCGAAGCGCTGCAAATCACTGACTTGAAACCCGATCTTATTGACAACCAGCTTATTGCCATCCTGCAGTGTCGGCATCATAGACTCGCCTTCTACTATATAATTGGAAAAGAAAAAAGTTCGAATAAATGCAAAGATAATAATGCCGACAGCAAATGCTTTAACCCATTCCATTCCTTCCCTTTTCCATTTACCGTTCATTAAAGTCCCCTCCGTTTCTCCACCTCATTGTTTTGATCTGTTTTCCCATTATCGTCACTTACATAAGCTTTATTCAATTTTACTTCAATTCTTTTACCTACATACCAAAGACCAAAAATCACTGCCAAAACGATGGCTGTCCGATATGGCTGGGTAATTAATGCCCTGATGTCGTATCCAATAAAGCTTATCGTAAAAATCATTACCATTTTCCCAATACATACTGCCAGCATATATTGGGCACGGCTGATTTTTGAAAGACCGGCAACAATGTTCACTACTGCCGATGGTGTAAACGGGAAACATAGCAGCAAGAAAAGCGGACCGAAACCATGGCGGTCTACCCAATCCATTAGCTTACGAACTTGCGGATGCCGCGGCAAAAAAGCTAATAGTTTTGTTTGTCCCAAATGTCTGACCAAGGAAAAAACAAGCATGGCACCAACGCAAGCTCCAATCCAAGAGTATAAAAATCCCATCCATAGACCAAACGCATTGGCATTTGCCATTACAAAAACAAACAAAGGGAGAAACGGCAAAAAGGCTTCAACCATGGTCAGCAAAACACCCGGTACTGGCCCAAGGGTACGATAATCCTGTATTAGATTCATCATGTTGTCAATTGTAAACCAAGCTCTGATTGTTTCAAAATCCATCCGTTTTCTCCTCTTTTTACTCTATTTTAAAGATTTTACTGCGATTATTTTGTAATAAATTGGTGAAGAGCTTCTTTATTTTTTTCAACATCAATATCAAGCACAAGACCATCCTCTGGCACCCGTGGTTCGGTAAAGCTATTTTCAATTGGGATTCTTAACGTATCCACAGTACCTCGTTTTTCTGAAAGAAAGTCCTTTGCCATAAATAAAGCGTCAGAAGTTTTCATATTCGTATTGACATATGGAGTAACAACACCAATTAATTTTGGCAGTTTAGCAATTGTTTGAATGCCGCTTAATTGATCTTTTATAGCCTTAACTGTTTTTTGCTGACGTTCAACCCGTCCAAAATCACCGATCGCATCATGACGAAAGCGAACATAGCCAAGCAGTTCTTTACCATTTAATCTTTGTCTTCCTGGCTCAAGTGTAACACCAATATTTTTCTTCATTTCTTTTTCTACATCAATTTCTACCCCATTTGGAAAGGCTTCATCAATTAGCTGTACAAACCCTTGGAAATCAACTATTGCATAGTACTGCAGATCAATATCGAAATTTTGTTTAATGGTTTGTCTCATTAATTCCGGTCCTCCACGAGCAAAAGCAGAATTAATTTTATGCTTACCATGCCCTGGAATCTCTACGTAGCAATCCCTCATAATGGAAGTCAATTTAAACGTTCCTTTGTCTTCGTTAAAGTGAACAATCATGATGGTATCAGAACGAGACCTTTCTTTCCCTCTGGCATCACTGCCAAGCAGGAGAACATTAGTATCTCCATATTGATCCTTTTGTCCTTCAAAGCTGTATACCACTTTGGAAGGATCTTGATCCATCTTTTTTAATGATTGGTTTACTCCTTGTTTATACTGAAAATAGGAATAGCCAGCCCCTAAGCAAATAAGCAGTAAAAAACCAAGCAGAACGGACCGCCAGCGTCGTTTCCTTTTTCCTTGATGTCTTTCTGACCGCATTTGTATCACCTATCTGTCCAATTGTATTTTAATTTTACTATATATTTGACTAATTTTTGCTCTACAAGGTTTCTTTTTTTAATCATTTTCCCCTATTTAGTATCTATCTATTTAGGGAAATTTTCTCAATAAAAAATCCGCCTTAATAAGCGGAAGTAAATTGGAAAACATCTAAAACAAACGAAAGCAGTATTGCTTTTATTGTTTCTATTGTGTAAAATAAAACAGGAACACTAGTTCCTATTTTGAGGTGTAAATATGCCATGACACGAATTCCAGAAAATGACCGCGATATTATTGAGAAAGTCATTTATTTACCGATGGTATTAATTGTCTTAAACCGTGATTTATCTGTTGTCCAAAACAGTCCATTTAAATTAAAAAAACCTTATTTAGATTTAATTGAAGAAACAATGAAGAATGTTCAGAGGGAGTTGGCGGAAGCAAAACAATACATGAAAAAGAATAAGCTCAAAGTAATTGAAACAAAACGGGACGATGCCTTTACAACGTATTTGTTTATTTATAAAGGTTATGAAGAAAATCATAATTACTTTAATCCAAGGATTCGCAATAAGGTCCAAGAGCTAATGGAGACTTATTTTTTAAAAAAACACCTGTCCCGCTAAGTGATATGCCGTTATTTCCGATTCATTGAAAAACTATCATTCCCATATTCACTAAAGTTCTCAGATGCCTTCGATAATTTTGGACCATGTAAATAAAATGACTTTTTTTGATTACCTTCAATTCTTTGGAGTAACTTTGTTTTTAATAAGGCTGTACGTAACATCTGTGACTCAACTGTCCCATATGAAACTTGAAAGACATATGATTGTTTATTGCTAAAAGTAATAAGCGTTTGCTGTGGTCCAACACGGCGGAAACTTTCAACATGTTCATGAGATATCCATACACATTCAAGGGAATTCGGCGATGTTGTTGGGAAAAAGAAAAGATGATTTGCCGGCTCAATCACAATTGGTACTTTCCGGGTGTAACCAATTAATTCAGTAGTCCCTTTTTTCCTGCTTTCAAAGCTGACTCCGAAATAACTGCAGTTTTTTTTCATAAGGTCAATCGGTTTAAAGGGTGCTATGAACTCCTCATCGCCCTCCATTATCTTAGAAAAGATTTTCCCACCATATTGCACGGGCATAATACTCATGGTGCAAGAATTTATTTCATAGTATTCAATCTGCTTCATCCTTTTCAACTCCTTTTTCATACATTTTTTCCACCATATCTTACCACTTTTATTTCTTTATTTCTTCAAATTTTCTAATTGTTACTAAATTATTCACAAAATCTTTCAAAAAAATTACTTTTTGAAAATTTAAAAATATTGATGATAATATCTTAAAAACTCCATATAATTAAAAAAAGCAACAGAGGTGATTTTCATGAAGGAAAAGTCGTATGGCGAATTAATGAAAATTGCTGCTATGAAAAACAACCAGAGAAAGGAGAATTTTATCCAAGATTTATACATTGACATGCTCTTATCAGAAATCCAGCTAACAGTGGAAAAGGAAAAATTATTACGGAAAATTGACACGGCTATTGATCATCGGGACAAAAAATCATTTTTGCGGTTATCCGGACAGCTCAAGGAAATCAACAAACGTTTTGGAACTTAACAACTGCCCATAAAAAGGCTGAAGACAAATTAACACGTCTTCAGCCTTTTTATGGTATTATTCAATATTCCTCTGTTTAATTTCAAATTCTTCCAGTTTGGATATACGGTCAAGCATAGATGGATGGGTATATCGGAAAATTTTCACCAATAACGGCGGATTCACTTGACTTAATCCCGAACGAGTTAACTCCTGAAAGGATGTAATCGCAGCCTCAGGATTTTTCGTCATCTCGATCGCATAATGATCAGCTCGTGTTTCTTGATAGCGGGAAGCAAGATTCGTAAATGGGCTGGCTGTAAACAGTAGAAATGAAATTATCATAAAAAATAATGGTAATGATCGTATGTCCCTTACATCAGGAATTTTTAATTCCTTGCCGTACCTTCTTACAGCCCAATTCATTAACCGATATGTTAAATATAGGCCAAAGAGCGAAAGCAATAAATAGCCGCCAATTCCCCAATAAATATGTTTTTCCACATAATGGCACATCTCATGAGCCATTATAAATAAAATTTGGTTATCTGTTAGTTTATTCAAAGTCGTATCCCAAAGAACTATTCTTGCATTAGAACCAATCCCTGTTACATAGGCATTCATTGCATTGGTTTTTTCCGCCATGTCGACTTCAAATACATGCTTAGCTGGAATCTGCGCTTTATCTGCTATAGCTAATATTTTTGTTTCAAGCTGTTTGTCTTTCAGTGGATAAAAATCATTGTATAACGGATCGATAACGACAGGCTGAAGAAACATCATAAATAATGTAAATGGCACCGATAACAGCCAGCCATACAGCCACCAGCGTTTTTTACTTTTTTTCATCAGCCAGTATAATACTGGAACAATAATGAGCCATGTTCCGAAATTGATCCAAAAATCAATTAACTCATCCTTCATCCAGGCCGGAAAGCTTTGGGTTGAAATATGATACGTTTTTGACAAAGAATAACTGATATAGCTTAGCGGAAATGTAGCAATAAAAGCAAAAATTGATAACCAGAAAAGGTAAATAGCCGTATGAAGATATTTATATTTCGTTGAATGTTCCGCCCACCTTTTGAAGACCCTCGAAAATCCGAATAATAGAATGAGGAAGTAGAAAAGCCATTCAAATGGTGTACTTAAGAAAAACAATAGGTTTCTAAATTTCGAATATTCTTCGCTTAACATAAGTTCCCGACCATTTAAAAAAGTTGAAGGATCGGCTTTTGTTCCTTGATATTCAAATGGCAGCTTTGGTTCAGCAAATTGAAATAAATACCAATAAAAAAACAATCCATATAGGACATATGCCAAAACTGCATAGAACCCCATTTTTCGTACCATGATTTGTCCCCCCCTTTTGTACAACCTCTTTATACTTAGTTTAGTTAAAAAGACGAGATTTAGAACATAAAAAATGAGACCGACTCGTGCCAGCCTCATATAAGGTAGGAATATAATGTTAGAAAACAATGGAATGAAGAGTGCAACAATGACATTTGCTTCAGGCTAAACTACTCCTTACGTTAAAATAAAATCGAAAAAGGGAAGCCAAATGCCCGCCTTTCTTTAAATATGAGTGACTTGTTTTTTTAATGCCCGTCTTAGAATTTTTCCGGTAGTATTCTTTGGAAGTTCTTCCAAAAATTCAATTGAGGCTGGGACTTTGTATTTTGCTAAATATTTCTTACAATACTCCTGCAACTGTTCAGCAGTCAGTTCCGGGTTTTTAGTAACTGCATAGGCGCTGACGGCCTCTCCTTGATTTGGATCTGGAATCCCTAAAACTGCAGCCTCTACAACGTCCTTATGATTGTAAATGACCTCTTCTACCTCACGCGGATACACATTATATCCGCCTACTATAATTAAATCCTTTTTTCGATCGACAATATAAAAATAACCTTCTTTATCCATTCGCGCCAAATCACCGGTATAGAGCCAGCCGTCCTTAATCGTGGCAGCCGTTTCTTCCGGCATCTTATAATATCCCTTCATCACATTAGGTCCACGAACAATCAATTCGCCAACCTCGCCGATAGGAAGCTCTTCCCCAAGCTCATTGACAACTTTATTCTCTACGTGAAGAATCGATGTGCCAATTGAGCCGGGCTTCCGCGGACGGTCTAAAGGGTTAAAGCACGTAACCGGTGATGCCTCTGATAATCCATAGCCTTCAGAAATCAAGACATTAAATTTAGCTTCAAAATTCTGTAATAATGCGACTGGCATAGAAGCTCCTCCAGAAATACATAGGCGAAAATGTTTTAAATCCTCAGTATTCACCTCTGGATATTGAAAAAGGAAGTTGTACATTGTCGGTACTCCTGCAAAAACAGTGGCTTCGTATTGCTTTGCAAGACGAAAAATTTCTTTTGGACTAAACTTTGGAACAATCAAAATAGTAGCCCCGCTTAAGAGCGGTGCATTTAAAGCAACTGTCAAACAAAACACATGAAACATTGGCAAAGCCGTAATCACCCTGTCATCATGGTTGATTTTTAAGTAATCACCGATATCCTTTGCATTTCTGTATAAATTTTTATGTGTTAACATGGCTCCTTTTGGTTTTCCTGTTGTACCTGATGTATAAAGAATAAGTGCGGTATCATCATCTTGAAGCTCAGCACCTATGAAGCTTAAATCACCAGCAGCCACTACATCTGAAAACGATTTCATTTTTGGGTATATCGAAAACTCTTCAGCAAAACTTACAGCATTTTGTTCTGTTTTACAGATAATATAATGCTCCACTTTTGGCAGAAGATGATGTACTCTTTCAGCAAGCGGGATCATCAAATCAAGGCCGACCACTACTTTTACGTCGCCATTATTTAGAATATAGCCAATTTCATCTGCAGTATAAATCGGATTGACTGGGATAACGGTTGCCCCTAACCGAAGTGCCCCATATAAACTGACCACAAATTGCGGTGAGTTTCCTAACAATAATGCAATATGATCACCTTTTTTCACTCCTAATTTCTCAAGACCTGATGCAAATTTTGTGATGGCCTCATCCAATTCAGCATAAGTACAAAGTTTGTCTAAGAAGTAATAGGCTATTTTTCCAGCTGATGCCTTTGCTGTTTCGTGAAGCTGTGATGAAAGATTCATGAACTCGCTCCCCATTTATGAATGAATACTCACTCATTTATTTTTAAAAATTTTCTAAATATATTATATTGAAAGCTGGCAATCTATTCAAGTATAATTTTAAAAATTTGGAAAACTTCAGATAATAATAAATAACCCAAGGCACCTGATAGCAGGTGCCTTTGGCAGAAACAGCATTAATATATTAAGTTAATAAATTCTTCCTTCGAAATATTTCCAAAATAGTAAGTGGTATCAATATCAGCCAGTGCCTTTTCGATTTCACTCTTTTCATAGCGAATCCCGACCAGTTTCTTCTCAATCTCGCTTACGTCCCCCACACCAAAGAAGTCACCATAGATTTTACAATTTTCAAGAATTCCTTTATTTACTTCAAGACGAACATCGATGGTTCCGGCTGGGAAGCGATGGGAATGCTGCAAATTGAATTTTGGGGATTTACCATAATTCCAGTCCCAGTTTTGATATCTCTCTTTTGAAAGCTCATGAATCTTTACCCAATCCTCTTCCGTTAACACGTATTCGGGTATTTCCTCCTGCCCCTCAAAGATATTTTTCAACAAGAAGGAACGAAATTCTTCGATGGTGATATTTTCGGATAAAAATTCCGATATATTAGCAACCCGGCTGCGAACTGATTTAATTCCTTTCGATTCAATCTTTTCCTTCTTTACTTTCAATGCTGATGCAACATGTTCCATTTCGGAATTAAACAGAAGGGTTCCATGCGTGAACATTCTTCCCTTTGTGGAAAATTGGGCATTCCCGGAAATTTTCCTTCCCCCAACTTCAATATCATTGCGGCCGCTTAACTCTGCATTTACCCCTAATTTTTGTAATGCTCCAATAACCGGCTCGGTAAATTTGCGGAAGTTATGGAAAGACTCACCATCATCTTTCGTGATAAAGCTAAAATTTAAATTTCCTAAATCATGATAAACCGCCCCGCCGCCTGATAATCGTCGAACAACATGAATGCCATTTTTCTCAACATATTCTGTATTGATTTCCTCAATTGTATTTTGGTTCTTGCCAATGATGATTGATGGTTCGTTTATGTAAAATAAAAAATATGTCTCATTAATATCAAGATTTTTTAAAGCATATTCCTCAATAGCCAGATTAATTCGCGGATCGGTAATCCCCTTGTTATCAATAAATAACATAATAAATGCCCCCTCTTATAGGATAAAAGTATCAAATTCTGCCGCCAGCTTTATTATACCAGGAAATTCCGAGGTTGCTTCAGTAACTATATCAGCAAGATTTCCGTAATGCGGCAAATGGGTCAAAAGCAGCTGTTTTACTTCAGCATTGCGGGCAAACCGACCAGCATCGATACTATTCATATGGCCAGCAGATTTCCCGTTTTGATTTCCGTAGAAGTTACACTCACATAATAACAAGTCAGCCCCGCTGCTAAATTCAATAAACTCTTCCTTAAAAGAACTATCAGCAGTATAAACAAGTGCCTTACCACCAGCCTCTATTCTCATCGCATAGCATGGCACCGGATGGTCAGTTTTTAAAAATAATATTTGAAATGGACCGACAGCTAGGATATTGCTGGGATCATAGGCCTCCCCTTTGGTTATATTCTTATAGCTTAATTTCGTAAATTCATGCTGGTCAAAGGAATGACCGTATATCGGCAAAGTTGGGAAGTTCTTTCCTAAAAACCCTTGAATTAATCTCGCATGCTGCAAGACGCCGATGTCGGCAATATGATCAGGATGATAATGAGAAATTATTACCGCGCCAAGATCTTCCGGCTGTAAAATATTTTGCAGTTTTGAAAGAACACCGCTGCCGCAGTCGATTAATAAATGAAAGCCTTCATGCTCAAGCAAATATCCCGCGCTTGCAGCATTCTGTTTCGGATAGCCGCCCCATGGTCCAATTATCGTAAGTTTCAACGTTTTTCCCTCCATATATATAACTCGTTAATCTAATTAAACATGAAAAAACCAGCCGTTTCAAATCAATCCGGCTGGTTTTATAATTATTGTTGTGCAGCAATTTTATATTTTGCATTATGCCTTATCGTCAAGTATGAGGTTGTTAATAAAGCAAACACTACTATATAACTAAATAAAATTGTCAGGTTATGCCACATAAAGCTGTAATCACCACTTGAAATGACTGCCTTAAAGCCTGAAACAGTATACGTCATTGGCAGGAAGGCGTTAAAATGTTGTAAGAAATTAGGGATTAATTCAAGTGGGAATGTTCCTGCACTTGTCGTTAATTGAAAAATTAATACCAAGATTGCTAGGAAACGTCCGGCATCCGCGAACACTGTAACAAAGAACTGTACTAAAGAAATAAACGTTAAACTTGTTATAATTGAAAATAGGATAAATTTAGGTACACTTGCCACATGTAAATTCAATGCACCTAAAATGACGGCATCCGCTATTAAAGCCTGTACAACCCCAAAAACTGCTAATATAGCAAATTTGCTGATGAACCAGTTGAAGCCATTTGCAGGTGTAACTGCCGGGTCACGCATCGGGAAGACAATTGAGAGTAAGAGTGCCCCAACAAACAAACCTAGTGAAAGGAAATATGGTGTAAATCCTGTTCCGTAGTTCGGAACGTGATTTACCTTTTCCGTATCAAGCTTCACTGGCTTTGACATCATATCATAGGTTTTATCATTCGCATGAACCTTAGACACTTCTTTTGCGCCATCTTTCAGTTTATCTGCTAGTTCAGTTGTACCAGCAGTAAGCTGACTTGTGCCATCCTTCAAATGCTCCGAACCATCTGCTAGCTTGCCAGCGCCGGAGGTAATCGCGTCCGCACCGTTGGTTAATTGGCTCATACCGCTTGAAAGATCAGATGCACCGTTTTTAAGATTACTAGAGCCAGAAGCAATTTGTCCCGCGCCTGATGACAACGCATCGGAACCAGAAGCAAGTTTCTCCATTCCACTTAATAAATCGTAAGCACCGATTCGTAAAGCTTGTGAACCAGAGGATAATTGAACCGCTCCTTCCGTTAACGCATTTGAACCATCAGTAAGCTGATTCATTCCAAATAAAAGTGTTGATGAACCATTGGCCAGTTGATCAGCACCTGCTTTGGCATCTTTAAATTTCTCTCCAAACAACTCCATTTGATCAGAAAAGCTTTTTTGACCGGTGTGAAGAGCCTCAAGCTTTGTTGATATCTGCTCCGCTCCGTCTGAAAGCTGACTCGCTGCATCAGATAAGTCTTTGGTTCCAGATTTTAGTGCGGCACTGCCGCTTTCTAATTGATCCAAGGCTTGAATCAGTTGAGCCTTTTTATCCTCTGGCAAATTGCCTAATAACGGCATCATTTGTGTTATTTGCTTTTTTAAAGAGGTAATCCCTTGATTTAAGTCTTCAGCACCTTTTACTGCACTGGTAGAGCCTTTTTGCCATTCACTTAATTTTAATGATAATTCTTCGGCCCCAGCATGTAATTGTTTACCACCAGCTTCCAGCTGTGTTGAGGCAATTTCCAGCTTTTTATGTCCGTTAAGCAGTTGACCGAGACCTTCATTCAATTGTTTACTGCCAGCTGCAACTTTATTAGCGCCTGAGTTGGCAGATTGCATCCCGGCATTGAACTCTCCTGATTTTTCCGCTAACACTGCTAGCCCATCATCCAAATCTTTGGACCCTGAAGCAAGCTTCTGTACTCCTGAATTAGCGGATTGCATTCCCGCATTAAATTCAATTGATTTTTCTGCCAGTATTGCGAGCCCGTTATATAAATCATTTGAACCGGAAGCAAGTTTTTTAGAGCCTTCATCAGCTGATTTCATCCCATTATTAAATTCAATTGATTTTTTAGCTAATGTTGCGATTCCCGTGTTTAAATCCGCTGAACCTTTATTCAAATTCTTTGAACCATCACTTAGTTTTTCAGCACCATTACTGGCCTTCTGAAAACCGGCAGATACATCATTGATTTTTTCAAAGATCGTTTCCGCATAGGTTTCAGTTACCTTTTCGGCAACAGCTGTTTTAATTTTTTCTGCCGCTGTCCCGCCAATTTGAGCAGAAAGAAAATTAAAACCTTCGTTTGGAACATAAATTAATTCCAGCTTCTTCGGATTTTTATCCATAAGTGTTGTCGCATTATTGGAGAAATTTTCTGGAATTTCGATTAACATGTAATATTTTTGTTTCTTTAGCTCGTTATAGCCATCTTGTTTGTTCAGGATTTGATAATCAAAATCCTTGCTTTTCTTTAGTTTCTCAACAAGGTCCTCACCCAGCTTAAGTTGTTCATCATCCATTACAGCTCCCTTGTCATTGTTGACAATCGCTACAGGCAACTCATCCATTTTTCCGTATGGATCCCAAAATGCCCAAAGAAATAATCCTGCATACAGAACTGGAATAAACAAAACAGCGATAATTGGAATTAAGATTTTTTTATTTTTAATAATTGTAAAAAGTTCTTGTTTAAACAAGCCATTTTTCACCATAATACCTCCTTTTTTCACATTGACCACTTTGTCCATCTAGTCATTTTTCTTCAAAAAAGAAAGACTATTAATGTTTAATAATCTCCTTAAAAATGACTATTTGAACATTTCGGTCATTCAATACTTAAAGAGTATAACTCTATTTATTCTTATTGGCAAGTAAAATAAAAAAGAAGCTATAATGAATAGCTTCTTTTTTAGTATTAATTATTTTTTAAAAAATTCAAGACATTTTGAACTGCTGCTTCCCCTTGGTCGATACAATCCGGCACACCAACCCCCCCGTAAGAGGCTCCAGCTAAAAACACTCCCGGAAGTTCGATTTTCAAATGTTCTAATATGTTTGCCAACCTGGTTTTATGACCAACAGTATATTGCGGCATAGCATTTTTCCAGCGCGAAACAACGGTAAAATCAGGATTCATCGTAATATCCATCGTCTTCTTTAAGTCATCAAGAACTATCTTAATAATTTGGTCATCGGATAGGTCAACGATTGTCTCATCGCCCGCTCTCCCTACATAACAGCGAAGCAATACTTTTCCCTTTGGTGCCGAATGAATCCATTTTTTATGTGTCCACGTACATGCCGTAATGGAATAATCGCTTCTTCGGGAGACAACAAATCCGGTCCCATTAATATCATTTTTAATTGCTGCCTCAGGAAAAGCTAGGGAAACTGTGGCAACCGACGTGGATGGAACAGATTTTAACGGGTCAAAAAAAGCATAATCTGAAAACATCGCTTGAGTGACATTATGCGGAGTTGCCGCAATTATACTATCCGCCACAATTGTCTCACCATTATTAAGATATATTTCATATTTTTCAAACACTCTGCTAATTTTCTTAACCCGGTGCCCTTTTAAGATCATGTGCGGATCTAATTTTGCTTCAATTGCTTCGGCAAATGACTGAAGGCCGGTTTTAAACGTAAGAAACGCTCCTTGAGACTTATTTTGGTTAATAGGCTGGCTAGGTTTAGGTGATTTCGTTTTTTTCATTCCAATGATTAGGCTTCGGTACTGCTGCTCAACTTCATAAAATTGCGGGAATGTTGCCATCAGACTCATTTGATCAATATCACCAGCATAAATTCCTGATAATAATGGTTCTATTAAATTGTCAACTACTTCATCGCCTAATCTTCGACGAAAAAATTCTCCCAACGATTGATCTTTCCCACTTTTTGACCGCGGTAATATAAAATCTGCTGCTGCCCTAAGCTTTCCGGGAATGGAAAATAAATTAGTTGTAATAAACGGCCTAATTTCTGTTGGAATTCCCATTATGGAACCGCCAGGCATGGAATAAAGCCTTTCATTTACTAAGACATACGATTTCCCAGTGGAATTATGAACTAACTTATCATCCATCCCGACTTCCCTTGCGAGACGAATCATACTTGTTTTTCTAGCTAAAAATGAATCAGGACCACGCTCAATGGTAAACCCGTCACGTACAACCGTTTGCATTTTCCCCCCAAGACGGTGGGAGGCTTCAATAAGCTGAATCTCGATAGAGAGATTTTTTTCAAGTACTTCCTTTTGAAGATAGTAGGCTGCCGTTAATCCGGCTGCGCCTCCCCCAATTATGACAACCTTCCGTTTATCTTCTGCCACGGATGTCACCTTCTTCCACTAATTCCCTTACCATATGTTAATTATTTATTTTTTTCAAAACTACATCCGCTAATAGATCAATAAATTCTTTCTTAGCATTTGGCATCTCCGGACGATAGTAGCTTACCCCTAATTCATCAGTAACCGCTTTACACTCAATATCATTATCATACAACACCTCAAGGTGGTCACAGACAAATCCTACAGGAGCATAAACAAATGCCTGATAATGATGTTCCTTAAATAAGTCTTTTGTTAAATCCTGAACATCTGGACCCAGCCATGGCTCTGGAGTGTTTCCAGCACTTTGCCAGCCAATCACGTAATTCTTCACATCCGCTTGTTTTGCAATCAGATCGGCTGTTTCCTGAAGCTGCTGTGGATATGGGTCGCCAAACTGAAGAATCTTCTCCGGTAGACTATGGGCAGAGACGATCAGGACAGCATTTTCTCTTTCTTCAGCTGGCATCTGATGAAAGATTTTATTGATTTCATCTGACCAATAGGAAATAAATTTCGGCTCTTCATACCAGCTTTCAATTGTTTTAATTTTAAGCGTGCCGCCTAATTTCCCAGCCTCTTCTACCGCCCTGCCATTATACGATTTCACACTAAAGGTTGAAAAATGAGGGGCAAGTACGATGCTGACAGCCTCCTCGATTCCATCCTCTATCATTTGTTTAACGGCATCCTCAATAAACGGATTAATGTGTTTTAAGCCGAGATACATCTTAAACTCAATTTCATCTTGAATTTTATTTAAATGTTCTTCAAGTTTCTCCGCTTGTTCGAGTGTGATTTTGGCTAGTGGTGAGATTCCGCCAATCGCCTCATAACGGCTGCGGAGGTCCTCAATCATTTCCGGGGAAGGTTTTCGCCCATGGCGGATATGTGTATAATAACGATCTAAATCATCTGATGTATATGGGGTACCGTACGCCATTACAAGTAAACCCATTTTCTTTTTTGTCATTCTTTGCACCTCATTTTTAGAAACAGTTGGTTTCCTTCTAAAATTATGCTAGGGCCACCCTAGCGCTCGACAAATTACACCAATGCGACCATCGTGACCCTTACTCTAAAATAACTCTTTTTATTTTGCCAAAATATAAAACAGTTTACTAATGATTATTCTAGGCATTCCATTAGCGTCCTAGTTTGGCAGCGGAATATTCATGGACGAAGGAAGTTAATCTCTTTAAAGTCTCCGGCTTTACAGCCGG
Organism: Neobacillus kokaensis; assembly: GCF_014656545.1. Lineage (GTDB taxonomy): Bacteria > Bacillota > Bacilli > Bacillales > Cytobacillaceae > Neobacillus > Neobacillus kokaensis. The sequence goes on from NZ_BNDS01000007.1 coordinate 151,869, forward strand.
GAACACACCATGGCCTAAATTAAAGATATAACCCTCTCCCGTCATCCCTTGGTCTAGAATGGCTTTTGCCTTTTCTTCAATGACTTCCCAAGGAGCAAGTAAAATGGCTGGGTCCAGGTTCCCTTGCACAGTCTTATGAATGCCCAGCTCCCTTGCTTTTGCGATAGGAAGGCGCCAATCCAGCCCTACTACATCCAGCGGCAGGTCATTCCATTCGAGTGCTAAGTGACTCGCACCGACTCCAAACATGATTAATGGAACATTTTCTTTTTGTAATTCGGTAAAGATTCTGTTCATAACCGGTTTAATAAAAATGCGGTAATCCTCAACATTTAATGCGCCCACCCAGGAATCGAAGATCTGAATTGCCTTTGCTCCTGCGCCAATTTGCGCTTTCACATATGTAATCACCATATCGCCCAGCTTGTCCATTAATGCAAACCACGCCTTTGGCTCTGCATACATAAATGCTTTTGTCTTGTTGTAGTTCTTGGATGGCCCGCCTTCAATCATATAGCTTGCAAGTGTAAACGGAGCTCCTGAAAAACCAATCAATGGGACAGATAATTGTTCTTTTGTTAATAATTTTATTGTATCTAAAACGTAAGGAATATCTTCCTCCGGATTTAATTCTCCCAATTTTTCTACATCGGCAAGAGATTGAATCGGGTTGTCTATAACAGGTCCAATTCCACCCTTTATTTCAACATGCATTCCCATTGCAGGAAGCGGTGTCATGATATCTTTATATAAAATGGCTGCGTCAACATTGTACTGTTCAACAGGCAAACGGGTGACATAGGCACATAACTCAGGCTGGTGTGTGATTTCAAATAAAGAATATTTTTCTTTAATTTCACGATACTCCGGCTGCGACCGCCCGGCCTGACGCATATACCAAACAGGAACGTGGCCCGTCTTTTCACCTCTCGCTGCTTTTAAAAATGTTTCGTTGATTTGTTTTGTCATTTCATACAGTCCACCTTTCAAGACATGTCTGCTATTTATTTTAATATATTTAGCATAAATTTAAAAACTATCTTAAGCATACTGTATCCACTATAGCGGTTATTCCTATTTGTGTATAGTAAACAACACAAACTGTCAAAAAAAAGTCGTTTTTTCATTAGAATTCGTGGAATAATATAAATTAGACTAAATTACGGGGGTTGATGAAATGAACATCTATATAACCACAGGGACACATGATTTTTTAAAAAAAATTGAAGCAAAGTACTCTGGGGAAACTATGGTAACTATGATTAATCCAAATGGATCTTTATTACTTCACGAAACAATGGGAAAATCCGTATTTAACGCACCAAGAAAATATGAAGCAATTGGAGCGAGCGGGAAATTGCCAACCAAAGAAGGCTTTGTTGTAATGAATAACATCCCCATTAACGAGGAAGAACGCCCCTTATTTGAGCACCAAATATCGAACCAGGGAAATCAAGCTGCAAATGATGCTGGTTTTATCGCTTTAAGAATACTCCGTCCTTTAACCTCGAATACGTATATCATCATGACAGTTTGGGAAAATGAGGCAAACTATGAAAAATGGAAGGGCTCCCAATCCTATTTCCCATCATACGATACCAAAGGGACCATTGACCCTCAGCAAAAAATATTCCAAAGCGCACCTTATATAAGTGAATATATGATAACAGAATAAATAAATCATTAACGGTGTCAGGCATCATGTGAAAATTCACATGGTGCCTGACACCGTTTTTTATGAACTTCATATTCTATATTACATTTATTAGGGCATTAGCCCACTGAATGTGGAAAGGGGGTAAAAAATATGCTTGTTGAATTATCTGCTCTTCATTGGATATATGTGGTCTTTATTGCTCTTATTATCAGTTTTATGGTGATGAGAAGAGATACGACCATCGTCTGCATTGTTGGGATTTTCTTAATTGCGATTACCGCCACTGGAAGCATCAGCCATTCTATCAGCAGTATTTTTAATAGCTTTAGTTACGCGATAACCGAATTATTGTCTACTATTCTGGTCATCTCGATTATTGTTGCAATGAGCCATACCCTGACGAAAACAGGGATAAATGATGTGATGATTTCTCCATTTAGAAAACTGATTCGCAATCCAACACTGGCTTATTGGACAATCGGAGTTCTTATGATGGTTATCTCCTGGTTTTTCTGGCCATCACCGGCTGTAGCATTATTAGGTGCCGTTCTCCTTCCGGTTGCCATTCGCGCAGGCCTGCCGGCATTAGGTGTAGCGATGGCAATGAATCTGTTCGGACATGGGATTGCCTTATCAGGAGATTTTGTAATTCAGGCAGCACCAAAGCTGACGGCTGATGCAGCCGGGATTCCCATCCAAGAAGTGATTGATGCCAGTATCCCGCTAGTATTAATTATGGGCATTGTGACAACTGTTACCGCCTTCTACTTGCTGCGTCGGGATATGAAGCATGGAAAACTGAAAGCTATCACGGAAATTATTCCTGCAGCATCAACAGAAACCTCTAATCAGCTCGCCCTTCTATCCATTAACCAAAAAAGATTTTTTGCAATCGTAGTCCCATTATTATTTGCTGCTGATGTTACAGCCATGACCATCCTTGATTTAACGGGAGGAGACGCAACAGCACTAATCGGGGGAACCTCCATTTTAATTCTGCTTCTTATTTCCTTAACAGGATACAAAGATAAAGGACTTGAAAAAACAACCCAATTTTTAATCGATGGCTTCCAATTTGGCTTTAAAGTATTTGGACCCGTTATTCCTATTGCCGCCTTCTTCTATTTAGGCGATGCAGGATTTTCTAAAATCATCGGTGAATTTTTACCAAAAGCCTCTCATGGAATTGTTAATGATTTAGGTCTTGCCCTTGCCAATATTGTCCCATTAAGCAAAGCCGTTGGGGCTGTCACCTTGACCACTGTTGGTGCAATAACAGGACTTGATGGGTCCGGGTTTTCCGGCATTTCCCTCGCCGGGTCAGTAGCGAGTTTATTCGCTATTGCCATAGGAAAAGGCGCTGCTACACTGACTGCCTTAGGGCAAATTGCTGCGATTTGGGTCGGCGGCGGAACGCTCATCCCATGGGCCTTGATTCCTGCCGCTGCCATTTGTAATGTCGATCCATTTGAGCTGGCAAGACGAAATCTCATTCCCGTTGTGATTGGCCTCGTCGTTACAACCATAGCCGCGATATTTCTAATATAATAGGAAAAAGCCCCTGAACAAAATTAAACTTCAGGGGCTTTTTTCAATAGCCGCAAGCGATAGGCATTCATCGCCGTTTCACCAAGCAATTTTAAGATATTATTGTTCGCATATGCACCAACAAAAGCACCAATTCCCGGTACAAGCTGAAACATTTTAACAAGGTCGATATAATCGCGGTACTCCTGCTGGAACTTCTGCCAATCCATTTCAACCAGTTCCTCTTTTCTGCTTTCCCAATTTTCAATATCGTCCAGCGTCTGCCTGCGGATTTCGTCGCTCGAAAATGCCAGCTGAAAGACATGAAGCATAAATAACCTTTCTTCATACTCTTTTGTATTAAAGCCATAGATAGCCGCTACCTCAAATAAAAATTTCATCTCAATCGTCAAAAGCAGAGGAAAATCAGCGAGACCAAGCAAAATTCCTCCAGCCCCTGTACCGGCTCCTTCCACAATCGCTGTTTTCTGATAGGCAGCAATTTTTTTCAGCACCAGTTCATCCCTTTCTTCCAATGAAAGTCCTTGCGCTTGATTTTGATTCGTAGTCAGCTGTGAGCCGAATAACGTAGCTTTCACCATCGCTTTAATACTGTCAGTCATCATCTGATGTACTTTATCTGGAATATATTCATTCATTTTCACTTGTGCTTTTTTTGAAATCCTCTTCATCATTCCGGAGCGTCTTGTTAACTTTCGCTTCCAATCCTCCACCTCATCATATACTTTTAATTCATACTCATTCATTGCTCAACACCCCTTAGCTATAAATATGCCGGATCATCCAAAAATCAGCCTAACTTTTATAAAAAAATCCCCTTCAATTTATAAGGGGATTTCCACTAACCTTTTAAACGTTTTTTACTGTAAACATACACAAAGAGCCAATTAAATAGTAAACCGGCCAGTAAGCAAAGCAATGCTACAGCGAATTCTCCTTTAATGGAAATAAGCAACGCGAAGATGACCGCCTCAACAGATAAAATAATCATAAGTAAAGAATGGAAAGCCTTTTGCTTCATTTGATCTGTTACGGGATAAAGGTCAGTCCAAAGCTTGTTTTGATGGTGATTCATAAGCGGAAGCAATTGAAACCCGGTTAAATATAAAAATAGCAGGCCAAGCACTATTTGCCCTAGGCCAAAAGAAATAAAATATATCGCCAGCGAACCGATCACCGTTAAGCGGATAAACAATCCCAAATAATCGGAGGAACGTAGAAAAGCCCGAGAAAATAAGTACATATACGTTTGATCCTGCGAAAATTTTATTCGGCTAAGGAATAAATCTAAATACTTTCTTCTTCTCACTGTATCCTTAATATTTGGCACATCTGTAAACATGTTAGCCAGACGGTAAAAGGAAGCCATTCGTTTTTCTTCTTGGTCGATCAATACATCCCATTTCAAGCCCATCTTCTTTGTCCGTACGTAAAAATATTGGAAATAAAGAAGCATAACAATCCCGATCACAAGCAGAATAATAAAATCGGCCTGTTTTAGCAGTAAAAAAGTAAATGTGAAATTGATAAAATAACGAACCAACATGTCCCATCTTTGCACAGACTGCTGGACAAAATATAATATCCGCCATTTAACAACAATATTCCAAACCTTTACTACTAACAGAGCTATCAAAAATGGCAAAAACAAACTAAAGCCGCTTGAACTTGCATGGGCATACATCGGCATCAGCACAGCAAATACCATTAAAAGTATGTATCCCTGAAATACCAAGCTCACCGTCCCAGAGCGCAGGAAATATCCATTTAATTTTTCCTCAACAGCAATTAAAAATACTTTATCTGCATCGAGCAAAAAATTATAAACAGGACTATAGGTAAGAAATAGACTAAGTATTACAGCCAAAATCGCTTCTGCCGGGAAATTTGCAGGAAGAGTCTCAATCCACTTCTGATAATAAAAGGCTGCGGTTCCGATTAGAAATAACAACACGATGACAAGGTGTCCATTGAAAATATACCTTAAATACCTGCTTAAATCTTTAACTCGTCTCCCAGCACGATCTCTCCATAACTTCTTGTCATCAAACATATTTTTCTTCCTTCGTCAATTGAATATATAAGTCATCAAGTGAGGCATTCGGCATGTTAAACTGCTCCCTTAGTTGTTGCAGCGTCCCTTTTGCTCTTATTTTTCCTTCATGAAGTATGACAAAGCGGTCGCAATATTTCTCCGCAGTTGCCAAAATATGCGTCGACATTAATATACCCGCTCCGTTTTCCTTCATTTTTTTCATTAAATCAAGAAGGGATTGGATGCCAAGCGGGTCGAGCCCGACAAATGGTTCATCGACAATATAAAGCGATGGCTGTACTAGAAAGGCACACATGATCATCACCTTTTGCTTCATCCCCTTTGAAAAATGCGCAGGAAACCAATTTAATCGCTTTTCCATCCGAAACTCCTCAAGCAATGGAGAAACCCGTTCTTTATATGCTTCTTCCTCTAAGCCATAAGCCATAGCGGTTAAACGTAAATGCTCTTCTAATGTTAGCTCTTCATATAATACAGGGGTTTCCGGTACAAACGTAAACATCCGACGATATGCTTCTTTATCATCTGTAAAGACCTTCCCGTTGATCTTTATGAATCCTTGATGTGGTTCCATTAATCCAATAATATGTTTAATGGTCGTACTCTTTCCTGCTCCATTTAAGCCAATTAAGCCCACTAGTTCGTTTTCCTTTACGTCAAAGGAGATCTCTTTTAAAACGGGGTTTCTCGTATAGCCCCCAACAAGATTTTCAATTGATAATAAAGCCATGTGCAACGTCCTTCCGTAGCATGATTATTGTTATTTTAACAAATTGTGGTTCATAAAAATAGAAATTCACTTTTTAAAATTTATTTTGTATATAACCTTGTAAAACGGATATCATAATATTCGAAGGGGAAATTCACTTGATGAAGAAAATCATTTCAATCCTTGAAATGAGGTGTCTACAAAAGACAATTTCCAATCAAACAAGCAAGCTTCACAAAACGTTTCATAACAAGGGGATGGTTGTATTGTACAATGTGCGAACAAACCATTATGAGTTCATATAACACCACTGGAGTTTTGGTAAATAAACTAAACAAATGAGGTGTTTATCGCAGACATCGTCCGTTTTTAAAGGTAAGGTAACCGATAAAAACAACTAGGGGATGGTCAGCTTGAACAATGATGTTTCTTTCTCAAAACACTAAATTGTCAAATGAGGTGTTTACCAAAGAACATTCCTAATTGAACGTCAAATTTGAAGCAGTTCCCCTTCGAGAGGGCGGGATTCCATGCGAATCCTGCTCTTTTCTTTTTTATCTTCCTATTATATGGTAGAATAATTCAAACTATTTATATAAAGAAAGGCTGTGTGAATCAATGAGTAATTGTATTTTTTGTAAAATTGTTAACGGCGAAATTCCCGCTGCAAAGGTGTTTGAAGATGAACATGTCGTAGCATTTATGGATATCAGCCAAGTGACAAAAGGGCATACACTTGTGATTCCAAAGGTACATAAGGAAAACCTTTATGAGTTAACCCCTGAAATTGCCGGAAATATTTTTAAAGCGGTACCTGCGATTGCCAATGCTTTAAAAACAGAATTCGAACCAGCCGGTTTAAACATCGTTAATAATAATGGTGAACAAGCAGGACAAACCGTGTTTCATTTCCACATTCATTTGATTCCCCGCTACGGGAAGGGTGACGGGTTTGGAGCTGTTTGGAAAAATAATCAAAACGATTATACTCCACAAATGTTAACCGATATGGCAACAGGAATTGCCAAACATCTCCAATAATTTTCTGAAAATTATATCTTTATTAATATTATATTAATATGCTATAATGGGAATAAGTTTTTTGCTGCAGGCAATTAGGGCACTGCAGGAAAAACATTTAGTTTAGAAAAGCAGAGGAGAGATGAGAAATGAATACGAAAAACCTTGTCATTTTAGCACTATTAGCGGGGATTGGGGTTGTTTTGCATACAGTAATGCCAAGCTTCTTTGGAATAAAGCCAGATATGATGCTGGCCATGATGTTTTTAGGCATTGTATTAATTCCGGAAATTAAAAGCGTACTGCTTCTGGCTATTGTAACTGGTGTATTATCTGGTTTAACTACCGGCTTCCCTGGCGGTCAAATTCCTAATATGATCGATAAACCTATAACAGCTTTAGTCTTTTTCGGTTTATTTTTAATTTTAAACAAATACCGTAATTCCGTCATTAGTGTTGCTGTTTTAACTGCAGTGGGAACACTTATTTCAGGCACGGTCTTTTTGACAGCAGCATATTTAATCGTAGGCTTGCCAAGCTCTTTTGCGGTCCTTTTCGCTGCTGGAGTTTTACCAGCTATAGCTATTAATGCTGCTGTAATGGTTATTGTGTATCCAATTGCACAATCAATCTTCAAAAGAACGAAAATTTCATCTGCTTCCGTCATCCAAAAATAATGACCGGAGGCCGCTAAGAAAAGAACCCTTCAAGGGTTCTTTTCTTAAATATAGAATAAGACTACATGAAGTAAGAAAACATGAAGGCGATAAGCAGGAACATTCCTCCGCCTCCCGCTAACACTATGGCCCTGCTTTTTAATACTTGTTTAGGCGGGTATACACCCGGTTTTTTTAAAGCAAAAAAATATTTAGCGGATCCTAAAAAAAGAATGACACAAATAATAAATAAAATCATAATGAAAATTTTCATCAAGGCCCCCCTTGCTAGGAATCAGAATTCCTGTATTGCTGTAACTAATTATATGTTTTAACGTCCTAACCTATGAACAAGGTGACGTTTAATCAAGAATGATATGAGGCTAAAATCGCTCACATTATATTAATCTTTTAAATTCAATATAAAAAATGCATCAATTTCTAAAAATTTTGTTAATTAATATCTTTATTAATTTTTATTTTATTGGCATAATGATAGTAGAGAAATAAAAAAGTAGGTGACAATGGGGATGACAGAGAAACAATATTCGATGAAGGAAGCGATGCTTTTTAGTCAAAGAATGGCACAATTAAGTAAAGCTTTATGGAAATCTATTGAAAAAGATTGGCAGCAATGGATTAAACCTTTTGATTTAAACATCAACGAACACCACATTCTTTGGATTGCCTTTCATTTGAATGGTGCTTCCATTTCGGATGTAGCAAAGTTTGGGGTGATGCATGTATCCACAGCTTTTAATTTTTCAAAAAAATTAGAAGAAAGAGGCTTGCTGAAATTTTCGAAAAAGGAAAATGACAAGCGAAATACTTATATTCAACTTACCCCGCAAGGAGAAGAAATTCTGTTGCAGCTAATGGAGACATATAAACCAGATGAATATGCTGTCTTTTCCGGCGCTTTGCCTCTTAGAGAATTGTATGGGAAGTTTCCTGAAATCATTGAAATGATGGCAATTGTCCGAAATATTTATGGGGACGATTTTATGGAAATTTTTGAGCGCTGCTTCAATAACATTGAAGGGAAATTCGTTGAAGAGGACGGAACGCTTAAAAAACACAAAAAAACGGAACAGGGACTAATCTAGGTAAGATACTTATAAGTATTTGGAAAATTCCTGAAAAAGAGGCTCATATAGCTTCTGTGTTAAACAGGCCTTTGTAACATGATGAAGCTCCAGTCCATCTGGCAAGGCAGCTACAAATTCGACAAGAAGCGGATAGAAATAAACAAACCCTTCCGCTTTTTGTTTCTCTAATTTAAGACTAAGTTCGTCACATAGGTCAAAAAACGTTTCCATTTCCTGTTTGGATTTACCGTTTTCAACGATTAACCGATAAAAATCCAAATTAGGATTTTGAATTAGCTTTAATAATAGCCCCTGATGAAATTCAAGCAGCTGAATTTTTTCCATTAGTATTTGGATATTATTTTCACACATCCCAATCCCTCTTTTCCAAACATCTTGTCCCCTTATTTTCATTATTTACTAAGTTTGAACTGGGGTAAACCTAAATGCTTTACAATTTTGCCTTTACAGGTAAAAAGTCTACTAGTCTTCAAATTTTTGTGACTATCTTTTTCACGTAATATTTGGTATCTTAAAAAGGATAACACGTCATGAGGAGGGAATCCATGATGATCTCCATATTTATTGTCTTTGCCATTTTCATCTTATTTTATGTAAATAAAATGACCAGTTCATTATGTATTCAAAAAGAAATTCCAGAAGAACGCCAGCATAAGGTCTTTCGTACCATTAATGTTCTAATCACAATTCTTTTGATTTCTTCGTATTTGGAAATTTTATATACATAATTCACCCTGACTGACTTTTGGGTAAATTCAAAAAAAATACAAGCGATGAGGAAAACTCATCGCTTTTTTACTTTACCAAACCCAAGCTGCACCAACGATAATCAATAGGATGAAAAGGACTACGATTAACGCAAAGCCTCCACCGTAACCAGCTGCACCACTCATTTTATAACCTCCTTTTTTCTTTTCTAAGATATACTATTCAATCGGTCCCCATTTCGATTAGGCACTTTCCTTATTTTTAATGGAAAAGTCATTCATACTTTTTTAACATTTATAAGCGCCCAATTTAATGGTTTATTTTTTGCAGTGCTTACCATTTATGTTATAGTAAAGGATATGGACAATCGCCCATAAGAATTTACAATTTAGGAGAGATTTCAACATGAAAAAATGGATATTAGCCTTATCTTTGGCTGGAGGGGTACTTGCATTAAGTGCATGTAACCAAACCGGTTCTGAAACGATAGCTGAAAGTAAAGCAGGAGATGTAACACAAGAGGAACTTTATAATGCCATGAAGGAAAAAGTAGGAGATCAAGCACTGCAGCAGCTTGTCTATGAAAAAGTTCTTTCAAAGAAATATAAAGTAACGGATAAGGATGTCGACGAGAAAATTAAGCAATTGAAAAAAGATCTTGGCACCAACTTTGAAACTGCCCTAGCGCAATACGGATACAAAAGTGAAGAAGATCTAAAGAGCACTTTAAAGCTGGGCATGCTGCAAGAAAAAGCTGCGATGAAAGACATTAAAGTAACCGACAAAGAATTAAAGGATTACTATGATAACTATAAACCTGAAATTAAGGTTCGTCATATCCTCGTCAAGGATGAAAAGACGGCTAACGATGTAAAGAAACAGCTAGAATCTGGCAAAAAATTTGAAGATGTTGCGAAAAAAGAGTCAACAGATACGGTTTCTGCCCAAAATGGCGGTGATTTAGGCGTCATTAACAACCAAAACGCTGCGCAATATGACAAAGACTTTATTAAAGCAGCATATGGCCTAAAAGTTAACGATATCAGTGCGCCTGTTAAAACACAATTTGGCTACCACATCATTCAAGTAACAGAAAAGGCTGAGAAAAAGCCTTATGATGAAATGAAAAAAGAGATTGAATATGATGTAAAATCCTCTAAATTAACAAATGAAGACATTAGTAAGGCGATGGAGCGGGAAATTAAGGATGCAAATGTAAAAATTTCAGATAAAGATTTAAAGGATGCCTTAAAACCACAAACTCCTCCTGCCGGTCAATAAGTATGATGAAAGCGCCCATTGAAATGGGCGCTTTCACTATTTATTATTCACCAGTTACCTTTAGGTCTTGCCTCTCTTCTTTTTCTCTTTCTAACCGTTTCATGTAGATTTCACCTTCACGCTCGATGTTCTCCATTTCAAGCTGCCGTTCTTCCCTGCCAGTTTTAATAGCCATTAGGGCGCTTATTACAATACCAACCACAACTGCATATATCCAAATCGGAATCGTCAACTTCTTTTCCCCCTTATAGTGGTTGTCCACATCTTGATATCATAATATGCTTAAAAAAAGTAAATATGTCAAAAAAAAAAAGAGACAACCAGAAAAGGTCATCTCTATTTATGAAATAATGGTTTGTAAAATGAACGGTTGTCCAAGGCAAATATTCGTTCCGTAAATTCGCCTGGTTTGACTCTTTCTAACGCGCGATCCAGCATGTTCATTTTTGCATCTAGATTATCAATATAATGAAGAATTTCTGCTTCCTTGATTAAAGGCGGTTTCGGACTTCCCCATTCTGCTTTCCCGTGATGGCTGAGTACGAGATGCTGAAGAATTAACACTTCTTCTCCGGAAATCCCTAATTCCTCTGCTGCTTTACCAATTTCATTAATCATAATAGTAATATGTCCTAGCAAATTTCCCTCTAATGTATAGACTGTGGAAATCGGTCCAGATAGTTCCATTACCTTTCCCATATCATGGAGGATGATTCCTGCGTAAAGCAGGTCCTTATCCAGGGTTGGATATAGCCCTGAGATTGCCTTCGCCAGGTCAAGCATGCTGACAACATGATAGGCGAGCCCTGAAACGAACTCATGATGGTTTTTGGTTGCAGCTGGGTACTCCAAGAATGCATTTTGGTGTTTCTTGATTAAATGACGGGTAATTCTCTGGATGTTCGGATTCTTCATTTCAAAGATATACTGTGTCAGTTTGCTGACCATCTCTTCTTGACTTAGCGGAGCGGTCTCAAGGAAATCCTCCAGCTTAACGCCATCCATCGGACCTGACTTGCGAATTTGGCGGATCTTTAACTGGCTCTTTCCTCGGTAGTTTTGGACATCACCGATGATTTTTACAATATTCTGGGCCGCATACAGCTTTTCTTCTTCTTCTCCTACATCCCAAAGCTTCGCTTCTATATCGCCGCTTTTGTCTTGCAGAATCAACGTTAAGAATGGTTTCCCATTGCTGGCAATCCCCTTTGTTGAACTCTTAATTAAGAAAAACAATTCAATTTGTTCCCCGACTTCATGATACATAATCCCTTTTGCCAACCTGATCACGCCCTTTCACATATTTAAAGTATAACATATTCATCTATCAGCCTATGAACTTATCTGTACAGCACCTTTTTCCAGCCTCAGAACATTTTCCTTTGCAAATAATGGCAATAAATGTGCATGACATGTAAAGAACAGGATTTGATTTCGTTCAAGCTTTGTCAGCAGCTCAATAACTTTCCTCGTTCTTCCTGAATCAAAATTAACAAAACTATCGTCAATGATAATTGGAAACTGATATTTCTGATAAAGTGTCATCGCCAGCGCCAGCCTAATAGAAACATACAGCTGTTCTGTCGTTGCTTGGCTTAATTCATTTGCTTCAAAGATTGTGTGGTCGTTCCGTTCTACTAAGAACCCGCTTCCCGAAGGATTTATATGAATCTTATTGTATCTGTCATTTGTGAGAAAAGCTAAATATTCTTGAGCCTGGATGATCATCTTTGGAAGATGGAGATTTTTATAAGTTTCGATCGTATTCATTAGAATATCATGTGCAACAGAATAGACAGCCCACTCTTTAACATCCTCAGCTATTTCATATTGTTTCTGTCTAAACTTATGCAGAAGCTCTGAATATCCTCCGCCCTCCTCTAATGCTTGTATTTCATATTTAATTGCCGCTTGTTCCTCCTGAAGAGTATTTAATTTCTCTCTTATATGCTGTGTTTCACGTTTTAAATTCGGCACTGTCTCATCATGCGGCTGTATTTGCAGAAACTTCTCCCTTTCCTGTTCAGAAAGGATAGAGTATTGCAGCTGTCCCTGTAATGATTGCAATCGTTCTTGAAGAGCCTGTCTTTTTTCTGCTTTCTCGCCAAGTTCATAGAATTGCTGTTCGGAATTAGTATTGGCAGAGTTTATAAGCTTGAAATACTCAGCTTTTAGGTGCGTAAGTTCTTGGTGTATTTGTTTCCATTCCATTTTAAGCTCGTTTAGTTTCTTCTTTATTTCCTGGCTTTTAATTTTCTTTTCGAGTTCGCTTTTAAGTTTTTTACGTAATAAATAAGCGGCTTGCTGAAGACTTGTTCCATTTTCCGTTAAAAAACGATCAACATAACTTATTATGCCGGTTTCAATTTTCACCTGCTGCCCATCCACCTCTTTCAGTCTTTTGAGCAGTTGATGCTTCTTGCGAACAATAGGCTTGTATTGTTCAATAAACTGAAATGCTTCTACTAAAAATAAAGCGGCCATATTTTCGGGAATATGTAACTCCGCACTTAATGTTTTTAGCATTTTCTTATTTTCCGCTGATTCAAATTCCCATGTCTCAAATTTTGTAATAACCTTATCAAATTGTACTTGCTGCTGTTTCAATTTAAAGGATAGCAATTTTAGCTGTTCCCGCAGCTCCCGGTCTTGCTCCAATTTTTGTTCTACCTTAGCCAAATCCATATATTTTGCGGATTGCAGCTGCTGCATTAATTGTTGTTCTTTCTCTTTTAAAGCTTCAAGTTTTTGTGCGGCATCCTTATCTTTCCTTTGCTTGATGCTTTGGGTCATGAATAGTGCAATAACAGCAATTCCCGCCAGTCCAATTAACAGTAGAATAAATTGCTTAGTAACTGCCCCGTAAAAAATTAGCCCCAAGAGGATTAATTGAAAAATCATAAATTGAAGTTTTTGCCTGCCCTTAGCATCCTTGTCTTGCTTAAGCAAAAATTCGTAGAAGTCGATTTTCTCTCTAATATTCTTTAAATCCTCTTCAGTACCCAACTTGTCATTTCGCGCAGAAGCCTGCTCCTCAAGAAGTACCCGTTCCCGCTTTGGTAAACACTGGCTTTCAGTTTGAGTTATTTCTATTTCAATCTCTTCTAACGAATTTTTTTCTTGAAGATACTGCTTATCCAATTCCAGCTTTAATTCAGCTAACTTTTTGCATTGGAGCGATACTATTTCTACCTGGTTTTTCATATAAATATTGGTATTGATAGTGAAAATATCTTCTTCATTTAGCTTCAAGTGAAGTTTCTCTTTTATAACTAAAAGTTCTTCTTCATATTCTTTCAGCTTTGTTTCATATTGCTGTTTTTCCAGCTTCAATTGCTCATAAATAGGAACCTGATCCAGCAGTGCTGACAGTTCAGGCTCCGCTTCAAGGAAAGACACATCCGGGACAATTAATTCTAGCTCCTGTTCTGTTTGTTCCATTACTTCACCAATAGTTTTCAACCTGGCATTGCAAGGATGAATAAGCTCAGCCAGTTTCTCCAGGCGCTCTATTCCTCTCACCGGGAACTTAGCCATCTCCCCCAGTTCGCCTAATTCATTTTTAAGCCTTTTCTCTTCCTTTACAATGGCTTCTATCCTGAACCATTCATTTAGCTTTTCTATACTTTCCTGAATTTCCTTGAGCCTCTTATTTATCTGTTCGATTTCCTGCTGTAGATTTTCACCTTTTCTAACTAAATTCTCATACTCCTTATTTTTTGCAGCTGATTTTTTTAATTCCTGGTTTAATTCATGAAGGGCTTGTAATTTTCCATTTAGAATAGGCTTTTTCCCACTCGGCTTAAAGCGGGACTCCAGCTCCTTCTGCAGTATCGTTTCTGTTTTTGCCAAGCGTTCAGTTCCCAAAGTCCCCGCAGAAAATAGAAATTTTCCGATTTCTTCACCTTTCATTTGGTGAATATTTTGCAGTCCGTGCAAATTAAAGGAAAAAACGGCTTGAAACAGGTTCTTATCAAAATTCTCGAGTAATTCTTTTAAAAGCTCCTCCCCGCCGAATGTTCCATTATCCAACAACACCGTTACATCGCCTGCTGCTTTTCCTTTTACCCGCTCGATTACGGCATATCCCATCTTTTCATGATAAATTCTTATTTTCCCGCCGTACTTTGTATGATGTTTTGGCTCGTATCTCAGTTCTGATTGCTGCTTTGTTGGAAAGCCAAAAAGAATGCCATGGATAAAAGCCATAATCGTCGATTTTCCTGCCTCGTTTTCACCATAAAAAACTTGAAAATCAGTTAGGTTATCAATCACGGTATCTGCTAATTGGCCATAGCCGTAAATATGCAGTGCGGTAATTTTCAAGCGGTATACACTCCTTTCTATTATTCTATTTGTTTAACAAATCAAGCAGTAATTTTTCCGCTTGGTTAATTAGCTCAAGCTCCTCTTCTTTGGACAACTTGGCCGCATACTTTCTTCCTAATGAATGTCCGTATAAAGGGGACATAGCGCGGTCAAAATTTTCATAATGCTCAATTGTTTGAAAAAGCTCACCATAGAAGCTTGCTTCTGTTTTCAATTGTTCCTTATCAAGCATCTTTCGTTCTGAAATATACAGCTCAACGACCCATACAAAGGAATCCTCCTCTTGCTCATCTTCCACTAGAAGCTCTAACAGGTTATCCTTTAGACTGTTTTTTTCGAGGTAATCATCCAACTCCATATTTTTCAAATGAATGGTTAGCAGAGTTCCCTTTCCTTCGTCACGAATCTGATTCATTACTTCCCTGCATAATTGTACTGCCTCATGAAAGGTCCCTGCTGATGCGGCATCAATTTCCGCTTCTCTCCAAACAATATCAGAGGATTCTATAAAACTTGGTTTTGCCTCTATTTCGTTCAAGCTGACATGATAAAAGCCCTTAATCCCAGTTTCCTTTCGACTTCTTCCTTGAATATTGCCAGGATAGATAATTGGAGGGTCTTCCGATAGAATTGTTCTTTTATGAATATGACCTAATGCCCAATAGTCAAAATCTTTCTCCTGCAGGTCTTTCACTGAAAAAGGTGCGTAGTTATCGTGCTCGCTTCCTGAACTTTCATTGCCATGAAGAATACCAATATGAAAATCAGCTCCATCCAGCTTCCGATAATCATCTATTTTCCTCTCAAACACATTTCTAGTTGGATAGCTAAAACCATAAAGTCCAACCACTGTCCCATTTTTTGTATGTAATACTTTTGTTTCTACTTCAGTGCCAAACACATGAACGTTCACCGGCATCTCAAGATCAACCCATGTACCGTTTAAATGATCGTGATTTCCATGAATAACATAAACGGGAATTCCTTTTTCTTTAAGCTTCAGCATTTCTGCACGAAAGCGGGACTGTGCCCGTAAACTGCGGTCTTCTCCATCATATAAATCTCCCGCAAGAATGACAAAGTCTACCTGCTGTTCAATCGCCGCGGCTGTCAATCTTTTTAAAGCAGTGAAGGTGCTCTCTTTTATCCTTTTAAAAATAGGTTCCGGTAATGATTTCAAGCCGACCATCGGACTGTCCAAATGAAGGTCAGCAGCATGGATAAATGAAAATTTCTTCATTAAAATTTCCTCTCATCAGTTCTTTTCTATATTGTAGCACTTTGTAAATACGAATGCACGTTCTTATACAAAAAACCTCTGCAAATGACAGAGGTTCTCTTTTTCTATTCATTTTTCGTTAATTGCAGTGCTTTTTTAATATCTTTAAAGGAGTTGGACTTTCCGTACATTAATACGCCGCCTCGGTATACACGAGCGCCAAAAATCGCTAAACCAACAATGGTCCCTATTAGGACGGCAATACCAAGCATTGCCTCCCAGATTGGTATTGACAGCATACCGACCCTTAGGAACATAATCATTGGCGTAAAAAATGGAATAAAGGAAGTAATCGTAATAAACGGAGCATCCGGCTTCCCGAGCCCAAACATCGCAATCATAAAACCTGCCACGACCATTAAGGTCATTGGTGTAATCATTTGCTGGACATCCTCAATGCGGCTAACTAAAGAACCTAAAAATGCCGCAAGTGTAGCATACAGGAAGTAGCCTAAAATAAAGAACACTATCGCATAAACAATTGTTCCGATTGGCACGTCCCCAAAGCCATAAACTCCCCAAAATCCGTCTTTTAAAGATTCCATATTGCTTGTTAGTGAATAATAGCCGACAATCAAGAATACCGCCAGCTGCGTTAAGCTTAATAAACCAATTCCAAAAATTTTTGCAAACATTTGCTTAATTGGGGAGACACTTGAAATTAATATTTCCATTACCCTTGATGACTTTTCCGTTGCCACTTCCATCGCAATCATATTGGCATACATGATGACAGAAAAATAAATGATAAATAACAGAATATATACTAGACCCCTCGCCTGATTCAGTTCCTCTTCTGATTTTGCATTTTTCTCTAGAGCCACTTTTTCAAAAGCTGCCGGCTCATACAGTTTTTGCAGCTGTGCTTCGGTTAAATTTATTTTGGTGGCTGATTGCATGGTTTTTAGCTGCTGAAGGCCTGTTTGCAGATCAGTAAATAAGGATGAATCAGCGATACTCATAGCTTTATAGGTAGCCTCTGGCAGCCGCTCCTCATTAAAACGCAGCTGAATTAGCGCATCGAAATCCCCAGCTTCCACATCCTTTTCTGCTTCTTTATCACTTCCATTATAGTTAGTAAGTTTAATATCTTTATTAATAGCAGTAATCTGCTGTTTAAATGGTTCATAAAGTCTGCCCGTTTCATCTAGGACAGCAACTGTCTCCTTCCCGCCGCTCTTGTCAAAAAGATTAATGATATTATTGATATTTGTAAGACCGAGGACAATTACAACTGTCAATATCGTTGTAATAATAAAAGATTTACTTTTCAATTTGTTTAAGTAGGTATGGAATAAAATAATCCAAAAACTATTCATACGAGTCACCTACTTTCTCGATAAAAATATCGTTCAGAGACGGTTCTTCCAAGGCAAATTTCCGAATGAATCCTTTCCCAACAATCTGCTTTAAGATACTTTCCGCCACCTTTTCGCTTTCGATTTGTAAGAGAACCCCTTCCATTGTCAGCCTTGCCTTTACAACACCAGGAAAATCTTGTAACGATTGCAGCGGGAAATCGGCATGAATGATCAGATTCTTTTTTCCAAATGATCGTTTTATCTCTTTTAACGATCCGTGAACAACTGGTCTTCCTTTATGCATAATACATAAATGTTCACACAGCTCCTCCACATGATGCATTTGATGACTTGAAAACACAATCGTGGTCCCATTTTCTTTTAATGCTATAACGGCATCTTTTAATTGTTCAACATTCACTGGATCGAGTCCGCTGAACGGCTCATCAAGAATTAATAATTTCGGCTTATGTATCACGGCAGCAATAAATTGAATTTTTTGCTGATTCCCCTTGGACAGTTCTTCCACCTTTTTGTTCTCGTATTCTGGTACTTTAAATTTTTCCAGCCAGAATCGTAATTCCCTTAAAGCTTCTGTTTTCTCCATCCCTCTTAATCTTGCTAAATAGACAATCTGGTCCCGGACTTTTAATTTTGGGTATAGCCCTCTTTCCTCGGGAAGATAGCCGACTATATGACTCGTTGAATAATTTAGCGGCAGCCCGTCCCAGCTGATTTTTCCTCCGCTCGTATCAAGCAATCCTAATATCATTCGAAATGTAGTTGTCTTACCGGCACCATTTGCTCCTAAAAAACCGAATATCTCTTTCTCCGGAATCTCTAGTGATAAATTGTTAACAGCAGTAAATTGTCCAAACCGTTTCATTACTTGTTTCAGTTTCAGAACCAAACTCCTCACTCCTTTCCTTCTACCCATAAATATACCATATTATGGTTTTAATTTCCCTTTTGCACAATTTAAAGAATTGTGCAAAAATAAGGGTAATAGTCTTTAAAAAAGGGGGTTTTTAAAAATGAAAATATACAAATTAACAGCATTTGAAGCAAATGGAGAAAAAATTATCGATGAATCCTTCCAGGCTGATAATGATGATGCAGCCAAAGAACTAGGAGAAAAGCTTTTGGCAGAAAAAAATTTATTAGAAAAAACTCACCGCTGCACATCTCCTAGCGGTAAGCTGCTGTTGTTTCATGCATAAATTTTTTAATGAAACAGGGCGCATAATTCATTTATGCGCCCTTCCATTTTATTTTCCAATAAATGTTGGTTTCCTTTTTTCAATAAATGCTTTGATTCCCTCTTGGTGGTCCTGAGTTTCACGCATTTTCTGCTGCCCGTATTTTTCTAGTTCTAATAGTTTTAATAATTGCGGACGGTTCTTTTCGGCTAAAATCTTTTTCGTCTTAATCATTGCCTGCACAGGCCGGCTTAGCCAATCTGTAACTCTAATATGTACAGCATCCTGCAGTTCGCCATCCGCTACTTCTTGTATCAGCCCCAGTGAAAACGCTTCCTCTGAAGTCATCACTTTACCATCCCATATAACCTGCTTTGTCCTTGTTTCCCCTAATCGTTTTTCTAAAAAGAAATGTGCTCCCCCATCAGGAATTAAGCCAATTCCAATAAAATTCATTGCCAGCTTGCTGTCTTTGTCAGCGATAATATAATCGGTCGCCAGCGCTAAACTAAAGCCTAATCCAGCTGCAGCCCCTGTAACTGCACTAATGGTTAGCTTCGGCAGGCTGTAAAGAGTAATGACAAGTTCATTAATACATTCCATTACCGGATAAAATTCGGATGGATCCGAATTAGATAGCATCGTTTTAATATCGCCGCCGGCGGAAAATGCTTTCCCTTTTCCAGTTATAACAACAATATCAACATCATCCGAATCTCCTATTTCCTTTAGTCTGCAGACAAGCCCCTTAATCATGTCTATGTCCATTGCATTTAATGATTCAGGTCGATTCAATTCAACAGTTGCGACCCGGCCATCTACCTTCACGTTTACCTTATCGGTTACATAATTGGCTGGCATTTCTTCCCCTCCCATAATTTTTCAATTATATTATATATGAAATAAAAGTATTAGAGACATAATTTATGAACTATTTTGCAAATAGTTAATAGGACAAGCAGGATGAGCTCTTGTCCTATTCTATTAATTTATTTATGAACTTCCTTTTGTACCTGTTCACGCAGTGTGCGCTTTAGAAATTTTCCAACGGATGTTTTTGGAATTTCCTCAAGGAAGAGAATATCATCCGGGATCCACCATTTCGCAAACTGCGGTTTTAAAAAATCTAATAACTCTCCCTTTGTTGTTTTTCCTTTAAATGTCTCCTTTAACACAACACAGGCAAATGGACGCTCCTGCCATTGATCATGAGGGACAGCTACAACCGCTGCCTCAAATACCGCTTCATGTGCCATTAACGCATTTTCCAAATCCACCGATGAAATCCATTCACCGCCGCTCTTAATTAAATCCTTGGTACGGTCGACAATTTTAACAAAACCTTCTTCATCAATGCTAACCACATCCCCGGTGTGGAGCCAGCCATCATGGAATGCATCCAATGTCCGTTCATCCTTATAATACTTAGAGGCAATCCATGGCCCCCGCAGGCATAATTCGCCCATTTCCTTGCCGTCCCAAGCAACTTCGCCATCCTTACCGACAATTTTCATTTCCAAGCCTGGAACAAGTGTCCCTTGTTTTGACCGCAGTTCTAGTTTTTCCTCGGGATCTAACTCCTCTTGGTAACTTTTTAACGTAGAGATGAGGGCAAGCGGACTTGTTTCAGTCATACCATAAGCATGTTTAAATGGAATGTTATACTTTTGTTCAAATGTCTTAATCATTCCTTTCGGTGCAGCTGACCCGCCGCATAAAACAGCCCGTAAGCTGCCCATGTCCCAGGACCCGGATTCAAGTTCTTTTAATAAACCCAGCCAGATGGTCGGTACCCCTGCAGTTATGGTAACTTTTTCTGTTTCTATTAATTCTGCCAATAATTTTGGCGTAAAATACGGTCCGGGCAGGACTAAGGTGGACCCGAACCATACACCTGCAAAAGGAATCCCCCAGGCATTTACATGGAACATCGGCACAACCGGCATGGCAATATCTCTTTCGCTAATTCCGCCGCCATCTGCAAGTCCAAGCGCCAAACTGTGGAGGACGATGCCTCGGTGTGTATAGATAACTCCTTTTGGGTTTCCGGTGGTGGCTGATGTATAACACATACCAGCCGGGTCATTTTCATTGATGTTTTCAGGGAAATGGTAGTTAGGATTTGCTTCGGTTAAAAGCTTTTCATAGTGGTAAACAGGTGAGAGTGTTGTTTCCGGAAGTTCATTGTCGTCAGTCATAACGATAAATGCCTTCACAGTCTTTAATTCTGATCCACATTTTTCAAGCAAAGGCAGGATATCTGGATCAACTAGAAGAACCTTGTCTTCTGCATGGTTAATGATATAGGATATATGCTGTGGTGAGAGCCGGATATTAATTGTGTGTAAGACAGCATTCATACACGGAATTGCAAAATATGCTTCTAAATGGCGGTGGTGATTCCATGCCAGTGTTCCTACTTTATCTCCTTTTTCTATTCCTAATTTAGTAAGACTGTCCGCAAGTCTTTTGGTCCTCTCCGCAATTTGCTTATAGGTAAACCTGTGAATCCCGCTTGCGGTCCTTGAAATGACTTGTTTTTTTGGAAAATATAGTTCCGCTCTTTTCATCATTTGTGTCATCGTTAAAGGTGTTTGCATCATAGCTATAACCACTCCTTTAATGAAAGCGTTTTAGTCTCATAGTATTCTATGAGACTGTTCCTCTAATTTATTCTACATTGTGGATGGAGATTCCTTTATTAAGAACAATTTTCAGACGAGGATGGGCTGATATAGAAATGTAACAAAAGGTTCATAAATTGCCTCTTCGTTTTTTTATAGAATAGTAGTAGATAAAATTTTTAAAAGGATGGTGAATTATGTCTATTTCTACTATGCCTCGCCCCATATCAAATGAGTTAGTTATTTTGCGATTGTTAAATGCGCGAATGGAACTATCCGAACATGACAAATGGAATTATGCAAGGCTTGAAAAAGGTTTTGATGGTGAGTTGAAATTTGATCAGTTGACCGATGTGTTAGTAAACAATGGTATCGTCATTAAAGGACTGCTTCTTGAGGTGAATGACATCGAATTTCAAATTGATACAACCATCATATTTCAAGGGATTATATATCTTTTTGATGTTAAAAACTATGAGAATGACTATTACTATGAAAATGGGAAACTGTATAGTAAAAATGGAAATATCGTTACCGACCCTTTGCTGCAATTAGAGAGATGTGAGTCATTATTTCTTCGGCTTCTCAAAGATCTTGGATTTGATATTCGAGTTGTGTGCCGCCTTGTCTTCATCAACCCCGAATTTACCCTCATGCAAGCACCGCGAGACTCTCCGATTGTATACCCGTCGCAAGTAAAACGTTTGATGAAACAATTAAATGAATTCCCGTCTAAATTAACAAAGAGGCACGAGGATCTAGCTAGGAAATTGATTTCTTTACATAAACCTGTCTCATCTAATATGAAGCTGCCGGCTTATGGTTATGAGCAGTTGGAAAAGAGGATCATGTGTAAATTGTGTTACTCGCGGTCAACCATTGTGCAGCATAATTTTATTGTGTGCGGAACGTGCGGACATCGAGAGCTGGTTGATTATGCTGTAGTGCGGAGTGTCAGGGAATTGTTGGTGCTGTTCCCGGGGATTCGGATTACTACTAATTTGGTTTATGAGTGGTGTGGCATAGTAGAGTCAAAAAAAATGATTGGAAGGATTTTAAAGGAACATTATAAGGCAATAGGTTATGGACAATGGACTTATTATATACCTAAATAAAATCAACTGGATTACTCGCAATTATTTCTATTTAGCTACCCGTTGCTCTTTTTTCTCTTGAGCTCGGTCGCCAATAACCCCTATTGGCTACCCGTTGCTCTTTCTTTTCTTGTGCTCGGTCGCCAATTACCCCTATTGGCTACCCGTTGCTCTTTTTT